>JBBQAA010000027.1:0-26413 GCA_038276395.1 Solirubrobacterales bacterium | reverse complement strand
TGAGACCGCTTCTCTCACTGGACTGAGAGTTCGGTCGTCACCAGGTGAGAGTTCGGCCGTCACCAGGTGAGAGTTCGGCCGTCACCGGGTGAGAGTTCGGAAGTAGCGCAGGGGTTCTTTGAGTGCCGGGCGTAGTTGGCGGAGATTGGTTGAGCGAGGCCGCTGCTGAATCGGATTCGGTAGTCCTCGTTGAACTTGGGTCCTCGGCTGAACGCGTCATTCTTGATCGCGTCCAGTAGCCATGCGCGCAGCGCTGGTCTGCCGTCGTCTGGGTGTTCGTAGGCCAGGTCGTTGTCGAGCAGCCAGCGCACGCCGGGGTCCGTCGTCTTGGGTGCTCGGTCCTGCGTGCGGCGATGCTGGCGGAGCGTCCAGATCGCTTGCGCTGCCTGGATGGTGAACCCGTCGGCACGAGCGGTCTCTTCGGAGTTCGCGCCTTCGATGCGGCGGTCGCCGACGTGACACCAAAACTCTCGCGGCCAACGAGCGGCAGCGTTGAACGCTCCAGGCCGACCATCGCGCCAACGAACGCGTTGACCGCGCCGCCACGAACGCTTCTTCGCTGTCGAACTGCAGCGCCTTTTGTGGCGCCGCTCGTACCCGATCGTCGTGACCGGCGTTGCCGACAGGCCACGCCCGCAAACTGACCCCGAGTAGGCAGGCCCGGACGGTTGACCCGGTTGCACGGCCTGCGACGAGCGGTGGTCGGGAACCGATACTGTCGCGGCGTGAAGCTCACAACTCGCATCAGCGCCGGGCAAGGAGGCTTCGTACTCTTCGCTGTTACACCGCCCAGGCGGTCCACGGCTGCCGATCGACTCCCTGGAATCGCCCGCGCCACCATCGAGCGAATACGTCACCTCGATCTCGACGGCCTGGTGCTGTACGACATTGACGACGAGAGTTCCCGCAATCCGAACGAGCGGCCGTTCCCATTCAGTCCGACTATCGACCCGTCCGACTACCGGTCTGACTACCTCCAGCAGTGGCACACCCCGGTGATCGTATACCGCGCAGTCGGCAAGCACCAGCGCGATGAGTTGGGCACGTGGCTCACCGAGCAGGACTCTCGCCGCACGCTGACCGTGATGGTCGGCGCCGCCTCCAGCGGAGCGGTCGCCCCGATGTCACTCGCCGATGCCCAAGCGATGCGCTTCGAGCTGAATCCGAACCTGCTCATGGGCGGCGTGGCCATTCCCGAACGACACAGTCGTCGCGAGAACGAGCACCTGCGTCTCATCGCCAAGCAGGAGGCAGGCTGTCGGTTCTTCGTGACCCAGGTCGTCTATGACCTCAACGCCGCCAAGAATCTCGTCTCCGACTACCGCTACGAGTGCGATGCGCGCGGCCAGGATCCGGTGCCGATCGTGTTCACGTTCTCGGCGTGCGGCTCGATGAAGACCCTCGAGTTCCTCCGCTGGCTCGGGGTCGATGTCCCGAGGTGGATCGAGAACGACCTCCGTCACTCAACGAACCCGCTGCAGGCTTCCCTGGACCAAGCCGTCGCAACAGCTGTCGAAATCATCGACTACTGTCGGCGACTCGGCGTGCCATTCGGCCTCAATATCGAGAGTGTCTCGATCCGCCGCGAGGAGATTGAAGCATCGGTAGAGCTTGCCGCACAGTTGACTGCGCACCTCCGGTCCGCGGCTTCGACCTGAGTCCGTGCATTGGCAGATTCGGCTAGGTAGCCGAGGCCATGACGGCCAGGATGTAGTTCGGGTGACGGTCGAGGTTGTTGCGAGCACGGTCGAGTAGCGCATCGTCGTGCGCGGGTCCGCGTGGCGGGCGGCGATCTGCACGTCGCGAAGATCGACGCCAGCGTCAAGCATCCCCAACAACCGCGAGATCGTCGCCTACTGCCGCGGCCCATACTGCGCTTTTGCCGGCGACGCCGTCCGCCGCCTCACCGCCGCCGGCATCCCCGCCCGCCGCCTCAACGACGGCTACCCCGAATGGAAGAACGCCGCCTAGCCCAGACCTGCTCAACACCAGTCAGCCGGACGACCGAGGGACAAACCCAACGGTCTCAGTCCGATGGGAATCGCGGTCTCGTTTCGCTGGGAATCGACAAGATGGGACGCCGGCGGCAGCGGGCCGAGGCAGCGACCGGTCCCCGCCGCGGGTTGAACCACGCCCGCCGGTCAGCTCGCCGGCGCGTCCGGCGCGGTCAGGCGGACATCCGGGAAGTAGCGACGAACTCGCCGGGGGTCCCGCGTGAGCAGTTCGAGACCGGAAGCGGCGGCGTGCGCCCCGATGAAGAAGTCGGGCAGCGGCACCGCGCCCGAGCCGCCGCCGCGCCGATAGTCAGCGAACGCCCGCGCGACGAGCCACGCCGCCCCGAAGGGCATGCCGATGCGCTGCATGCCGATACCGCCGAGCACTCGCTCGAAGCGCTCACGGCTCGCGAAGCCGACGGCTACCTCGGCGTAGATGACCTGGTTGATGGCGAGATCACCCCCGGTAGCCGCAGCGGCCAGGTGCTGCTCGGACCACGCTCGCCAGCGCGACGGCGCGATGATGTCGAGCAGGACGCTCGAATCGACGAGCGTCGTCACTCGCCACGGGTCAGGCGCAGGATCGCCTCCGCCGAGAGCCCGCTGTCGCCGGTGTCGCGCAGGCGGGCGACGAGCTCGGCGCCGCGGCTCTGCGCGCGGACCGTCCTCACGAGTGCCCCCTCCGGGGTCGAGACGACCTCGACCTGCGCCCCGGGACCCAGGTCGTGCTCCTCGCGCACGGCCTGCGGGATCGTGACCTGACCCTTCGCCGTCATCCTCATCTGGTAAGGATGGTACCGCCCTTACCGACGTGGTGAGGGTGGAAAGTGCCTGCCCCGCCGAGGTTGGGCTGCATTTCGTGATTCCACGGGGCGAGAGACGACAGGTCACTCCCCCACGCCCCGGCGCCGCCTCCGCATTCCTCCCAGCCCGCCGCCCGCGGAACCTGATCAGCCCAGACGGAGCCAGCCGCTAGCGCGGCCCGAAACGGAAGGTGCGATCGGCGAGCCGGAGCATGCCGGGAATGCCGTTCGTCCAGAGCCCCCAGTTGTGGCGCCCGGGCACGACGTCGACCGTGACGTTGCCGCCGGCCGCCGCCAGCTCTTGCGCGAACGCGCGCGTGTCGGTGGCGCTGACGTCGTCCTCGGTGCCCTGGAAGAGCCACGCCCGCAGGCCGAGGCGCCGGATCTGGCGCGCGAGGCGCGGGACGGTGGCGGACGGGCTCGCGGCCGCGAGCTCGGCGGGGCTCGCGCCGGCGTAGGGCCCGGTGGGCGTCTGGGTGAAGTAGCCCGAGAAGCTCTCGGCCAGGCTGAACATCCCGAGATGGCGCAGCGCGAGGTTGACCGCCCCGTAGCCGCCCATGGACCAACCCGCGAGGCCCCGGTCCCGGCGGTCGGCCCGCGTGGCGTAGTGGCCGTCGATGAAGCGCACGGCGTCGAGCAGGTAGGAGTCAAACGGGCCGGCGGGTGAGTTGGTCCACTCGGTGTCCCCGCCGTAGGCGGTGGTCGTGCCGAGCGGGACGACGAGGATGAGCGGGCGGATCCCCCCGGCGCGGATGAGCTCGTCCGCGCGCGCGGCGATCCCGCGCTGGCGCAGCGCGCTGAGGGGGACCGGATCCGGGGTGTGGAGCAGGTAGAGGACCGGGAAGCGGCGCCCGTGTGCGGCCTCGGCCCGGTAGCCCGGCGGGAGGTAGATGTCGTAGAGCGTCCGCCGCGCGAGCGCAGGCGAGGAGAACGAGTGCTCGGAGACCGAGCCGGCGACGGGGCCGGCGCTCGGCGCGGCGGCCGGGGCCGGGCTCGCGCTGCGGGCTCTGGACAGCGTCGCCGAGGAGCCGCCGCCCGAGGAGAGCGCGAGCACGGCGAGCGCGACCGCGGCCGCCAGCGCCGCCACCACCCCGATGTTCCTGGCCTCCCCGTTCCGCATCGTCGAGCGTGTCATGGCGCGCAGGATCGCCGCCCCGGCCTGAACGCCCACTGACCGCCTCTACCGTGTGCGCGGTGTCCGGCCTGCGCCTGAGCGTCCTCGATCAGTCGCCGGTGTCGGCGGGCTCGACCGGCGCCGAGGCCCTTCACCGCACGCTCGACCTCGCGCGTCTGGCCGATGAGCTCGGTTACCACCGCTACTGGCTGGCCGAGCATCACGGCGGGCCGCTCCTGGCCGGCCCGAGCCCCGAGGCGCTGATCGGCCCCGTGGCCGCCGTCACCTCGCGGATCCGGGTGGGCAGCGGCGGCGTGATGCTGCCCCACTACTCCCCCTTCAAGGTCGCCGAGACGTTCTCGCTGCTCGCCGGGCTCCATCCCGGGCGGATCGACCTCGGCCTCGGACGCGCGGCCGGCACCGACCCGATGACGACCTACGCGCTGCAGCGCGACCGCCGCCAGGCCGCTCCCGACGACTTTCCCGAGCAGCTCTCAGAGCTGCTGGCCCACCTCGAGGGCACGCTCCCTGAGGACCATCCCTTCGCCCGGCTCGCCGCCGCGCTGCCCGGGCGCCCCGAGACGCCGGTGCCCTGGCTCCTCGGAAGCTCGGCCCAGAGCGCGGTGTGGGCCGGTCAGCTCTCCCTCCCCTACGCCTTCGCCGACTTCATCAACCCCCGCGGCGCCGACATCGCCGCGCTCTACCGGGACTCCTGGACCGCCTCCTCGCGCCGGGAGGACCCGCAGACGATGGTCTGCGTCTGGGCGTTGGCGGCCGGGACCGAGGAGGAGGCCGAGCGGCTCTCCGCGAGCGCGCGCATGGCGATGAAGCTGCTGCGGCGCGGGCGGCTCGTTCCCGTCCCGCCCGTCGAGGAAGCGCTCGCGTTCCTCGCGCGCGAGGGCGCGGCCGGGGCCTCGCGCGGACGGCGGATGGTGCTCGGCACCCCAGAGCAGGTGCGCGCGGGGATCGAGCAGGTCGCGCGGGAATACGGCGCCGAGGAGGTCATGGTCGTGACGATCACCCACGACCACGAGGCGCGCCGCGCGTCCTACGCGCACATCGCGGAGGCATTCGCCGGCGCGAGCGCGCTGCCCGCCTCCACCGCGAGCGCGTGAGCGCGCGCCGCGCGCCGGACGTGGTCTTCGAGACCGCGGACCCGGCCGCCCCGCCGGCGGCGACGCTCATCGCCGCCATGCGCGCGGAGATCCGGGCGCTCTACGGGGCCGCCCGCGGCCGGGGTCCGAGCGCGACGCCGGCCGAGCTCTCGCCGCCCGGGGGCGTCTGCCTGGTCGGCTATCGCGGCGGGGCGGCCGTCTGCGTCGGGGGCGTCAAGTGCCTGCCCGGAGCCGAGGGAACCGGTGAGATAAAGCGCATGTACGTCGTGCCCGAGGCCCGTGGCGCCGGGATCGCCCGCGCCCTGCTCGCTGCGCTCGAGGGCGAGGCCCGGCGCCTCGGCTACCGCTCCGTGCGGCTCGACACGGGCTCGCGCCAGCCCCACGCGCGGGCGCTGTACGACTCGGTGGGCTACCGGGAGATCCCCGACTACAACGAGAACCCCCACGCCTCGTTCTGGGGCGAGCGCGCGCTGTAGCTCTCAGGCGGCGAGCGTCTCGCCGAGCAGCCGCCCGGCCTCGGCCACGGTCTCCCGAGCGCGCTCGGACACCGCGAGAAAGCGCCAGAACCCGTGCACGGCGCCCGGGACCACGATCCGCAGGACCGGGACGCGGGCGTCCTCGAGGCCATGCGCGTACCGGGCGCCCTCGTCGTGCAGCGGGTCGAGCTCGGCGAGGATGATGATCGCCGGCGGGAGCTCTGAGAGGTCGGTCAGCCGCGCGGGCGCGGCGTCGGGGTCCTCCGGATCGGCGTCGCCCAGGTAGCTCTCCCAGTACCACGCCATCGCCTCGGCCTCGAGCGCGAAGCCCGCGCCGTACTCGCGGTAGGAGCCGCTGTCCATGCGGGGATCGATCGCGGGGTAGACGAGGAGCTGGGCCGCGAGCTGCGGACCGCCCGCCTCCCGCGCGCGCCGGGTGACGGCGGCGGCGAGGGAGCCACCGGCGCTGTCCCCGGCCACCGCGAGGCGCCCCGGCGCGCAGCCGAGCTCCTCGGCGTGCTCGGCCGCCCACACGACCGCGGCCCAGGCGTCCGTGACGGCGGCGGGGAACGGGTCCTCGGGCGCCAGGCGGTACTCGACGTAGAGGATCGCCGCCTCCGCGGCGAGGGCGAGCGTCCGGCACAGCGGGTCGAAGGACGCCTTGGAGCCGACCGCCCAGCCGCCCCCGTGCAGGTAGACGACGAGCGGCGGCGGCGGGCCCTCCTCAGACGGGACGTAGAGGCAGCCGGGGATCTCGCCGGCCGGGCCCGGGATCGCCAGATCCTCCGCGCGGGCCACCGGCGGCCCGTCGCCCGAGACGATGCGCGTGGCCTCGAGGTGGGTGCGCCGCATGCCCTCGATCTCCAGCGGCCCCTCGGGCATGCGCTCGAGCGCGGCGGCGATCTCGGGGTCGATGCGGGGATCCACGGCGGGAATGATGTCAGGGCGTCATGAACGCCAGGCGCGTGCCGGCTCCCGCCTCGCGCCCCGCGGTGGCGATCCGCCGCCCCGGCTGTACCGCGTCGCGGGGCGCGCCGAGCGCGGGCCCGAGCCGGGCGGCGAGCGCGTCGAGGTCGGGCACGACGGCGACGAGGCCCCACAGGCGTGCAGGCTCGGTGCCGGTCGCGGCCCCGGGCCCGACGAGCTCGAGGACGACCTCCCCCGCGCGGTAGAAGACCTGGCGCAGCGCGCCCGCCTCTCGCTCCCTTCGCTCCGCGAGCCCCGCCGCCGCGAAGGCGGCGCGCGTACGCGCGAGGTCCGGGGTGGCGATGACGACGTGGTCGAGCCGCGTGGCCCCGTTCGGATGCTCCGGGCCGGGCGGCCGGGGCTCCGCGACCCGGGTCGGGATCCCGTCGAGCGACCCCGGCAGCGGCTCGGCGAAGCCCCAGGCGCAGAGGCCGCGGCCGCCGCCCGGGGTAAGGAGGATCGCCGTCGCCCCGATCCCCACGACGCCGCCTGAGCCGACGGCGAAGCCGAGCTTCGACCACGCCTCGGCGGAGGCGGCGAGCGACAGCTCCGTGAGCACCGGCACGACCGCCATTCTGGCCCTCGCTCCGTAGACTGGCACCGTGGCCAAGGCCAAGCCCCGTCCCGTCCGGATCGAGCAGCGCGGCGCGATGGCGGCGATGCAGAAGCTCGAGACCCGCTCCGACGAGGAGCTCGAGGCCGAGACCCGCTTCCGCGCCGCCGCGCAGGCCATCCTCGGCGCGCGCGCGGCCGAGCGCTACGACGCCAAGGCCTCCCGCGCACACTTCCAGCGCGCGCTGGCCGCCGCTCGGCCGCAGGAGCGGCTCGGGATAAAGCGCATGGCCAACGCCTCGCTCGCGCTGGCCGAGCGCCGCCCGGACGACCTCAAGGCCTCGCTCGAGCGTCTCGGACACGAGGCCCCGTCACGACGGGCGCTCTTCGGCCTGCGCGTCATGGGCCTGCTCGCCCCGGCCGAGGGCGCGCCGCTCTCGCTGCGCATCCGTGGCTACCTCCTGATCGTCCTGCTCGTGGTCGTCCTGCTGGCCGTCGGGCTCGGCCTCGTCGAGCTGATCGCGCTGCCCTTCGGCGGGACCGGCATCGCCTCGGGGATCGTCCTCGGTCTCCTGCTCGTGCTCGCGGTGATCGGCGTGCTCGCCTGGTTCGGCCGCCGCCGCCAGGCCAAGGCGAGAGCCGCGGCCGGCCGCGCTTAGGGCCGGCGCTCAGCGCGAGGCGAGCGTCACGCGCTCCATGACCACGGGCTCGCGCGGCGTGCCGAGCTGCGGGTCGGCGGGGATCGTGCCGATCCGCTGGACGACGTCCTGGCCGGCGACAACCTTCCCTAGGACCGCATAGTCGGGCGTGAGGCCCGCGGAGACCGTGGCGTCCTCGGCGGTGACGACGAAGAACTGGGAGCCCGAGGCGCCCGAGGCCTCGGTCTGCGTCTTGGCCATGGCGACCGTGCCGCGCGTGTAGCGCACCCCGCGTGGCGGCGGTTCGACGACGGAGTACCCCGGCCCGCCCTGCCCGTCGCCGAGCGGGTCTCCGCCCTGGATGACGAAGCCCGCGACGATGCGGTGGAAGGTCAGGCCGTCGTAGAACCCGCGGCGCACGAGGGAGGCGAAGGAGGCGGCGGTGCGGGGCGAGCGGCCTGTGTCGAGGAGCATGGCGAACGTGCCGCAGTTCGTGCGCACGGTGACCGTCCAGTTCCTCCGGGGGTCGAGGCGGCCGGCGGGCCGGGGCAGATGCTGGGGGCCCTTGGGCTTCGGCGCGGGAACGCGGAGGCAGCCGTAGGCGTCGCGGCGCGCCGGGGGCCCGCTCTTCGTGCTCGCGGCGGGCCGCGAGGATCCGCAGCCGGCGAGCAGCGCGAGCACGAGCGGGACGAGGGCGAGCGGGCGCCGCACGGGCGGTGAGGATAATGCCGGGGTGCCCGAGCGTCCGGTCCGTCTCATCGTCAACCCCGCGGCCGGCGGCGGCCGGGCCGGGCGCGTCCTCGTCGCCGTGGAGACGGCGCTCCGGGCGCACGGCGTCGAGCTCGTCACCCACCGGACGACCGGCCTCCCCCACGCGCGCGAGCTGGCCTCCGAGGCGGCGGCGGCGGGCGAGGTCGCCGCCGCGCTCGGGGGCGACGGGCTCGTGGGCGCGGTCGCCGGCGCGCTCATCGGCACGGGCGGCGTTCTCGGCATCCTGCCCGGCGGGCGCGGGAACGACCTCGCGCGCGTGCTCCGGATCCCCGGCGACCCGGTCCGAGCCGCGCGCGTCATCGCCACCGCCACCCCGCGCCCGCTCGACCTCGCCGAGGCCAACGGGCAGCCGTTCTGCGGGATCGCCAGCCTCGGCTTCGACTCCGACGCCAACCGCATCGCCAACGAGACGACGTTCATCCGCGGCAACCTCGTCTATCTCTACGCCGCGCTGCGCGCGCTCGCGGCGTGGAAGCCCGCGCGCTTCGCGCTCGAGCTGGACGGGGAGCCCTCCTCCTTCACCGGCTGGTCGGTCGTGGCCGCGAACTCCAAGGCCTACGGAGGCGGGATGTTCATCGCACCGGACGCGTCGCTGCAGGACGGGCTGCTCGACGTCGTGACGACCGCCGCGGTCTCCAAGGCGCGCTTCCTCTCCCAGCTCCCGAAGGTGTTCAAGGGCGCCCATGTGGGAAACCCAGAGGTCACGGTGCGCCGGGCGCGGGAGCTGACGGTGCGGGCTGACCGGCCGTTTACGGTCTACGCCGACGGGGACCCGATCGCCGAGCTGCCCGTCACGGTGCGCGCGCTGCCCGCGGCCGTCCGGGTGCTCGCCCCGTGAGCCTGCTCGCGCCGAAGCTCCTCATCGCCCGCGCGGCCGGCCGCCTCGCTCGCGCCACGGGGCGCGGCGCGACTTCGCTGCCGGGCAAGGTGCTCCTCCGGCTCGAGCCGGGTGCGCTCGGCGCGCTCGGCACCCGCCTGCCGCAGGGAAGCGTCGTCATCTCGGCCACCAACGGCAAGACGACGACGGCGGCGATGGCCGCCTCGATCCTCGCGCGCGACGGCATCGCGCTCGTGCACAACCGCGCCGGCGCCAACATGGCCGGCGGCGTCGCCTCGACGCTGCTCGCCGCCGCGGGTCCCGGCGCGGAGATCGACGGCGAGCTCGGCCTCTTCGAGGTCGACGAGTTCTGGCTCGGCGAGGTCACGCGGGCGCTTGCGCCGCGGGTCGTCGTGCTCGGCAACCTGTTCCGCGACCAGCTCGACCGCTACGGCGAGCTCGACACCATCGCCGAGCGCTGGGCGCAGGTCGTCGCCGGCACGGACGCCGGGCTCGTGCTGAACGCGGACGACCCGGCGGTGGCCGAGCTCGGCCGCGAGCGCCCCGGCGCGCTGTACTTCGGGATCGAGGACCGCTCGCTCGCGCGCCCGGAGATGCAGCACGCCGCCGACGCCAAGCACTGCCGTAACTGCGGGCACGCCTACGCCTACGAGGCGATCTTCCTCGGCCATCTCGGGATCTACGCGTGCCCGCGCTGCGGCCGCCGGCGGCCCGCCCCCGCGGTCTCGGCGCGCGACGTGAGGCTCGAGGGGACCCGCGCCGCGCGCTTCACCCTGGCCACGCCCGCGGGCGAGGCCGAGATCGTCCTCCCCCTCCCCGGGCTCTACAACGTCTACAACGCGCTCGCCGCCGCCGCGCTGGCCCACGCGCTCGGGGTGCCGCCGGCGGGGATCGCCGCCGGGCTCGCTGCGGTCTCGCCCGCCTTCGGCCGCGCGGAGACGGTCGCGCTCGCGGGCCGCCCGGCGACGATCCTGCTCGTCAAGAACCCCGCCGGAGCCAACGAGGTGCTCCGCACGCTCGCGCTCGAGGGCGAGACGCTCGACGTGCTCGGGGTGCTGAACGACGGGGTGGCCGACGGTCGCGACGTGTCGTGGATCTGGGACGCCGACTTCGAGCTGCTTACCGCGCGGGTCCGCCGCGTCACGTGCGCCGGGAGCCGCGCGCCCGAGCTCGCGTTGCGCCTGAAGTACGCCGGGGTGCCGGCGGAGCGCCTGGCGGTGATCCCGGCGCTCGACGCCGCGCTCGACGCGGCGCTCCGAAGCGGGGACGGCCCGCTCTACGTCCTTCCCACGTATACGGCGATGCTCGCGCTGCAGGGGCTCCTGACCCGCCGCGGGGCGCGCGCCACCGCCTGGAGCGCGGCGTGAGCGCCGTCGCCTGGCACGACCTCGAGTGCGGTGCCTACGCCGCCGACCTGCCGCTGTGGCGGGAGCTGGCGGCGGCGGCGGGCGGCCCGGTGCTCGATGTCGGAGCGGGCACGGGGCGCGTGGCCCTCGACCTCGCCGCCCGGGGTGTCGAGGTCGTCGCGCTCGACCGCGAGGCGGAGTTGCTCGCCGCCCTGCGCGCCCGGGCGGGCGGGCGGGCCCTGCGGACCATCGTGGCCGACGCGCGGGACTTCGCGCTGCCCGCGCCGGTCGCGCTCGTCCTCGTCCCCATGCAGACCGTCCAGCTCCTCGGCGGTGCGCCCGGCCGCGCCGCGTTCCTCGCCGCCGCCGCACGCCACCTCCTCCCGGGTGGGCGGCTCGCCGCGGCGCTCGCCGACCCGCTCGAGCCGTGGGACGAGCTGACGGCCATCCCGCCCCCGCCCGATGCCGGCACCCAGGACGGCCTCACGCGCCTCTCCCAGCCCGTCCGGGTGAGGGAGGACGCCGAGGGCTGGACCATCGAGCGCGTGCGGCTGACGCTCCCCGCGCGGGGCGAGCGCAGCGAGGAGCACGACGCGATCACCCTCGAGCGGGTCTCCCCCTCAGAGCTCGAGGCCGAGGGCCGCGCCGCGGGCTTCGTGCCCGCCGGGCGGCGGCGGATCGCGCCGACGGAGGACCACGTCGGCTCCGAGGTGGTGATCCTCGCCCGTGCCTGAGCCCGCCCTCCGCGTCTGCGCGCTCTACCCGGAGCTCATGAACATCTACGCCGACCGCGGCAACCTGATGCTGCTCGAGCGCCGGTGCGCCTGGCGGGGCATCCCCTTCGAGCTCACGGGGCGAACCCTCGGCGAGCCGCTCGACCCCGACGGCGCCGACCTCCTCTACATCGGCGGCGGGCAGGATCGCGACCAGCGCCTGTGCGCGCTCGACCTGGCCGAGGAGAAGCGGGAGGCGGTCCACGCCCACGTGGCGCGCGGCGGGCTCGTGCTCGCCGTGTGCGGCGGCTATCAGCTCCTCGGCTCCTCCTACGTCATGGGCGAGGAGGAGCTGCCGGGGCTCGGCCTCGTCCCGCTGGGCACGGTCCGGGAGGACGGCCCGCGGCTCATCGGCAACGCGGCGATCGAGGTCACCCTCGACGGCGGTCCTCCGCGCGTGCTCGCCGGCTTCGAGAACCACGGCGGGCGCACCCACCTCGAAGCGGGCGCCCGGCCGCTCGGCCGCGTGCTGGCGGGCCACGGGAACAACGGCCGCGACGGCACCGAGGGCGTCATCGGCGGACCCTCCGGAAACGTCGTCGGCACCTACCTCCACGGGCCGCTCCTGCCCAAGAACGCCTGGTTCGCCGACCGGCTGATCGCACAGGCGCTCGGCCGAGCGGAGCTGGCGCCCCTGGACGACCGGCTGGAGGACGCCGCGCACGCCGGGGCGCGGGCCGCCGCCGGGGTGGGTTAGACTTTCCTCACCGGCCGGCGAGAGCCCGGCGGGGGACGCCTCCCGTGAACAGATCGAACACCGCCCAGTCCGAGGGGCCGTCGTCGTATCCGAGTGCGGCGCCCCTGGAGTTCCAGTCCGCCACCAAGCGCTACGCCGGGTCGGCGAAGCCTGCCGTGGACGAGCTCTCCCTCGAGGTGCCGGCCGGCGAGGTCTGCGTGCTCGTCGGCCCGTCGGGCTGCGGGAAGACGACGGCCATGCGGATGGTCAACCGCATGATCGAGATCACCGACGGCGACATCCTGCTCGACGGCCGCTCGGTCCGCGACCGCAACCCCGCCGAGCTGCGCCGGGAGATCGGCTACGTGATCCAGCAGATCGGGCTCTTCCCCCACCTGACGATCGCCCAGAACATCGCCACGGTGCCGCGGCTGCTCGGCTGGGAGAAGGAGCGCACGGCCAAGCGCATCGCCGAGCTGCTCGACCTGATCGACCTGCCCGACGACGTGCGCGACCGCTATCCTGGCCAGCTCTCGGGCGGGCAGCGCCAGCGCGTCGGCGTGGCCCGCGCGCTGGCCGCCGACCCGCCCCTCATGCTCATGGACGAGCCCTTCGGCGCGATCGACCCGATCAACCGCGAGCGCCTGCAGGACGAGTTCCTGCGCCTGCAGCGCGAGATCCAGAAGACGATCGTCTTCGTCACGCACGACATCGACGAGGCGATCAAGATGGGCGACCGCATCGCGATCCTGCGCGAGGGCGGCAAGCTCGCCCAGTACGCGACGCCCGACGATCTCCTGACCAAGCCCGAGGACGAGTTCGTCGCCCAGTTCGTCGGTCAGGACCGCTCGCTCAAGCGCCTGTCGCTGGCCCGCGTCTCTGACCTGAAGCTGCTGCCCGCCGACGGCTTCGAGCGCAACGGCGAGCCGACGCTCGAGGAGCGGACCTCGCTGCGCGACGCGCTCTCGCTCATCCTCTCCTACGGCGGCAAGCCGCTGCCTGTCCTCGAGGAGGACGGCCAGGTGACGGGGCTCGTCTCGACCGAGCTCATCACCGCCACGCTCGAGTCGTGAACGCGCTCATCGCCGCAACCGTGGTGCCGAACTTCGGCGGCGCCTCCTCGTGCGTCAGGGACAACGGCACCTTCTGCTGGAGCTGGTTCTCCGGGCGCTGGGGCAACACGTTCTGGCCCGCGCTGCGCCAGCACCTGCTCCTCACGACCGTGGCCATCGCCATCGGCACCGCGATCGCCTTCGGGCTCACCCTGCTCGCCCACCGCGACCGCCGCGTCGGGCCGCCCGTGACCTTCGTCTCGGGCGTCCTCTACACCATCCCGAGCCTCGCGCTCTTCCAGATCCTCGTCCCCATCACCGGCCTGACGTTCCTCACGGTGGAGATCGCGCTCGTCTCCTACACGCTGCTCATCCTCTTCCGCAACTTCACCACCGGCCTCGCCGAGGTCCCGAGCGAGGTCAGGGAGGCGGCGCGGGGCATGGGCCTCACCCGGCGCCAGGTGCTGTGGCGGGTGGAGCTGCCGCTCGCCCTGCCCGCCATGATCGCCGGGCTGCGCATCGCCACGGTGACGGTGATCTCGCTGGCCACGGTGGCCGCGCTCGTCGGGATCAACCAGGGCCTCGGCGTGCCGATCTTCGACGCGATCCAGGGAGGGGCGTTCAAGACCGAGCTGTTCGCCGCCGGCATCCTCGCCGTGGCCCTGGCGATCGGGGCCGACCTGCTGCTCCTCGGCGTCCAGCGGGTGCTCACCCCGTGGGCGAAGGCGCGCAGCCGATGAGTGACATCGGTCACGCCTTCACGTTCATCGGGGACAACCTCGACCTCCTGCGGCGCGACACGCTCACCCATCTCAGCATCGCCGGGATCGCCACGCTCATCTCGCTCGTGCTCGCGGTGCCGCTCGGCGTCTGGCTCGGCCACCTCCGCCGGGGCTCCTTCCTGGCCATCAACATCTCGAACATCGGCCGCGCGCTGCCCAGCCTCGCCGTGCTCTCGATCGCCCTGCCCTTCGTCGGCGTCGGCCGCTCCACGGTCATCATCGCCCTCGTCGTCCTCGCCGTCCCGCCGATGCTGACGAACGCCTACGTGGCGATCGCCGGCGTCGACCCGGACGCCGTCGAGGCCGCCAAGGGCATGGGAATGCGCCCGCGCGAGGTCCTGGCTCGGGTCGAGCTGCCCCTCGCGCTGCCGCTCATCTTCGCCGGCATCCGCACGGCCACCGTGTACGTCATCGCCACCGCCACCCTCGGCGGCTTCTTCGGGGGCGGCGGCCTGGGCGACATCATCGCCGACCAGGCGACCTACCGGATCCAGGGCGTGCTCGCCGCCGCCATCTGGGTGGCGCTCCTGGCGATCCTCGCCGAGGTGCTGCTCGCCGGCATCCAGCGCCTGCTCACCCCGCGCGGCCTTCGCGGCGCGCCCGAGGTCGGCCCCGCCACCGCCTTCTGACATGCCCATCCCCAACGAAAGGAACGCTCAGGTGCGTCGCCCACTCCTGATGCTCATAGGCCTCATCGCCGTCGCCCTTCTGGTCGCGGCCTGCGGTTCGTCCAGCAAGAGCTCGTCCTCCTCACCGTCGTCGAGCTCGTCCTCAACCCCGGCCGCCCCGAGCGGTCAGCCCGGCAAGGGCAAGCCCCCGATCACCATGGGCGACAAGAACTTCACGGAGCAGTTCCTGCTCGGTGAGCTCTACAAGCAGGCGCTCGAGGCCAAGGGCTTCACGGTCAGCCTGAAGAAGAACATCGGCTCCTCGGAGCTGATCGACAAGGCGCTGACCTCCGGCAAGCTCGACTTCTACCCCGAGTACACCGGGGTGATCATCCAGGAGCTGAAGCACCAGACGAAGCTCGCCAAGAGCGCGGAGGAGACCTACATGCAGGCCAAGGCCTTCGAGGAGGGCCGCGGCTTCACGCTACTCGACAAGACGCCCTTCGAGGACAAGGACGCGCTGGCCGCGACCTCGGCCTACGCCAAGAAGAAGGGGCTGAAGAGCATCCCCGACCTGAAGAAGGCCGGCACGGTGCGGCTCGCCGGGCCGCCGGAGTTCCGCTCCCGCCAGGCCGGCCTCGTCGGCCTCAAGCAGGTCTACGGGCTGACGAACTTCGCGTTCAAGCCGCTGACCATCGGCCTGCAGTACCAGGCGCTGAACCAGGGCAAGGTCGACGTGGCCGACGTCTTCACGACCGACGGCCAGCTCCAGGGCGGCAAGTACGCGGTGCTCTCCGACCCGAAGGGCGTCTTCGGCTTCCAGAACGTCGCCCCCGTGGTCTCGAAGAAGCTGCTGGCCAAGGAGGGCCCGGCGTTCGAGTCGACCCTCAACGCCGTGAGCGCCAAGCTCACGACCGAGGCGATGCGGAAGATGAACGCCGCGGTCGACCTGAACAAGCAGGACCCGATGGCCGTGGCGAAGCTGTTCCTGCAGGCCAACGGCCTGCTGAAGTAGCGCCGGGAGGTTGTGCCGGCGGGCCGGCGGCGTGCAGATGCGCCGCCGGGCCGTCAGGCTCAGGGCCAGCCGACCTGAGGTGTCCGGCCGCCGCGGCGCTCGGGAAGCCTGCCGCGCCCGGGGAAGCGTGCCTGTCCGGGGGGGCCTGCCCTGCCCGGGGGTGGGCTGGCGTCCCTGCACGGCGCGAAATGCCGCCCACCCGTCGCTGCGACCCTGCTCTCGCCCGGGGCGCGCCCGGGAATCGCGCCGAGCTCGGCAGTGCGGCGCCGTCAGCCCGTCAGCTCGTCTGAATGTTATTTGCTCGAGCCGAAGCGCGTGAGCAGCCCGAACAACAGCCCGCCGCCGCCGAGCGTGATGGCGATCCCGAGCAGGAGGCGCGTCAGGGTCCCGCCCGAGGACTGGGCGCCCATCTCGCTCAGCACCCAGACGAAGAACGCGATGATCGCCAGCCCCGGCAGCGCGTACCAGAACCTGTCGGCGTTCATGCCCGAGCGCTTGGAACTCTTCTTGGCCTTCTCTCCCATACGATCGGCCTACCCGAGAACGCGGCCGGATACTCCCGGGAACCGGTGGGTTTCACTCTACTCCCCGGCGGGGTCGAGCTCGAGCGCGGCGGAGTTGATGCAGTAGCGCTGGCCGGTGGGCCCGGGCCCGTCGTCGAAGACGTGGCCGAGGTGGCCGCCGCAGTTCTTGCACAGGACCTCGGTGCGCTTCATGAACAGCGAGCGGTCGGACTTCAGCTCGACGTGCTCGAGGTTTTTCGGTTCGGTGAAGCTCGGCCAGCCGGTGCCGGAGTCGAACTTCGTGCCGGAGTCGAAGAGCTCCGTGCCGCACGCCGCGCAGCGGTAGGTACCGTCGGTCTTCTCGTGCACATACCGGCCGGCGAAGGGCCGCTCGGTGCCCTTCTTGCGCAGGATGTCGTACTGCTCGGGCGTCAGCTCTGCGCGCCACTCCGCGTCGGTCTTCTCAGTCTTCTCCATGGCTCTAAGGATAGTCTGCGGCGCTTACCCCGTTCTTACGCGCGCGGGCCGCGAGCGCCTCCGCCGTGGCCGGCCGGAGCTCGGAGAACGCGAGCCGGCGGCCGCCGTGCGTGCGGGCGCGGAGCTCGGCCGTCGAGCGCCGCAGGCGGGGGGCGCGCACGCCGACCTCCGCCAGGTCGCGGTAGCGGGCGAAGCGCACGCGGTGGACGGGCGCGTCGTCGAGCAGCCAGAGCAGCCGCTCCGTGGTGGCGGCGAGGATCGTCTGCGGGCTCGTCCACGTCGCGGCCGGGGTGACGAGGCAGACCGCCTCACCGGGACGGAGCGCCGCGGCCAGCTCGGGGCCGAGCGCGCGGCGCACCGCGGCCGGGACGGCGTCGCCCGCGCCCGCTCGCGCCGGCCGCCGCGCCGGGTGGCGCCGCTGCTGCCAGAGCCCGGAGCGCAGGAGCTCGTAGGCGGCGTTGACCTCGGCCATGCGGTCGCTCGCCCCCGCCTCGGCCGCGCGGTCGGGATGCCAGCGGCGGGCGGCGCGGCGGTAGGCCGCCGTCAGCTCCTCCGGGGTCGCCTCCTCCCCGACGCCGAGCACCGCGCGGGGGTCACGCGCGAGCGGTGAGCCGGCCACGCTACGCCCCGCTCGAGCCGAAGCCGCCCTCGCCGCGGGCGGTGCCCTCGAGCACCCCGGCCTCCTCGACGGCGACGGTCGGCACCGGCGTGACGAGGAGCTGGGCGATGCGGTCCCCGGCGGCGAGCTCGATGGCCTCGCCGCGGTCGGTGTTCAGGAGCAGGACCCGGAGCTCCCCCCGGTAGCCCTCGTCGATCAGCCCGGGCGCGTTGACGAGCGCGATCCCGTGGCGCGCGGCGAGCCCCGAGCGGGGCAGGACGAGCCCGGCGTGCCCGGGCGGGAGCGCGATGGCGATGCCGGTGGGCACCGACGCGCGCTCGCCCGGCTCGAGCCGGACCGGCTCGGCGGCGTGCAGATCGAGGCCCGCGTCGCCGGGATGGGCCCGGCTCGGCAGGCGCGCCTCGGCGCGCAGGCGGCGGACGCGCAGGTTCACGCCGGCGGCGCCGGGACGGCGAAGCGCTCGAAGCGCGCCGCCGCGGCGGCCGGCACGCGGGCGGAGACGCGGACGCCCTCGGCGGTGTCCTCGCGCACGAGCTCGCCGTCGAGCGAGTGCAGCTCGGCCACCCGCCCGCCCTCGGCGAAGGGCAGGAGCAGCTCCACCCGGCGCAGCCGCCCGGCGAGCTCGGTCTCGATCGCGTCGAGCAGGAGGGACAGTCCCTCCCCCGTCGTCGCGGAGACGGGTATCCCCTCGCGGTGGGAGAAGGCGAGCTCCCGCCGCCGCCCGTCGTCCACGAGGTCGATCTTGTTGAGCACGAGCAGCCGGGGGCGCTCGCTGGCGCCGATCTCCTCGAGCACGTCCTCGACCGCGCGCAGCATCTCCTCGAGCTGCTCCGCGGGCGCCGAGGCGTCGATCACGTGGAGCAGGACGTCGGCCCGCTTGGTCTCCTCGAGCGTCGCGCCGAACGCCTCGACGAGCTGGTGGGGCAGCTTGGCGATGAAGCCGACGGTGTCGGTCACCAGCGTCTCCCGCCCACCGACCCGGGTCGTGCGCGTCGACGGGTCGAGCGTGTGAAAGAGCCGGTCGCGCACCCCGACCTCGGCGCCGGTGAGGGCGTTCAGGAGCGTCGACTTCCCCGCGTTGGTGTAGCCCGCGAGCGCGACGGTGGGCAGCTGCGCGCGCTCGCGCTCGGCGCGCTGGACGCCGCGCGTGTCCCGCACGTGGTCCAGGCGGCGGCGCAGCGCGGCGATCCGGTCGCGCGCGAGGCGGCGATCGGTCTCGATCTGGGACTCGCCGGGGCCGCGGGTGCCGATCCCCCCGCCGAGGCGCTCGAGGTGGGTCCACAGCCCACGCATGCGCGCGAGGTTGTACTCGAGCTGGGCGAGCTCGACCTGCAGCTTGCCCTCGGCCGAGCCCGCGTGACCGGCGAAGATGTCGAGGATGACCGCCGTGCGGTCGATGACCGGCAGCTCGAGCGCCTTCTCGAGGTTCCGCTCCTGGCGCGGCGTGAGCTCGTCGTCACAGGCCACGACGTTGGCGTCCACCTCGCGCGCGAGCGCCTTGACCTCCTCAACCTTGCCCTTGCCGAGGTACGTGTCGGGGTGCGGCGACTCCCGGTGCTGGACGACAGCGCCGACGACGGCGACGCCGGCGGTGCGCAGGAGCTCCTCGAGCTCGGAGAGGTCTTCGCCCTCGGGTAGCGCCGCGAGCATGAGCGCACGCTGCTTGGCCCGGTTCTCGCGGACCGTGGGCGCGTAGCGGGGATGGCGTCCGTTGCCGCTGGCCAAGTACGGAGAAGTCTAGGACCGGCCGTGCGCGCCGTGATGCGGCTCACGTCGCGTCAAGCCACTCCGCCCACGTCGGGCCCTCCCCCGCGGCCTCGGGCGCGGTGAGCGCGCCGGCGGCGAGCGCCCGCCCCGCGGCGCCCAGCGCGGGGACCGGAAGCGGGAGCAGGAAGCGCTTGCCCCGCGCCGCCCGCCACTGCTCCCCGAGCGGGGTCAGGGTCTCGACCCGCGGCCCGGCGATCTCGGGCGCCATACCCCCCGGGCCGGCCTCGAGGAGCGCGACGATCCGCGCGGCCACCGCCGCCGGGTCGACGGGTTGAAAGCGCATCTGCCCGCGTGGGCGCAGGCGCGAACGCGCGGCGCGGCGAAACGCCTCGTCGAGGAGCTGCGGAAACTGCGTCGCACGGAGGATCGTCCACGGCACCTCACCGGCCTCGACCGCCTCCTCCTGGGTGACCTTCGTGCGGTAGTAGCGGATCGGCACGCGGTCACAGCCGACGATGGAGACCGACAGCAGGTGCCCCACCCCGGCCGTCCGCGCGGCGGCGACGAGCCGCTCGCTGCCCCCGGCGAGCACGGCGCGAGCCTGCCGCCGGTCGTTGGCGGCGTTGACGACCGCGCCGGTCCCGGCCAGCCCGTCGTCGAGCCCGGCCCCGGTGGCGAGGTCGACCACCCGGTGCTCCGCCTCTCCGCCTCGCGCCCGGCGGCTGAGGACCACGGGCTCGTGCCCGGCGCCGGTCAACGCGGCGACGACCCGGGAGCCGAGCATGCCCGTCCCGCCGAGGACCGCGACGCGCATGGAGCTTTCAGTACCCGCCCGTGCGCTCGAACACCGCGCGGGGGTTCTGCACGAGCATCCGGTCGAGGTCCTCCTCGCTCACGCCGCGCTCGCGCAGCGCGGGCAGGACGTCGTCGTGGATGTGGTGGTAGTGCCAGTTGGGCAGCGCGGCGGGAATCGCCCCGGGCGGCAGCCAGTCGATGAACACGGCGGCGTCGTGGGAGAGGACCATCGCGCCCGCGTGCCCGCGCCGGCACATCTCGGCCACGGTGTCCACGCGCTCCTCGAAGCTCACCTCGATGTCGATCCCGAAGCGGTCCATCCCGATGAACGACCCGGCGGCGACGAGCTTCTCCAGGTACTCGCAGTCGGTCGTGTCCCCGCAGTGGCCGATGACGACCCGCGAGAGGTCGACGCCCTCCTCGCGCAGGAGCGCCTGCTGCTCGAGCCCGCGCTCGGTCGCCGCGTGGGTGTGGGTGGAGATCGGCACGCCCGTCCGCCGGTGCGCCGTGGCCACCGCCCGCATGACGCGCTCGACCCCCGGCGTCATCCCGGGCTCGTCGACCGCGCACTTGAGGATCCCAGCGCGGATGCCCGTGCCCTGGATCCCCTCCTCGATGTCCTTGACGAACAGGGAGACCATGAGGTCGTCCTCGCCCCCGAGGACGGTTCCCGGCCCGCGGAAGTGCCACGGCTTGGGGACGTCGTTGTAGGTGTAGATCCCTGTGGCGACGACGACGTTCAGGCCCGTGCCCTCGACCGCGCGGGCGATGAGCGGGATGTCGCGCCCGGTACCGACGACCGTGAGGTCGACGATCGTGTCCACCCCGAGCTCCTTGAGCGCCCGGAGCTGCTCCCGCGCTTCCGCCACCCCGCGCTCGGGGTCCCAGCCCGCGAAGCCGGGGTAGGTGCTCTGGATCTCCGGCGTGAGGACGAAGACGTGCTCGTGCATGAGCGTCGTGCCGAGCTCCGCCGTGTCGATCGCGCCGCCGATGACGTTGACGTTGGCCATCGCCGGATCGTGACACGCCGGCGCGCCGCAGGAGGCGCCGCGCCTGATTCGGTGCGCTTCGGGTACGAATACGGCGTGACGGTGATCATCCTTGGCCCGCACCTGCGCTTCGTGGGCGAGCGCGAGGCCACGGTGTGGGTGGAGACCGACGGCCCGTGCACGGTCTCGGTGCGGGCCGGGGAGGTCGTCGGCCGCGCGCCGACCTTCCACGTGCAGGGGCACCACTACGCGCTCGTCGTCCTCGAGGGCCTCGTGCCGGACACGACAACGCCCTACACGGTCGCCCTCGACGACGAGACCGCCTGGCCCCCGCCCGACTACGAGCTGCCGCCGCCGCGGATCCGCACCCTCGGCGAGAACCGGCCCGTGAAGCTTCTCTTCGGCTCCTGCCGCGTCGCCGTGCCCCACGAGCCGCCGTTCACGAACGCCGCCGACTCCGGCGAGTGGTCCTTCGAGCGCGACGCACTGGAGGCCTACGCGCGGCGGATGCGGGACGCCGACCCCGCGGAGTGGCCGGACCTCATCTTCCTCTGCGGCGACCAGGTCTACGCCGACGAGCTCTCCCCCCTGATGCAGGCGGAGATCGACCTGCGCCGCAAGGGCGGGGAGACGGGTCCGCCCGACCAGGCCGTGCATTTCGAGGAGTACACGATGCTCTACCGCGACGCGTGGTCAGACCCCGTCGTCCGGTGGTTTCACTCGACCGTGCCGAGCGTCATGATCTGGGACGACCACGACGTCCTCGACGACTGGAACACCTCCCACGCGTGGATGGTCGAGCAGCGCGAGGCCGCGTGGTGGCCGGCGAAGATCGCCGCCGCCGTCACCTCCTACTGGATCTACCAGCACGCGGGGAACCTCTCGCCCGAAGAGCTCCGCGCCGACGAGGTGTGGGACTTCACCGGCGGCGCCGAGCGCCCGGCGGGGGACGCGGACCTGTGGCCGCGCTTCGAGGCCTTCGGCCGCGCCTGCGACGCCGAGCACCGCGGCCGACGCTGGAGCTACCGCCGCGACCTCGGCCGCACGCGGCTCGTGGTCATGGACTCGCGGGGCGGGCGCCAGCTCGACCCGGAGGACCGGCGCATGACGAGCCGCGAGGAGTGGGAGTGGATCGAGGCGGCGGCCACCGGCGACGTCGATCATCTCCTGCTCGGTACCTCGCTGCCCTGGCTGCTCGCGCCGGCCATCCACGACGCCCAGCGCTGGAACGAGGCCGTCGCCGAGGGCGCGTGGGGCGCGCTCTTCGGTCGCCTCGTGGGCGAGCGGATGCGCCAGGCCTACGACCTCGAGCACTGGCCGGCGTTCGGGCGCTCGTTCCTCGAGCTGGCCGAGCTCGTGCGCGCCGTGGGCGCCGGCGAGCGGGGTACCCCGCCCGCCACCATCACCGTCCTGTCGGGCGACGTCCACCACGCCTACCTCGCGGCCGGCCGCTACCCCGTCTCGGCGGGCGTCCAGAGCGCGGTCTGGCAGGCGACCTGCTCGCCCATCCGCAATCCGCTCAACGAGAAGGAGGAGAAGCAGGAGTGGCTCCTGCGCACGCGGCCGGTGGCGGGCCTCATCCGGCGCCTGGCCGAGGCGGCGGGCGCGTTCACGGCGCCGCTGACGTGGAGCGAGGTCGACGGCCCTTCGTTCGACAACCAGATCGCCACGCTCGAGCTCGACGGTCGCCGCTGCGTGGCCCGGATCGAGCGCGCGTGCGGCCACCCGGCCCAGGAGGCCCGGCTCGAGGCGTGGGCCGAGCGCCGGCTCGACCGCGAGGAGTAGCCAGGAGGCGCCGTGCGGGCCTCCGGCGCCGCTTACGCGGCCACCCCGTACTCGCGCAGCGCGACGTTCAGCGAGACCTTCCGGTCGGTCGCCTCTGAGCGCGTCCCGATGATGAGCGCGGCGGGCAGGCCGTAGCTCCCGGCGGGGAACTCCTTCGTCCGCGTGCCGGGCACGACCACCGCGCGCGGCGGGATCGAGCCGCGGGTCTCGACGGGCTCCTCGCCCCGCACGTCGATCACCGGCGTCGAGGCGGTGACGACGACGTTGGCGCCGAGCACCGCCTCGCGACCGACGCGCACGCCCTCGACGACGATCGCCCGCGAGCCGAGGAAGGCGCCGTCCTCGACGACGACGGGCGCGGCCTGCAGCGGTTCGAGCACGCCGCCGATCCCGACGCCGCCGCTCAGGTGGACGTCGCGGCCGATCTGCGCGCACGAGCCGACGGTGGCCCATGTGTCGACCATGGTGCCCGCCTCGACGCGCGCGCCGATGTTGACGTAGCTTGGCATGAGCACCACCCCCGGGGCCACATAGGACCCGTGGCGGGCGACGGCGGGCGGTACGACGCGGACGCCGTCCGGATAGGCGGCCTTGGGCTCGACCTTGTCGCGGTAGTGGAACGGCCCGGCCTCCATCGCCCGCATCGGCCGCAGGCGGAAGTAGAGGAGGATCGCCTGCTTGACCCACTCGTTCACGCGCCAGCCGTCCCCGGCCGGCTCGGCCACGCGCAGCTCGCCGCGGTCGAGCAGGTCGATCGCCGCCACGACGTGCCGGGCCTGCCCCGCGAGGTCGCGCGGGTCGGCCCACAGCGCCTCGATCTCCGCTCTCAGCTCCTCCATGTGCTCCGCTCCTCATCGATGATGCTCGCCGCGCGCTCGCAGGCGGCGAGGCCGGGGACGGGCGCGAGCCGCAGCCACTCCTCGGCCCCCGCGCCGAAGTAGCGGCCGGGGACGACGGCTACGCCGCGGGCGAGGAGCGCCCGGGCGAAGGGCTCGGCGTCGCCGCCCGGCGCCTGCGCCCACAGGAAGAGGCCGGCGGCCGAGCCCGCCACGTGCAGGCCGCAGCGCCGGAGCGCCGCGCGCTTCTCGCCGATGACGCGGCGGCGCCCCTCCACGTGGGCCTCGTCCCTCCACGCCGCGACCGCCGCCCGCTGCACGAACTCGGTCGGGGCGTGCCCCGCCATCGCGCGGTACTTGCGGATCGGCGCGATGAGCGCCGGGTCGCCAGCGAGAAAGCCCGTGCGGTAGCCCGTGAGGCCCGAGCGCTTGGAGAGCGAGTGGAAGGCGAGGACGTTCGTCAGATCCGGAAGCTCGAGGACGGAGGCGGGGGGCTCCGCCCACCACAGCTCGGTGTAGGCCTCGTCGGAGGCGAGCACGAACCCGTGACGGCGCGCGCGCCCGGCGAGCTCGGCGTAGAGCGCGCGGGGCGCCACCGCCCCGGTCGGGTTGTTCGGGTAGTTCAGCCAGAGGACGGCCAGGCGCTCCCACGCCTCGGGCGGGATCGCGTCGAGGTCGGGCAGGAACCCGTGGTCCTCCTCGAGCGCCAGCTCCAGCACCTCGAGGCCGGCGATCCGCGCGCCGCGCTCGGGCACCGCGTAGCCCGGCGTCGTGACCGCGACGAGGTCCTTGCCCGGCGCGCGGACGACCTGGGCGAGGGAGAAGATCGCCTCCTTGGAGCCCTGCGTGGGCTGGATCTCGGTCTCGGCATCGAGGCGCGCGCCGAAGCGGCGCCCGGCCCAGCCCGCGATCGCCGCGCGGAGCTCGGAGAGCCCCGCGGTCGGCGGGTAGCGGGTCGTCTCGGTGACCGCGGCGCGCAGGGCGTCGCGGATGAGCGGCGCCACGGGCTCGCTGGAGTCGCCGAGGCCGAGGTCGATGGCCGCCGCGGGGTCGACGCCCAGCTCCCGCTCGGCCGCCGCCCGGTCGGCCTGGTAGGCGGCCAGCGCGTGGGGCGGGAGGTCGGCGAGGGTCGTGCTCATAACCCCGACAGGATGCCGTGGGCGCGGGTGAGCGCCGCCTCGCTCACCTGCTCGTCGGCGCGGTGGGCGTAGGCAGGGTCGCCGGGCCCGAGGTTGACGGCGGGGATCCCGGCCGCGGCGAACTCGGCCACGGGCGTCCACGCCTGCTTGGCGCGCACGGGGCCCGCGCCCGCGGCGAGCAGCCGGGCCACGTGCGGGTTGTCCTCGGGCGCGGGCGCGGGCGGGGCGTTGGAGAGGACCCGGAGCTCCCCCGCCCCGCCCGTCAGCTCGCAGAGGCGCGCCTCGGCCTCGCCGGGCGTCCGGTCCGGCGCGTAGCGGAAGTTGACCTCGGCCACCGCCACGGGCGGGATGACGTTCGGCGCGACGCCGCTCCGCAGGCCGACGAGCGAGAGCACCTCGACGTACTCGGCGCCGCCCTGCGTGACCCGGCGCGGTTCGACGGCCACGAGCTCCGCCAGGCCGCGCACGGCGGCGTGGGCGGCGTTCTCCCCAAGCCAGGGCCGCGCCGAGTGGGCGGCCACGCCGGTGAAGGCGAGCTCGGCCATGACGTTCCCGAGGCAGCCGACCTCGAGCGCGCAGTCGGTGGGCTCGAGCATGATCGCGAGCTCGGCACGGCGCAGCAGCGGCGAGCCCGCGAGCGCTTCGGGCAGCGCGGACTCGGCCACCGGCAGCTCCTCGCGGGCGAAGAACAGGTAGCCGAGGTCGGGCCGCGTGGCGGCCAGCGCGAGCATCACCGCCACGCCGCCCTTCATGTCGGCGGCGCCAAGGCCGTGGACGACGCCGCCGGCGCGGCGACCCGGCAGGTTCCCCTGGGCGGGGACCGTGTCGAGGTGCCCGGCGAGCACGACTCGGGCCTCGGGCGCGGCGTAGAGGAGCGCCGAGCCGGTGTCGAGCGCGAACGGGATCCCCGCCGGCTCCATCCGCTCGCGCACGAGCGCGAAGAGAGCCGCCTCCCGCCGGCTCTCGGAGGGCACGTCGACGAGCGCGAGCGTGAGCGCGGCGAGGTCGGGCGCGCCGGCGACGCCGGTCGCCCCGCTCACGCGAGCGCCCCGATCCGCGCCGACTCCTCGGCCGAGAGCGTCCCGGCGTAGACGGGGGCCGCCGTGCCCGAGAGGATGACCGAGAGATCCTCCCCCACCTCGGCCTCGAGCGTGCCGCCGTCGAGCTCGACGGTCACCGGCGAATCCCCGCCGCCCTCGACGTAGGCCACCGCCGCCCCGCATGCCCCCGTTCCCGAGGCGAGGGTCTCCCCCACGCCGCGCTCCCAGATGCGCGCGCGGATCCGCCCCGGCCCGGTGATCGTCCAGAACGAGACGTTCGTGCGCTCGGGAAAGCGCGGGTCGGTCTCGACGGGGGGGCCGGCGGCGGCGAGGGCGAGGCTCGCGAGCTCGGTCTCCGAGGCGACGCGGATCGCGGTCTGCGGGTTGCCGATCCGCACGTGGCGGTAGCGCCACTCGCGGCCGACGGAGCGGACGTCCCCCTCCCCCGCCAGACGCGCGCGCCCCATGTCGACCCGGCAGGAGCCGGGGCCCGTGATGTGCGGCCGGATCTCCCCGGCCGCCGTCTCGATCGAGAAGACGTCGGCCTCGACCCAGCCCCGCCGGCGCAGGTAGAGCACCGCCTCGCGCGCGCCGTTGCCGGAGAGCTCCGCCTCCGAGCCGTCGGGGTTGAAGATCCGCAGGCGGGCGACGAACCCGCGCTCCGCGGGCGGGGAGAGCAGCAGGATCCCGTCGGCGCCGACCCCGGTCCGATCCGCGCACAGGGCCTGGACGCGCGGGGGCGTGAGCGGCCAGGGCAGCGCGCGCTCCTCGACGATGAGGTAGTCGTTGCCGAGGGCCTGCCACTTCTCGAAGTCCACGGGCAGAGAAGCTAGGGCGCGTCCCCGGCCGACGCTCATCTAGAGCCTATGTAGTGGTCGGCCCGTGGGGTTGACTGTCGGGGTTGTTGGCCGGACGCTCCTCGCGGGGGTTTGTCTGGCCGGAGAACGGCTCCGGCTGACCCCAGAGAGATTGAGGAGGTCCGGCCATGGCTGGAATTGTGACGT
>JBBQAA010000026.1:0-17123 GCA_038276395.1 Solirubrobacterales bacterium | reverse complement strand
GAACGTCCGATCACCTTCAAGGTGCGCCTCCTGAGCGGGAGAAAATGGTCTCAGCAACCACCATTCTCCCTGCTCAGGCGGACGTTTCAGGTCGCCCAGCCGCCCGCCGCCCCCGAGCGCTACCGGCGAATCGAGGCTAGTGCATAGGTCTTGATCGTGACCGGGGGAGCGCCAAAGCGTTCCCCCCGGTCAGTCAAATTGCCGCTCCGTCTAGCGCGGGGGGAACTGCGAGTGGCGCACCGGCTGCTGCAGGTTGGCCCGGGGGGCCGACCGCGTGAAGCCGATGACCGCGCAGTTGATGTTCACCCCCGATGCTCCGTAGGGCTTGGGCTCGCCGGTCGCCGGGTCGACACCCGTCAGCAGGTCGGGCCTCGTGGCCGCCAGGTTGAACACGGCGTTCTCGTCGATCTGCCGGCGGTTCAGGCCCTGCCTCACGGCCTTCTTGGTCCACAGCCCGAGCTGGGCGTCCCAGAGCGGGCTGTAGGCCCTTGCGTGCCGCGGATCGGTCAGCGTCGGGAAGTCCCCGAAGACGTTGAGCACGTCGCCGCCCCGCCGCAGGCTGTTGATGAGGCCCCGGTTGCGGGCGGAGGCGTCCATGCTCCCGTGACCGTCGAGGAACATGTGCTGGAACCCCTGTGACTGCGGGTTGCGGGAACCGGACTGGCCGTTGACGAAGCCGAACAGCCGTTCGCGCGCCGAGCCGAGGAAGTCGTCCCCGCCGTTGTACGGCGCCCGGTCAAGCGCGGGGACGTAGGTCGCGCGCTCGAGCACCGAGGTCAGCGGCTGCCCGGCGTCCGTGCTCAGGTAGAGGATGGGCTGCCCGGCGTCGAAGCCCTTGATGAACAGCACGTCCACCCACGACTCGAGGAACTTCCCGGGAGGCGAGGGCGGGGCGATGTGCACGCCGAGGACGCGGTCCGCGGTGTTGGTGTGGTGCCGTACGTCGAAGCCCCGGTTCCCGACCGCGACGATCGGCGCGCTGTAGACGACGCTCGAGCCGGCGATGCGGATGAACGGGCTGTAGCCCGGCCCTCCGACGGCGCCCGGCTGGAACTTCTTCAGCGGGAAGCCCTGCGGTCCGGGCGTGGCCACGCGCGTGGGGCTGAAGTCGGGTACGCCCGCGAAGTCCAGCACCGCCGGGCCGAACCGGTTCTGGGCGGGGGTGGGCGACTCGAGCTTGACCTCCTGCACGCACTCGGGGCATCCGATCGCCATGTTCGCGAGCTTGGGGGCGTAGTTGACGCCGAGATCGTCGGCGAGGCCCTTGTCGGAGGAGTCGAGCAGCGTGTACCAGACGCGCGTGCCGTCCGGAGCCTTGCCCGGGTAGATCGGCAGGCGGACCGTCTCGCGGCTGAGATCGACCCGGAGAGCGCTGCCCAGGGTCAGCTTCCTGCGCGGGAGTAGCCCGCGCGTCTGACCGAGCCCGTGGATCGCGTGCGAGAAACGTGGGGCCTTGGCCGAGGCTGTGGAGCTCGAGACCGTCGACGCCGTCAGGCCGAGGGCGGACAGCGCGAGTACCGCGCGCCACCTTCGTGATCGGGATATGGCCTTCATCAACGCCTCCTGTTGACCTGCGTGGCACCGGGGCGAGACGATCTGGCCGGCGCGTGGGATGCCGAGCGAACGCCCGGTATTCCACTGTCTACCAGGCACTCAGGAGAACGACACGACGCTTGCTGGCCCGCCGGTAAGCAGGCCACATCAGGGGTTGGCCGTCACATGGCGACGGGCTCGTACGCACGGCAGCAACTGCCCCGAGTCCGCGTCCTGTCAGCGCAGGTGAAGACCGGTTAACCACACGTAAGCGGAGAGGCTGTCAGATTCCCGCCCCGCGCGGACCGCTCGCCCGGGCACGCTCTCGGTCCTCGACCAGCTCGCGGAGCACATCGACCATGATGCCGACGCTCCGAGCCTGGTAGCCACCGGTCCGGCGGGCCAGGCGGACGCGCCGCACCGGGGCGCTCTCGGCGGGCACGGCCACCAGATCGGCGCGCATCGTGCCCAGCGCCAGCCGCGGGATGAAGGAGACAGCGCCGGTCGCCGCCAGCATGCCCTGGAGCGCGAGGTAGTCGGTAGTCGCGTAGCTCTGATCGAAGTGCACGACCACACCCGCCCGCTCGGTCAGGCGGCTGAGATGCTCGCTCCAGGGTGTGCAGAGCGGGTCGGGGCACATGATCCGGGCGCCGTCGAGATCCGTCAGCGTGGCCTGCGCCTGCCGGGCGAAGTGGTGCTCGGCCGGCGTGACCAGGAGAAAGTCGTCCTCGAAGAGGTCGAGCAGCTCGAGGCCCCGCCACCGCTGCTCGACCGTCGCACCCGGGAGGGCGGGAGCTTGGGTGAAGTCGAAGTCGAAGTCGTAGACGAGCGCGAGGTCGAGATCGCGATCCCGCAGCCGCTGCGCCTGCTCGTCCGGGGAGCCGTCGATCACGAGCGGGTTGACGCCGGGCTCGCGGGCACGGAACATCATGAGCGCACCGGCCACGAATGAGCTGGTCGCGGTGCTGAACGAGCCCAGCCGCAGCTCGGCGGCTGATTCCTGGCGCAGGTCGTCGAGCTCGGCGCGCGCATCCTCGAGCTGTCCGACCACGCGCTCGGCGGCGTCGAGCAGGACGTGGCCAGCGTCCGTCAGCTCGGGGCCCTGGCGCCGGCGATGGAACAGCCGCGCCCCGACCTGGAGCTCCAGCCCCGCGATCTGCTGGGAGACGGCCGACGGGGAGACCGACAGCGCCTCCGCCGCCCCGCTGAAGCTGCCGCGCCGGACGATCTCCAGGAACACGTACAGGCGCTTGACGTCAAGCATTTGACGAGAACCCCCATGGGCGAGAGCTTGCGTATCCGCAATAGCGAGCGGCAGGGGCGGTGTCGGAGACCTGCGTCGGCCGATCCATTGGCACGCGGCGCGACGGATTGCCGCGCTAGCGGAGTGCCCCTGCCCGCAGGGTCCCCCGGCTCATGTGGACGCGTCGCCAGGCGGCCTGCTGCCGGGGATCGATCCGGTCCCGCGGATCAGGTGTCGCGTGCGCGCGCAGCAGCTCGAGCAGCCGGGCGATTGGCCGGTTGGGCGGGAAGCCGGCGGGGCGCGCGAAGCGCACGTGGCGGACGGGGGCGCCGCGCAGCGGAAGTGCCCGCAGATCGGGATGTAGGTGCGCGAGGGCCAGCCGGGGCATGAGCGAGACTCCGCGACCGGCGAGCACCATCGCCTGCTGGGCCTGGAAGTCCGTGGTCTCGTAGGAGTCCTCGAAGGTCAGCGCGACCCCCGCGCGGCTGCACGCGCGGCGCAGGTCGGCGCCCCAGGGAGGGCAGCCGGTCGGGCTGCCGAGGATGACCTCGCCCCCGAGGTCGGTGAGGACGCACAGGCCGGCGTACGCAAGCCGATGGGTCGCCGGCACGACGAGTAGGAACGGGTCATCGACGAGCTCATCGCACTCAAGCTCCGGCGCGCCGCAGAGAGACTTGCCCTCGTAATCGGTGGTCGCCGGCCAGGAGTCGAGCTCGAAGATGATCGCGACGTCGAGCTCGTGCGACTTCAGCAGGGCCGCGCTCTCGTACGGCTCGCCGTCCCTCAGATGCAGGGCGAGGTCCGGGAAGTTCGACTGGAGCTCACTCAGGCCCTCGGCCACGAAGCTCGCCGTCGCGGTCGGGAAGGAGCCGACCCGGAGCCGGCCCGTGCCGCCGTCGAGCAGACGGCGAAGATCCTCGTCGGCCTCCCCCAGTCGCGCGAACACCGTCTCGGCGTGCTCGAGCAGGGCGTCCCCGGCGGGGGTCAGCCTCGTACCGTCCGGCCGCCTCTCGAACAGGGGCAGACCCACCTCGCGCTCGAGACGAGCCATCTGGTGTGAGATGGCCGACGGCGTGAAGTTGAGCACGTCGGCGGCGGCGACGAAGCTTCCCTGATACGCGATCTCGCGCAGCGCCTCGAGATGGCGCGGCTCGAAGCCTCCGGGCAGGAGGGCGAGGCGCTCGCCGGGGGACCGGTCGGATCGAACCGTCGGAGAACTTGACGTTTGGGCGGGCATGAGACTGGATACGTGCAGGCCGCCCGGGTGGTGCGTCCGTGCGTACTCGGTGGGCGTCCCGATCCTAGGCGCCCATGGCCTGCCACTGGCTACGGGAATCTTACGGCGCCGAACGATGTCACACCCGAACCTGTGCTGTTAATCAACTGCGCACCGGGTGCCGACTCGGGCGTGGACGCGTTTCGGGAGCGATCAATGACCGTCGTCTCGACGGCGGACCCAAAGCGCCGCTCAGGGCTCGCCCTAGCGGGCCCGTGCCGAGGCGCGCGTCGAGAGCACGCAGCATGGTCAGCGGCCACGCTAGGCGGCTCTGGCGTAACGCCCGTGAGCGCTGCCTCGGCGGCCAGGAGTTCGTAGAGGGCGTGGGAGGGCCGCCGCACATCGAGCTCGGGTACCTCGTGGGCCAACGGTGGTCAGGCGCTGGCGCGCCATGGCCACGAGTAGGGCAGCGGTGGTGGCGCGCCCCGCGCGAAGGTCCTCCAGGCCCCGGTTGACCAGGTCGCCGCCGGGGAGCGCAGCATTCGACGCCATGACGTGATCGTAGGTGAGGCCTGCGGCGGCCGCCGCGACATGGAGCTAGGGGGACTCGAACCCCCGACCTCCTGGGTGCGATCCAGGCGCTCTCCCAACTGAGCTATAGCCCCGAGGAGCCCGTCAGTGTACGTCGCCGGGCACGCCGCCCGTCGCCCGGCTCCAGGCGCGGAGGACCATCAGGGTCTTCGTCCCGACGATGCTCGCGTCGCGGCGGAGCTGGTTGATCACCTGCTGGAGATGCTCGACGCTGTCGGCGCGGATCCGCACAAGCGCGTCGGGGTCGCCGGCGATGGCGAACACCTCGTCGACCTCGGGCAGGCGGGCGGCGGCCTCGAGGATGTGGGAGACGTCCGTGTCGCCGGTGAAGCGGATCTCGGTGAACGCCTCGAGCGCCCCTTCGAGGTTCGCGTGGTCGAGCACGACCGTGTAGCCCGCGATCACCCCGCAGCGCTCGAGCCGGTCGATCCGCCGCTTGACGGGCGCCGAGGAGAGGTTCACGCGCGCGGCGATGTCGGCGATCGTGCGGCGGGCGTCCTGGCGGAGCAGGGAGAGGATCTCGCGGTCGGTCTCGTCAAGCGCGACGGAGGATGCCACCGCGTCATTGTTGCGCGAGGTGCGCGATTTCGCCAGTCGGATCGTGCACAAGCGCAGGAAAGCGTGTACTAGAGCGCGATTCATGTGAAGCGTGTTGCGCGAGCTCATCGCGCGCGCATTGCTACATGCATGGAGGAGAGCAATCTGTGGGGCAGCGAGCAGCTCGTGCTGTGCTCGGACCCCGACGCCGGCCTGCGCGCCGTCATCGCCATCGACGACACGACCCTCGGGCCCGGCCTCGGCGGCGTGCGCTGCCGGCCCTACCCGAGCTTCGCCGCGGGCATCGCCGAGTGCCGCCGCCTGGCCGCGGCGATGACGAGGAAGAACGCGCTGGCCGAGCTGCCCTTCGGCGGGGCGAAGTCGGTCATCTTCGCCCCCGCGCCGGGCACCGACCGCGCCGGGCTCATGCGCCGCTTCGGCGCCTTCGTGGCGCGCACCGGCGGCGCCTACCTCCCGGGGGTCGACATGGGCACCTCGCCGTCCGACCTCACCGCCATGGAGGCGGGCGGCGCCGAGGTCTCCTGCGCCTCGGAGGACCCGTCCCCCGCCACCGCCGCCGGCGTCTTCGCCGCCCTCCGCGCCGGCGTCGCCCACGCCGACGGCCGCGACGATCTCGACGGCGTCCGGGTCCTCGTCCAGGGCGCCGGGCATGTCGGCGCCGCCCTCGCCCGCCTCGCCGCCGCCCACGGCGCCCACGTGCTCATCGCCGAGGTCGACGAGCGTCGCGCGACATGGCTGGCCCGCCAGGTCGGCGCCACCGTCGTCGCGCCCGAGCGCGCGCTGAGCACCCCGTGCGACGTGCTCGCGCCGTGTGCGATCGCGCGCGTCCTCTCGCCCCGGACGATCCCCGCGCTCGGCGCGCGCATCGTCTGCGGAGCGGCCAACGACACGCTCGCCGACCCCGCCTGCGCCGAGGCCCTGGCCGCGCACGGCGTTCTCTACGTCCCCGACTTCGTCGCCAACGCGGGCGGTGTCATCGACATCCACGGCTTGCGCGAGGGCTGGAGCGAGGGGGACCTGACCGCGGCGCTCGAGCGCATCGGCGCGCGGGTTGAGGAGATCCTCGCGGAGGCCGAGGAGGCCGGGACGACGCCGCTCGGCGTCGCCGAGGCTCGCGCGGCCCGCATCCTGGCGGGAGAGGCCGCACCGGCCGCGGCGGCGGCATGAGCGCCACGCTCGCCCGCCCGGAGGTCACGCTCACCGACCGCTACGCGGCCACGGAGGGCGAGGTCTTCCTCACCGGCATCCAGGCCCTCGTCCGTCTGCTCATCGACCAGCGCCGGCTCGACCGTCGGCGCGGCCTCGACACCGGGATGTTCGTCTCCGGCTATCAGGGCTCGCCGCTGGCCGGCCTCGACCGCGAGCTGCACGCCGCCGCCGTGCAGCTCGACCCGGCGGGCATCGTCTTCCGGCCCGGTCTGAACGAGGAGCTCGCCGCCACCGCCGTGGCCGGCACGCAGCTCCTCGAGGGCCTCGATCGGCGCACGAAGGAGGGCGTGACCGGCGTGTGGTTCGGCAAGAACCCGGGCCTTGACCGGGCCGCCGACGCCATCCGCCACGGAAACCTCGCGGGCACGCGGCCGCTCGGCGGCGCCGTAGCGCTCGTGGGCGACGACCCGCTCTCGAAGTCCTCGACGCTCCCCAGCGCGTGCGAGCCGATGTGCCGGAGCCTCGTCATGCCCGTCCTCGCGCCGGGCACGGTCCACGAGCTCCTGACCCTTGGCCTGCACGCCGTCGCCGTCTCGCGGCACTCCGGGCTCTGGTCCGCGATGAAGATCGTCGCCGACGTGGCCGACGCCGCCGCGGTCGTCCCCCTCGACGGCCTGCTCGACGTCGTGCCCGCGCTGCCGCGCCGTGAGGCCGGCCCCGCCCCGACGCTCCTGCCGCCGGCGAACCTGGTGGCCGAGGAGGATCAGCTCGGCGAGCGCCTGGCCCGGGCCGAGGCGTACGCTCGCCTCGCCGGCCTGAACCGCATCGTCTGCGAGCCCCGGCACCCGCGCATCGCGCTGCTGGCCGCCGGGATGGGCCACCAAGCGGTGCTCCGCGCGCTCTCGGAGCTCGGGCTCGGCGCGGGCGAGCGCGAGGCGCTCGGCGTGCGCGTCGTGCAGCTCGGGATGCCCTGGCCACTCCCTCGCGAGGAGGTGCGCCGGCTGCTGACCGGCGTCGAGACCGTGCTCGTCGTCGAGGACAAGCTCCCCTTCCTCGAACCGCTCCTGCGCGACGCCCTCTACCGCCTGCCCGACGCGCCGCTCGTGCTCGGCCGCGAGGACGCCGAGGGCCGCCCGCTGCTCGCCGCCGCGGGGTCCCAGAGCGCCGACGATGTCGCCCGTGCGCTCCTGCGCGTGCTGCCCCGCGCCGAGCTGCCGGAGTCCGCTCGCGCGCGGGGGGCGGAGCTCGCCCGCGCCGAGGAGGCCCTCCTCGCTCTCGCTCCGCTCGAGCGCCGCACCCCGTACTTCTGCTCGGGCTGTCCGCACAACGCCTCGACCCGCGCCGAGCCCGACCAGCTCGTGGGGGCGGGGATCGGCTGCCACGCGATGGTCGCGCTCGACACCGGGACGCGTCGCGGTCAGCTCGTCGGCACCCCGCAGATGGGCGGCGAGGGCGCCCAGTGGCTCGGCCTCGAGCCCTTCACCGAGGACCCGCACTTCATCCAGAACATCGGCGACGGCACGTTCTTCCACTCGGGCTCGCTCGCGGTGCGCGCCGCGGTGGCCGCGGGCGCACGGATGACCTTCCGCCTGCTCTACAACGACGCCGTGGCGATGACCGGCGGCCAGGCCGCCGAGGGCCGCCTCGACGTCCCCGCGCTCACCCGCTGGCTGGCGCTCGAGGGCGTCGCGCGCATCGTCGTCACCACCGCGGCACCCGAGGTCTACGAGGACGGCGAGCTCGACCCCCTGGCCACCGTTCATGAGCGCGACGACATCCCGGAGCTCCAGCGCGAGCTGGCCGAGGTGGAGGGCGTGACCGTCCTGCTCCACGTCGACCGCTGCGCCACGGAGCTCCGCCGCCTGCGCCGGCGCGGCCTGACCGAGACGCCGGCCGAGCGGGTGTGGATCAACGAGCGGGTGTGCGAGGGCTGCGGGGACTGCGGCGAGAAGTCCTCCTGCCTCTCGGTCCAGCCCGTGGAGACGGAGTTCGGGCGCAAGACGCAGATCCATCAGTCCTCCTGCAACCAGGACCTCTCCTGCCTCAAGGGGGACTGTCCCGCCTTCGTCCGCGTGACGGGCGCGCCCGGGCCGGTGGAGGCGGCCGCGGCCCCGGAGCTGCCCGTCGTGCTCGCCGACCCCGCGCCGCGCGTCGGGCGAGACGTGCTCGTGCGGATGCCGGGCGTGGGCGGAACGGGCGTCGTCACCGTCTCCCAGATCCTCCAGATGGCCGCGCACCTCGACGGGCGCCACGCCGCCGGCCTCGAGCAGACGGGGCTGGCCCAGAAGGGCGGCCCGGTCGTCTCCGACCTGCGCATCGCCGACGCCCCGCCGGCCGGCCAGCTCCGCGCGAGCCACGGCACGGCCGACGTCATCCTCGGCTTCGACCTGCTCGGCGCGGCCGCGCCCGAGACGCTCGCCGTGGCCGACCCCGCGCGCACGGTGGCCGTGCTCGACACCTCGATCCTCGCCACGGCGCGCATGGTCACCGACGCGAGCGTTCGCGCGCCGGCGCCGCGCACGCCGCTGCGCCGGGTGGAGGCGCTCACGCGCGCGCAGGACTTGCTCGCGCTCGACGCCCAGGGTCTCGCCGAACGACTGTTCGGCGACGCGCTGCCCGCCAACCTGCTGCTCGTCGGCGCCGCCTTCCAGCACGGCTGCCTGCCGCTCTGCGCGGAGGCGATCGAGCAGGCGATCCGGCTGAACGGCCGCGCCGTCGAGACGAACCTCGCCGCCTTTGCCTGGGGCCGGGCGGCGGCGCAGGACCCGGAGGCCGTGCGCGCCGCGCTGGCCCCGGAGCCCGCCTCGGTGAGCGTCGACCCCCGCGCCGCTCGGCTCGTCGCCGAGGCGACCGGGCTTCCCTCCGCCCTCGAGGAGCTCCTCACGCGCCTCGCCGCGGAGCTCATCGCCTACGAGGACGTGCGTTACGCGCGCGGCTTCCTCGCCGACGTGGCCGCCGTCGCCGCCCGCGGGGAGGACCGGGTGAGCGAGGCCTACGCGCGCGGCCTGTTCAAGCTGCTCGCGCCCAAGGACGAGTACGAGGTCGCGCGGCTGCACCTGCTGCCCGAGATGCGCGCGCGCCGCGAGGCCGAGCTCGGCCGCGGCGGGCAGGTCGCGGTCATGCTCCACCCGCCCGTCCTGCGGGCGCTGGGAATGAAGCGGAAGCTCGCCCTGCGCCGCTCGGCCACGCCGCTCTTCCGCACGCTCGTCCCGCTGCGGCGCCTGCGCGGGACCCCCTTCGACCCCTTCGGCCACGGCGAGGTCCGCCGCCTCGAGCGCGCGCTGCCGGGCGAGTACCGCGCGCTCGTGGCCGACGCGCTCACGCACCTGCGACCGGAGACGGCCGGCACCGTGGCCGAGGTCGCGGCGCTGCCGGACCTGATCCGCGGCTACGAGGAGATCAAGCTGCGCTCGGTGGAGCGGTTCCGCGCGCGGGCGACGGCGCTCATGGCCGAGCTGAGCGCGCCCGCCGAGGTGCCCGCGCCGCCGGTCCTGCGAGTCCTCCCGCCCGCGCCTGATCGCGCCCGCGCCGCCTGAGCGCGAAACGTCCCGCGCGGGCGGGGAGTGACCGGCTTCGGCGTCCTCGTCTTTCCGCCTCATCGACGACTCGCAGGCGGGCAAGGCCGACGCGCGCGCCGCCGCGGTCGCCTCGACCGTGCTCGAGATCTATCGCGTCGAGCCGCGGGACGCCGCCTCCGCCGCCCTGCGCGCCGCGCAGGATCCCGGCCTGGCCGCGGCCATCGCCGCGAGCGATGCGGCCGCACGCTTCTGTCCACGCTCCCGCGCAGGGCGCGCACCGACCTCGGCCGCGGGGTGAGGATCCCCACGCGCGGCGCCCGCAGGCTCGGCGGGCGCGAGTACCGAATCGCGTCCTTCACCGCGCCCGGCTTCGGCTCGAAGCCCGTCGTCGTCGGGATCTTCGCCGATCGCGCGGCGCTGCCGGGCGCACCGGCCGGGCGCGGGCCATCGCCACCGTCGCCCTGGCCGTGTTCATCCTGCTCGCGCTCGCCTTCGCCGTCTCGCGCGCGGCCCGCAGAAGCAGGTCGCGCGGTTGCTCGCCGCCGCCCGCCGACTGGGCACGGGGGACTTCTCGAAGCCCGTCCCCACCGAGGGCCACGACGAATTCGCCCAGCTCGGCCACGAGTTCAACGCCATGGCCGGCGAGCTCGAAGGCCGGATCGCGGAGCTCGCGCGCCAGCGCACGCGCCTGCAGGAGTCCATCCGCCGCATCGGCCAGACCTTCGCCGCGAACCTCGACCGCGACACGTGCTCGAGCTCGTCACCCAGACCGCGCTCGACGCGACGGAGGCCGAGGTCGGCCGGGTGAGCGTGCGCGCGGCGTCGGGGGCGATGGAGGAGCAGGCCCGCCCCGGGAGCCTCAAGGGCGCCCTCTACGAGGCCAAGCACGCGGGCAAGAACCGCACCGTGCGGGCCGCGGACGTCGCGGCCGCCCCGGTCGGCGGGGGATAGGCTGTCCCCCGCAGCGATGGGGATCCTCGACGAAGCCATCCGGCAGCACCTGGAGCTGAAGCGCAGCCGCGGCGCCGACCCCGCGGAGGTCACGCGCCAGGAGCAGGAGGCGCTCAGCCCGGTGAGGCGCGAGCCGGCGGCCGGGGCCGAGCCCAGCGACGGCGAGGCCCTCACCGAGGTCGTCGTGCCGGAGCTCGAGGCCGAGGCCGAGACCCGGCCCGCCGCCGCCGAGACGCCCGAGGCGGTCGCACCCGAGCTCGCGCCCGAGCCGGAGCCCGCCGCGCCCGAGGCCTTGCCCTCCGCCGGAGCGATCGCAGATCCCGACGCCACCGACGAGTGGGGCTTCGAGCCCGAGGAGGAGTCGGCCTCCGAGCCGGCCGCAGCAGCGGAGGAGGAGGACGTGCTCGAGGAGACCCCGGAGTTCCTGCAGGAGACCCCGGAGCATGACCGCCTCTGGTTCGAGCAGAAGCCCCCGCGCGACTTCGACTTCGACGGCTAGCGGCTCAGGGACGAGGCCGCGAGGCACGGGTGAGCGCCGGTGCCTCGCGCCGGCTGCGGCACTCCGAACCGCGGGGAATCACGCCGACCCGCGCCCCCGCATCGGACCGCTCGGGTCCCAACCCGCATCAAGCCTCTAGCGACGCACGCGCATGAGCGAGCGCGCGATCCCCAGCATCTGGCGGTTCGAGAGGTCGAGCGTCAGCGCGTTGGAGACCCAGTAGACGGCGCGCGGGGTGCGCCAGATGACGTAGCGGAGGTGCCCGCCGTCCCCGACGAGCCGGACCGCGCGGCCGCCGGCGTGGCTGGGGCTCGTGCGCTGGTCGAGGATCGGCGGACTCAGCCAGTTCGTCCCCTCGACGCCGTAGTAGCGGCCCTCCGACGCGTTCTCGGTGACGACGAAGCGGTAGGCGCGGTGCCGCCGCCCGGCGCGGTCGCGCAGGACGTAGACGATCGGGGAGGGGGCGGCCGGGGCGGCCGGCGGATAGACCCCGTGGGGGGTGAGCCACGCCGGCACGTACATGGGGAACGGCAGCCGCTCACGCCGAAGCGCGGCCTTGGCCAGCGGTGCGCCGGCGGAGAGCGCGGGCACGAGCCCGAAGGCGGCGGGGGCGGCCGGGGGCGCCCTGCGGCCGCGCCCGCGGTGCCCGCCGGCCCGGCGCGGCGTGCGCGCCACCGCCGGCGCCGCCCGCTTCGGGCCGAGCGAGTCCGCGTGCATGAAGCGACGCACCGCGGCGGCGAGGCCTCCCGGCGTCGTCGTCACGTAGTCGCCGAGGGCCGAGTCCGCCGGACCGCTCACGAACGCCGCCGGGAAGTGGACCTGGACGAGCGCGTGGTGCTCGGAGAAGACGAGCAGGTCGATCAGCCTGAGCAGACCGGAGGAGGACTGCAGGTCGCCGTCGGTCTCCGTCGTCTTGGCGAAGATCTTCACGAAGCTCTTGAGCTTCGCCACGAGATCCCCGCCGCCGGCCTGCTGCTTGAGGTCTGAGACGAAGGCCTGCTGGCGCGCGGCGCGAACGAGGTCGTTGTCGCCGTGGCGGTAGCGGACGTAGGCCAGGGCCTTGGCCCCGCACAGCCTCCGGTAGCCCGGCTGGATGTCGATCTCCGAGTACTGCTCGGAGGGCGGCAGGCCGGCGTTCGAGTGGTAGTAGCGGCGATCGACGTCGACATAGATGCAGTGCAGGCGGTCGACGACCTGCTGGAAGCCCGAGAACGTGGCGGTGATGGCGTGGTTGATGCGGAACGGGCGGCCTGGCTCGGAGAGCAGGCGCTCGACGGTCCGCGTCGTCAGGTCGAGCCCGCCCTCGCCGTAGGCGGCGTTGATCTTCGACATACCGTGGCCGGGGATGTCGGCCGCCAGGTCGCGCGGCACCGAGAGCGCGGCGATCGCGCGCTGATCCGGGTCGATCCGCAGGAGCATCAGCGTGTCCGAGCGCGCGTCGGAGTTGGCGTGCCCGTAGCGATGGTCGGAGCCGACGAGGAGGATCGTCTGGGCCTGGCCCGCCTCGGCGCGGGTGATCGTCCGCTTCCGGAAGTCGACGACGTGCCCGTAGCGGTGAAACGTGTCGCTCACCGTCTTGACCTGCAGAAGCGCCGCGGTCGCCGTGGCGCCCGCCACGCAGAAGACGACGAAGAGCCCCGCCAGCGCGGCGCGGAGGAGGAAGCGCCCGGAGTCCGGCTCGGGAGTCGGGGGATCAACCATCTAGACGCTCGTTCGCACGCGGCGCTCGCGATCCTCCTCGCGCGCGGTGCGGCCGAGCAGGATGACATGGCGAAATGAGCGCAGGCGGAACACGTGCGCGAGCGCGCCGAGGCCGAGCGCCACGGAGGTCGCGGCGATGACGATCTGCTGCCCGACGGAGTAGGCAGCGACGGCCGCGCCGGGTGCGACGCCGGCAAAGACGGTGGCCAGGAGCGCCTGCTGGACCCCGGCGCCGCCGGGGGTCAGCGGGACGAACGAGGCCACCGCGCTGACGCCGAAGACGAGCATGACGCGCTGCACGCTCCCGCCGATCCCGAACGCGTTCAGGAGCTCCCAGAAGCAGGCGAAGCGGCAGAGCCAGCCCGCGAACTGGAACGCGGCGACCTCGCGCAGGTAGCGGTCCCGCTCCCGCAGGATCGCCACGCCCTGGCGCACGCGCGCCCAGAAGGACCGCACCTTCTCCGAGAGGATCGCGAAGGCGACGAGGACGAGGATCGCCAGGCTCGTGATGACGAAGAGCGCGAAGCGCGGGTGCCCGGCGAGGTAGGAGAGGTCGAAGGCGCCGAGCTTCGAGAAGTCAGGTGGCTTGGGGAAGACGCCCTGGGTGAAGGCGAAGGCGAGCATGAGCAGGCCGATCACGGTGTCGAAGACGTTCTCGACGAGGAAGGACGCGGCCAGCGTCGGGTAGGTCGAGCCCGGCACCGAGCGCTTGAGCAGAAACAGGCGGATCACGTCGCCGGGGCGGGCGGGGATGACGGCGTTGGCGCCGTAGGCGGCGAAGTAGGCGCCCCCCACCTCCTTCCAGCGGAAGCGCTCCGCGGGGTAGGCCGCGCGCAGCACGTTGAAGGCGCCGCGGGAGCGCAGCGCCAGGTTCGCCGCGTAGAAGAGAACCGCGAGGGCGACGGCGAGCAGATCGACCGAGGCCAGGTGCGAGAAGAACGCGGAGATCGCGTGGGAGATGCTCGACAGGCTCGCCAGGGGTGGGGTCACGTCAGCCGCGAACGGTAGGCGGTGGAGGCGGCCCGTGCGGTAGTGATCCAGGGAGGTGGTGCGCGGCGTAGAGACCCCTATGACCACCGGCCTGCTGAACCCCACCCACATTCTGTTCGTCCTCGCGATCGCGCTCCTCGTGCTCGGCCCCAAGCGCCTGCCCGAGCTGGCCAAGTCCGTGGGCAGCGGTCTGCGCGAGTTCAAGGGCTCGCTGGAGGGCACGCTCGGCGGCGACGACGACGACGACGACGAGAAGCCGGCGACCCTCGCCAAGGCCGACGCCCCCCGCAAGCCGGACGCGAGCGCCGCGTAGCGCGAACCGGGGCGTCTCCCGCGGGCGACCTGCCCGCGGTGCCTCCGAGGTTTCGCCGCGCGCTGTTGGGAACGGCCCCGCTCGGGGCCGTTCTGCTTTCCGCCCCCGGATCCGCGGGCGCCGTCTATCCCGTCTCGTTCGACGTGAACGTGACCACCGACGCTCCGGGCACGGCGTCCGGAAGCGTCGACTCGAACCCAGCCGGGATCGACTGCCCCGGCACCATGCAGCACGACTTCACGGCGGTCCTCTCGGCCGACATCGTCGCGCACCCGGCCACGGGAACGCGCTTCGATCACTGGTCCGGCGCGCCGTGCGAGAGCAGCGCGGACGCGACGTGCACCGTCTCGGGCGTCGACTCCGCCGATCTCACCGCGCACTTCGTGCCCACGCGCGCGCTCACGGTCAACGTCGCCGGGCCCGGCTCGGTGACCGGAGACGGCATCGCCTGCCCGACACCTGCTCGAACTCCTTCGACGAGCGGCGGCGCGCCCCTGGTCCTCCGGGCCGTCGCCTCCCGCGGCCGCTCGCGCCTCATCTCCGCGCCGCTCGTCCTCTAGATGGTCTAGTAGGCCCGCGTCATCAGCCGAGGATGTTGACGGCGCGTGCGACGACGAGGCCGATCGTCACGAGCGCGGCCACCGACTGCACGCCCATGACGCCCTTGGCCGTATGGGTCAGCGGCATGGTGTCGGTCGGGCTGAACGCCGTGGCGTTGGTCAGCGAGACGTAGAGGTAGTCCAGGAAGCCGGGCCCCCAGCGCGCGAACGCGGGTCCCCCGGCGTCCTGCTGGGGGAACCGGAAGTCCCGCATCCCCTCGGGCCGGGCAAAGCGCGCGCCCGGCCCGCCGCCGTCGAGCTCCCAGTACCAGACCGCGAAGAGCAGGACGTTGGTCGCCCACAAGACGACACCCGAGACGAGCAGCCGGTGGCCGCTCGCGCGCCCGCCGCTGATCAGGTAGTGCGCGAGCAGGGCCAGCGAGGCGACGTTGGCCAGGGAGACGACGGCGATCAGGCCGAGCGCGATCGCGCGGGAGCGCGGGTGCGCGGCGTTCGCGCGGCTCGGGGCGATCACGACGAGCGCGAGGAGCACCAGCGCCTCGAGCCCCGGCAGGAGCCACGTCGGCCCGATCGTGACCTTGTCCGTCAGGCCGAAGGTCAGCGCGACGACGAGCGCGAGCGAGAGCTGCGCCGGCCAGAGCGGATCGCCGCGCTCGGCCCTCCGGGCGATCCGGTCGGCCTCCATCCCCAGGCGCCGGGACACGAGGCGGGAGGTTAGGGCCGGCGTCAGCCGCCGCCGTAGGCGACGACGAGCTCGGTCAGCACGCCCGCGGCGAAGCCGGCGGAGATCATGAGCAGCCCGAGCTCGCGGTGGCCGTGGCGGCGCATCCCGTGCCAGATCTCGCCGATCACGTAGAGGATCGCGCCGCCCGCGATGGCGTAGAAGCCGAGCTCGAGCGTCTGCGAGGTGACCTGGTAGCCGACGATCGAACCGAGGAACGTCGGCGCGCCGGCGATCAGGCCGACGAGGCCGAGCCAGCGCCAGGACGGCGTGACGCTCCCGAGCGGCCCGACGATGCCGAAACCCTCGGTCGCGTTGTGCAGCGCGAAGCCGATGATGAGCACAGTGGCGAGGCTGACCGCCCCGGCGCGCGCCGAGACGCCGATGGCGAGACCTTCGGCAAAGTTGTGCAGGCCGATCGCAGTGGCGATGACGACCCCGGTGCGCAGGGCCCGGAGCCGGTCGAGCTCGAGCTCCGCCTCCAGGCGCACGGCCTCGCGGGTGGGCAGGATCGCCGCCTCCGAGCCGCCGGCCAGCGGCGGCAGCCGCGGGCGGCCGAGGCGGAGCCGGCGCTCGACCAGTCCGAGCCCCGCGCTGCCGAGCCCGAAACCCGCTATGAGCAGCCCGGCGAGCAGGGCCAGGTGCCCGAAGCCGGCCGTGCCCGCGCGGTAGCGGTCCAGCGCGGCGCCCACGATCGCGTTGCCGTGCTCGAGCACGTCGACGAAGATGAAGGCGAGGATCCCCACCGAGAACATCGCGAGCGCGACCCGGCCCCGGCTCCCCAGCAGCCGCAGGCGGCCCACCGGGAGGCCCAGGAAGATCGTGGATCCAGCCAGCGCTCCGAGGAGCACCGTTTGTGCGAAGGACACGGCTACCAGCCCCTGCTCGTCGAGTGTTAGGTCACCCTAACAGGCTTGCGGCTCGCGCACGGAGCCTGCTCGGCTCCGGAACCCTCAGCGCCCAGACGGGTCGGCGGGGACGGCAACCACGATCTGCCCGCGGGCCTGCCGGATGGGCACGATGTCCCGCCCGAGCGGGGTCATCGTGCCCGGGATCAGCTTGAGGTTGGCGAGGCCCAGCGGGATCCCGATGATCGTCAGGCACAGGGCGATCCCGGTCAGGAGATGGCCTAGATGAGTAGTTCCACGGCGTGGGTGGGGGTCGCGGGGTCGAGGGAGTCATGTCCTCGACAACGCCCAGATCCTCAGACCCCGCCGCAAAGACGAACCCGGCCACGGACCGCACCTCGCCCCGATCCGCCAACGCACCGAATCGATCTTCTGGACCGCCAAAGACATCCTCACCCTCGAGCGCCACGGCGCCCACACCCTCCACCACCTCAGAACCGGCCTGGCCTGCCGCTTCCTCGCGCTGGCCGCCGCGATCGCCCTCAACCACCACCTCGGCCGCCCCAGCCGCAAACTCGCCGACCTCACCACCAGACCTCATGGAACTACTCATCTAGGGCGATCCAGAAGCCGAACAGCACGAACCAGATGATGTTCCCGAGACTCGACGCCGCGCCGTGGTCGGGAGCTCGGACGATCGTGCGGCCGAACGGCCACAGCGCGAAGAGGCCG
>JBBQAA010000025.1:0-34217 GCA_038276395.1 Solirubrobacterales bacterium | reverse complement strand
GACTTTGGCACTCCGACCCCCTACCGCTGCATCCGCCCGCTCACTAACCACGACCCGAACTCCGGCAACTAACCGCAGCCTCGCCGTCCGTGCCGCGCCGTAGCTTTCTGCGCCCGCGTGAGCGCCGTCGTCTCCAAGTCCCTCCTCACGTCATGGCCGTCCGAGCGCCCGCTCCGGGCCTGGCAGCGTGCTTCGGCCGAGCAGGTAGAGCGCCACCAGCGCGACGCCTTCCTCGCCTCCGCCACCCCCGCCGCGGGCAAGACCACCTTCGGCCTCAAGGTCGCCCACCACTTCCTGAGCACCGGCCGGGCCAAGCGCGTCGCCGTCGTCGCCCCCACCGCCCACATCTGCCGCCAGTGGGCCGCGGACGCCGCGCGTTACGGCATCGACCTGGAACCGAACCGCCCGAACGCCGAGGGCTCTGAGCCGAGGGATCTTCACGGCCTGAGCGTCACCTACCAGGCCGTCGCGGCCGATCCGCAGACCCACGCGCGAGCGACGAACGCCACGCCCACCCTGCTCATCGCCGACGAGCCCCACCACATGGGCGAGCACGCGGCCTGGGGCGCGCGCACCAAGCGCGCGTTCGAGCGCGCGACCTTCCGCCTGCTGCTCTCGGGCACGCCCTTCCGCTCGGACAACGTGCCGATCCCCTGGGTCACCTACGACGAGGACGGCGTCAGCCGGGCCGACTTCGCCTACTCCTACACACAGGCGCTCGTCGATCGCGTCTGCCGGCCGATCACCTTCCTCCCCTACGACGGGGACATGGAGTGGGTCTCGGGCGGCCGCACCCGCCACGCCGACTTCGGCGTCGTGCTGCCGGCGCAGGAGTCCGCGCGGCGCCTGCGCACCGCGCTCGCCGCCGAGGGGGACTGGATGACCGACGTCCTGCGCGACGCCGACGCGCGGCTCACGGAGATCCGCGGCGGCACGCATCCCGACGCGGGCGGGCTCGTCGTCGCCGCCGACAAGGAGCACGCCGGCCTCATCGCCGCGCGGCTGCACCGGCTGAGCGGGGAGGCGCCCGCGCTCGTCACCTCCGACGACCCCGGCGCCTCGGCGGCGATCGCCCGCTACGCCGCGAGCGAGGAGCGCTGGCTCGTCTCCGTGCTCATGGTCTCCGAGGGCGTCGACATCCCGCGCCTGCGGGTCGGCGTCTACGCCACCGCCGCGCGCACGGAGCTCTTCTTCCGCCAGGTCGTCGGGCGCTTCATCCGCCGCACGCCCGCCCCCGCCGAGCAGACGAGCTACCTGTTCATGCCCGCCGACCCAGCGCTCAAGGCGCTCGCGGTCAAGATCGAGGAGGAGCGAAACCACGCGCTCGTGCCCGACGCGCAGGCCGAGGAGGAGCCGCGCGAGGTCGCCGAGCGCGTCGCGAGCGGCGACCAGTTCGCGGCGCTGTCCTCGAGCGCGCGGCTCGACGAGGCGATCGAGGTGGCGCCCGGGGAGAACTTCTCGCTGTTCGGCGCCGCCGAGGCCGCGCCGCCGCCGAAGACCTCCGCCCACCTCGAGGCCTTCGGCGGCCAGCTCGGCCCCGCTCGCACGCACGCGCCGACCTCGACCGAGGAGGCGAGCTACGCCATGCGCGAGCGTCTGCGCGCGGAGCGGAGCGCGCTCGTGGCCAAGGTCGCCCGCCGCGCCGGCGGCTCCCACGGCCAGATCAACGGCCGGATCAACCGCGCGGTCGGCGCCGAGTCCGTGGCCAAGGCCTCGGTCGAGCAGCTCGAGCGCGGCAACGCGCTGCTCGAGCGCGAGCTTCGCTGAGCCGCCCCGAGCGTCGTCAGCGCCACGCGCGGAGGGGAGGGCGACGCAACGAGGAGGGGCGGCCCGGAGGCCGCCCCTGTCCCGTCTCGTGCGTCGGTCCCCCGGTGCCTAGGGCGTCGGCGGAATGGTCGACGCGCCGTAGATGTCCGACTCGCCGAAGTTCGCCGGGCACGAGGCCAGGACGTTCGGCGCGGCGGGCGGAGTGCCGCCGCCCTTCTTCGGCGCGGTGGCGGCACCCGAGTCCGCCGGCCTGTCCTCCGAGGCCTTCGGCGGGATCTGGCCCGCGCGCACCGCGTTCTCGTAGTTCTGGCGGTAGGTGTCGATCGCCGGGCAGTCCGCGGTGTTGCGCACGTCGTTCCACACCCCGGCCCCGCCGGTGCGGGTGCCCACGGCGTACACGTAGTCCCCGAGGAACTCGGCCACCCGATTGTTCTGGCTCGAGCCCCGCGGGTCGCCGGGGGTGCCGCGATCGATCGTCGAGAACCCCGACAGATCGCCGTTCCCGCCCACGTTCGCCGACAGCAGGCCGCCCACGAGCGAGCGCGGCGTGCCCGTGGTCGTCTGGTAGTCGGTCGTGAACGAGTTGTAGGCGATGTACGCCTTCGACCCGTTCGGCGCGAGGCCGGGGGCCAGGTAGTAGGCGTGATCGCCCGCCGGGAGCGGCACCGGCTTCGACGCCGAGAACGAGGCGCCGCGGTCCGTCGAGTACGCGTACAGCGGGTTGCCGTAGTGGTACCGCGAGCTGTCGCCGCTGGCCCACGCCATGAGGATCTCGTCCGTGGCGTCGGTGCCCGAGGGCGCGCCGTTGGCGATGTCCACGCTCGGGGCGGGCGCGAGGTCGGCGCGCGCGCCGGCCAGGCCGTCCTCCACCGGGCGGAGCGTCGTCGGGTCGGTGATGCCGACCGTCTCGGCGGGACCGGCGACGGCCCGCGGGCCCTCGAAGGTCTTGCCGCCGTCGGTCGAGCGGAGCTGCAGCTCGGCCTCCTGCCTGGTCGCCTTGTCGATCCCGCGGTAGTACACGTACAGGCCGCCGGTGTGGTCCGTGCGGACGGTGCAGCCGTCGCGACCGGGGTTGTTCCCGTTGACCGAGGCCGACGTGATCTGCTGGTTCGCCCACGTGCCGCCGCCGTCGCGGGAGGTCGAGAGCACGATGGGCTCCGGCGCGCCGTTCCCCTTCGAGTTCGAGCGGAAGTCCGCGTGGCAGATGTACACCGAGCCGAAGTACTTCGAGCTCGCCGCGTTGTCGGCCCAGATCTGCTCCTTGTCGGTGAAGGTCGTGGCGGACTGCTTGGAGACGATGACGGGCGCCTTCCAGGCCGCCTGGTTCGACGCCGCCGCGCTGCGCGCGTCGTCCGTGCGCGAGACGGCGATGGCCTCGTAGCCCTTGAACGTGGCGCTCGACTTGGCGCCGATGTTCGAGGTCAGGTTCGCGTAGTAGAGCCGCGAGCCGTTGGCCCAAGAGAACGAGCCGTTCTTGTACACCGGCCCGAACGCCACGGCGGGATCACCGTCGGAGACGAGCCCGGCGGTGTCGTAGCCCGGCAGCGTGCCGATCGGGCCCTTGTGGGCGGTGCACGGGTCGGGCCCGAGGCAGTCGCGGGCGGTCAGGCCCTGGTAGGTCGGCTGCGTCCATGAGTGGCCGCCGTCGAAGGAGAAGTAGACGCCGGAGACGCCGACGTTCGCGGTGAACGGGCAGGTCGACGGGTCGCCCGCGGCGCAGGACTCCATGTCGATCTCGTCGTTCGAGCCGCTCACGAGCGTCCGCGAATGGTTGGCGTCGACGGCGAGCGCCGGCTCGTTCTGCTTGTTCTGCGAGAACGGGGTGAACGGGCTGCCGACGCTGACGCGCGTATCCGCGCCGAAGGCCGAGCTCGCGAGGAGCAGGGCCAGGCCGGCGGTCAAGCCGGCGAGTATTCCCGCGCGTCGTGCGCGGGAGAAGATGAATCGCGTCACGGGTCCTCCTGCCTGTGAGTGGGTTGTGCCGATCTGATCGACCGTACCCAGCAAACGCCGCGTCTCACTTGAACTTGTAGCGCCGTAACGTCCATTCACGAGGAGGTCGCGGCCAAGATCACGCTCGTGGCCGAGACGCTCGGGCTCGATCGCGTGCTCCTGCACCTGAGCGTCGGCACCATGCCCCACGCCGCCGTGCTGCGCGCGATCGAGCTGCTGGGCGAGGTCGCGCCGGCGGTCACCCGCGCGCTGCACCCCGCCCTCGCGAGCCTCACTCCCGGCCCGCCAGGCGGATCGGCGGCAGCCCGACGACGTCGTAGGTCGTCGAGGCCAGCTCGATCCCCGCCGCGTCGAGCTGCGCGAGGAGCTGGCGGCTCATCCGGTCCTTGATCTCCCTGACCCCGCGCGCGGGCACGAGGAAGCGCAGCGAGAGCTCGAGCCAGTTGTCGGTCAGGCGGTAGTAGACCGCGGGCTCGAGGGAGGCGTCGGACATCGCGTAGCGCGTGCGCATGTAGGCGAGCGCCGCCGCCGCGGCCGGCTCCCCGATCACCGCGTGGTCGGCGGCGGCGGCGAGCATGATCGCCTCCGAGCGCGCCCGGTCGGCGGCGTAGGGGAAGGGCAGCACGATCTCCTCCCACAGGTAGGGGAAGTCGCGCGTGTAGTTGTAGACCGGGTCCTGGAAGATGACGCCGTTCGTCACCGTGACGAGACGCCCGGTGTACTGGCGCGAGTTGACCCACACGGCGGGGTCGGCGGCGCTGACCGACGGCGGCTGGCCCATCTCCATGATCGTCGTCTTCAGGAAGCCGAGGCGCACGACGTCGCCGCGCACCCCGCCGAGCGTGATGCGATCCCCGACGCCGAACGTGTCGCCGCGCAGGATGACGAAGTAGGCCGCCAGCGAGGTGATGACCTGCTGCAGGGCGAAGGCCAGGCCGGCGCTGATGAGCCCGACGCCGGTCGTCACGTTCGTCCCCGGCGTGATCCAGATCGACAGCACGCCGAGCACGAGCACGATCGCCGTGACGACCTGCACGCCCTGCCGCGTCCAGAACCGCCGTGGGTCGGCGACCCGGCCGCCCAGCACTCGGCGCATGAGGATCGCCGCCAGGCGGCGCAGCGCGACGATGACGAGCACGAAGACGAGCGTGAAGAGGACCTTCGTGCCGGTCTCCTTCGTCACCCCGACGAGCGTCACCCCGAGGAAGCGCACGGCGTCGTGCTGGGCGGCGATCATCATGAGCGCTGGTGCAGCGGCCAGGAGCCGGCGAGGGCCTCCTCGACGAGCGCCGCGTGCTCTCTCAGCTCCGCGAGCTCGGCGTCGGCGAGGTCGAGGTCGGCCGCGGTGGCGCGCAGGCGCCCGAGCTGCTCGCGGATCGCCTCGCGCTCGTGGGTGCCGGGAGCGCGCCAGGTCACCTCGCGCAGGAGCGCGAAGAGGCGATGCAGGACCATCGGGTCATCGGCGAAGCGGCGCGCCTGCCCGACGGCGATCTCCAGCAGCTCGCCGAAGCCGGGGCGCGCGAGGACGACCCGCGTCGCGCCGTCCTCGTCGCACAGGAGCTTCGGGCCGAGATCGCGCCCGGCCAGCTCGCACAGCAGCCCCGAGCAGTGCCCGAGCGCGTGGATCGCGGTCGTCGGGTCGTTGATCCCCGGCGAAAGCGCCTTGATCGTCACGTCGGCGAGCTGGCGCATCCCGTAGCCGAGGTCCTGCTCCTCGGTGCGCTCGAAGCCGATGGAGGCCGCGCCGTCGACGCCCGCCTGCACGCGCTCGAGCGCGTCGTCCTCGAGCGGGTCGCCGTGGGCCCAGACAGCGCCGAACGGCGTACCGGCGATGAGCGAGGCACCGGAAGCGCGGTCGATGAGGACGACCGCGCCGGCGCTCACGGCGGCGGCGAGCAGCGACTCGCCGTCGACCTTCAGGAGGAAGCCCGAGCTGCCCGCGAGCAGCAGGGCCGCGCCCTTCGGCGCGTCGGGCCCGACGGAGTCGCGCGCCCCCGGCTCCTCCCGGTGGGAGACCCGGCTCGCGGTCGCGCTGGCGTCCTCATGGACGTTCTTGAGCATCGTCTCCACGCGGATCTCCGAGGCGAGGTGGGCGAGGAAGAGGACGAGCGCGAGCACGCTGGCGATGCACAGCACGAAGCCGACGGTGACGGCGACCTGAGGCACGAAGACCTGCTGCTGGTCCTGCGCGGAGCGCACCGTGCGCAGCACGGCCAGCGCGTAGACGAAGGTCGCGAGGAAGAGCGCGAGCGTGAAGTGCACGGTGCGGTCGCGCGTGAAGGTCCGCAGCAACCGCGGGGAGAACTGCCCGCTGGCGAGCTGCAGCGTGACGACCGTCAGCGAGAAGGTCAGCGAGGTCACCGTGACGAGCGAGCTCGCCACCACGCCGAGAACCTCCCGCGCCGCGCTCGCCCCGCCGCCGAACAGGTACTGGGAGAGCGCGTGGGGGAGATGGCGGTCGATCGAGCTGTCGACCTTCGGGAGCACGATGCCGACGACGAGGCCGACAAGGACGCCAATCGCCGGCACCGGCCACAGCTCGCTGCGCAGCGCCTGGCGGCTTGCGGACACCCAGCGGCGCATCAGCCCGGGGAGGTCGAGGCTCACCGGGCCGGCAACTCCGACCTCAGCGCTAGGATTTCCCCGTGATCTTCTCCTCCAAGGCGGAGTACGGCGTGCGCTTCATGGTCGAGCTCGGGCGCCACGAGGCTCAGCATCCGACGAGCCTAAAGGCCATCGCGGACGCCGAGGGCCTGCCCCTCGCCTACCTCGAGCAGATCGTCGCCCGCCTGCGCAGGGCCGGTCTCGTGCAGAGCGCCCGCGGCGCCCGCGGCGGCTACTGGCTGGGGTGCGAGCCGGAGGCGATCACCATGGCCGAGGTCGTCCACGCGCTCGAGGGCCCCGTCTCCCCGATGTCGTGCTTCGGGCCGGCGCCGGCCACGAGCCGCGTCGTCTGCTCCCACGAGGAGGACGCCGGCCGCTGCGCGACGAAGCTCCTGTGGACGCGGGTCCAGGGCGGCATCGACCGCGCGCTTCAGACCACCACCCTCGCGGACCTCGTCGCCTTCACCCGCACGGGTGAGCAGGTCGCGGCCGCCTAGCCCACCACCACTCAGGAACCCCATGCTCGAGATCAAGAACCTCCACGTCTCCGTCGGCGAGAAGGAGATCCTCAAGGGGGTCGACCTGACCGTCGGCACGAGCGAGATCCACGCCATGATGGGCCCGAACGGCTCCGGCAAGTCGACGCTCGCCAACGCCGTCATGGGCCACCCGTCGCTCGAGGTGACCGAGGGCCAGATCCTCTGGAAGGGGCAGGACATCACCGAGGCCGAGCCGGACGAGCGGGCGCACCTCGGGCTCTTCATGGCCTTCCAGTACCCCGTCGCCGTGCCCGGCGTGACCGTGACGAAGTACCTGCGCACGGTGCTGAACGCCCAGCGCGAGTCCCGCGGGGAGGACCCGATCTCGATCAAGGAGTTCGCCTCCACCGTGCGCGAGGCGATGAAGCGCACCGAGGTGCCGGAGGAGTTCTCCCGCCGCTACCTGAACGACGGCTTCTCGGGCGGGGAGAAGAAGCGCATGGAGATCCTCCAGCTCGCGCTGCAGAAGCCCGACCTCGCCGTGCTCGACGAGACCGACTCCGGCCTTGACATCGACGCGCTGCGCACGGTCTCGGCCGGGGTCAATGCCGTGGCGCAGGAGCACAAGATGGGGATGCTCATCATCACCCACTACCAGCGGATCCTCCACCTCGTCGAGCCCTCCCACGTGCACGTCCTCTACCAGGGGCGGATCGTCAAGGAGGGTGGCCCGGAGCTCGTCTCGACGCTCGAGGAGAAGGGCTACGGCTGGATCAAGGACGAGGTCGAGGCGGGGGCGGCCGCGTGAGCACGACGGCCGCGACTGCGCTCGGCGCAGGCGTCGCGTCCGAGTTTCCGATCCTGACCAGGAAGGACGGCGCGGGCGAGGGCCATCCCCTCGTCTACCTGGACTCCGCCGCCACGGCGCAGAAGCCGCGCGCCGTGCTCGACTCCCTGGCGGAGTCGCTCGGCCTGCACAACGCCAACATCCACCGCGGCGTCTACCCGCTGGCCGTCGAGGCCACCGAGCGCTTCGAGGGCGCCCGCGCGCGCATCGCCCGCTTCACCGGGATGGACGAGGCGGAGACCATCTTCACGAAGAACGCCACCGAGGCGATCAACCTCGTCGCCTACTCGTGGGGAAGACAGAACGTGGGGGAGGGGGACCTCCTCGTCCTCACGCCGATGGAGCACCACTCGAACATCGTCCCCTGGCAGCTCCTGGCCGAGGCGACCGGCGCCGAGCTGGCCTACGCCGAGCTGACGGAGGACGGCCGGCTCGACCTCGACTCACTCGACGCGCTGCTCGCCCGCGAGCCGAAGCTCGTGGCCTGCGCGCATGTCTCGAACGTGCTCGGGACGGTCAACCCGGTGGCGGAGATCGCGCGGCGCGCCCACGCCGCCGGGGCGCTGCTGCTGCTCGACGGAGCCCAGGCCGTGCCCCAGCGCGCGGTCGACGTGTGCGCCACGGGCGCCGACTTCTACGCCTGGACCGGCCACAAGGTCTACGGGCCGACCGGCATCGGCGTCCTGCACGCGCGCCGCGAGCTGCTCGAGGCGATGCCCCCGTTCCTCGCCGGGGGGGACATGATCTCCTCGGTCGACTTCTTCGCCTCCCGCTGGAACGAACTGCCGTGGAAGTTCGAGGCGGGCACGACGCCCTTCGCCGAGGCGACCGCGCTCGGCGCCGCGGTCGAGTGGCTGGATGCGCTCGGGCTCGACGCCGTCGCCGCCCACGAGCGCGACCTCACGGGCTACGCGCTCGAGCGCCTGGCCGAGGCCGGAGGCATCCGCGTCTTCGGGCCTGGGCTCGAGCACCGCGGCGCGCTCGTCTCCTTCGCCGTGGAGGGCGCCCATCCCCACGACGTGGCGGAGATCCTCGCGCGCGAGAACGTGTGCGTGCGCGCGGGGCACCACTGCGCCCAGCCGCTCATGCGGCGGCTCGGCGTGCCCGCCACGGCGCGGGCGAGCTTCGCCGTGCACAACACGCGCGAGGACGTTGACCGCCTCCTCGAGGCGCTCGCCTCGGTGCGCGCGACGCTCCAGCTCTGACCCGGCGCGTTCGCATCTGCTACCGTCCGGCGGGTACACGTCGGGTTTCACCGGCATCAATATGTGCCCAGCGCCCGCCGTCGTCTGTTTCTGCAGCACCTCCGCGTCCGCCGCACACAACGCAGGAGGTAACACATCATGGCCACAGGAACCGTCAAGTGGTTCAGCGACGAGAAGGGCTTCGGCTTCATCACGCCGGACGACCAGGGCAAGGACCTGTTCGTGCACCACTCCTCGATCCAGGCCGACGGCTACCGCTCCCTGGCCGAGGGCGCGAAGGTCTCCTACGACTCCGAGCCCGGCGACAAGGGCCCGAAGGCCATCAACGTCCAGACGATCTGAGCGACGCTCAGCGTCTGAGGTTCGCGCGCGGGCGCCGGGTTCTCCCGGCGCCCGCGGTCGTTAAGCCTCGCGCGAGGAGTGGAGAAGCTCGATGACCTACGTGAAGATCGACGCCCGGAACCTCGAACCGGCTCCCGGGCCCGCATCCGGCGGCGAGCTCGTACGACGAGGGCGTCGGGGCGGCGGCGCTCGGGGTGCGCGCCTTCGGGCTCTACCAGATCGAGCTGCCCGCCGGCGCGGAGACGGTGCGGCCCGCCGCGGCCGCGCCCCGAAACCGCGGTAGGTGTCCTGACTTGGAGCGCTATATGCGTATCAGGGCAGGACAGCGGCGGCCGACGACGGCCTCGGCGGCTGCGGGCGCGGGCCGGCTCAGCCGCGCGCGATCGTGACGAGGTACTCGGCGGGCATGACGATCCCGTCCGGCTCCTCGGTGATGAACGGCTCCTGGGCGGCTTCGAGCGCGGCCAGGGCCTCCGAATAGCGCTCGGGCGGGAGCGCGCGGCGCAGCGCGATCGCCGGCGGCACCTTCTCCTCGTGGAAAGCCCGCGCGGCCTCGCGGGAGGGGAAGCGCCAGACGACCTCGTCGCGGGAGAACTCGACGGAGGAGGCGTGGGGGGCGAGCAGCGTGCGCATGAACGCCTCCTCGCCCCAGCGATCGGGCCGGGGCGTGCCCGGCGGCTGGGGCAGGTGGTCGCGCATGACGGCGAGCAGCGGGCCGTTTGACCCCTCGGGAGTCCACGAGAGCAGGCCGGCGACGCCGCCCGGCCGCAGGACACGGAAGAGCTCGGCGGCGGCCACCTCGGGCCGGGGCGCGAACATCGCGCCGAAGGAGGAGAGGACGGCGTCGAAGCTCGCGTCCGCGAACGGCAGCGCCTCGACGTCGGCCTCGTGCCACGCCACCTCGAGGCCGTCCTCCTCCGCGCGCGCCCGCGCGATCGCGAGCAGCGCCGGAGTGAGGTCGCAGCCCGTCACGCGCGCGCCCGCGCGGGCGGCGGCGAGCGCGACGTTGCCCGTCCCCGTCGCGACGTCGAGCACATCCATGCCCGCCGCGACGCCCGCCGCGCGCAGGAGCACGTCCGCCGACGGGGCGAAGACGCGCGCGCTGGCGTCGTAGTCCCCGAGCGCCCACATCGCGCGCTGGCGGCCCTTGGCCTCCCCGGGGTCGATCGCCGCGGCCACGGGGATACCGTAGAGGAGCGATGGACGACCTGTACCGCGAGGAGATCCTCGAGCACTACAAGCGGCCCCACAACTGGGCGCCGCCGGGGGAGGAGCTGACCGATCCCGACCTCGAGTTCGAGGACAACAACCCGCTGTGCGGCGACGAGCTGAAGGTCCAGCTCACGCTCGACGCCGAGAACCGCGTGGCCGACGTGCGCTTCTCCGGGCACGGCTGCGCGATCTCCCAGGCGGCGGCCTCGATGGCCTCCGACGAGGTCAAGGGGATGCCGGTCGAGGAGCTCGTCCGGCTCGACAAGTCCTTCGTGCTCGACCTGCTGGGGATCGACATCTCCGCCACGCGGATGAAGTGCGCGCTGCTCTCGCTGAAGGTGCTGAAGAGCGCCGGCCTCGGCGCCTCGGTGGCCTGGGAGGCCTGAGCTAGCGCTTGGCTCCGCGGGCCAGCTCGCGCCCGAAGGCCTCCTCGGCCGCGCGGGTCATCGTGAGCTGGAACATGGCGAGCAGGGCCTCGGAGGCCAGCGGGCGCAGGCGCTCGATCCCCTCGACGATCTTCGGCCAGTCCTCCTCGGGCCGGCCCGCCTTGTCGAACGGGTGCCAGACCCCCGCGAGGAAGAGCTTGACGAAGGAGCGCGCGACCCCCTCGGAGTGGCGCTTGAGGTCGGCGGCGACGGCGAGGTAGCGCTCGGCCGGCACGCCGAGCTTGGCCAGCTCCGAGGCGGCGGCGATGAGCCGCGGGCTCAGGAGCTCGTAGCGGTCCTCGTCGAGCACGCGGAGCAGGCCGAGCTTCTCCGCGCGCCGCGCGAGGCGGTCATCCGGCCCCGGGAGCCCGGCGCGCGCGGCCAGCTCCGCGCGCGTGACGATCTCCGGCTCCTCCTCCTCGAACGGGGTCATGAGCGCCCGGGTCAGGCCGAGGATGTCGGCGCTGTGCCCGGCGGCGGACTCGACGAGGCGGCGGATCGACTCGAGGTTGAAGCCCTGGGCCTGGAGGTCCTGGATCAACTCGAGCCGGGCGACATGATCCTCGTCGTAGTAGCCCGTCCGCGCGCGGACCTCGGGCGGGTGCAGCAGGCCGCGGGACTGGTGGGCGCGGATGTTCCGCACCGTCATGCCGCTGCGGCGGGCGAGCTCGTCGATCGTCATCTGCCCCTCGGCGAGACCGCTCACGCCGGGAAGGTACATCCGCGCGGGCCTCCAGCGGCGCGGCGCTCGCGCCGATGAAGCCCCGATGGAGAGCTCCGACGCGCTCGAGCTCCGCCTCGCCTTCCACCTGCTCGTGCTGCTGCTCCTGCTCATCGCGGCGATGGTCGCGACGACCGCCCTGCTGCCCGGCCGGGCGGGGATCAACGACGGGAGGGTCATCCTCGTCATCGGCGGCGGGGGCCTGCTCGGCGGCCTGGCGCTCCTGCGCGTGCCGCCGCGCCGGGGGCTGCTCCACGCCGCGCTCCTCACCGGGCTCTACGACCGCCACCTGGGCGAGCCGACGAGCAGGCGGCCCCCTCAGGGATCTGCTCGGCGACGCCTCGGTCCCGAAGCTCGCGGAGGATGCGTCGCGCCGAGTGCCGGAGCCTCGTCGGGCGCCAGTTCACGGCCGCCGCCGTCGAGGTCCTCGCGGCCGCGCTGCGGGCGGGGCCGGCCGGCGCGGCCGCAGAGCCGGAGCCCGGGCGGGTGCGCGGCGCGTAGGCTGCCGCTCCGTGGCCGAGCTGATCCACGTCTGCCCGCTGGCCGAGCTGCCCGAAGGCGCCGTGCGACGGGTGGCGTGGGAGGACGGGGAGATCGGCGTCTTCAACTGCGGGGGAGAGCTCCTGGCCATCGAGGACCGCTGCTCCCACGACAACGGCGAGCTGGCGAACGGGGAGGTCGACGAGACGGCCTGCACCGTCGAGTGCCCACGCCACGGGTCCTTGTTCGACCTACGCACCGGGAAAGCGCTTACGCTTCCTGCCTACGTGCCCGTGGAGAGCTTTCCGGTGACGGTCAGCGACGGGATGATCCAGGTGGAGGTCGAGTGAAGCCGCGCAGCCTTCTCACCCTTGCCGTGCTCGTCCTCCTCGCCGCGTTACCCGCGCCCGCCGGCGCCGCGCCCAGGCATCGGCATCGCCTCCGTCCCGCGCCGGCCATCCAGGTCCTCTCTACGCGCGCCGACCTCGTTTCCGGTGGCTCCGTCCTCGTGGCGATCGGCGTCCCGCGCCGGACCCGCCACGTCCGGGTGCTGGCCGGGCGGCGGAACGTCAGCCGCGCCTTCGCCCGGCGCGCGAACCGCCGCTACGAGGGGCTCATCGCCGGCCTCGGGGTCGGGCGGACCGTGCTGCGCGTCAGCGCCCCCGGGCGCCGCGACGCGCGGCTGACCGTCGTCGACCACCCGAGCGGCGGCCCGCTGTTCGCCGGCCCGCAGGTCACGCCCTGGCTCTGCCAGAACGGCTCCGCGGAGCCCCAGTGCGGCGCGCCCCCGTCCTACTCCTACGCCTACAAGTCGGGGATCACGGGGCAGATGGCGCCGTATGACCCCAAGCAGCCGCCCACCGACTTCACGATGGTACGGACGCAGACCGGGGCCGAGGTCCCCTACATCGTCCGCACCGAGACGGGCTATCAGGACCGCGACCAGTACTCGATCTCCGTGCTCTACGACCCCGCGAAGCCGTGGAAGCCGTGGGCGCCGCAGCCGGGCTTCGCCCACAAGCTCCTCATCACCCACGGCACGAGCTGCGGGATCGACCACCAGTCGGGCTCCGCGCCCGCCACCGCGAGCGAGACGCAGGCGCTGAGCATGGGCTTCGCGGTCATGTCGACCGCGCTCGACAACGCCGGGCACAACTGCAACCACGTCGTCATGGCCGAGTCGCTCATCATGGCCAAGGAGCACCTGATCGACACCTACGGGACGCTCCGCTACACGATCGGCACGGGCTGCTCGGGCGGCTCGCTGGCCCAGTACGAGGTGGCCAACTCCTATCCGGGGGTCTACCAGGGGATCCTCCCCCAGTGCTCCTTCCCCGACAACTGGTCGACGGGACAGCAGCTCGTGGACTACCACCTCGATCGCGCCTACCTCGAGCACCCGGAGAAGTGGGGGCTCGGCGTCGTCTGGACGCCGCTCGACGTCGCCGCCGTCGAGGGCCACCCCAACCACATGAACGCGGTCATCCTCGACACGCTCTACTGGAACGCGCTGGCCAACCCGGAGAACCGAGACTGCGCGGGCGTGACGGATGCCCAGCGCTACTCGCCGGCCACGAACCCGGGCGGCACGCGGTGCACGCTGGCCGACTACATGCTGCCGGTGTTCGGCCCGCGCCCGGCGAGCGCCTGGGGGCCCGTGGAGCAGCAGCTCGGGCACGGCTTCGCCGGTCGCCCGGTCGACAACGTCGGCGTGCAGTACGGGCTGACGGCCCTGCAGTCCGGGACGATCTCTCCCGCCCAGTTCGCTGACCTGAACGCCAAGATCGGCGGCTCGGACATCGACCTGAACCCGACCGCGGCGCGCACCGCGGCCGACGAGCCCGCCCTGCGCCGCGCCTATGAGTCGGGCGCGATCAACGAGACGAACAACCTGAGGGACGTCGCCATCATCGACCTGCGCGGCTCGGACGACGGCACCTTCCACGACGCCTACCGCGCCTTCGCGGTCCGCGCGCGCCTGGACCGCGCGAACGGGACCCACGCCAACCAGGTGATCTGGCAGGGGCCGGTGCCGCTCGTCGGCGGCGCCGACTTCACCTCCCGCGGCCTCGTGGCGATGGACCGCTGGCTGGCCGCCGTCGAGCGCGACCGGCGCCGGGGCACGCTCGCGCGGAAGATCATCGCCGACCGTCCCACCGACGTGGCCGACACGTGCTACGACGGCCACGGCGGCGCGCAGCCCGGCACGGACTGCCCCTCGATCGTGCGGGTCTACAAGACCCCGCGGATCGTGGCCGGCGAGCCCGTCGTCACCGACGTCAACAAGTGCCAGCTCAAACCTCTGCGGCGCGAGGACTACAAGGCCACGTTCACCGAAGCCGAGTGGGCCGCGCTCCAGGGCGCGTTCCCGGCCGGCGTGTGCGACTGGACGAAGCCGGGGGTCGACCAGACGCCGACGCTGCCGTGGCGCACGTACTTCGGCCGCGGCGGGCGCGTGCTCTACGGCGGCCGCAGCCTCGGCCGCCCACCGGCGCGGTCGGGACTGGGCTGGTCGGACCCGGTCTTCTTCGACCGCCGCGAGGCGATCCCCGGCTCGCGGTAGGGGGCGGCCGGACGCCCGGCGATCTCGCCACGCCCGGGGAGGGATGTCTCCAGGGGGAAGTCGGTCCGGGGCAGGGCCGATGCCTCGCCGGGCCGCGGCATCGGCGGCCCGGGGGGTGGCGACATTTCGCTCCGATGAGGGAAGGACTGCAGCCCACCCCCGGCGGGGACCGCGGGTGCGCGCAGGGGACGGCCCCGGGGCTCGTGTGCGAGGCACTAGACTTCAATACCTAGCCGCGAAGTCGGTTTTCCCCGCCTAGGAAACGAGCACACGGAGTCCATGAGCACCCCCGAGGTCATCGCCGAGCAGGAGTCCCTCCAGGGCATCAATGCCGACTACAAGGAGAAGTTCGGCTTCCACGACGCCGAGAACTACCTGTACAAGGCGCCCAAGGGTCTCACGCGCGAGCTCGTCGAGAAGATCTCCGAGTACAAGTCCGAGCCCGCCTGGATGCTCGACTTCCGCCTGAAGGCGCTCGACCACTTCCTGGCCCGGCCGATGCCGACCTGGGGCTCGCCGCTGCTCGCCGGCGTCGACTTCGACGACATCCACTACTTCGTCAAGGCCTCCGAGCGCCCCGAGAAGTCCTGGGACGACGTTCCCGAGGACATCAAGAACACGTTCGACCGGCTGGGCATTCCGGAGGCCGAGCGCAAGTTCCTCTCCGGGGTCGGGGCTCAGTACGAGAGCGAGAGCGTCTACCACCAGGTCAACGAGCAGCTCGCCGCCCAGGGCGTGATCTTCGTCGACATGGACACCGCTCTGCGCGAGCACGAGGAGATCGTGCGCGAGTACTTCGCCACGATCATCCCCGCCAACGACAACAAGCTCGCGGCGCTGAACTCCGCGGTCTGGTCGGGCGGGTCCTTCGTCTACGTGCCGCCGGGCGTCGAGGTCGAGATGCCGCTCCAGGCCTACTTCCGGATCAACACCGAGAACATGGGCCAGTTCGAGCGCACGCTCATCATCGCCGACGAGGGGGCGAACGTGACCTACGTCGAGGGGTGCACCGCTCCCGTGTGGACGACCGACTCATTGCACTCCGCCGTGGTCGAGCTGATCGCCAAGCCCGGCGCGCGCATCCGTTACACGACGGTGCAGAACTGGTCGCAGAACGTGTACAACCTCGTCACCAAGCGCGCCGTCGCCGAGCGGGACGCCACCGTCGAGTGGGTTGACTGCAACCTCGGGTCGAAGTTGACCATGAAGTACCCCAGCGTCTACCTCATGGGTGAGCGCGCGCACGGGGAGATCCTCTCGATCGCCTTCGCGGGCGACGGCCAGCACCAGGACGCGGGCGGGAAGATCATCCACAACGCGCCGAACACGACCTCGAACATCTTCGCCAAGTCGATCTCCAAGGACGGCGGGCGCTCGAGCTACCGCGGGCTGCTCGAGGTGGCCAAGGGCGCCGAGGGCTCCCGGTCGAAGGTCGTCTGCGACGCGCTGCTGCTCGACGAGAACTCGCGCTCCGACACCTACCCGACCATCCGCATCAACGAGGATCGCGTCGACATCGGCCACGAGGCCACGGTGTCGAAGATCGGCGAGGACCAGCTCTTCTACCTGATGTCCCACGGGATCTCCGAGGAGGAGGCCTCGAAGCTCATCGTCAACGGCTTCATCGAGCCGGTGACCAAGGAGCTGCCGATGGAGTACGCCGTCGAGATGAACCGCCTGATCGAGCTCCAGATGGAGGGCTCGATCGGTTGAGCGCGCTCGCCGAGTCCCCCGAGCTCCCCGCCCTGCCCGAGTTCAAGGGCGTCCCCGGCTGGGAGTTCACCGACATCTCGAAGCTCGACCTCGACGCCTACGCCCCCGCCGAAGGTGGCGATGCGGGCGCCGTCGAGCGCGTCAACGAGATGTGGGGGGAGGTCGACGCCGCGATCCGCCTGACCCAGGTCGACGCGGTCGGCCTCGCCACCGGCGCGACGCTCCCCGACGGCGTCGTCGTCATGCCGCTGAGCCTCGCGCTCACCGAGCACCCCGAGCTCGTCGAGCCCCACCTCGGCCGCGTCGCCACGCACGAGGACGCCTTCACGGCGCGGAACCGCGCGGGCTTTCGCGGCGGCGCCTTCGTCCATGTGCCGAAGGGCGTCCGCGTCGAGCAGCCCATCGTCCTCTCCGCCGTCCAGGACGTCGCCGGCTCGGCGCTGCACTGGCGCGTGCTCGTCGTGCTCGAGGAGGGCGCGCAGGCCGAGGTGTGGGAGCAGTACCTCTCCTCCGACCCCGAGCAGGACGCGCTCTTCACGACCGTCGTCGAGCTCGTTGTCGGCGAGAACGCCAACCTGCGCTTCGTCTCCGGCCAGGCGCTCGCCGAGCGGAGCTGGATCTTCGGCGCCCAGCGCGCCGAGGTCGCCCGCGACGCCACGCTCGACTGGGTTGCCCTCGGCTTCGGCACCGCGCGCGGGAAGGTCTTCATGGAGACGAAGCTCGCCGGACCGGGCGCGACGGGGAAGGTCACGGGCGCCTACGCCGCGCGCGGGCGCCAGCACCTCGACTTCGACACGCTCCAGGAACACGCGGCGCCCGACACGGTCTCCGACCTCGCCTTCCGCGGCGTCCTCGGCGAGCGCTCGACCGCGGTGTGGCGCGGGATGATCCGCGTCGACCCGGGCGCCCAGCGCACCGACGCCTTCCAGGAGAGCCGGAACCTGCTGCTCTCCCGGCGCGCCCACGCGGACGCCATCCCCGGGCTCGAGATCCTCGCCAACGACGTTCGCTGCACGCACGCCGCGGCGATCGCCCAGATCGACCCCGAGCAGCTCTTCTACCTGCGCTCCCGCGGGCTGCCCGTGGCCGAGGCCAACCGGCTCGTCATCGAGGGGTTCCTGGAGGCGCTCGTCGAGCGCTTTGAGGCCGGCCCCGTGCGCGAGATCCTCTCCGGCGCGATCGAGCGCCGGCTCGAGGCCGTGCTCGCCTAGATGGTTGATTCCGCGGCCGGCGGGGTCGGATGTGCGTGGATCCGGCGCCCGTAGACGCGTGCAGATGGGCGCGAAAGTCGTGGAATCAACCATCTAGACTCCGCCGCGTCCCGACCGCAATAGGTCTCCTACCGGGTTCATACCGGCTGCTGTGGCACCCTGATGTGGAGCGATGGATCGCTATGACCTCCTGATCCTCGGAGCGGGAGCGGCAGGATTGGCCGCCGCCGAGTTCGCCGCCTCCCTCGACCTGCGCGTCGGGGTGATCGAACGCGCCCGCCTGGGCGGCGCGAACCTGTGGACGGCCGACGTGCCGAGCAAGGCCCTTGCCGCCTCCGCGCGCGCCGCCCACACCATGCGCAACGCCGACCGGCTCGGGCTCGAGCCCGTGGCCGCGCGCATCGACACGGCCCGGGTGTGGGGCCGGATCCGCCGCATCCAACACGAGATCGCGCGCGCTCAGGACTCCCCCGAGCGCCTGCGCCAGGAGCTCGGCGTCGAGGTGTTCTTCGGCGCCGCCCACATCACGAGCAACTCCACCGTCGACGTCGCCGGCCAGGCCCTGGACACGCGCTACATCCTGCTCGCCACGGGCTCTCGCGCCGCCGTGCCAATGATCCCCGGGCTCGACGACACGGGCTACCTGACTCCGGAGACGCTGTGGGAGCTCGACCGCGCTCCCACCTCGGTGATCATCCTCGGCGGCGGCGCCGTCGGGGTCGAGCTGGCCCAGGCCCTGGCCCGGCTCGACGTCACGGTCACGCTGCTCGTCGGCGAGCGCCACATCCTGCCCGGGGAGGAGCCGGAGCTCGTGGACCGGCTGGAGACGCTCCTGCGCGCCGAGGGCGTGATGCTCCACACCGACGTCAGCGTCGACCAGGTGGAGGTCGGCGCGGGCGGGGCCAAGGTCCTGCTCGGCGCCCAGGCCGGGGCGCCGGGCTCCTGGCGCGCGCGGGACATCCTCGTGTCCACGGGCCGGCGGCCGAACGTCGAGGGGCTGGGCCTCGAGGAGCTCGGGGTGGAGCTCGACCCGCGCGGGATCCGCACGGATCTGCGCCTGCGCTCAAGCGTGCCGTGCCTGTACGCCGCGGGCGAGGTCGCCGGCCGCTGGCACTACACGCACGCGGCGGCCTACGAGGGCGCGCGCGCGGTGCGCAACATGTTCTTTCCGGGCCGCACGCGCGGTGCCTACGAGGTCCCGTGGGTCGTGTTCACCGATCCGGAGCTGGCGCGCACCGGCCTGACCGCCGACCAGGCGCGCTCGGCCCACGGCGACGCGCACGTCGACGTGCTCGTGCAGGAGCTCGCGCCGACCGACCGCGGCCGTGCCGACGGCGCCGAGGGGATCCTCGAGCTGGTCTGCGTGAAGAACCGCCTCGTCGGCGCCCACCTGCTCGCGCCCGGCGCGGGCGAGATCATCGGCGAGCTCTCGCTGGCCATCGACCAGGGCCTCCGGCTCTCGGACCTCGCCAACGTGATCCACGCCCACCCGTCGCTCGCGCGCGGGATCCACCGCCTGGCGTCGGGCGCGGCGGCCGCCCGGGCAGGGCGGCTGGGGTTCCTCGTGCGGTGAGGGCGGCGGGCTCGAACCCGCCGCAGGCTCGCTCCTACAGCACTACGCTCGAGAACATGGGAAAGCGCTCGCGCAAGCGCGGGGTGGCGCCGCTGCGGGGCGCGCCGGCCGTGCCGCCGAAGCTCCCGCCCCGCCCGCCGCGCGCCGCACAACGGGCGCGGGACGAGCGCCCGCCCGCGCCGTGGGGCGCCGTCCCCGTCACCGAGGTGATGATCGCCGTCGGCCTCATCGCCATGCTGATCGGGTTCGCGCGCGGCTCGGCCGGCGTGGCGACCATGCTCATCGGCCTCGGGATCGCCGGCATCGCCGTGCTCGAGCTGACCGCGCGCGAGCACTTCGCGGGCGTGCGCTCGCACTCGCTCCTGCTCGGTCTCGCGCCGACCGTCGTGCTCGAGGCCGCGCTCTTCGGGCTCGGCCTCGGCGGGGTGCTCCTGCTCGCCGTCGCGCTGCCCGTCTACGCGCTGCTCTTCCTCTTCATGCGCGACCGGTTTCGCAAGGCGCGTGACGTCCGGGCGCTGTCTCGATAGTTTCCCGGCATGCTCGAAGCCCTCGTCCAGGATGACCACCCCCTCACGCTCCGGCACGTGCTCGAGCGGATGCGCCGCACCGGCGCCCGCTCGACGGTGGTGACCCTGCGCGAGGAGGACGGCACGACCTCGACCGCCACCCACCCCGAGGTCGCCGCGCGCGCCGAGCGTCTCGCCGCCGGCCTGGCCACGCTCGGCGTCGAGCCCGGGGATCGCGTGGCCACCTTCATGTGGAACTCGCAGGAGCACCTCGAGGCCTACCTGGCGATCCCGTGCATGGGCGCCGTCCTGCACACGCTGAACCTGCGCCTCTTCCCCGAGCAGCTCACCTACATCGCCAACCACGCGAAGGACAAGGTCGTCATCATCGACGACTCGCTCGTGCCGCTGCTCGAGAAGGTGGCGGGGACGTTCGAGACCGTAGAGCACTACGTGATCGTGGGCGACGGGGACGCGGGCTCGCTCGGCGATCACGGCGACGTGACCCGCTACGAGGAGCTGCTCTCCGGCGGCGACGAGTCCTTCGACTGGCCGGAGCTCGACGAGCGCTCGGCCGCCGGTCTCTGCTACACGAGCGGCACGACCGGCAACCCCAAGGGCGTCCTCTACTCCCACCGCTCGAACATCCTGCACTCGATGGCGGGAGCGGCGGCCGACGGGCTGGGGACGTCCTTCCGCGACCGCGTGCTGCCCGTCGTGCCGATGTTCCACGTCAACGCCTGGGGCCTGCCCTACGGCGCGGGGATGACGGGGGCCGACCTGATCATGCCGAGCCGCTTCATGAAGGCGCCGCAGCTCGGCAGGCTGATCGAGGCGGAGCAGGTCACGGTCGCGGGCGCCGTCCCCACGATCTGGATGGATCTCCTCAAGTGGGCGGATGAGAACGATCCCGACTTCTCCTCCCTGCGCATGGTCGTGTGCGGCGGGGCCGCCGTCCCGCGTTCGCTCATGGAGGCCTTCGAGGAGCGCCACGGCATGCCGATCGTGCAGGCCTGGGGGATGACCGAGACGAGCCCGCTGGCCGCCGTGGCCCACCCGCCGCGCGGCACCGAGGGCGAGGAGCGCTGGGGCTATCGCGCGGCCACCGGCCGGATCTTCCCCCTGCTCGACTTCCGCCTGAAGGACGAGGAGTCGGGCGAGGAGGTCGAGTGGGACGGCGAGGCCACCGGCGAGGTGCAGGTGCGCGGGCCGTGGATCGCCTCGGCCTACTACGAGCCGGAGGACGAGGACGGCGCCGAGGACAAGTTCGACGACGGCTGGCTGTGCACGGGCGACATCGCCTCGATCGACGAGGACGGCTACATGCGCATCACCGACCGCTCCAAGGACGTCATCAAGTCGGGCGGCGAGTGGATCTCCTCGGTCGAGCTCGAGAACGAGCTGATGGCCCACGACTCCGTGGAGGAGGCGGCGGTCGTGGCGATGCCCGACGAGCGCTTCACCGAGCGCCCGCTGGCCTGCGTGGTCAAGAAGGGCGACGTCTCGGTCGAGGACCTGCGCTCCCACCTCGAGAGCCGCGTGGCCAAGTGGTGGCTGCCCGACGCCTGGGCGTTCATCGACGAGGTCCCGAAGACCTCAACCGGCAAGTTCGACAAGAAGGTGCTGCGCCAGCAGCTCGCCGACGAGGAGCTCGAGCTCGAGCACGTGGAGAAGGCGGAGTCCAAGAGCTGATGCGCGCCGCCGCCCTGCTCGCCCTCCTGCTCGCCGCCGTCCTCGCCGGGTGCGGCTCGAGCAAGACCGCCAAGGACGCCGTCGCTCCGAGCGACCTCGCCCAGGCCGCCGCGGGCGCGTCGAAGATCGGCACTACGCGGTTCTCCATGGAGCTCCACACGGGCGCGGGGGGCAAGAACTACGCGATCACCGGCGGCGGGGTCATGGACGTCCGCCACCGGCGCGGGCGGATCACGCTCGACATGTCCGATCTCGCCGCCCAGCTCGGGCAGGACCCGAGCGGGTTCCGCGGCGAGGAGATTCTCGACGGCCTCGTCGTCTACATGCGCCTGCCGTTTCTCTCGCGCCTCGTGCACGCGCCGTGGGTGAAGCTCGACCTGCAGAAGCTCGGCAAGGCGACAGGCATCGACCTCTCCCAATTCACCCAGTTCGATCCCTCGCAGATCCTCGCCTACCTGAAGACGATCTCGGGCGGCGTGAAGAAGGTCGGCACCGAGCAGGTCCGCGGCGTGGACACGACGCACTACCACGCCACGGCCGACTTCGACCGCTACCCGGACGCCTTCCCGCCCGACCGTCGGGACGCCGTGCGCAGGAGCATCAAGAAGATCGAGACGCTGACGGGCGCGAAGACGTTCCCGATGGACGTCTGGATCGATTCCGCCCACCGGGTCCGGCGCGTGCACTTCGCCTACCCGCTCAAGCCGAGCGTCGGCGCGGCGGCGGGGACCTCCCAGCCCTTCTCGATGACGATGGAGTTCTTCGGCTTCGGGACGCCCGTGCATGTCACGCCCCCGCCGGCCTCCCAGACGAAGGACTTCTCGGAGCTCTCGGGTCTCGGCGCCGGCGCCTGATCCGCCCCGGCGCGTAGTCTCGGCGCATGGCCCGCGAGGCTCCGCGCATGATCGCGCTCGGCTACGGGAAGCACGTGCGTGCCGACCGGATCTACGCGCTCGTGCCCCTCGAGGGCCCCGACCGGGGGGACGGCCGCCGCACCGAGGTGTGGATCGACGGCGTCGACCAGCCGATCGTCGCCTCGCGCTCCGAGCGCGCGATCCTCGCCGACATGGAGCTTGCCGCCGCCGCGCGCCGCGTCCTGCCCGCGCTGCCGCAGGACCCGCTGTTCTGAGCTGCCGCCCGTCAGGCGCATCAAGCCGAGCCTAACCGCCCAGCGCCGGCAGCCCCTGCTCGAGCGCCAGCACCGGGGCGAAGAGGTCGCCGTCGGCCGCGAAGCGCTCGAGCACCTCGCCCGCACGGAAGGACAGGAGCGCCGCGTCGCCCGCGTCGTGGGCGGCGGTGACTTCATCCCACGTGACCGGCGCGGAGACCGTCGGCTCCGGCCGCGCGCGCAGGGAGTAGACGCAGACCGTCGTCTTCGCGCGGTCGTTCTGGCTCCAGTCGACGAGCACCTTGCCCGGCCGGAGCGCCTTGCTCATGCGGGAGACGACGAGCTCCGGGTGGGCGCGCTCGAGCAGCTCCGCCACGGCCTTGGCGAACGGCTTCGTCTGCGCGTAGCCCGCCCCGCCGCCGTTCAGCGGCACGTAGATCTGCAGCCCCTTCGAGCCCGAGGTCTTGGGGAAGCACTCGAGGCTGAGCGTGTCGAAGAGCTCCCGCAGCCGCAGGGCCACCTCGCAACACTCGAGGATGTCCGCGGGCGCGCCCGGGTCCAGATCGAAGACGAGCATCGTCGGGTGGGCCGTGTCCGCGGCGCGGGAGAGCGAGGTGTGCAGCTCGAGCGAGGCGAGGTTCGCCACCCAGACGAGGGTCGGCAGGTCGTCGCACACCGTGTAGCGGACCTCGCCGATCCGCTCCGTGCGTACCCAGCCGGGTCGGTGGGAGGGTGAGTTCTTCTCGTAGAAGAACTTCTCGGCGACTCCGTTCGGGTAGCGCTTCAGCGTGAGCGGCCGCCCGCCGAGGTGGGGCAGGAGGCCCGGGGCGATCCGGATGTAGTAGTCGAGGACCTCGGCCTTGGTGAACCCCGTCTCGGGATAGAGGACCTTGGGCAGGTTCGAGAGCCGCAGCCTCCGGCCCTCGAGCTCGACCTCGGCGCCGGCGCCGGCCGGCGTGGAGACCCGCCGCGCCGGGACGTCGCCGGCGGGGCCTGACCCCTCCGGGGTGGCGGGGACGGACCCCTCCTCCTCGGGCTCCTCCCCCTCGCGCACGACCTCGGCCGCGGGCTTGTCCTCCCTGAGGCCCTTGTAGGCGGGGTGGCGGATCATCCCCGCGCTCGTCCACTCGCGGAACTCGACCTCGGCCACGAGCTCGGGCTCGACCCACCGCGCGCCCTTCGGGGGCTTTCGTCCCGCCGCGAACGGGGAGTCCTCGCGTTCCAGCGGCGCCAGCAGGCCTTCGAGCCGGCGCAGCTCGGCTTCCGTGAAGCCGGTCCCCACCCGCCCGGCGTAGCGCAGGCGGCCGTCCGCCTCGTGGACGCCCGCGAGCAGCGCCCCGATCGTCTCCCGCCGCCGCCCCTCGCCGGCCAGCCAGCCACCGACGACGACCTCCTGGCGCGCGACGTTCTTGACCTTCAGCCAGGAGGACGAGCGCCGCCCCGGCTCATACGGCGAGCTCGCGCGCTTGACGACGATCCCCTCGAGCCCCTGCTCCCGCGTGGCGGCGAGGAAGGCGGGGAGGTCCGAGCGCTGCGCCGCCGGCGTCCGCCACGCCGGGCCGTCGAGCCCGAGCCCCTCCAGAGCGCCCCGCCGTTCCTCCCAGGGGGAACCCATCAGCGAGCGCCCGTCGAGATGCAGCAGGTCGAAGAGCACGAGCGTCACCGGCGTATCGCGCAGCCGCCGGCGCACGGCGGCGTCCGAGCCGACGTGCATCCGCGTCTGCAGCCGCTCGAAGCTCGGCCTCCCCTCGGCGTCGAAGGCCACGACCTCGCCGTCGAGGAGCGCCGGCCGCGCGCCGAGGACCGGCCCGAGGGCGCCGAGCTCCGGGTAGCGCGAGGTGATGTCGAGCCCGTTGCGGCTCTCGAGCCGCACCCGCCCCCCCTCCACCCACACGAGCGCGCGCACGCCGTCCCATTTCACCTCGGCCACCCAGCCCGCGGGGTCGGCGGGGAGGGTCCCGAGCCGGGCGAGCATCGGCTTGACCTCCGCGGGCAGCGGCTCGGCCGCCGGGTCCTCCGGCGGGTCCATGCGGTGGAGCATCCACTGGTCCCCCCGGGTGCGGAAGAGCACGTAGCGCCCGCGCACGCGCCCGCCGTGGAAGGTGACCATGACCTCGTCCTCGCGCCACTTGTGGGTCTCGAAGGTGCCGGAGTCCCAGACCCGCATCGTCCCCGCGCCGTAGTTCCCCCCCGGGATGTCCCCCTCCCAGGTCAGGTACTCGAGCGGATGGTCCTCGGTGTGGACGGCCAGGCGGTCGTCCTCCGGGCGGAGCGGGATCCCCTTGGGCACGGCCCAGGAGGCGGCGACGCCCTCGTGCTCGAGCCGGAGATCCCAGTGCAGGCGCCGCGCGTGATGCTCCTGGACGACGAAGCGCGCGCCCCCCGGCTCGGGCGTCGCGCTCAGGTCGCGCTTGGCGCGGTACTCCCGCAGGCGGTCGGCCACCCGGGAAGTCTTACGCGGCGTTGACTGCGCCGCCGGCGAGCGCGAGCGCCAGGGCGCCCTCGAGTTCTTCGCGCGAGAACGGCTTGACGAGATGCGCGACGGCGCGAAAGCGCGCGAACGCAGGCCCCGGGGGGTAGACGGAGCAGAGGATGACCGGCACGCCGGGAGGCGGCGCGGCCGGGAAGTCGCGGCCGTCGGGGTCGAGCAGGACCGCCTCGGCGCCGAGGGCCTCCGTGGCCGCCACGGGCTGGTGGCCGAGCCGCGCCACCGTGCGCACGAAGAGCAGGTGCAGCTCCGCGCTCGGTTCGTCGATGGCCACTCGCGCCATGCGCGCGATTCTGCACCCACCCGGCATGGAGGAGAGGCGGTTTTGGTATGAAGCCGGTGTGACTCGCGCCCGCGTGCTGGTGGTGGACGACGAGGAGGACGTCCGTACCCTCATCCGGTTGCTGCTCGAACGCGCCGGGTTCGAGGTCGCCGAGGCGGCGACGGGCCGGGAGGCGCTCCGCCACCTGCACGAGATCCGCCCGCGGCTCGTCGTCCTCGACGTGACGATGCCCGACCTCAACGGCTGGCAGACCCTCGAGCGCATCCGCGACGTCTCCGAGATCCCCGTGCTCATGCTGACCGCGCGCGCGGCGGAGCTCGACAAGGTCCGCGGCCTGCGCGCCGGCGCCGATGACTACGTGACGAAGCCCTTCGGGCGCCAGGAGCTGCTCGCCCGCGTCGAGACCCTGCTGCGCCGGGCCTCCGGCGTGGCGGAGATCCACGAGGCCTACACCGACCCGGCCGTCCACATCGACTTCTCCGCGCGCGTGGTCGTCGTCGACGGGCGGGAAGCCGTGCTCACGCCGCTCGAGTTCCGCCTGCTCGGCGCGTTCGTGCGCCACCCGAGCCAGGTCCTCTCGCGCGAGCAGCTCCTCGAGCTCGTGTGGGGCGACGCCGAGGCGGCGGCCACCGACCAGGTGAAGCTCTACGTGGGCTACCTGCGACGCAAGCTCGGCTGGGATGTCGCCGACCGCTCGCCGCTCGAGACCGTGCGAGGCTTCGGCTACCGCTACCGCCCGCCGGTCGCGGGCTCCGCGCGCGAGGTCGGCGGCGGCGCCGGCTGAGCGCGGGCGCCGGGCAGCTCGACGGCGAAGCTCGCGCCCTGCCCCTCGGTGCTCCGGACCGTCACCCGGCCGCCGTGCGCCTCGGCGATCGCCTTGACGATGGCCAGGCCGAGCCCGACCCCCGGCACGGCGCCGCTCGTCGCCGACGCCGCGCGGTAGAAGCGGTCGAACAGATGGGCCTGCTCGCGCTCCGGGATCCCGCGGCCGGTGTCGGCCACCTCGAGCACCGCCGTGCCGCCCTCGGCCCGCAGGCGCACGCGCACCGTGCCGCCCGCGGGCGTGAACTTGATGGCGTTGACGATCAGGTTGTCGAGCACCTGGCCCAGCCGGTCGCGGTCCCCGGCCGACAGCGCGACGGGGGAGAGCTCGCTCACGAGCGCGACCTCCCGCACCTCGGCGCGCGGGCCGGCCGCCTCGACCGCCTCCCGCGTCACGCGCGCGAGATCGACCGGCCCCGTGGTGAGGGCGAGCGTGCCGGCCTCGACCTGGGCGACGAAGAGCAGGTCCCCGACGAGGCGGAGCAGGCGCCGGGCGTTGCGCTGCACGACCTCGAGGTGGCGGCGCGGCGCCTCGGCAAGGCCCTCGCGCTCGTCGTCGAGCACGAGCTCGAGGTAGCCGAGGATGGAGGTCAGCGGCGTGCGCAGCTCGTGGGAGACGAGCGCGAAGAACTCGTCCTTCACGCGGTCGGCCTCGCGCTCGCGCGTGATCTCGCGCAGGACCACGAGTCGCCCGGCGGGCACGCCCGACCGGCCGCCGACGGGCGCCACGTAGCGCGCGAACGTGCGGCCGGTCCCGACCAGCTCGAGCTCGTCCCGCACCTCCCCGGTGGGGTCCCCGTCCCCGTCCCCGCCGGAGACCGGCGTGCGGTGCCCGCCGCCCGCGCCGACGCTGTGGACGAGCGCGGTGCGCACGCTGCGCATGGGCGGGTTCTCGAGCACGGTGCGACCGGAGGCGTCGAGCACCGCGATCGCGTCCGGGGTGGCGTCGAGCACGGCGCGGACCCGCGCCTCCTGCTCCTCCAGTCGCCGCACCGAGGCCTCGAGCGCGCGGCGCTGCTCCTCGATCCGGCCGCGACCCTCCTCCAGCGACGCGGCCATCGTGTTGAAGGCGCCGCCGAGCTCGGCCACCTCGCCGTCGCCGCTGCGGGGCACGCGGGCGGCGAGATCGCCCGCGGCGAGGCCGCGCGCCGCGTGCGCGACGCGGCGGACCGGGCGCACGATCGCCCGGCTCAGGTAGAGCGCGAAGAGCAGGACGAGCGCGACGGAGAGGACGAGGCCGCCGGAGCCGATCAGGAGCGCCTCGGCCGCGCGGCCGTCGGCCGCCTCCCGCGCCGTGCGGGCCCGCGTCTCCTCCCGGCGCGTGAGCGCGGCGAGGCGGCGGCGGATGTCGTCGACGCGGCGCTTGCCGATCCCGGAGACGAGGAGCGAGAGCGCCCGCCGGTGGTCGGGGCGCACGAGCGCGACGACCGGCTTGGAGTAGTTCTCCACGTAGGCGTTGACGCGGCCGTTGATGTCGTCAGCGGTGCTCCGCTCGGGGCGCTTTGCGGTCACCGCGCGCAGGCGGGCCTCTTCGGCCGGGAGCCGGCGGCGGGCTCCCTGCCACGGCGCGAGGAAGCTCCGGCGGCCGGTCAGCAGGTAGCCCCGCACGCCGGTCTCGAGGTCGAGGACCGACACCTCGAGGACGGTTATGGCGGCGATCACGTCCTGCGCCCGGCGGGCCTCGCCGCTCGCCTCGCGCTGGGAGCGGATGGCGAGCACGAGGATGAGCAGGACCGCGGCCAGCACGAGCCCGAGCGCCGCGCTCGCCAGGCCCATGCGTGCGCTGAGGCCGCGCATGGTCCAAGACGCTAGCCGTATACCCTCGCCGCGCACGATGGCCCGCCTGCACGCCGCTGTGACCCACGACGGCCGGACGGACGCCGTCGCCGTCGAGGAGCCGCTCGAGATCCGCGTCGACGGCGAGGCGCTGGCCGTGACCATGCGCACGCCCGGCGACGACGAGGAGCTGGCGCTCGGCTTCCTCTTCGGCGAGGGCCTGATCGGCGGCCCGCGGGCCGCCGGCCCCTCGGCCGACCTCGCCGCCAACGTCGTCGAGGTGTCGGGGCCCCTGACCCGGCGGCCCGCGGCCCGGCGCTTCTACACGTCCTCCTCCTGCGGAGTGTGCGGAAAGGGGGCGCTCGAGGAGGTCGCGGTGGCCGCGGCGCCCGCGGCGCCCGGCCCGGCCGTCCCGCGCGCCCTCCTGGCCGCGCTCCCCGACCGCCTGGAGCAGCCCGGCTTCGCGCGCACGGGCGGCCTGCACGCCACCGGGCTCTTCACGCCCGCAGGCGAGCTCCTCGACGCGGCTGAGGACGTCGGGCGCCACAACGCCATGGACAAGGTCATCGGCCGGGCGCTCGTCGGCGGCCTCGTGCCCCTGCATCCGCGCATCCTCTGCGTCTCCGGCCGGCTCTCCTTCGAGCTCGTGCAGAAGGCGGCGGTGGCGGGCGCGCCGATCCTCGTCGGCGTGGGCGCGCCGACGACGCTCGCCGTCTCCCTCGCGCGCGACCGCGGCCTCTCGTTGCTCGGCTTCGCGCGCGGCGGGAATGTGAACGTCTACTCGGGCGAGCGCCGCGTCCTCTAGCGTTGCGACCGTGGCGAGGCCGAAGCAGCGAGCGCAGCGGAGGCGAGCCGCGCCGAAGGAGCCGGAGCCCGCGGCTCCCCCGGTGCTCGTCGTCGTCGTCGACTACGCGACGCCGCAGCTCCTCGGGGCGGTGCGCGCCCGCGTCGCGGCGGGCCCGGCGCGCTTCCACGTCATCGTCCCCGACGGCGCCCACGGCCACCGCAACATCCCCGACCCGCGCGTCGGCGCCGAACGCACGCTCACCAACGCCGTGGCCAAGGTCTCCCAGGTCACGGGCATCGAGGCGACCGGGGAGATCGGGGACCCCTCGGCGCTGCGGGCGGTCGCGGACGTCGCCGAGCGCGAGGAGGCCTCGGAGGTCATCCTCTCGAGCCACCCGCTGCGGGCGGCACGCCTGGCCCGCCGGGATCTCCCGAGCCGCGTGCGCAGGCTCGGCCTCGACGTGGTGCACGTCGAGGCCTGAGCGCTTAGAACCGCTTTCGCAATGCCGGTCACGCCGGTTGCGGCCGTCTCGCGGCGCCGGATCACCACCCCGACCACCGCTTCGCGGCGGTGCCCGCCTCGCCGATGCGCTGCATCGACTGCGGTCGCGTGCGCCGTCCGGCATCCCCGTGCCGACCATCCCAACGCGCCCGGCGCATCGTGAAAGAGGTTCTCAGTGCGGCTCGATGACCCGGTCGATCAGTCCGTACTCGACGGCCTGATCGGCCTTGAAGAAGCGGTCACGCTCCATGTCGGAGTGGACCTGCTCCTCCGGCTGCCCGGTGTGCTGGGCGTAGATCTCGTCGATCCGCTGGCGCGTCTTCAGGATCTCGCGCGCGTGGATCTCGATGTCCGAGCTCTGGCCCTCGAACCCGGCCGAGGGCTGGTGGATGAGGATGCGCGAGTTGGGCAGCGCCGAGCGCTTGCCCTTGGCCCCGCCGGTGAGCAGGAGCGAGCCCATCGACATTGCCACGCCGACGCACATCGTGGCGACGTCGGGCCTTATGAACTGCATGGTGTCGTAGATCGCGAGGCCGGCGTAGATCGAGCCGCCCGGCGAGTTGATGTAGATGGAGACGTCCTTCTCCGGGTCCTGGGATTCCAGATGCAGGAGCTGGGCGACGACGAGGTTCGCCACCATGTCATCGACCGGGGAGCCGAGGAAGATGATCCGCTCGTTCAGCAGGCGCGAGTAGATGTCGAACTCGCGCTCGCCGCGGGCGGTGCGCTCGATGACCATGGGGACGAGGGGCATGGCGCCGAGGCTACAGGCCGGTGGTCCCGTCGGGGCCGGGGCACGTATTCCGGGTATGGAACTCGAAGACACCGAGCAGGACCCGCAGCACGACGACACCCCGGGCGCCGAGGGCGGATCCTCGGAGTCGGCCGAAAAGCTGCCCGCCGCCCCCACCGACGACGACGCCGAGGTCGGCGACACCGACCAACACTCGGGTTCGGACGCCTGAGGAGCGGTTCTAAGCCCGCCCGGCCCGCGGCGGCGAGGATCTAGCCTGGGGGGCCGTGGTCACCCCGAACCTGCCGAACTTCCTGACGCTGCTGCGGATCCTGCTCGTCCCCGTGCTCGTGGTCGCGCTCCTTGACGCAACCCCGAACGGGGACCTCTTGGCCGCCGTCGTCTTCGCCGTGGCCTCGGTGACAGACGCCATCGACGGCTGGCTCGCGCGCTCGCGCGGCTCGATCACGACGTTCGGCAAGCTCATGGACCCGCTGGCCGACAAGCTCCTCATCATCGCGGCGCTCGTCTCGCTCGTCTCCCTGAACCGGCTCGACGCCTGGGTGGCGATGGTCATCCTCGCCCGCGAGCTCGTCGTCACGGTCCTGCGCCTCGGCGCCTCCCAGTACGGGGTCGTGGCCGGCGCGAACCCGCTCGGCAAGATAAAGACCGTCTTCCAGGTGGCGATGGTCATGGCGCTCATCGCCGCCGGGACGTCACGGCCGCTCGGCGTCGAGCTGCTCGTCTACGTGACGGTGGCGATCACGCTCGCCTCGGGCGCCGACTTCGTCTTCGGGCTGCGGCGGCGGCTGGCGGCGCGCGGCACCGAGCTCAGGGGCTCCGCGAGCGCTAACCGGCGAGCCACGCCTCCCGGGTGAGGTCCTCGGCCGCGCGCGGGCGGCCCGCCACCTCGGCGCGCAGGTCGCCGAGCAGGCCGAAGCGCTCGGCCACGACGTCGTGCTGGTGGATCGTCTCGAGGTTCCGCTGGCCGGCCGAGACCCAGGCCGAGTCCGGGAGCGCCGGGAAGCCGGCGATGACCCCGCCGATCATCTCCCGCACGCAGTCCTCGACGAAGCGCGGACGGCGGTGGGCCTTCTCGACGACGGCGGCCTCGTCGGCGCGCTTCATGAGCTCGTAGATCTCCGAGGACATCGACTCCTCGACGATGGCCAGGAGCGCGCCGGCGTCGATGACGTCCTCGCAGCGCTCGGTGCAGCCGATCCACAGGGTCCCGACGCCGCGCTGGTTGTGCGTGGCCACGGGGACCGCGGCGAGGATCCGCTCGACCTCCCCGGCGCCGAAGCCCTCCTCCTCGAGCCGCGCGCGAGCGCCGGCGGCGACGAGCCCCTGCGCGCACGGGCAGGCGGTGATGCCCTGGGCGGCGACGCCGACGAGCCGCCGTGTGCCGCGGGCCGAGGCCGCCGCGGCGCCGTAGAGCGTGTACATCTCCTGCGTCGGGATCCCGGAGACCGGCGCGGGCTTGTGCTCGGGGTAGCGCGCCTCGAGCGTGACCTCGGCGCGCGCCGCGCCCTGGCGCTCGCGCACGAGCTCGGCCACGCGCTGGGCCAGGACCTCGGCGCGGAAGCCCTGCGCCTGAAGGACGACCTCGCCGATCGCCTCGTTGACCGTCTCCTCGAAGCGGCTCATGTGCGCGCCCTTCTGGTTGGCGCCGAGGTCGATCGCGCAGGAGAGGCGGGTGGAGAAGAGCTGGTCCTCCTCCCCGTGGCGCAGGCGGACGATCTTCTCGACGTTCGTGACCCCCACGCGGGAGAGCGAGACCCGCAGAGACGGGGCTTCGGACTGGACGTCGGGGACGGGGGCGAGGGGCTTCGTCATCACGGTATGAGGCCGGTAGGAAGAGGCTAGTGCGCCGGAATCTTCGCTTGCAGCGCCGATTTCGCCTGCTAGAAACCTGGACACACGGGTCGCGCGGTCCAGCGAGCATGGCGCGGGCATCGATGTCCCCTGGGAGGAACCGCAGCGTGAGTGCCAATGCCGGTCTACCGGGGGACGAGAGCCGCGTCGCCGAGCTGCCGGAGGTCGTCGCGCTGCTCGCGGCGGGCCGGGAGCGCGGCTCGCTGACCTTCGACGAGGTCGCCGCCTGCCTGGAGGAGCTCGAGCTCGCCAAGGAGGACGTCCGCGAGCTGCACGCCCAGCTCGAGGAGCTGGGCATCGACGTCGTCGGCGCCGACGGCCGCCTGGCCGCCGCCGAGGGCGTCCGGATCGAGGAGGCGGCCGCCGCCGCGCGGGAGCGCCGCGAGAGCTCGCGGCGCGCCGCGGTCGATCTCACGGTCGAGCCGAGCCTCGACTCCGTGCGCCTCTACCTCCGCTCGATCGCCCGCGTGCCGCTGCTCAGCGCCACCGAGGAGGTCGAGCTCGCCCGCCGCGTCGAGCGCGGCGACCTCGAGGCCAAGCAGCACATGATCGAGGCGAACCTCCGCCTCGTCGTCTCGATCGCCAAGGGGTACCTGGGCCGCGGCCTCGCCCTGCTCGACCTGATCCAGGAGGGCTCGGTCGGCCTCATCCGCGCCGTGGAGAAGTTCGACCACCGGCGGGGCTTCAAGTTCTCGACCTACGCGACGTGGTGGATCCGCCAGGCCGTCTCCCGCGCGGTGGCCGACAAGGGGCGGACGGTCCGCGTCCCCGTCCACATGGTCGAGCGCCTGAACAAGGTCATCCACGCCGAGCGCGCGCTCGTGCAGACCCTCGGCCGCGAGCCGACGCCGGAGGAGATCGGCTCAGAGCTCGCGCTCACGGCCGACGAGGTTCGGGAGATCCTGCGGCTGGGCCAGCAGACCGTCTCGCTCGAGCAGCCCGTCGGCGACGAGGAGGACTCGCAGTTGGGCGACTTCGTGGCGGACACCGGCGCGCCCTCCCCGTTCGACGAGGCCGCGGGCGCCGTGCGGCGAGACGACGTCCGCCGCGCCCTCGCCGTCCTGTCCCCCCGCGAGCGGGAGGTCATCGAGCTGCGCTTCGGCCTGACGGGCCGGCCCCCGCAGACGCTCGAGCAGGTCGGCCGCGCCCTGAAGGTCACCCGCGAGCGCATCCGCCAGATCGAGACCCACACGCTCCGCAAGCTCGAGCAGCTCCCGGAGAGCCAGCGCCTGCGCGAGGCGGGGGTGGGCTCGTAGACTCCTCCGCCGCCGGGCGGGATACTCAAGCGGTCAACGAGGTGCGGCTGTAAACCGCATGGCACTGCCTTCGGAGGTTCGAATCCTCCTCCCGCCATTGGACGCATCGCGCGCTTCCTTACCGCTACGTGACATGGCGCGCCCGTCGTGTTCGCCCGTCCGGATCCCGGGGCACAATGGGTGGGACATGACCGAGGAACGCGCCCAGTCCTACGGCCGGCTCATGGACTTCCTCCGTGACGTCGGCACCGTCAAGCTCCAACCCGCCGAGCAGGATCGCGTGCGCGCCGCCGCCGACACGCTCATCCTCGCCACCGAGGGCGGGGGCGAGGTCGCGACCGCGCGGGAGGACATCGACCGTCTCGCCGGGCACCTCGTCGAGTCAGGCCGGTGGGAGCCCGACACCGCCGAGCGCCTGGCTCGCGACGTCGCCGCCTGCGGGCCCGAGCCCGCGCTGGTCTAGGCAGTCCCTGAGCGCCTCGCGGGTCGACCAGAAGGCCAGCTCTTTCCAGGGGAGCTCGGGGGGAGCGAACGCCCGGACCTCCGCCGCCTCCTCGCTGGTCTGCGCCTCCTCGCGGGAGCGCGCGGTGAAGACGACGAGCACCACGCGGTCATCCGCGCGCGAGTAGACCCCGACGAGACCGTCCAGCTCGAGCTCGATCCGCAACTCCTCCCGGCCCTCCCGCCGAGCGGCGTCCTCGACCGATTCGCCGAGGTCGACGAAGCCACCGGGGAAGGTCCACAGCCCCGCTGCCGGGTCGAACGTGCGCCTGAGCAGGACGATCCGGCCTTGGCCGTCGAACGGGATCGCCGCCGCGACCGGCTTCGGGTTGTAGTACGCGCCGTAGCCGCAGGCCGGGCAGCGGATGGAGCGTGGGAAGGCGACCTCTGCCGGCGCGGCGCAGCGCGGGCAGAACGAGACGCCCTCGAGCGCCGGGTTGAGGCTCGGCCGGCTCAGCGCGGCGTCCCCTCAGCCGGACGCCGGGGGCTCGCCGTCGGTGGGAATCCCGGGCTGCGCGCCGGGCCCCTCGTCTGGCACCTCGTCTGAGTTCGGGTTCGGCTCAGAGGGGCCGAGCGGCTCCTCCTCCCGCTCCTCGTTGGGCAGGCCGGAGGGAGCGGTGTCGGGATCCGTCTCGGATTCGGAGGAGGTCATGGATTCCCGCCTACCCGCGCCGAGCAGTCCCTCACCCTCCCTCGATCGCTACGCTCAGCCGCCCCGCCCTCTTAGCTCAGTTGGTAGAGCACTTCCATGGTAAGGAAGGGGTCTCCGGTTCGAGTCCGGAAGAGGGCTTCCG
>JBBQAA010000024.1:0-7384 GCA_038276395.1 Solirubrobacterales bacterium | reverse complement strand
GCCGCGCCTCCCGCCGTCATGGAGAAGTTCGTCATCGAAGGCGGCGTCCCGCTCTCCGGCACCGTCGTCCCCGCCGGTAACAAGAACGGGGCCCTGCCCATCCTCGCCGCCGTCCTCCTGACCGAGGAGGAGGTCGTCGTGCGCAACGTGCCGCGCATCCGCGACGTCGAGTTCATGCTCGCGCTGCTGCGGGACCTCGGCGTCTCGGTGGATTGGCTCAGCGACCACGACCTGGCGCTGAACGCGGCCCACGTGCTCGGCCACGAGGTCGACCGCGGCCTCTCGGAGCGGATCCGCGCCTCCTTCCTGCTCGCCGGGCCGCTGCTCGCGCGCTTCGGCCGCGCCGTCATGCCGCCGCCCGGCGGGGACGTCATCGGGCGCCGCCGGCTCGATCCCCACCTCGACGCCTTTCGCGCGCTCGGGGCGCACGTCGAGCCCGCCCGGGATCTCGTCATCGAGGCCCCGCACGGCCTCACCGCCTGCGAGTTCTTCATGGACGAGCCGTCGGTCATGGCCACGGAGAACGCCCTCATGGCCGCCGCGCTGACCCCGGGGGAGACCGTCATCGGGAACGCCGCCTGCGAGCCCCACGTCCAGGACCTCGCGCGGATGCTCGAGGCCATGGGCGCGCGGATCGAGGGGATCGGCTCGAACGTCGTGCGCGTCCACGGCGCCGCCGAGCTCCACGGCTGCGATCACCGTGTCTCCGCCGACCACATCGAGATCGGCACGTTCATGGCCCTGGCCGGCGTGACCGGCGGGGAGATCCGCATCAAGGACACGGTCCCCGACGACCTGCGGATGATCCGCCTCGCCTTCGCCCGCCTCGGACTGCGCTCGGAGCTCGAGGGGCCGGACGTGATCGTGCCCGGCGGCCAGAAGCTCATCGCCTCGCGCGACGTCGGGGACTTCACGGCCAAGCTCCAGGACGGCCCGTGGCCCGCCTTCCCCGCCGACCTCACGTCGATCGCCACCGCGCTCGCCACGCAGGTCGAGGGCACGGTGCTCGTGCACGAGTGGATGTTCGAGAACCGGCTCGTGTTCACGGACAAGCTCGTCTCGATGGGCGCGAACATCATCCTCTGCGACCCGCACCGGGCGATCGTCACCGGCCCCTCGCGCCTGCGCGGCGCGCGCGTGGCCTCGCCCGACATCCGCGCCGGGATGGCGATGGTCATCGCCGCCTGCTGTGCGGAGGGCACGACGGAGATCGGCAACATCCGCGAGATCGACCGCGGCTACGAGCGGATCGACGAGCGGCTCCGGGCCCTGGGCGCGCGCATCGAGCGCGTGGCCACGGAACCCGCCGGTGTCTGACCGTGCCTGAGGGGGACAGTCCCCGCTCAGGAATGAGCTCCCGCCCCGCGGGGGGTTTGGGCGGAGGGACGGTGCCCGGCTCCGGCGCGCTGCCCTCGGGCACGCGGGACATCCTGCCCGACGAGATGCGCGAGCTGCGCGCGATCACCGACGCGATCCGCGAGACGCTCGCAGAGCGCGGGTACGGCGAGGTCTCGACCCCCGCGCTCGAGTACGAGGCCTCGATGCCCGCGCGGATGGCGGGTGGCGCGCGGCCCGCCTACCGGCTCTTCGACGAGCAGGGGGACGTCCTCGTCCTGCGCTCGGACATGACGGTGCCGATCGCGCGCCTCGTGGCCACGCGCTACCCCACGGCGCCGCCGCCGCTGCGGTTCTCCTACCTGGCCAACGCCTACCGCGGCGTGCGCCCGCAGCGCGGGCAGCCGCGGGAGTTCCTGCAGGCGGGGATCGAGCTCGTCGGCGCACCCGCGCCGGAGGGCACGGTCGAGGCCCTGACCGTCCTGTGCGCCGCGCTCGACGCCGCCGGCCTGGCCGACTACCGCATCGGCCTCGGGGACGCCTCGGTGCTCCCGCGCCTGCTCGACGCCGCGGGCGTGGCCGAGGAGCGCCGCGCGCCGCTCCTGCACGAGCTGGCCACGCGGGACTTCGTCGGGCTCGAGCGGGAGGTCGCCGCGCTCGGCCTGCCCGCGCAGGACGCCGCGCTCATCGGGCGGGTCACGCAGCTCCGCGGCGGGCGCGAGGTGCTCGCCGGGCTCGGCCCCGCGGCGCGAGGGCTCGAGCAGGTCCTCGACGTGCTGCCGGAGACGGCGCGGGCGCGCGTCATCCTCGATCTCGGGCTCGTGCGCTCCCTCGGCTACTACACCGGGGCGGTGTTCGAGGTCTACGACCCGGCCGTCGGGGTACCGCTGGGCGGCGGCGGGCGCTACGACGACCTCATCGGCTGGTTCGGGCGCCCACTGCCCGCCGTCGGCTGGGCCCTCGGCGTCGAGCGCCTGCACCTGGCGCGCACGGGGGAGGAGCGGTGAGCCCGCCCGAGCTGACCTTCGCCGTGCCCCGCGGGGCCCTCATGGGCGACACGCTCGACCTGCTCGACGCGCTCGGCGTGCAGACGACCGAGGTGCGGGGAAACGACCGCCGGCTCCTCTTCGGGGACGTCGGCATCGTCACCATGCGGCCCTCGGACGTCCCCACCTACGTCGAGGCGGGTGCCGCCGACCTCGGCGTCGTCGGCAAGGACGTGCTCATGGAGCAGTCCGAGCGCGACGTCTACGAGCTGCTCGACCTCGGCTTCGGGCGCTGCGTCATGGTCTTCGCCGGCGAGGCGGGAGAGGACATCGCCGCCGAGGCGCTGCGCCGCCTCGGCGTCATGCGCATCGCCACGAAGTACCCGAAGATCGCCGCGCGGTACTTCGAGCGCACGGGCCGTCAGGCCGAGATCGTCGAGGTCAAGGGCTCGGTCGAGCTCGCGCCGCTGACCGGGCTCGTCGAGGCGATCGTCGACCTCACGGCCACCGGGACGACGCTCAGGGAGAACGGCCTCGTCGTGCGCGAGGAGATCGCCGTCTGCACCGCGCGGCTGATCGCCAATCCCGTGGCCCACAAGCTGAAGGCGGCGGCCATCGACTCCGTGCTGGAGCGCGTGCGTGCGCTGTGAGGAGGTGGAGACGCCGGCGGCGGCGCGGGCGCTCTTCGCCGACGAGAGCACCGGCGTCGAGCGGAACGTCCGCAAGTATCTACAGGCGGTGCGCACGGGCGGCGACGGCGCCGTCGCCCGTCTGACCAAGCTGATCGACCGCGTCGAGCCGATCCCGCCCACCCCGGACGACCTCGACGCGGCGCTCGCCGCGCTCGGGCCCGAGCTGCGCTCCGCGCTTGAGCTCGCCGCCGAGAACATCGCCCTCGTCGCGCGGGCGGGCCTCGGCTCCGAGAGCGAGCTGAGCGGTCCCGAGGGGCAGCGCATCACCCTGCGCGAGGAGCCCGTCGCCGCCGCCGGGATCTACGCGCCCGGCGGCCGCGCGGCCTACCCCTCGAGCGTCCTCATGGGGGTCGTCACCGCGCGCGTCGCGGGGGTGGAGGACATCGCTCTCTGCTCGCCACCTGCACCGGACGGGCGCGTGCATCCCGTCGTCCTCGCCGCCGCGCGGCTCGCGGGCGCGACGCGCGTGCACGCCGTCGGCGGCGCCCAGGCGATCGGCGCGCTGGCCTACGGCACGGAGACGATCCCCCGCGTCGACGTCATCGCCGGCCCCGGGAACGCCTGGGTCACCGAGGCCAAGCGCCAGGTCTTCGGCGCCGTGGGGATCGACGGGCTGGCGGGGCCGAGCGACGTCGTCGTCATCGCGTCGGACGGCGCGCGCGCGGAGGACGTCATTTCCGACCTGCTCGCCCAGGCTGAGCACGGGCCGGGGACGCTCGTCGTGCTCCTCACGGACTCGGGCGCGCTCCGCGAGGCGGTCGCCGCCGCGCTCGCCGAGGCTCCCGACACGGGCGCCGTCGCCGTCCTGCCGCTCCCCGGCGGGCTCGACGCGGCGCTCGAGTGGGCCGCCGAGTTCGCCCCCGAGCATCTCGAGCTGCTGGGGGAGGAGGCCGAGGCGCGGGCGCCGCTCGTGCGCGGAGCCGGCTGCGTGTTCGTGGGCACGGGCACGGCGTTCGGCGACTACGTCGCGGGCTCGAACCACGTCCTGCCCACGGGGGGCGCCGCGCGGTTCTCCTCCGGCCTCTCGCCCCGGGTCTTCCGCCGCCGCTTCTCCGAGGTCCGGATCGACTCGGGAGCCGCCGCCCGGTTGGCGGGCGAGGGCGCCACCATTGCCCGCGCCGAGGGCTTTGCCGAGCACGCCCACTCGATGGAGCTAAGAATGAGGGACGCATGATCGACCGCGCCGCCCAGATCCACCGGAAGACCGGGGAGACCGACGTCTCCCTCTCCCTCGACCTCGGGGGCTACGCGACCGCGCGTCGGCAGACCGGCATCGGGTTCTTCGACCACATGCTCGACCTGCTGGCGCGCCACGGGAACCTCGCCCTCGACGTGCAGGCCACGGGGGACCTCGAGACCGGCGGCCACCACACCGTCGAGGACGTGGGAATCGCCTTCGGTCAGGCGCTCGACGAGGCGCTCTCAGACCGCGCCGGGATCCGCCGCTACGGCCACGCCGTCGTGCCGATGGACGAGGCGCGCGCGGCGTGCGCGATCGACGTCTCCGGGCGGCCGTTCTGCTCGTTCTCCGCCGTGCTGCCTCCGGGCACGATTGGGAGCTTCGACCACGAGCTGGCCGAGGAGTTCTTCCGCGCGGTCGCCACGAACGCCCGCCTCACCCTGCACCTGACCCAGGAGGCGGGCACGAACGCCCACCACGTCGTCGAGGCGCTGTTCAAGGCCTTCGCCCGCGCGCTGCGCGTCGCGGTCGCGCTCGACCCCGAGGTCGAGGGCGTGCCGAGCACCAAGGGCACGCTCACGTGAGCGCGCCGCTGATCGCCATCGCCGACTACGGGATGGGCAACCGCCGCTCGGTGGAGAAGGCGATCGAGCGCGTCGGCGGCCGGCCCGAGATCACGTGCGAGCACGACGCGATCCGCGCCGCCGACGGCGTCGTCGTGCCCGGCGTCGGCGCCTTTCGCGCCGCGATGGAAGCGCTGCGGGCCGTCGGGCTCGACGAGGTCCTGCGCGAGCGCGCGGAGGTGGGCGTGCCCCTGCTCGGGCTGTGCCTGGGGATGCAGGTGCTGCTCTGCTCATCCTCGGAGTTCGGGGAGACCGAGGGGCTCGGCCTCGTGCCCGGGCGCGTCGCCCCGCTGCCCGCCGCTGGCCTGCGCCTGCCGCACATCGGCTGGACCACGGTGAGCTGGCGCGGCGAGCATCCGCTGAGCGCCGACCTGCCCGCCACGGGCGCCTTCTACCACGTGCACTCCTACGCGCCGGTGGGCGTCCCGGAGGAGTTCGTGCTCGGGACCGCGGAGTACGGCGGGACGTTCGTCACCGCGATCGCCCGCGGGAACGTCGCGGGCGTGCAGTTCCACCCGGAGAAGTCCTCCACGCTCGGGCTGGCGCTCCTCGGCGGCTGGGTGCGGGAGTGCGGCCGCGTCTCCCTCGCCGCATGATCCTCTACCCGGCGATCGACATCCGCGACGGGAAGGCGGTGCGCCTCGCGCAGGGCGACTTCGCCGCCGAGACCGTCTATGACTCAGCCCCGGCGGACGCCGCCCGCCGCTGGATCGACCAGGGCGCGCGCTATCTGCACGTGGTCGACCTCGACGGCGCGCGTTCGGGCAAGCCCGCGAACCTCGGCCACGTCGAGGCGATCGCCGCGCTCGGCGTCCCGGTCCAGGTCGGCGGCGGGCTGCGCTCGGTTCCCTCCGTGCGGGACGCGCTCCGGGCCGGCGCCACCCGGGTGATCCTCGGGACGGCGGCCTACACGGACGTCGACTTCCTCGACGAGGTCGTCGCCGGCTTCGGCGATCGCGCGCTCGTCTCCGTCGACGTACGGGACGGGCGCGTCTCCACCGCCGGGTGGACCGAGCAGACGCAGATGCCGGCCGCGAACGTGCTCGAGCGCCTGCGGCACCGGGGCGTGCGCTCCTTCGTCTACTCGAACATCGAGCGGGACGGGATGCTCGCGGGGCCGGACCTGGAGGAGGTCCGCGGCGTCGCGGCCGCCGTCCGCGGCCGCTTCGTCTACTCGGGCGGGATCGGCTCGCTGGAGGATCTCCGCGGGCTCGTCGCGCTGCGCCAGGTGAACCTCGCGGGGGTGATCGTGGGCAAGGCGCTCTACGAGGGGCGCTTCACGGTGGCCGAGGCCCACGCCGCGCTGGCGGTGGGGTGAGGACGCGCGGGGCGTTCGGCTTCCCTTCAGATCTGGTCGGCCGCGGCTACCCTCGCATGCCCGCCGCCCGTATCGCTCCGCTCCGCTCCTCGCCGTCCTTGCCGTCGGCCTTCTCCCCGCCGCCGCCTCAGCCGGGACGGTCTCCGCCAACGGCTCGCAGGTAGACCGGGATCTCGTTGGTGAAGGTGAGGAAGTAGGGCAGCGCGTAGAGCAGCCCGGGACGCTTCTCGGCATCTTGCTGCGCCATCAGGTCATGCAGGCGCCTTGCTTCAACGGAGCCCGGGCTGGATGGCCCGGGTGACCCTGCCGTCGAGCCGGCGGCTACGGCGGCGCGGCCGGGCTTCAACGGAGCCCGGGCCGGATGGCCCGGGTGACCCCGTCAAGGGAGGAGAGCGCCGCAGCGCGGGACGTGCTTCAACGGAGCCCGGGCCGGATGGCCCGGGTGACCCGCCCCCAACTCGTCCGGGGTGTAGATCGGCCCGCCGCTTCAACGGAGCCCGGGCCGGATGGCCCGGGTGACCGTTCATGCGTGCATCGTCGCGCTCATGCACGGCATGCTTCAACGGAGCCCGGGCCGGATGGCCCGGGTGACTTGCTTTCGTTGGTGCAGCGCGAGGAGTGCGACGAGGCTTCAACGGAGCCCGGGCCGGATGGCCCGGGTGACTCCCGGGCGGCGGCATGAAGCGCACCCCGCTCCGCCCGCTTCAACGGAGCCCGGGCCGGATGGCCCGGGTGACCGCGTACGCGGGGATGCGCGCGCGTTGCTTCTGCCAGCTTCAACGGAGCCCGGGCCGGATGGCCCGGGTGACTTCTCTCGCCGCGAGTAGCGTCGAGCCCGAGCCCATGCTTCAACGGAGCCCGGGCCGGATGGCCCGGGTGACGATCGGGTCCTCGTCGTAGGGACAGGGCGGCGGGTCGCTTCAACCGAGCCCGGGCCGGATGGCCCGGGTGACCCCCGGCAAGCTCAAGCCACGCCGGAGTGTGAACTCGCTTCAACGGAGCCCGGGCCGGATGGCCCGGGTGACGACGTACTCGGCGGCGCTATCAGCCCACGTGCCGAGGCTTCAACGGAGCCCGGGCCGGATGGCCCGGGTGACCACGCCTGCTCGGAATCGACCGCGACCCCGCAAGCGCTTCAACGGAGCCCGGGCCGGATGGCCCGGGTGACGACGTACTCGGCGGCGCTATCAGCCCACGTGCCGAGGCTTCAACGGAGCCCGGGCCGGATGGCCCGGGTGACCACGCCTGCT
>JBBQAA010000023.1:0-6882 GCA_038276395.1 Solirubrobacterales bacterium | reverse complement strand
GTGCCCGCGCCGGAGGCGGGAACCGTCGAGGAGCTCAAGGTGAGCGTCGGCGACAAGGTCTCCGAGGGAACGGTGCTCCTCACGCTGAGCGGCCGCAACGGCGGCCCGCCGGAGGCGGCGGCGGAGGAGCCGGAGGAGGACTCCGACCGGGTCGACGTGCTCGTCCTCGGCGGCGGGCCCGGCGGGTACACCGCGGCGTTCCGCGCCGCCGACCTCGGCCTCTCGGTCACGCTCGTCGAGCGCCACGAGCGCCTCGGGGGCGTGTGCCTGAACGTCGGCTGCATCCCCTCCAAGGCGCTCCTGCACATCGCCAAGGTCGTGGGCGAGGCGGAGGAGGCGTCGAGCCAGGGCGTCTCCTTCGGGGCGCCCGAGGTCGACCTGGCGAAGCTCCGCGAGTGGAAGGACGGCGTCGTCGGAAAGCTCACCGGCGGCCTCGAGCAGCTCGCCAAGCAACGGAAGGTCCGCGTCGTCCGCGGCACCGGCCGCTTCACCGGCCCGCACGAGCTCGACGCCGACGGCGAGACGATCGCCTTCAAGCACGCCATCGTCGCGGTGGGCTCGACCGCCGTCGCCCTGCCCGGCCTCCCCGACGACCCGCGCGTCGTGGACTCGACCGGCGCGCTCGCCCTCGAGGCCATCCCCGGGCGCCTGCTCGTCGTCGGCGGCGGGATCATCGGTCTGGAGATGGCCACGGTCTACGACGCGCTCGGTTCGCAGGTCACCGTCGTCGAGCTGCTCGACGGCCTCATGCCGGGCTGCGACCCCGATCTCGTGGAGCCCCTGCAAAAGCGCATCGAGGGCCGCTACGCGGCGATCCACACCGGCGTCAGGGTGGCCGGGGTGGAGGCGGAGGAGGACGGCCTGCACGTGACCTTCGAGGGGGAGGAGGCGCCCGACCCCGGCGTCTACGACTGCGTGCTCGTGGCCGTCGGGCGCCGCCCCAACGGCTCCGAGATCGGCGCCGGCGCCGCCGGGGTCGAGGTAGACGAGCGCGGCTTCATCCGGGTTGACTCCCAGCAGCGCACGAAGGTCCCGCACATCCTCGCCATCGGCGACGTCGTGGGCGAGCCCATGCTCGCCCACAAGGCCTCCCACGAGGCCAAGGTCGCAGCCGAGGTCATCGCGGGGCTGGACGTCGCCTTCGACGCCCAGTCCATCCCCTCCGTCGCCTACACCGACCCCGAGGTCGCGTGGACGGGACTGACCGAGACCCGCGCCGAGGCGGAGGACATCCCCTTCGGGCGCCACGCGTTCCCGTGGAGCGCCTCGGGGCGCGCGCTCACCGTCGGCCGCCCGGAGGGGATGACCAAGGTGCTCGTCGACCCCGAGTCCCGCCGCGTGCTCGGCGTCGGGATCGTCGGCGTCAACGCGGGGGACCTGATCGCCGAGGCCGTCCACGCGATCGAGCTGGGCGCGAACGCGGAGGACATCGCGCTGACCATCCATCCCCACCCGACGCTGTCGGAGACCGTCCTCTTCGCTGCCGAGCTCGCGGCGGGGACGATCACCGACCTGCCGCAGCCGCGGAAAACGCAAGCGCGCGGCCGCGAAGTAGGGCCGGCGCGCGCATGACCGCCCGGCGAGTCGTGCCCGACCTCCACGCGGAGGACCCGGCCGCCGCCGCGGAGTTCTACGCCGACGTCCTCGGCCTCGAGGTCGCCATGGACCTCGGCTGGGTCGTGACCGTCGCCGCGCCCGAGAACCGGGCCGCCCAGCTCAACCTCATGGGGGAGGACGCCACGGCCCCCGAGCGACCCGCCGTCTCGATCGAGGTCGACGACGTCGACGCCGCCTACGCCGTCGCTGAGCGCCGCGGCGCGGAGATCGTCCACCCGCTGACCGACGAGCCCTGGGGCGTGCGGCGGTTCTTCGTGCGCGATCCCGCCGGAAACGTCGTGAACGTGCTGAGCCACGCCGGCGGGTAGCGCGATCAGGCGAACGCGACGCCGCGCAGCTTCGCCTCCGGCGCGGCGAAGGCCAGCACCCCCTCGGCCTCGGCTTCGAGCGGGCCCTGCGCGCCGCGCGGCAGCTTCGCCCACGGCCGCAGGGTGAGGGTCGCGGTGCGGCGCGCGGTCTCGATCCCCCACACGCCGGCGGCCATGCCGTCCCACAGGAACACGGGCGGCACGCGCAGGTTCTTCGTCGTCAGCTTCCCCTTGTGCTCGTCGGGCAGGATGCGCGAGCGGTCCTTGTGGGCGAGCAGGATCGAGTCCCAGCTCGGCAGGAGCCGCGGCGGGGCCTCGGCGTCCTCGCTCGGCCGGGGCGCGCGGGGAAGGTCCCACAGCGTGCGGCCGCGCTCGTCGCGCAGCTCGACGAGCTCGCCGGCCAGCGCGTCGAAGGCCTCCCGTACGTGCAGCCCGGACCAGGCCTGCACGTCGGCGGCACTCGCCGGGCCGAAGGCGGCGAGGTGGCGGCGGACGAGCTCCTCCGGGTCGGGAGCACCGCCCGCCTCGGTGAGCGCGAAGCAGGAGTCGGGCGGCCAGCACCAGGGATCCTCCACCGTCGCGACCATGGCCAGCGGCAGGCCGGTCCGCGCGGCGTACCCGAGCGCCCGCGGGCTCTCGCCGGGGAAGTCCTCGGCCAGAGCGGCGCGCAGCGCCGAGAACGTCCGCGGCTCCGCGGCCAGGAGCGCTCGGGCGCGCGCGAGAACCGGCAGGACGTCGAGGTCGGGAAAGCGCGCGCGCAGCGCGCCGGCCAGCACGGGCTCGAGCGTGGGCCGCAGCCAGGCGGAGTCCTTGGCGCTGACGAGGTGCAGGGTCCCGCGCATCAGCAGCCCGCGCGCCACCGTCCCCCGCCGCGCCGCCCGGCGCAGGGCCTCGACCTGGAAGCCCTCGGCCCGGTTCCACAGCCCGAGCGCCGGCGGCCGCGCCTCCTGGGCCTGAAAGCCGCCGAAGCGCTCGCACGCCTGCACGACCGAGAGCTCCTCGCGGGCCAGGAGCCCCTGCCGAGCCAGAGTCGCGCGGCCTATCGCGCGCGGGGACAATGTCTCCGGTCCGTTACGCATGAGGCGTAGCGCAGCCTGCGTACAAGCCCGGGCGCGTCCTGCGCTTGGCCGGCCGCTCCTCGACCCCGCTCACGCGAACTCCGCCACGCCGAGCCGCTCCAGGCGCTCCCACAGCGCGGCGTTCTGGCGCTCGGCGGTCTGGGCCAGCGCCCACTCCCGCAGCGCGAGGTCCGGTTCGAGCCGCCGCCCGCGCGCGGCGCGCAGCCCCCGCTCCCAGTCCTCGAGCGAAGCGCACACCGTGACCGCCTCGGGCAGCGTGCGCATCCCGGTCAGGTCAGGCGCGAGCGTGCGCCGCCCGAGCCGCGCGTACTTGATGATCCGCTGGGGGAGCGCGGCGTCGTTGAACGGCTGGCGGGCGAAGGGGACGATCCCCACGTCGGCGACGGCGATCATCCGCGCCGCCGCCTCGTCGGGAAGCCGGCCGAGCCAGACGAGGTTGGGCAGGCGGGTACAGGCCTCGAAGTCCGGGTCCCCCGCCCCCTCTGTGTCGAAGCGCTCGCCCACGAGCAGCAGCACGAGGTCGTTGCCGAGCCGGAGCGCGAGCTCGCGCAGGAGCCGCCAGTCCGTGCGGTAGCCGAGGCGGCCGAGGGAGACCGCGACGATCGGTGCGGGCTCCGGCGCCGGGAAGGTGTCATGGGGCGGGACGACGAGGTGGGGCGCGCGGCCCCGCGCGGACTCGAGCTCGACCAGCGGCTCGCTCACCACCCACGTGTAGGAGGAGCGTTCGGCCACCGTCTCGTGCAGCGCGGCGATCCGCGCGCGCAGCCGCGGCGTGGCGTCCTGCGCCTCCTCGTAGCGGTCCCAGCGGGAGTACCACAGCTCGGCCCGCGGCCAGCGGGCCAGGAGCGCCTCGGCCAGGTACGCCTGGAGCGGATGGAAGACGACGACGGCGCGGACGTCGCCGATCTTCTTCAGCCTCCGCGCCTGGGCGGAGGCGAAGGCGTGGGCCAGCGGCTCCGGCATCCGCCCGAACGCGCCGTAGGGCACGCGCGGCGGCTCGAGGGCGAGCACCCGCGGCGCGCGGAGCAGGTCGGCGGCCGTCTCGCGGAGGATGAAGGACTCGAGCGGGGCGGGCAGGAGGAGCAGGCAGACCGGGCCGTCCACGCCGGGTCACGCTATAGCGTCACCTCGCGTGGCGGGCTACCTGAAGCGGCTGCTACGGACCGCCGCCGCCTACCAGCTCGCGGACATCGTCTCGAAGCTCATCGCGATCGGGCTGCTGCCCGTCTACACGCGCTACCTCACGCGCGGCGACTACGGCGTGGCCGAGCTGCTGGCCACGCTCGTCATCTTCGTCTCGATCCTCGTCCGCCTCGGGCTCGGCGAGGCGCTCGTGCGCTACTGGTACGAGGAGAAGGACGAGGTGGCGCGCGACGCCCTCGCCCGCCGGGCCGCGCTCGGCGTGCTCGGGCTGACCACGACGGCGACGGCGCTCGCCGCCGTCCTTGCCGGCCCGCTCTCGGCCGCCGTCCTGTCCCACCGCGACGCGACGACCTTCCTCATCGCCGTCCTCGGCCTGTGGGCGTTCACCAACCTCGAGCTCGCCTACGCGCTCCTGCGCGTGGAGGAGCGCGCGCGCGAGTACGCGCTCGCCTCGCTGGCCAACGTCGCGCTGACGATCGCCCTCACGCTCGTGCTCGTCGTCGGGGAGCGGGAGGGGGCGCGCGGGCTCCTGCTCGGCAACTACGCGGGCTCGACCGTCATCCTCCTCGTCCTGCTCTGGCGCGTGCGCCACCGCTTCGCGCGGCGGCCGGGGGCGGCCGGCACGGAGGCCACGGCGCTCCGGCGCTTGCTCGCCTTCGGCCTGCCCACGGTGCCCGCCGACGCCTCCCTCTTCGCGCTGAACCTCGTCGACCGCTACTGGCTCTTCCACCGCCAGAGCGCGGCCGCCGCCGGCCTCTATTCGCTGGCGGTGAAGCTCGCGGGAGTCGTCGTCTTCTCCGTGCGCGCCTTCCAGTACGCGTGGCCGCCGCTCGCCTACTCGGTGCGGGAGGAGGGCGACGCCGCGCGCCTCTACTCCCTCGTCGCCACCTACTACGTCGTCTTCACGGGCCTCATCGTCGCCGGGCTCGCGCTGCTCGGCCGCTGGCTCGTGCGCCTGCTCGCCGCCCCCGCGTTCTTCCCCGCCCACCGTGCGCTGCCCTGGGTCGCGCTCGGCTGGGCGCTCTACGGCCTCGTGCTCGTGCTCGTCTCGGTGGCGGGGCGCGCGCGGGTGACGACGCGGAACTTCCCGGCCGCCCTCGCCGGCCTCGTCGTCAACGTCGCCCTGCTCGCGCTGCTCGTGCCGCGCTACGGCCCGGCCGGCGCGGGCGTCGCGCTGTCCGGCGCCTACGTGGTCATGCTCGCCGCGCTCCATCTCGCCACGCGCCGGCTCTTCCCCGTCGCCTTCGAGTGCCGGCGCCTCGCCCACGCAGTCGGGGTGATCGCCGGGCTCGCCACCGCGGGCGAGCTGCTGCTCCCCACGCACGGCGGCGGCGGCTTCGTGCTGCGCGCGCTCGTGCTGCTCGCGCTGCCGCTCGTGCTGCTCGCCACAGGGTTCCTGCGCCCGGAGGAGCGCCGGGCGGCGGGACGGCTGCTCAGAAGAGCCCGGGGGGCGGGTCGCCCGCAAATGCCCCGGGCGTGAGATCCGGCGCCCACTCCGCCTTCTGGAAGCGCCTTCGGTCGGCGTCGGAGATGAGGCGACCGGAGAGACCAGCGAGGATCACATAGGGCTGGAATATCGGGTCGGAGAAGCGATAGAAGTACCGGCTCTTCGAGCCCTCCCGCTGAAGCACCGCCCCACGTGACGGCTCGAGGAACTGGCTCAGATGGTTCGAGAAGGCCGGGATCTCCAGCCGTCTCCCAGCGATGATCTCGAGCGGCTCACGGATCGAGCCGGAGGTGAAGAAGCCGAGCTGGTTCTTCGGGGCCAGGGCGCAGGCCAGCAGAACCTCGGCAAACAGCGCATCCCTGTGCGCGCTCCGCGTGGCGTGATCGTCGCCCGATCCTCCTGGACTGCGCCCTGGGCCGCATTGAGCCCAAGAAGATGCGTGTAATGAGGCAGCCCCTCCGATAGGGTCGTGATCTCCGCGATGGCGGCCGGGTCGGCATCGAGCCCCGCCTTCGCGCAGCCCTTGGCCAGGATCTCCCCGAGTTCGTCGGCCGACATCCTCGGCATCTGGATCTGCACCAGCGCGCGAACCACCGAGGCGTGCTCGCCGACGAGCTCGCCGATCGATCGCGCGACGCCGACGAGGACCAGCGTCGAAGCCACCGCGTGGTCGGAGAGCGTCTTCATCGTGTCGGCCAAGGCCGTGAGCGCGCCATCGTCCTCGAGGCGGTCGAGTCCGTCGAGCACGATGAGAGCCGGTTCTTCGAGCGCTTGGAGCCGTCGCCTCACCGCCTCGGGTGACAGCTCTCGGACATCCTGCGTGCTGAGCGGCTGCTCCAGTTCGACGAACACGTTCCGCCACACCGTCGCGAAGCTGTCGTCGGTGACGCAGTTGATGACGACTGCGCGCATGTGGGACCCGGCGCCGCCCGTGTCGAAGAACTCAGCGAGCACGTTCGCGAGGGAGGTCTTGCCCACACCGCGCTCGCCGTAGAGCCCGACGTGTTGACCCGGCTGGCTCACCGCGCTCACGACATCCGTGAGCTGCGCCATACCGCCGCGCGCCCGCTCCCGCCAGCCTCACAACCGCGGGCCGCCCTGGTTCCACTCCCCCGCCGCCTCCTGCAGCCCCTCCCCGCGGCTCGGGAACAGCGTCGCCGTGACGTGGCGGGCGTACCGGCGCGGGTCGTGTCCGGGCAGGATGAGCGCGGCCAGCGCGCGGACGGCGTAGGTCCAGGCGGTGAGGACCCGCACCGCCGCGGCCTCCCCCGCCCCGTGGTGCTTGCGC
>JBBQAA010000022.1:0-77550 GCA_038276395.1 Solirubrobacterales bacterium | reverse complement strand
TCACCTTCAAGGTGCGCCTCCTGAGCGGGAGAAAATGGTCTCAGCAACCACCATTCTCCCTGCTCAGGCGGACGTTTCAGGTCGCCCAGCCGCCCGCCGCCCCCGAGCGCTACCGGCGAATCGAGGCTAGCCGACGGTTCGATTAGCGTCGGGGAGGTTCTCGAAAAATGGGCGCGGCGGGTTTCGAACCTGCGACCTCTCGCGTGTGAAGCGAGCGCTCTCCCACTGAGCTACGCGCCCTCAGGGGCGCTTACTTTAGCCTTGCCCGACGATGAGCGGGCGCGTGCACACCTACGCCGCGCGGACTCGCTGGACGGGCTCGACCGGTGTCGGGTACGAGGACTACGGACGCCGGCATGAGGCGGCGACGCCGCCCGCCTCGGCGGGGCTCGCGCTCTCGGCCGATGCGTACTTCGGCGGCGACGCGGAGCATCCGAATCCGGAGCAGCTGCTGGTGCTCGCGGCGTCCTCCTGCCAGCTCCTGTCCTTCCTCGCCGTGGCCGCGCGCGCCCGGCTCGACGTGCGGGAGTATGCCGACGATGCAGAGGGGACGATGGATGAGGGCGACCCGCCGGCGCGGCTGAACCGCATCACGCTCCGCCCGCGGATCACGCTCGGCCCGGGGCCGTCGGAGGAACGCGTGAGAAAGCTGATCGCGCTCGCCCACCGCGAGTGCTACGTGGCCAACTCGCTGCGCACGGAGGTGACGCTCGAGCCCCGAATCACGTTCGTCCCGTCCGGCCCGTAGCTTCCCCGCCGTGCGCACCCTCGTCACCGGCGGCGCCGGCTTCATCGGCTCGAACCTCGCCGACGCGCTGCTGGACCGGGGCGACGAGGTCGTCGTCCTCGACGACCTCTCCACCGGCCGCCGGGAGCACGTCGGCCCCCGGGCCGCGCTGCGGGAGGGCAGCGTCACCGACGCCGCGCTCCTGGCCGAGGTCTTCGCCGCCCACCGGCCCGAGGTCGTCTTCCACCTCGCGGCGCAGATCGACGTGCGGCGCTCGGTCGAGGACCCGGTCGCCGACGCCGCGGTGAACGTCGGCGGGACGATCGCCGTCCTCGCCGCCGCCGCGCGCGCCGGCACTCGCCGCTTCGTGCTCTCCTCGACCGGCGGGGCGATCTACGGGGAGACCGAGGTCGTGCCCACGCCCGAATCCGCCCCCGAACGCCCGCTCTCCCCCTACGGGCAGGCGAAGCTCGCGGCCGAGGGCTACTGCGGCCTGTTCGCGCGCCTGCACGGGCTCTCGGCCATCCCGCTGCGCTACGCCAACGTCTACGGGCCGCGCCAGGACCCGCTCGGCGAGGGCGGCGTCGTGGCGATCTTCTGCGACCGGGCGCGGCAGGGCCGGGAGGCGACGATCTTCGGCGACGGGGAGCAGACCCGCGACTTCGTCCACGTCCGGGACGTCGTGGCGGCCAACCTGCGCGCGGCCGACACAGGCGCCACGGAGCCCGTCAACATCGGCACGGGGATCGAGACGAGCGTCAACGCGCTGGCCGCCGCGCTGCCCGACCTGAGCACCGAGCCCGCAGCCGAGCGCGAGGGTGAGGTCCGGCGCTCCTGCCTCGACCCCTCCCGCGCCGCCGATCTCCTGGGCTGGGCGCCCCGGATCCCGCTGGCCGACGGCCTGGCCGAGCTGAGCGAGCCGCGCTAGCCTCTGGGGCGGACCGTGCTAGGCGGGGAGGTAGCGGTGCCCTGTACTCGCAATCCGCTCTAGCGAGGCCGAACTCCCTCCCGCGGGGCCCTCGGTGTACGAGGTAGCCCGCCGGGCGGGGCGTCGATGGCCGGGTCCCGCGGCGGTGAGGGCTCGTGAACCAGGTCAGGTCCGGAAGGAAGCAGCCTTAAGCGATCACCCTCAGGCGCGGTGGGACAGCCCGGCCGGAGCCCCCTCCGGCGTCAGCGCTCGTGCGCCCGCCACAACGGAGGGTGCACGGTCCGCTCTAGCGCAGCACACGCCGGCGCCGGCCGCGGATCTCCATCGCGGGCAGGGCCGGAAGGGGGCCCCCGTCGAGGATCGCGCGCGGGACCTCCCGGCACAGCCAGTCCTCGAGGGCCTCGGCGCCTTCGCCGGCGCCGGCCAGGACTCCGCGCAGGCCCGGCGCCCGGCGCCGGGCGTCGTGGGCGTCGGAGGCGAGGTTGTGCACGAGGCCCGCCCGCAGCAGCCGGTGGGCGGCGCGCTGGGGCTCCCTGCCGAACTGGCCGCGCAGCGAACCGGTGGTGATCGAGCAGCAGGCGCCGCGCTCGACGAGCGCGCGCAGGCGGTCGGGGTCGCGCACGAGCCCGGGGGAGCGCTCGGGGTGGGCGAGCAGGACGTCGAACCCGCGCACCTGCAGGTCGAAGACGACGTGCTCGAGCGGGCCGGCGTCCCGGGAGAGCGGGCACTCGAGCAGGATCCAGGAGCCGCGCCCGAGCGACAGGGCGCCGAGCTCTGAGGGCGTGAGCGCCGGGTAGCGCTCGAGGGCGAGCTCCGCGCCGGGGACGACCTCGAGCGGGATCCCGGCCGCGGCCACCGCGCGCCGGGTGCGGGCGATCGCCTCGAGGATCGCCCGCGGCGTGAGCCCGAAGTGGTCGTCCACGTGGGGGGTGGCGACCAGCGTCTCGGTCCCGGCGTCCACGGCGGCGCGCGCCATCGTCAGCGCGTCCTCGGCGGTGGCGGGACCGTCGTCGATGCCTGCGGCCAGGTGGGCGTGCAGGTCGATCATCCGGGGGACGCTACTCCGCCCTCCCGGGACCCGGCGCCGGCGGCGCGCCGGGCCGGCCGCGCTCTCAGTTCGCGCCGGAGCCGCGCAGGGTGACCGGCAGCGTGTCCACGAGGATCCGCAGGTCGAGCACCGGCGACCAATGGCGCACGTAGGTGTAGTCGAGCTGCATCCGCTCGTCCCAGTCGAGGTCCGAGCGCCCGATGACCTGCCAGAGGCCGGTGATCCCCGGCCGCATGTTGTGGCGGGAGAGCTCCCACCTGTCGAGCTCGGCGACCTCGAAGTCCTGGAGCGGCCGGGGGCCGATCAGGCTCATGTCGCCGGTGAGCACGTTCCACAGCTGGGGCAGCTCGTCGATCGAGGAGCGCCGCAGGAAGCCGCCGACCCGCGTCGTCGAGGCCTGGCCCGTGGCCTTCAGCGAGGCGACGGCGTCGGCGATCGTCAGCTTGCGGTCCTTGAGCGAGCCCGCGGTCGCCACCGTCGCGCGATCGGCGTTGACCGACATCGTGCGCAGCTTGAGGATCGTGAAGTGCTCGCCGTTCGTGCCCACGCGGCGCTGGCGGTAGAAGACCGGGCCGCGGTCCTCGAGCTTGATCGCCACGGCGGCCACGGCGAGCACGGGAAGCGAGCAGAGGAGCACGAACCCGGCGCCGAGGATGTCGAACGTGCGCTTGAAGGCGCGCTGGGGGAGCCCGAAGCGCCAGCCGTGGACGTTCAGGAAGGCGAGGCCGTCGACCGAGTGCACGCGCGGATCCGGCCCCAGGTAGTCGAAGAACCGCGGGATCACGTCGATGTCGACCCCGTAGGTGTCGCAGTCGCGTATGACGCGCATGAGCTCGGAGTCGCGCCGCCGGGTGAAGGCGACGACGACCCGGTCGATCCGGCCGGTCTCGAGCACCGAGGGAAGGTCCTCGACGTCGCCGAGGCGGGGGGCGCTGGCGTGGGCCTCGAGGGGGATCTCGCCGTCGTCGAGATAGCCCTCGATGCGGAACATGCGCCGGCCGCGCCGTCGAGAGAGCTCGATCACGCGGGAGGCGAGCACGCCGCCGCCGACGATGAGCGTCCGCTCCGGGTTGGCCTGGCGGATGAGGCCCATGAACCAGCGGCCGGCCAGGCAGGCCACGGGCACGAGCGCGAGGGTCGTCAGCGACTCGGCGAGGCCGAGCGGCTGGTGGTGCCCGCCCTGCGCCACGAGAGTCCGCGCCCACAGCGCGACGGCGACGGCGAGGACGAGGGTGCCGCAGGACTTGAGCAGATGCGCGCGCAGCCACGAGACCTGGCGGTAGCCACCGAGCATCGCCATCATGGCGGGGAGGGCGACCGGGACGACCAGCAGGTCGAGGGTCAGGTTGTGCGCGGGCGAGGCGAAGAGGACGTGGGCGATGAGGGTGCAGACGAGCAGCGTGATCCCCATGTCCCAGGCGACGAGGAGCGCGGTCTCCTGCTCGCGCCCGAGGACCTGCGGCGAGGTGAGCTCGAGCGCGCGCTGCGGGACGCGAGCGGCGCGCCGGCGCAGGCTCCGCGGCGTGCGGGTGCGGGCGCTCAGCCCGGGGGGGGCGAGGGAGGGCGTGGGCTTGGGTTCTTCGGGCGTCATGTGGGCAGACCTGGGCTGATGGGGATTTAGCTTCTCGGTCTGCATACGAATCGGCTGGCGACGGCCCGAACTTGTCTTGACGCCCGTGCAGCGCTCCGTCAAAGTGAAAAACCCCAGCACAGACGGGAAGTTGCGCGTCCAGTTTCCCTGGACGCTTTCGGCGCGATGCTACCCGATGCGAGCGCCGCGAGACCGTCTTCGCGTGAAGTGCGGTGTCGGACGCGCTCAGACCGGCCCGGGCGACGTCGCGGCCTCCCGCGCGCCCACCCCGCCGCGCAGCTCCTCGAGCCAGACGTCGAGCTGGGCGTGGACGTCGGCCTGGGCCCACAGCCCGCGCAGCGTGTGGTCGCGGCTCGAGAGGTGGGCGATCCCGAGGTTCGGCCAGCGGCGGGCATCCTGCTCGGCGTCGCGGGCGGCGAAGGTGGCCGCCAGCGGCTCGCCGTCGGAGAAGACGATCCGCACCTCGACCCCGGCGGCGCGCAGGTCGTCGAGCGTGGCCTCGAGCGGGTCGACCGGGCCGCTCTGCCGCGCCTGGAGCCGGCGCGCCGGTGCCGTGAGCACGAGGCGCCAGACCTGGCCGAGCAGCGGGCGGACCATGGCCACGAGCGTCGAGCGCGGGATCCGCCCGGAGAGCAGCTTGGCCCAGGAGGAGCGGCGCGTGATCCGGCTGCGCAGCGCGCGGCTGTTGGCGCGCAGCACCGCCACATCGTCCCACCAGAGGGCGACGGGGTTGATGAGCATGATCCCGGCCACGCGCGGATCCTCGAGGGCGGCGCTGACGCTCCACTGTGCCCCCGCACACAGGCCGGCGAGCACGAAGCGGGACGGCGAGCCGTGCCGCTCGAGCAGGTCGAGCCCACCACGGATCTGCCCGACGAGCGGAGCGATCTGCTCCCGGCCCGAGCCTTGGTGGAGCGGGTAGGCGCCGTCGCCCTCGAAGGTGCCCTGCAGGTCGAGGCGCAGGGTGGGAACACCGCCGCGCGCCCACCGCCGCGCGGCCTCCGTGTGCATCCGGTTCTGGCCGTAACGGGTCATGAAGATCGCGCCCAGCCCGCCGTCGTCGTCGTCGGGCTCGGCCGGCTCGGCGACGACGCCGAGGAGCCTTCCGAACGGCTGCTCGAGGCTCACGACCTCCTCCCGTAGTCCGTCGTCCTGCGCGGTAGGAGGCGAGAGCGCCGGGCGCTGCGCTACCGCGACGGGGCCGCTCGTCTCCTCGAGCCAGGCCCGGACGGGCACGAAGACCCGGGTCGGCGCCAAGGCGAACTGCGGCTCGTCCATCATTGCGTTGTAGCCCCGCCCGGGGTCGGTCTCGACCGTGGCTCCGGCCGCCTCGAGGCTCTGCTTGAGCCGGGGGTCGACGGCGATCCCGTCCCGCTTGAGCAGCAGCACGCGCCGCCCGCCGAGCCGGGCGGCCCCGGAGAGGTCGAGTGCCTGCAGGGCGGCACGCGTCTCCGCCGCGACTCGGAAGCCGCCGACCTGCAGGTCCCCCTCGGGCAGGGGCGCCGCCGCGACGCCCGCCGGCGGATCGATCTGCGCCGCCTCGAGGGCGGCAAAGGCGCGCAGCTCGCGCAGGACGTCGCGGCCGCGGGCGCGGCCGTCCCACAGGACGAGGTCGCCGAGCGGCGCCCCCGTCTCGACGGCCCGGCCGAGGAGCAGGGCGCCGAGGCCGATCCCGATCCCGGCGACTGCGCCGACGCCGGTCTGCTCCTCGAGCCAGCGGGCCCCCCTGGACACGGCCTCCACCCACGCCTCCAGGAGCCCGGCGGCGCACGCGTCCTGCAGGCTGTCGCCCGTGCCGGGGAGGTCCAGGCGGAGGGTCGGGTAGCCCGCGGCGGCGAGGTCCTCGGCCCAGGCCTTGCGAGGGCGGTAGGAGCACATCTGATCCCACCCGAAGGGCGGGACGATGAGCACGGCGCGGTCGCGCTCGGCGCCCTCGCGGGCGGCGTCGAACAGCGCGAGGGCCGGGCCGGCCGGGCCGTCGAGATATAGGGGGGCGCCGCTCATCCGAGAATCACCATAAAGCTCATCGGACTCGGCGCGTCGGAGCTCAAGCGCCCGAGAGCCAGTCCCGCAGCGCCGGGTCGGCCGCCCACAGTGCCGCGCCGTCGCGGGCCCACCGCCTCCGGGCGCGCAGATGGGCACCGCCCCGGCGCAGTGCGCGCCGGCGCCCCGGTCGGCGGGCGAGCTCGGCGGCCAGCGCCCACAGCACGTCTCCGCGCCGCGCCTTGAGCGCCTCGATCGCCGCCTCGGAGGCGAAGACGCCCATCCGCTCAGGGCCCGCGCGGCGGCGCTCGGTGGCGGTCAGCTCGCCGAGCAGCGGGTCGCGCGCTTCGCCGCCGAGCAGGGTGTGGCGGTTCTCGGCGTGGCGGCGGTAGACCGAGACGACCTCCGGCAGATGCACGGGGCGGCCCCGGCGCGCGAGGCGGATCCAGAACAGGTGATCCTCGCTGTAGACGGCGTCCTCCGGGTACCCGCCCGCCACGCGGGCGGCCTCCGTGCGGACGATGACGCCCGAGGAGGGCACGCTGTTGCGGGCCAGCAGGCCGGCCAGCGGGTCTCGGACCTCGGCTGCGGTGGAGGCGATGAGGCCGTCGGGCGCCCAGCCCGCCGCGCCGCCCCACGCAGAGAGGGCGCGGCCCCAGGCGAAGGGGGCGCCCGGCGCGGCGGCGAGCACGGTGGCCAGGCGCTCGAGGGCCGTCGGGAGGAGCAGGTCGTCGGAGTCGAGGAACAGGACGAGCGGCGTGTCCACTCGCGCCAGACCGGCATTTCGCGCCTGGCTCGCGCCGCCGAAACGGCCCTCGGCGCGGACCGTGGTCACCCCCGCGTCTGCCAGCAGCTCGGCGGTCGCGTCCGTCGATCCGTCGTCGGCCACCACGGTCTCGGCGGGCGGCCGTGTCTGGGCGGCGACCGAGGCCAAAGTGGCCGCCAGCAGGTCGGACCGGTTTCTCGTGGGGATCACGACCGTGAGGGAGGGGGTTTCTAGGGTTCCCGCCTTCGTGCTCACCTCCCCATCATCCCGCAGCGCCCCGATGCCGCGTCTCGGCCGCGCCCGCGCCTCACTCGCCGCTCTGCTAGGGCTCGTCCTGCCGGCCTCCGCTCTCGCGGCGCCGGTGGTCGGTCACGTCCGCGTCGCCCTCGAGCAATACGCGCAGTTCCCCGACTACGCTCAGACCGCGGCGCGGAACGGCTACGTGATCCTGCAGGCCTACCAGACCGACAAGCTGCACGCGCTCAAGGCGGCCAACCCGAACGTCAAGGTCCTGATGTACGAGAACGCCGGAGCGGCCAGCACGCTCGGGGCGAGCAAGGCGCCGGACGCCGGGGAGTCCTACGACGCGGCGAAGGCCAACGGCTGGCTCCTGCACGACTCGACCACCGGCCAGCCCTTCAACTACAACGGCTATCCGCAGCTGTGGGGCGCGGACGTCGGGAATCCCGGCTATCAGGACGCCTGGGCGGCGAACGTGCTCGCGCGTCTGCGCTCCGACGCCTGGGACGGTGTGTTCATGGACGATGTGGACGCGACCATGAAGTACAACTACGCCAACCCGCAGAACATCCAGGAGTACCCGACCGACGAGGCCTACGCGGGAGCCACGGGCAGGTTCCTCGCCGCGGTCGGCCCGCGACTGAAGGCCGCCGGGCAGCTCGTGGTCGCCAACATCGGCGCCTGGGTCGAGTATCCCGACGCCGTGCGCCCGTGGCTCCCGTACCTGTCGGGGGCGATGGACGAGAAGTTCCTCAAGTGGGGCGCCGCCACGGGCCAGGGTTACCGGGCACAGGCGCAGTGGCTCACCCAGGAGGCCGAGATCCGGGACACGGAGGCGGCCGGTGACTTCTTCCTCGGGGTCGCGGACTCCGACGCCAACGACGAGTCCGCGGCGACGTACGACTACGCCTCGGCGCTGCTGATGTCGGCGGGCCACAGCTACGTCTCCCTCGCCCACGACTACGCGACGGAGACGTGGTTCCCTGAATACGATCTCGTGCTCGGCGGCGGGGTCGGCTTCGGGGCCTCCGACCCGAACGGCATCGTGCGACGGGTCTTCAGCCAGGGACTCGTGCTCGTCAATCCCACCGACGCGCCTCTCACGGCGGATTTCGGGGGCGTCTACAGCGGCTCCGGGCTCACGGGCGCGCACAGCGCGACGCTCCCGGCGCACACCGGGCTCGTCCTGACCGAGGGTCCCGTGCCGATCACGGCCCCGGAGAACTTCCCGCTCTCGAGCTGGTCGACCGCCACGCGGGCCCCCGCGCCCCGCCGGCACCGGACGCCGCGCCTCGTCGCCCGCGGCCGCCACGCACTTCGCGTCCAGGCCGAGGCGCTGGGAATGCCGCCGGGCGCGCGGGCCTTCTCCGATGGTCGCGCCGAGGGGCGCCGCGCGGTTCGCTATGCGCGGCCCGCCGGCTTCGGTCGAGCGCTGGCCTTCCGGTGGGTCCGGCGCCTGCAGGTGCGGGCGCAGATCGGCTGCCGATCTTCGGCGCGGCTGGTCGTGCAGATCGACGGGAGAAGGGTGATGTCGCGCAGCGTCCGGTCGCGGCACTGGACGACGCTCTCGGCGCGCCTGCGCCACGGGCGGCCGCTGCGTTCGCTGAGCGTGACGGTGGCGAATCGCCCGTGGACCCGCGGGTGCGCGGGCGGGCTCCGGCTCGACGCGCTTGTCCTGCGCGACCGCTGACAATAGGACGTGGGGGCGACGACCGCCGGCAAGACCTTCCTCGCCCTGACGACCTCGAGCTTCGGCGACGAAGCAGCCGCCCGCTACGGCTACGCCTCGGCGCTGCTCGGGCTCGCCGGGTCCGGAGACGCCGCCTTCGCACTCGTCGGCGGCCCGAACTCCAACGCCGACGACTTCACCTACGACCAGTGGTTCCCCGACCTCTACGAGCTCGGGCTCGGCACCCCCGCCGCGGATGCCACTCGGGATGCGGATGGGGTCTACCGCCGGGAGTTCACCGGCGGTCTCGTGCTCGTGAACCCCACCGCAAGCGACGCTCCCGGGATCGATCTCGGCGGCCAGTACAGCGGACCCGGGGGTTCCCGACGGCTCGACCACCGCCGACCTACCCGTCCATTCGGCCCTCGTCCTCACGCGCGGGCCCGTGCCGGTAACGACTCCAGGGCAGTTCCCCGTCTTCGTCCCGCCGGCCCCCGCGGATCTCTGCCGCGGCGTCCCGCGCCTCGTCGTGCGGGTGAACGGTGCGGTCGTGCTCTCGCGGCTCGTGCGCTCGCGGAGCTGGCAGCTCGCCCGCGTTCTCCTGCGCCACCGGTTGATCCGGCGCTCCGTGAGCGTGGCCTACCGCGGCGAGTACGCGAACGCCGGCTGCGACCGGAACCTGCGGATCGACACGATCGCGCTCAGCCGCGGCTGATCGTCGAAACGTCCAGGGTTCGCCCGGGCGGCTGAAGGCTGCGGCGCCGGGGCCCGATAGCCCGAGCACAGTCCACAACGGAGCTCAGCTCATGGGTTCCTCGAAACGGCACACCCGTCGCGAGGCGGGGTCGCAAAGCCAGGGGTCTCTCGCAGACAGCCCAGCCGCCGAAGGAGCCCATCCGTGCGCAGCATCCGCCGTACGCTGGCCATCGCGCTCATGGCCAGCGCCGCCGCCGCCTCCCCCGCCGCCGCCGCCGCCGTCGGCCACGCCCGCGTGGCCATCGACTCCGCCGCCACCTTTCCCTCCTATGCGACGACGGCGGCGCGCCAGGACGTCGTCATCCTCCAGTCCTGGCAGGCCGACCGCCTGCACGCGCTCAAGGCGGCGAACCCCGCGGTGAAGGTCCTCATGTACCAGAACCTCTCCGCGGCCAGCTCGTCGGTGAACGCGGACGGCACGAGCCCCTCCGGCGTCTCCTACGCGACGGCCGGCGCCAACGGCTGGCTGCTCACCGACACCGGCACGAACCGGCCCTTCACCTTCGACGGCTTCCCCTGGCTCTACGCCGCCAACGTGGGGAATCCGCGCTACCAGGACGCCTGGGCCGCAAACGTCATCGCCAAGCTGCGCTCCGACGCCTGGGACGGCGTCTTCATGGATGACACGAACCCCACGATCAAGTACCACCACACCGTTTCGGCGGTCAGGGAATACCCCAGCGATGCGGCCTACGGCGCGGCCACCGGCTCTATGCTCGCCAACGTCGGCCCGAAGATCCAGGCCGCGGGCAAGCTCGCCATCGGGAACATGGGCGCCTGGGTCGAGTACCCGAGCGTCGTCAAGAGCTGGCTGCCCTACGTCTCCGGCGGCATGGACGAGAAGTACCTCAAGTGGGGCTACGCGACGGGTCAGGGTTACCGCGGCCAGGGCCAGTGGACGATCCAGGAGCAGGAGATCAAGGACTGCGAGGCCGCCGGCAAGCTCTTCATCGGCGTCATGGACTCGGAGAACTCCGACCGCGCCGCGGCGCGCTTCGGCTACGCCTCGGCCCTGCTCGCCGGGAACGGCCACACCGACTTCAGCCTCACGGGCGACTACACGAACGAGACCTGGTTCCCCGAGTACGACGTGAACCTCGGCGCGCCGGCCGGGCCGGAGACCGTCGACGCCACCGGTATCCACCGCCGCGCCTTCGCCAACGGGATCGTGGTCGTCAACCCGACGGGGGCGCCGGCCGCCGTGAACCTGGGCGGTGCCTTCAGCGGCTCGGGGCTCTCCTCCGTCAGCTCGGTCGCCCTCGCGCCGAACTCCGCCGTCATCCTGACGAAGGACGCGCCCGATCCGACCCCGGCGCCGGATCCCGCTCCGGTGCCTGGTCCCGCCTCGGCCCCTGCTCCGGCTCCGGCTCCGAACCCGCCGGCCGCTCCGGCTCCGGCCGCGCCGGCCGCTCCGGCTCCGGCCGCGGCGGCCGCTCCGGCTCCGGCCGCGGCGGCCGCTCCGGCCCCGGCGGCCGTCCGCGCCCCGGCCCCGGCCCCGGCCCCGGCCCCGGCCCCGGCCCCGGTGGTCCGCAAGGACGGGCACCGGCCGCGCGTCCGTTTCGTGCTCGCCGCCACCACCGGGTCGCGGGTCCGCACGGTGCAGGCCGAGGCGCTCGGTCGCCCGGCGCACAGCGCGGTCCTGCGCGACCGCGGGGCCCACGGCGGCCGGGCGCTGATGCTCCGCGGACGGAGCGTCGTCATGCGCGCCATGACCAAGGGCCTCGGCATCCTCCGGGTCCGCGCTCGCGGCGCCCGCGGCGCCCGTCTCGTGATCCGGATCGACGGACACACCGTCCTGACCGTTCGCGTCTCCTCGGGCTGGAGGCTCTACTCGGTCCGGGTCCGCCCCGCCGGCCCCCACGTCATGAGGGTCGGCGGCGGCGGCCACGGCGGCCTCCGTCTCGACGAGCTGACGATCTCGCCCGTCTGAGCGCCGCCGGACAAACGTCCAGGTTCACAGACGGTCAGGCGAGCGGCCCGCCGGAGCGCCGATAAGGGGAGGGACAAGACAGGGAGCCTCGCCCAAAGGGCTCCTCGACAAGGCACACCCGTCGCGAGGCGGGGTCGCAAAGCCAGGGGTCTCCCGCAGACAGCCCAGCCGCCGAAAGGACGCCCTTCCATGCGCCGCACCGTTGCTGGTCTCTGCTCTCTGGCCGCCCTCGCCCTGGGCGCGCCCGCCGCCCATGCCGCGAATGCGGCGGCCGTGGCCGGTACCGCCCGCGTCGCGATCGCCTCGACGCCCGACTTCTCCGACATGAGCGCGGCGCGGCGCGACGACGTCGTGATCCTCCAGTCCTGGCAGACGGACAAGCTTCACGCGCTGAAGGCCGCCAACCCGCACGTGACCGTCCTCATGTACAAGAGCACGAGCGCGGTCAGCTCGGACGTCAACACCGACGGCACGATGTCGGCCGGCGTCGACAAGATCGACGCGGCCGCGCACGGCTGGCTCCTGCGCAACCGGGCCGGCCTCCCCTTCGCCTTCAACGGCTTCTCCTGGCTCTGGGCCGCCGACATCGGCGTGCGGGGCTACGAGGACGCCTGGGCCCACAACGTGGTCGCCGCCCTTCGCTCCGACGAATGGGACGGCGTCTTCATGGACGACGTCAACCCGACGATCAAGTACCACTACGACGTCGCCCAGGTCGCCAAGTACCCGAGCGACGCGGCCTACCAGGCCGCCACCAAGTCCTTCCTCGCCGAGGTCGGCCCGCAGATCAAGGCCGCGGGCAAGCTCGCCATCCCGAACATGGGCTCGTGGTCTGACTATCCGGGCGTGGTGGACTCCTGGCTGCCCTACGTCTCGGGTGGCATGGACGAGATGTTCACGAAGTGGGGCACCGCGCCTGGCACCGGCTATCGCGACGAGGCCGGCTGGCAGCATCAGCTCGACGAGGTCAAGGCCACCGCCGCCCAGGGCAAGCTCTTCCTCGGCATCTCCCACTCGGCCGCGGGCGACCGCGCCGCTGCCCGCTACGGCTACGCGACGGCGCTCCTCGGCGGGAACGGAAGAGCCGACTTCTCGCTCGCCGCGGACTACACGCATCAGACCTGGTTTCCTGAGTACGATGTCGCGCTCGGGGCCCCGCGGGGCGTGGAGCAGGCCGAGGCCGACGGCGTGCACCGTCGCGCGTTCGCCGGCGGCCTCGTCGTCGTCAACCCGACTGACTCTGCGCGAAGCGTCGACTTCGGCGGCCGCTACGCCGCGACGGGCGCCGCTCCCGAGACCGGCGCGACGCTGGCGCCGCACTCGGCGCTCGTCCTCGCCAGGGCCGGCGCGGCCTCTAGGGATCCGGTCGCGCACTCTGCCCGCAGGCTCGCCCGCGTGCACATCGCCCGTCACGTCATCCGCCTCCGCGTGACCTGCGCGCACCACACCAGCTGCCGAGCCCGCCTCCGCCTCACGGCGATGGGCCTCAGCGCCGGTGCTCGCGCCGGCGTCGCCTCGCTGCACACGGTCGCCGTCAAGCGCTTCCGGATCCGGGGTCGCTCGCGGGTCGTGAGGTTCCACCTCCGCCTCCGCGTGCGTTCCGGCCAGCGCATCGTCGTGCGGGGCGCAATCCACGCCGTGCGCGTCTCGCCCCGGCGCTTCGTGCTCGCTCGGTAGGACGCGTCTGAGCGGCTTTGATGTCGGTAGGACGCGCCGAGCGGCTTTGATGTCGGTTCGGCGGCTGTCGTGGGTCGGCCCCGGCCCCCGCCCGCCTCGAGCTCCGTCTGCCTCGGGGTTGGGGTTGCGGGCGGCTTCGTGCGCGGGCGGGTGGACTCGGACGGTCCTCTGCGAGTCAGGGCAAGGAGGGAGTCGGGACGGGAAGGACCGACCACTTCCCGCATCTGGCGCGCCCGTGGCGGGTTCGATGCAGCAAATGGGTCGCATCGCGAGCACTTCTCGCATCGGGCGGCGACCTGGTGCATCTGGTCCCTCCTCGGTGCGAAACGCAGCCCACCGCCCCAGGACGCGACGGTCGGTCCGCCCGCCCGAGCAGCGCTCAGCATCCTCTTCCTCACAGCCGTTCCTCTGCTCCACTCGTGGGGCCCACTCGTCGGGCCTACGGTCCTCCCCCCGGCGGGTCGGCCATGCCGCGCCGCCCGCGCGGCATGGGCTCCACCAACCCATCTAGCCGGACGCCAGGCGCCCGTAGGCGGCGGCGTAGGCGTCGGCCATGCGGCCGACGCCGTAGCGCTCCTCGACGAGCGCACGGCCCCGCCGGCCCATCGCCGCCGCGGCGTCCGGGCCGGCGAGGATCTCCTCCACCGCCGCGGCCAGCGCGCCCGGCTCCGCCTCCTCGACCATGACCCCCGCCCCCGAGCCGAGGAGCTCGCCCATCCCCGCCACGGGGGTGGAGACCACCGGCGTGCCCGCGGCGAGCCCCTCTAGCGCGGCGATCGACAGCCCCTCCCAGTGGGAGGAGAAGACGAGCACGTCGGCGCGCGCGACGAGCTCGCGCGCATCCGGCCGCGAGCCGAGGAAGGTGACGTCTCCCGTGAGCCCGAGCTCGGCGCAGAGCCCCTCGAGCTCGGCCCGGCGCTCCCCGTCGCCGACCACGAGGAAGCGCGCCCCGGGACGCACGCGCAGAATCTCCCGGGCGGCGAGCAGGAAGCGCTCGTGCGCCTTCTGCGGCGCGAGGCGTCCGACGATGGCCACGACGCCCGCTGCCTTCCCGAGTCCGAGCTCGGCGTCTAGGCGGGCGCGCAGCTCGGACGAGAGATCCGGGATCGGCGATACGCCGTTGACGATGACGTCGATCCGGTGCTCGGTGACCCCGGCTTGCGCGAGCCGTCCCGCGAGATCGTCCGAGACGCAGACGACGCGCCGGGCGCGACCCAGGATGCGCGCTGCGCTCGGGAACTCCTCGGGTGTCACGCCGTGGAAGGTCGCGAGCACGGGTGCGGGGGAGCCGAGGCGCGCCGCGAGCGCGACCGCCGTCGCCTTGACGTTGTGGGCGTGGATGACGGTGGGACCCACCCGCCGCGCCGCCCGCGCCGCGGCGAGTGCCTGCCGGGCCACGGCGCCCGGGGAGCGTCCCGCGCTGGGCATGAAGAGACGCGCCGCGCCGGCGGCCCGAAGCTCGGGGTCGAAGGTGCCCGGCGGCGCGAGCACGGCGATGCGCTGTGCCCGCTCGGGCGCGGCGCGCGCGAGCTCGACCAGCATCCGCTCCGCCCCGCCGACGTCGGTGGCCGAGGAGACGTGCAGGATCTTCATGGCGTCGCCAGCGCCTCGCGATAGACGGTGTGGACGGCCCGGGCGTTTGCCTCGGCGGAGAAGTTTGCGGCCACGTGCTCCCGCGCGCGCGTCGCCTGCTCACGAGCGGCGGCGGGGTCGTCGAGGATATGCGCGATCGCCGCGGCGAGCGCCTCTGGATCCTCGGGCGGTACGAGCGCCACGGTGCCCTCGGGCGCGAGCTCGGGGATCCCTCCGACCCGCGAGGCCACGGCGGGGATGCCCCCCGCCATCGCCTCGAGGAGCCCGAGCGGCGCGTTCTCCATCCGCGAGGGCAGGACCAGGAGCCCGAGCCGGGACAGGCCCTCCCTCCGGTCCACGTGGCCCGGAAAGTCAACCCGATCGGCCACCCCGAGCTCATCGGCGAGCCGTCGCAGGGCCGCCCGGGCGCTGCCCTCGCCGAAGAGGACCCACTCGGTCTCCGGGTACGCGGACGCCAGCCGGGCGATCGCGCGCAGCAGGACGTCCAGCCCCTTGACGGGCTCGAGCACCGAGAGCGTCCCCACCGCCGGTCCGGGGCTGAGCGCCGCGACGGGTACCTCGACCCCGTTCGGCACCACCGCGAGCCGCTCGCGCGGGAAGCGCAGGCGGTCCACAAACAGCTCGGCCATCGCATGCGAGGGGACGATCACGCGCTCGGCCCGGCGGCACAGCGCGGCGTCGAGCCCCTCGTAGGCCAGCCGGTCGCGTAGCGCCGGCCGGGCTCCCGGCAGGTAGGGATCGGGCAGCCCGTGGACCGTGTAGATGCGGGCGCCCGAGCGCCGCGGCCGCAGTCGCGTCCAGAGACCGGCGCGGCGGTCGAGCCCGTGCACGAGCTCGGCGCCCCGTGCCAGCCGTCCCGCCGCGCGCCCGGTCGCCACCGGGTGCGCTTCGACTCCCTGCGCGCGGAAGCGGTCCGCGACCACGGAACCGGCGCAGCCCACCCGCACCTCGACCCCGAGGGCGGCGAGGGCCGGGGCGAGTACGAGCGCCTGCTCGAGCGGCCCGCCGCGCTCGAGCGTGGAGAGCAGGGCCACCCTCACGCGGGGACCGGCAGAGCCGGCCCCGGGGTCCGGCGTCCCGCCGGGGCCGGAGCCACCGCCCGGTGCTCGAGCCAGACGGCGGAGGCCATGGCCACGATGAGCCAGACCGGGATCTTCAGCTGATCGGAGAGGAAGGTGACGGCGACCACGGAGCAGAGCAGGGAGGCCTGCAGCGTCGTACACAACCGCCCGCGATCGCCGATCCCTTCCCGGGCCAGCCGCGCGCGGGTCCGCGAGAGCATGCGCCAGGCCGCGATCAGCATCCCGATCCAGGCGAAGAGGGCGAGGATGCCGTCCTCGGCGAGGATCTCGAGATGCGCGTTGTGGACGACCGGGTTGTCGAGGATCACCGGGTCGTTGAGGATGTAGCGCTGGCTCTGCGCGCCGAACTGCTGGGGGCCGACCCCGTAGAGCGGCCGGCCGGCCGCCATCTGCAGCGCCGCCTTCCAGAACGCCTGGCGCGAGGCGATGTTGGCGCCCGCGATGTGCTGCTTCTCGTTCAGGCGCTCCTGGACCAGCGGCTGGAACGTGCGGTAGCCGGCGATCCCGATGACGATGAGCGCGAGTGCCCCGGCGAGCACCCCGCCGACCGGGACCCTGCCGGTGAGCAGGCCCCACAGCGCCACGGCGATGAGGCCGAGGATCGCGCCGCGGGAGAAGGTGGCGAGGATCCCGCCGGACAGCAGCAGCGTCGCCAGGACCCACAGGAGCCGGGGCCTCTCCCGGCCGAGGAAGTAGACGGAGAAGGGCACGGCGACGGCGAGGATGAACGCGAAGTCGTTGGGGTCGTCGATCGGGCCGCCCGCGCGGCCGCCGTGGCCCTGGAGGAAGCCCATGAGCGCGTAGCCCGCGGCCGCCGCCGCGGCCAGCGTGTAGGTCCGCAGCACCCGGCGGACGTCGTCCTCGGAGCGCACGAGCTGGAGGAAGAGGAAGGCGAACAGCACGTAGAGGAAATAGGAGATCGTCTTGACCGCCCCGCCGCCGGGATTCAGCGAGAGCATGAAGGAGACAAGCACGAAGATGAACAGCCCCGCCGCCCAGTTCAGGGTCGGCGCCCAGCGCAGCACCCGCCGGTCGCCCAGGTTCTGCAGCAGCCACGAGCCGAGCAGGGCGAGGCCAAGCAGCTTCGGGATCGTTATCTGATCGGTGGGGAACGCCAGCGCGTGCTCCCACGGCTGCGTGGCCACGAACAGGACGAGCAGCCACTCCGGGCGCGTGAGCACGACGACGAAGCCGATGACGAGCACGACGGCGCCGACCGCCAAGGCGGTGTGGAAGGCCGTCGCCCACGCCAGGCCGATCCCGAGCGCCGCGACGAGAAGGCCGGTTAGCGTCAGGGAGAGCGCGCGGGGCACGCGGCGGCTCGCTAGACGCTGGCCGAGCCGGAGGGCACGGCGAGCTTGGAGGCGTCGGTCGCGTAGTAGTCGCGGTACCCGCGGCGGCTCCCGAGACGACCCTCCTTGCCGGCGTAGTTCAGGACGAGGCCGAGGACGTTCGACTCGGCCACCGAGAGGCGCTCGAGGGCCTGGCGCACGGCGCTCGGCTTCGAGTGGCCGCTGGCCACGACGAGCATCACGCGGTTGACCTCGGTGGCGATGAGGCGCGCGTCGGAGACGGGCAGCACCGGCGGCGTGTCGATGATGATGAGCGCGTCGGTCCTGCGCAGCTCGCGCAGGGCCGGGCCGAAGCGCATGGAGAGCATCTCCGTGGAGTTCGGCGGGACGGGGCCGCTGGGCAGGAGCCAGACGTTGTCGTAGCCCGTGGCGATCGGCTCGATCCGCGAGCCGTGGACGGTCATCAGGTTCGTGAGCCCGCGCTCGTTGGGGACGTTGAAGATCTCGTGCTGGCGCGGGCGGCGCAGGTCGGCGTCGACGAGCAGGACCGGGATGCCGACGTTCCCGAGCGCCACCGCGAGGTTCGCGGCGATGGTCGACTTGCCCTCGCCGGGCGTCGCGCTCGTGACCTGCAGGACGCCGCGCTCGTCCTCGGTCATGAACTGGACGTTCGTGCGCAGGGCGCGGAAGGCCTCCTGCACGGCGTAGGCGTCCGGGGTGTCCCACACGAGCTCCGAGTCGCCCTTCCTGACCGCCCGCGTACGCGGGACGTGGCCGACGACCGGCAGCTCGGTCACGCCCGCGAGGTCCGAGGCGTCGCTGACCTTGCGGAACCACTGCTCGAAGACGAGCGCCAGGCCGAGGCCGAGCAGGAAGCCGAGGACGATGCCGGCGGCGACGATGAGCGGAGGCCGAGGCGCGACCGGCGAGGTCGGCAGCTCGGGCGGGTTGACGAGCTCGGCCGAGAAGATCGAGTTCTGCGCGCCGGACACGACGAAGGCCTTGGCCACCGCCTGCGCGGTGCGCCGGGCGTCGGCCGGGATCTCCGCGTGCCCGGTGATCTTGAGGATCCCCGACCCTGCCGTCGTCCCGGTCTGGACCGTGCCGGGCAGGGACCGGCCCAGGATCCGCGCCGCCTCCTTGCGCACGACCGTCGACTTGGCCTTCTCCGCGTAGGTCGAGAGGAGGGTTGAGATGTTGTCCGAGCCCTGGACGGACGGCTGCCCGTTGCGCACCGTGGGCGTGAGGATGATCGTCGCCGTCGAGTCGTACTCCTTGGGGCGGGAGTAGGCGAAGGCGCCCGAGAGCGCGGCGACGATCACGAGGACGAGCCCGATGAGGGCGCGACGGCGCCAGGCGAGGGAGAGGATGTCGCTGAGTTCCACGGGCTCTAGAGCCTATTCTCGGCAGCAGGGGTCGGCTCCTGCAGCGTTCGCGTGTACAACATGATCCATTCGCTCGCCATCCGCGCGGCTCCGAAGCGTCCGCGGCGCTCGCGCTGGGCGCTGAGCAGCTCCGCGCGGACGGCTGGATCGGTGACGGCGGCGTGCAGGAGCGCGGCCGCCTGCGCCGGCGTGCGGCAGACCGCTCCGGGGCCGAGGATCTCCCGGTTGGCGGGGATGTCGCTGGCCACGACGGGCACGTCGAGGGCGAGCGCCTCGAGCACGGAGATCGGCAGGCCGTCCCAGGTCGACCAGTGCAGGCAGGCTGCGGCCCCGCCCAGACGCGCGAGCACCTCCTGGCGAGGCAGCCAGCCCGAGACGGGTATGCCCGCGCGCTCGAGGAGCGCCGTGCCCGTCGTTCCTTCGGTTTCCGCGCCGAGCCAGGCGACGTCGGCCACCGCCGTGAGCGCGCCGAGTATCTCGGCGGCCGGGCCGGGCGGGCGGGGGGCGGAGATCCGCCCCACCGCGACGACCCGCGGCCGGCCGGCCGGCGGCTTCTCGCGGAGGTCCGGCGCATCGAGCTCCGGGATGCCGTTCGGCACGACGGCTACGCGGGGCGCGCGCGCCACCTCGCGGGCGAGCGCTGCCTCGCTCTCGGAGATCGCCGCCACGAGGTCGACCCGCCGGGCGATCAGGCGCTCGGCCGTCCGGAAGGCGGCGCGCGGGGCGGCGCTCCGGTCGCTCATCGTGAAGGAGTAGCCGTGCGGGGTGTAGAGGCGAGGCGTGCCGCCGGAGAGGACGGCGGCGCCCACCCCGCCCGCGAAGGAGGAGTGGAGATGGACGATGTCCGGTGTCCACTCCGCGACGAGGCGCCGGAGGGCGCGCGCGGCGCGGAGTTGCTCCCGCGGCGCCCGCGAGGCCCACGGCATCGGAAAGACCTCGACGCCGGCCGCGACGTGGGCGGCGGGATCGGCGGGTGTCTCGGGCCGGACGCCCGAGGCGATCGCGGCAGAATGGCCCTGCGCCACGAGCTCCTCCGTGATGCGGGCGACGACGGGCAGGATCCCGGAGGAGAACGCCTCGGCGACGTGAAGAACCCTCATGGGATGACCGGAACGGCACGATAACGCGGAGGATGGCGGTCGTCGGGGAGATCGGCAGGGCCGAGGCGCGCGCGCCGAGTGGACGGCGCGCGAGCACGCCGGACCCCGCGCGGGCGGCCGAGGTGGCGGGCCCGGCGGCGCTGCTCGGCGGCCTCGTCGTGCTCTGCTCGTTCAACGGCGGCGGCTTCTTCGCCGGGACCCCGGCGCTCGTCGCCGCGCTTCTCGTGCTTGGGCTCGTCGCCCGGCTGACCCTCGCTCGGATGCCCTGGGCGGGTCTGCACCGGCCCTCGGCCGTGCCCCTCGTGCTCTTCGCCGCGCTGGCCCTGTGGGTCCTCGCCTCGGCCACCTGGGGGGTGACGCCGCGCGCGCTGCTCGAGTTCGACCGCGTGCTCGCCTACGCGCTCACCTTCGGCCTGTTCGCCTCGGCCCCCTCCTCGAGCGCCCGCCTGCGGGCGCTGCTCTGGGGCGTCCTTGGCGCGGCGACCCTCGTGGCCGGCTTCGCCCTCGTCTCCCGCCTGCTCCCCGACGTCCTGCCCACCCGCGACAAGCTGGCCGGCGACCGGCTCTCCTACCCGCTCACCTACTGGAACGCGCTCGGCGTCCTCATGGCCATGGGCGCCGTCGTCGGGGTCCACCTGGCCTCGGATCTGCGGGTGCGCCTGGCCGGCCGCGCCCTCGCCGCCGCCGCCGTCCCCGCGCTGGCCGTGACCCTCTACCTCTCGCTCTCCCGCGGCTCGATCGGCGTGGCGATCCTCGGCCTGCTCGCCTACCTCGCCGTCTCCCGGCCGCGCGGAGCGGCCGGAGCGCTCCTCGCGCTCCTCCCGACGACGCTCGTCGCGCTCGTCGGGGCCTACCGCGGGGACAAGCTGACGACGTTCGACTTCGCCACCGCGGCCGGGCAGCGCCAGGGCCACCGCGCGGCGCTCGTGCTTGTCGTGGCGATGGCCCTGGCGGCGCTCCTGCGCGTGGCCGCCGGGCGGCTCGACGGGCGGCTCGGCTCGCTCGCGCCCTCCCCCGGAGCGCGGCGCCGTGGCCGGCTCGGCGCCGCCGCGGCCGTGCTCATGCTGCTCGCCGCGCTCGTCGTCGCGGGGGTGCCGGGCCGGATTGGCCACCAGGTCCACGGCTTCGTCTACTCGGGCAACCAGGTCCGCCACGACAACGATCCGCGTGCGCGCCTGTTCGACCCGGGCAACAACGGCCGCATCGAGGAATGGCGGGTCGCCTGGCACGGGTTCACCTCCTCGCCGCTGCGCGGCACCGGCGCCGGCACCTACGCCGAGCAGTGGCAGCGGCGCCGCCCCGACACGCTGACGATCAACAACGCGCACTCCCTCTATCTGGAGATCCTCTCCGAGCTCGGGCTCGTCGGGCTCGCCCTGCTGCTCGGCGGGATCCTCGCCGCCGGGATCGGCGTGGCCCGGCGGATCCGCGGGCCCGAGCGCGGCCTCTACGCCGCCGTGCTGTGCGTCGGTGGGGTGTGGGCGATCCACGCCGGGGTCGACTGGGACTGGCAGATGCCCGCGGTGACCCTGCCCGTCTTCGCGCTCGGCGGCGCCGCGCTCGCGCGGCGCTCGGAGGCGGCCGCCGCGCTCGCGGTCCGCCGGCCTCTCGTTCTCGGCCGCGTGCCCCGCATCCTCGGCGCGCTCGTCCTGCTGCTGCTGGCGGTGCTCCCGGCGTCCGTCGGGCTCTCCCAGCGGAGCCTCAACGCGAGCGCGGCGGCGCTGCGGACCGGGGACTGCCAGGCGGCGGCCACCCATGCGCTCGACTCGATCGCCGCGCTGTCCGTGCGCCCCCAGCCCTACGAGATCCTCGCTTATTGCGACGCCCGCGACGCCCCGGGGCTCGGCGTGACGCAGATGCAGCGCGCCGTCACGGCCGACCCGGAGGGCTGGCAGTACCGCTACGGCCTCGCCCTCCTGCGCGCGAGCGCCGGCCTTGACCCGAGCGCCGCGCTGGCCAAAGCGGCCGAGCTCAACCCGCGCGAGGCGCTCGTGCGCCGGGTCGAGCGGTCCTTCGCCGGGGTCACCGACCCCCGGGAACGCAGAAGCCGGGCGCTGAACGCCCGGCTTCCGTCCGACTAGGGATTTTCGCCGAGGGCTACTCGACGTGCGTCTGGCGGCGGAGCAGGACACCGCCGAGGAGCAGGCCGAGGCCGAGGATCAGCGCGGCGCCGCCGGCGTAGCCCGTGAAGGGCAGCGAGCCGGAGGAGGTCGCGGCGACCTGGCGCACGGCGGCCGGAGCGTTTTGAGGGGTGTTCCCCGGCGTGTTCGCCGGCTTGTTGACGACGCCGAGGACGCCGCCGCCGGAGACCGTCTTGGGCTGGTACTGCGCCACCGAGGCGCTGCCCGAGCCCGAGCCGCCGGAGATCGCCAGACCGGCGCCGCCCATGCTCATGAGAAGGCCGACGACCAGCATGGCCGTGATCGCGAGACGTGACTTCATGAAGGATCCCTTGTTCGTGGACGTGCGCACCGCCCGGTTGCGGACCTGGGTCTTCACCCGGTCCAGCTCCAGCGCGGTGACCTGCGGACGTCCGGTCCGCAGGCGCTCGGCGATCTCGGAGAGCTCGCCGGGAAAACGCTCGTCTGATGTGCTCATATCCCTAAGAACGCACGAGTGGGTGATTTCCTTACCGCGGGTTCCCGGTAATTTCCCCGCGGCATGCGCGACGCCGACTTCGAGCGGCTCTACGCCGAGCACGCCGGGGCGCTCTTCTCCTTCCTCGCCTACCGCACGGGGGACCGCGTGCTCGCCGAGGATCTCCTGGCCGATACGTGGGAGCGGGTGCTGCGCGCCCGGCGCCGGCGCGGGCTGCGCGGCGAGGACGGCCGCGCCTGGCTCTTCACGATCGCGCTGAACCTCGTGCGTGACCACGCCCGGCGCGCCGACGCCGAGCGCCGCGCGCTCGAGCGGGGCGGGGGGAGGCCCGAGGAGGGCGCCGATCCGCTGGCCGGCGTGGCGGCGCGCGACGTCGTCATGCGCGCGGTGGCGGGGCTCTCCGAGGAGGAGCGGGACGCCGTCGCGCTGCGCTTCGGCGCGGAGCTGACCGTCCCGGAGATCGCCCGCCTGACGGGGGAGAAGCTCTCGACCGTCGAGGGGAGGACCTACCGAGCGCTGCGCAAGCTGCGCGCGTCGCTGCCCGAGGAGGTGCGGGAGTAGGGGCACGGCGCGGGCTCGCCCACGGCGCCTATCTACGATGGGGAGGAGACCCGTGGCTCCGCCCTCTCTCTACCGTCGCCACCGCCCGCGGAGCTTCGCCGACGTGGTCGGTCAGGAGCACGTCGTCCGCACGCTGCGCAACGCCGTCGAGCGCGGGCGCGTGCACCACGCCTACCTGTTCGTCGGCTCCCGGGGGACGGGGAAGACGAGCATGGCGAAGATCCTCGCCGCCTGCCTGAACTGCGAGCGCGGCCCGACCGCCGAACCCGACGGCACGTGCGACTCGTGCCTGGCCATCGCGGGCGCCACCTCCCTCGACGTGATCGAGATGGACGCCGCCTCCAACAACTCGGTCGACGACGTCCGCGACCTGCGCGACCGCGTGGCCTACGCGCCGGTCTCCGGGCGCCACAAGGTCTACATCCTCGACGAGGCGCACATGCTCTCCTCCCAGGCCTGGAACGCGTTCCTCAAGACGCTCGAGGAGCCGCCGCCGAACACGGTCTTCGTGCTCGCCACGACCGAGGCCCAGAAGATCCTGCCGACGGTCGTCGACCGCTGCCACCGCTTCGACTTCACCCGGCCGGGCACGCTCGAGATCGCCACCGTGCTCGAGCGTGTCGCGCGCGAGGAGGGGATCGACGCGCCCGAGGCCGCCCTGCGCCTGATCGCCCGGAGCGCCACCGGCTCCTTCCGCGACGCGCTGGGGACCCTCGAGCAGCTCGCGACCTACGCGGACGGCGGGCGGATCGAGCTCGCCGACGTGCTCGCGGTGCTCGGCGTGGCCGGGGCGGACCTGCTCCACCAGGCCGTCGAGGCGGTGGCCGCGGAGAACCCGCGCGGCGCGCTGGCCACCGCCGCCGCCGTGGCCGCGGCGGGGCGCGACGCCGCCCAGTTCCTGCGGGACCTCGAGGGCTACGCGCGTGATCTGCTCGTCGTGCAGCTCGTGGGCGAGGTCCCCTCGGAGCTCCGCCTGACGCCCGACCGGGACGACGCGCTGGCCGAGCAGGCGGCGCGGCTCTCCCAGGCCGAGGTCGTGCGGCTGCTCGACGGCCTGGCGGCCGCCCAGCGCCACGTCCGCGACGGCGCCGAGGGTCGTACGCAGCTCGAGCTGGCGCTCGTGCGCGCGGCCGCGCCCGAGGTCGACGCCTCGACGAGCGCGCTGCTCGCGCGGATCGACCGGCTCGAGGCGCGCCTCGCGGGGGAAGGGCCACCGCCCGCCACCCCCGCGCCCGGCGTGGGACCTGCGTCCTTCGAGGCCGCCCCGCCCGCGCCCACCCCGCCGGTCGAGGAGCGGCCCCCGCCCGAGCCCGCGGCGCCGCCCACACCCGCCGAGCCCCCGCCCGAGCCCGCCGCTCCGCCGTCCCCGCCGCCCGCCGACGGCCTCGCTGCACTGCTCGCGCTGTGGCCCGCCGTGGTCGACGCCGTGCGGCCCCGCAACGCGATGCTCGCCGCCGTGCTCGAGGGCGCGCGGCCCGTCGAGCTCGACGGCTCGGAGCTCGTTGTCGCCTTCCCCCCGGACGCCGACTTCCTCAAGCGCAAGGCCGAGGCCGACGCCCCGCGCCGGGGGGTGGCCGCCGCCCTCTCCTCGGTGGCCGGCCGCCCGCTCGGCCTGCGCTACGAGCTGCGCGAGCCCGAGGGCACGGCGCCGGCCTCGGCCGCCCCACCGCCGCTGGCGGACGACGAGCTGATCCGCCGCTTCGTGACAGAGTTCGACGCCGAGGAGCTCCCGGCCGAGGAGCCCGTCCCCGCCCCCGAGACCAAGGACGCCTGACCCATGCCCTCGCCCAAGAAACAGCAGCAGATGCTGATGCAGCAGATGCAGGACCTCCAGCGCCAGCAGGAGCAGATGGCCCAGAAGCTCCGCGAGGAGGTCGTCGAGGCCTCGGCGGGCGGCGGCACGGTGACGGTCAAGGTCACGGGGGCGCTCGAGGTCAAGGAGGTCGTGATCGATCCCGAGGCCGTCGACCCGGAGGACGTCGAGCTCCTGCAGGACATGATCCTCGCCGCCACGAACGAGGCGATCCGTGCCGCCTCCGAGCGCGCCGAGCAGGCCCAGGCCAACCTCCTCGGCCCGCTGACCCAGCAGCTCGGCGGCCTCGGCCTCCCGGGCTTCTAGCCGCCCCCGCGCGTCACGATCACGCGGTGTACGCCGGCCCCGTCCAGCGCCTCGTCACCGAGCTCGGGCGCCTGCCCGGCGTCGGCGGGCGCACGGCGCAGCGGTTGGCCTTCCATCTCCTGCGCGCCTCCGACGAGGAGGCCTTCGCGCTGGCCGAGGCGATCCGCGAGGTCAAGGAGCGGATCGGCCTCTGCGAGGTGTGCTTCAACCTGGCCGAGGGCCCGCGCTGCCGGATCTGCGAGGACGAGCGCCGCGACCCCACCGTCATCTGCGTGGTCGAGGAGCCGGGCGACGTCATACCCGTCGAGCGCACGCACGAGTTCCGCGGGCGCTACCACGTGCTCGGCGGCGCGCTCTCCCCGATCGACGGCGTCGACCCCGAGGACCTGAAGCTCGCCGAGCTGTTCGCCCGGGTGGCCACCGGCGAGGAGGCCGTGCGCGAGGTCGTCCTGGCCACGAACCCGACGACGACGGGGGAGGCCACGGCGCTGCACATCGCCGAGCGCCTGCGCACGGATTCCCCGCAGGTCGTCGTCACCCGGCTGGCCAGCGGCCTTCCGGTCGGGGCCGATCTCGAGTACGCCGACGAGCTGACGCTCGGCCGCGCCTTCGCCGGGCGCCGGACCCTGTGAGCGGCGCGGCCGGGCCGGGCCCTCCGGTCGCCGGAGACGAACTCGGAAGGACGCACGGGCGGGGCGTGCTCTCGAGCACGGCGTGGACCACCGCGGCGACCGTCCTGCCGACGCTCACGACGCTGGCGCTCTCCGTCACGCTCACGCGGTTCCTCGGACCCCGTGACTTCGGTCGCCAGACCCTGATCGCGTTCCTCGCCCTGTCCGCGTCCACCGTCTTCGCCGCGCGCGTGCCGATGGCGCTCGCCCGGTTCGGCAGCGAACTGCTGGGCGCCCGGCAGCCAGGCAAGCTGCGCATGCTCTTCCGCTGGGCCCTGCGCGTCCAGGCCGTCTGCGGCGTGGCCGCGGTGACCGCCTTTACCGTCGCGGCGGCCGTCGGCGCCGATCCGGGAGCGGCGTGGGTGCTCGCGGGGGCGGCCACGGGCATCGGGATACTGCAGTCGGCGCCGAGCTCTCTCCTCATCGCCGGGCAGCGCTGGCGGGAGAGCGTGGGCCCCGGGATCGTCATCAGCGTGGCCTCGGTCGCCGTGGTCGTGCTCGTGCTGGCGCTCGGGGGCGGGATCACGGGGTACTTCGCCGTCGAGGTCGGGGTCGTGATCGCGAATCTCGTGTGGACCACCGTGCTCGCGCGACGGTTCCTGGGGCGAATCGCCCCTGCCGTCCCGCTCGACGACGAGCTCGTGCGCGAGCGCCGGCGCTTCCTGCGGGCCTCGACGTTCTTCGCCGTGACGCAGTTCGTCGTGCTCACGCGCTCAGAGGTCGTCTTCCTGGCCCATTTCTCCGGCCCCGCTCAAGTGGGGTTCTACTCCGTGGCCTTTGCCGCCGCATCGGCCGTGGGCCGGCTCCCCACCGCGCTCACGAACGTCGCGATACCGGCGCTCTCGACGCTGCGCGGCGCCGGCGAGCAGGACCGGATCCGCCTCGGGTACTGGCGCGCCGTCCGGCTCCTGCTCACGCTGGCCCCGATCGGGATCGCGCTGGCCTGCCCGCTGGGGGTCGGGCTCGTGTCCGTGGCCTACGGAACGAGCTTCAACCCGGCGCGGCCGGTCCTGGCGATCATGCTCGTTCCCTACCTCGTGCTGCCGATCGCCGGCCTCGCCGACGCGCTCCTGTGGATCGAGGGCCGGATGCGCTTCCTCGTCGTGTGGGGCGGCGCGGCGGTGATCGTGAACCTCGGGCTCGCCCTCGTGCTCATCCCCGTGCTCGACGCCCTCGGGGCGGCGATCGTCAACGACGCGGCCCAGCTCGTCGCTGGTCTCCCGGCGGTGGTGCTCGTGACCCGGCTCTTGGGCCCGGCGCTGGTGGAGCCCGGGCGGCTGCTGCGCACGGCGGGCGTCGCGGCCGCGGTGGCGGCCGCGGCCGCCGCGCCCGTCTTCCTCGCCGGTGGCCTGCCCGGCGTGCTCGAAGGCACCGCGCTCGCCGCCCTCGTCCTGTTCGTGCTCGTGCCCCGTGCGGGGCTCATCTCGGCGGAGGACGCAGCCTGGCTCCGCGACTCGCTCGGAGATCGCGTCCGGCCGGTCTCCGCGGTGCTTCGCTGGGCGACCACGCCGGCGGGCGCGTGAAGTTCGGCTGGCGGGACGCCGCCGGGGCCATCGCCCGCCCGGCCCGGGTCCCGCCCGCGCCCGGCCTCGACCTGGCCGGAATCGAGCTCGCCTGGCCCGCCGCCTACCAGTGGGACCGCGCGGGCATCTGGGTCGACGGCCTCGCCACCGAGCTCGCCGCGGTTGCGCCGCTCCGCCGCACGGAGCTGGCCCAGCGCCACGAGGGCGTCGTGGGATTCGAGGCGTCGCGGAATGGGTCGGTCCTCCGCGTGGCGATCGACTACTCCGACTACGAGCGGCTGCTCGAAGAGGTGGCCGGCGCCTTCGACCTCGTGCTCAAGTTCCAGTTCCGGCGTGAGGGCTACGGCCTCGAGCACGTCGTGCCCGGCGGCTACGTGCCCTCGCGCGAGCGCTTCTACCGTCTGCTGCCCGGCGCCCGCCGCCGGGCAGCCAGACCGCCGCGCTTCGACGTCTACGGCCGCTTCAGCCTCGCCTACGCGAGCGACATGCGACGCGAGGCGGTGGGGCTCCTGCGCGAGCAGGACCGGTTCGGGTTCGAGGGCGACGTCCGCCTCGCGGGCTACGGCGCGTACCTGCACGAAGCGGCCGGCGCAGGAGTCTGTCTCGACCTGAGGGGCAACGGCGATCTCTGCCATCGCCTCGTGGAGTACCTGGCGATCGGGGCCTGCGTCGTGCGGCCCCGCCCCACCACCCGGCTGCCGGTGGACCTCGTGGACGGGAGAGACCTCGTGTACTTCGCCCCCGACCTCTCCGATCTGGTCGAGGTCTGCGCCTCGCTCGTCGCCGACGAGCACCGGCGGCGCCGGATCGGGACCGCCGCGCGCGCCTACTTCGACGCTCATCTCCACCGCACGCGGCTGGCCGAGCACGCGCTGGCCGCAATCGCGCGGCGGCTCGGGTAGCGGTGGGCGGCGGCGCGCGCGCCTCGGCCTAACCTCCGCCCCGTGGGCGGGACGATCGTCATGAAGTTCGGCGGCACCTCGGTGGCCGACGCCGAGCGTCTGCGCCGGGCCGCGCGGCGGATCGTCGCGCGCCGGGAGGAGGGCTACGACGTGATCGCCGTCCTCTCTGCCCGGGGCAAGACGACCGACGAGCTGATCGCGATGGCTGAGGAGGTCTCCCCGGCCCCCGATCCGCGGGAGATGGACATGCTCCTCTCCACGGGCGAGCGGCAGTCCTGCGCGCTGTGCGCGATGGCGATCAACGATCTCGGCCACCGGGCCATCTCCCTCACGGGCTCGCAGGCGGGCATCGTCACCGACACCTCCCACACCAGGGCGCGGATCCTCGACGTGCGCGCCGACCGCATCCGCGAGGGCCTCGCGGGCGGCGCCGTCGTGCTCGTGGCCGGGTTCCAGGGCGTCTCGACGGCCAAGGACGTGACGACGCTCGGCCGCGGTGGCTCGGACACCACGGCGGTCGCCCTCGCCGCTGCGCTCGAGGCCGAGGTGTGCGAGATCTACACCGACGTCGCGGGCGTCTTCACCGCCGACCCGCGCGTCGTGCCCGGCGCGCGCAAGCTGCCGTTCGTCTCCTTCGAGGAGATCCTCGAGATGGCCTCCTCGGGCGCGCGCGTGCTGCAGCTCCGCTCGGTCGAGTACGCGCGCAACCACGGGGTGCGGATCCACTGCCGCTCCTCCTTCGACGACCGGCCGGGAACGCTTATCGTGAGCGAGGAGGAAACGATGGAGCACCCGCTCATCACCGCCGTCACCCACTCGACCGAGGAGGCTCGCGTCACGCTCGTCGGCGTGCCCGACGAGCCCGGCGTGGCGGGTGAGATCTTCACCTCGCTGGCGGAGGCGGGCGTCAACGTCGACATGATCGTGCAGAACGAGCCGGTCTCCTCCGAGGCGCGGGCGGAGATCTCCTTCACCGTCCCGGCCGACGACCTCGGCGTCGCCCGGGCCACGCTCGAGCCCATGCTCGGCACCGTCGCCGCCGATCTGCAGACGGACTCCGGGATGGGGAAGGTCTCGATCGTCGGCGCGGGGATGAAGTCCCATCCGGGCGTCGCCGCCACCGTCTTCCGCACGCTCGGGGAGGCGGGGATCAACATCGAGATGATCTCGACCTCGCCGATCAAGATCTCCTGCGTCATCCGCGCCGAGCACGTGCGGGAGGCCGTGCGCGAGCTGCACGCCGCCTTCGCGCTCGGGCAGGACGCGATCCAGGCCGAGCGGCCGTTCGGGGTCGCGGGGTGAGCCCGCTGCGCGTCGCCGTCGTCGGCGCCACCGGCGCCGTCGGGCAGAACATCCTGCAGCTCCTCGACACGCGCGAGCTCGCCGCGGATGGCGCCGAGGTCGTGCCTTTCGCCTCGGCGCGCTCGGCGGGTCGGGAGCTCGGCGCCCGCCGGGTGGTCGAGCTCGCCGAGGGGGCGATCGACGGCTTCGACCTGGCGCTCTTCTCCGCCGGCTCGGCGGTCTCCGGCGAGTGGGCGCCGAAGTTCGCCGCGCGCGGCGCGGTCGTCGTCGACAACTCCTCGGCCTGGCGGATGAACCCCGACGTGCCGCTCGTCGTCGCCGAGGTCAATCCCGAGGCGCTCGACTCCCACACCGGGATCATCGCCAACCCGAACTGCACGGTCATGGCCGCCCTGCTGCCGCTCAAGGCGATCCACGACGCCGCCGGGCTGGAGCGGGTCGTGCTCTCGAGCTACCAGTCGGTCTCGGGGACCGGCGTGGCGGCGGTGAGCGAGCTGAAGGCCCAGGCCCGGGCGCTGCTCGAGGACGCGGAGCCGCCGCCTCCGTCCGTCTATCCCCACCCGATCGCCTTCAACGTGCTGCCCCAGGTCGAGTCCTTCAAGGACGGCGACGACTACACGACCGAGGAGCGCAAGGTGATGGGGGAGGCGCGGAAGATCCTCGGGCTGCCGGCGCTGCGCATCACCGCGACGTGCGTGCGCGTGCCCGTGCTCGTCTCCCACTCCGAGGCGCTGAACGTCGAGACGCGGGCGGAGCTCGCGCCGGAGGACTGCCGGGCGCTGCTCGTGCGCTTCCCGGGGATCGAGGTGCGGGACGACCCGGCGGCGGGCGTCTATCCGCTCGCCCGCGAGGCCGCGGGCCGCGACGAGGTGTTCGTCGGGCGGATCCGCCGCGACGACTCGAACCCGCGCACGCTCAACCTGTGGGTCGTCGGGGACAACCTGCGCAAGGGTGCGGCGACCAACACCGTGCAGCTCGCCGAGCTCCTGATCGAGCGCGGGCTGCTCGGGCCGCGCGCCGCCGCGGCGTAGCGCATGGCCGGGCTCGCGCCGGCCGCCTGGTACGAGCTGCGCCGCGCGCAGAGCGCGAAGCCCGCGACGTACACCTGCCCGTTCTGCGGCGCGCGCTTTCCGGCCATGACCGCCCACGCGCTCGTCACGCCCGAGGGCAACGGCGCCCGCCGACGCCACGCGCACATGCGCTGCGTCGCCGCGGCCCGTGCCGCCGGGCGCCTACCGAGCCGCTCCGAGGTGACGGCCGAGCCGCCGCGCCGGAACTGGCGAAGCCTCGTGCGCGGCGCGCTGACGAGGAGATTCGAACGCTGACCCTCAGGGTGCTGCCACACTCCTCGGCCGCGTGGCCCTCCATCTCCTCACCGGCTTCCCGGGCTTCCTCGGCACCCGCCTCGCGCGGCGGCTGCTCGCCGGCGATCCCGAGCTGAGGCTTGCGGCCCTCGTCGAGCCCCGGATGGCGAAGCGCGCCCGCGCGGTCGCGGGCGCCATCGACGAGGAGCGGATCGAGGTCCTCCCCGGGGACATCGGGGAGCGCGGACTCGGCCTCGAGGGGGGCGTCGCTCGCCGCCTGCGCGCCGAGGTCGGCGTCGTGCACCACCTCGCGGCGATCTACGACCTCTCCGTGCCGCTCGAGACCGCCCAGCGCGTGAACGTCGAGGGCACCGGCAATGTGCTCGACCTGTGCGAGGAATGCGATCGCCTCGAGCGCCTGAACTACGTCTCGACCGCCTTCGTCGCCGGTCGCCGGCACGGCGTCGTCTACGAGCACGAACTCGTCTTCGGGCAGGAGTGGAAGAACCACTACGAGTCGACCAAGTACCAGGCCGAGCTGTGGGTCAGGGAGCGGATGGGCCGGATCCCGGCGACGATCTACCGCCCGGCCATCGTCGTCGGCGACTCCCGCACGGGCGAGACCCAGAAGTTCGACGGCCCGTACTACATCCTGCGCCTGATCGCCCGCGGCGGGCACGGTCCCCTACCCCAGATCGGCCGTGCGGACGCGGCGTTCAACGTCGTTCCCGTCGATTTCGTCATCGACGCGCTGCTCGCCGGCGGGGGGGACCGGGCGGCCACCGGCCTGACGCTCCACCTCGTCGACCCCGACCCGGTCTCCTCCCGCGAGCTGACGGAGATCCTCGCCCGCGAGTACGCGGGCCGGGGCACCTCCTACCGGGCGCCGGCGAAGCTGATCGAGCAGTCCCTCCGCCTACCGGCGATGCGCGCTGCCTTCGGCGGCACGCCGCGGGAGTCGATCGTCTACCTGAACCACAGCGTGCGCTTCGACACGCGCCAGGCCGAGGCCCTGCTCGCGCGCCACGGCGTCATCTGCCCGCGCCTGCCGGACTACGCCCCCGCGCTCGTGCGCTTCTTCCGCGAGCACGAGCACGACCCGGCCTTCGCCCCTGCGGGGCACTGAGGTTCTGAGGCGGGAGCGCGCGGCGCGGCGCTCATTCGGGCGCAGGAGGGACGCGGCGACGATCGAGCCTACGGCGAAGATCGCCGCGGAGACGTAGAACGCCGTGGTGTAGCCGTGGACGGCCGCCCGGGCGATGAGCTCCTGGCTCGGCCGTCCGGCCCCGCCCGCTCCGGCGATGACGCTCTTGGTCGCGCTCACGGCGAGGGTCGACAGGAGCGCCGTGCCGATCGAGCCCCCGACCTGCTGGCTCGTGTTGACCATGGCCGAGGCGATGCCGGAGTCCGAGTCCTGCACGCCGAGCGTCGCCGTGGCGATCGAGGGAGCGAAGATGAGCCCGAAGCCGAGGCCCATGACGATGAGCGCGGGCAGGATGTGGCTCGCGTAGGCGGAGTGCGGCCCGAGCCCGGTCAGGTAGAGCATCCCGGCCGCCCCGAGGACCATCCCCGTGGGCACGAGCGGGCGCGCGCCGAAGCGAGGCAGGAGCCGGATGTTGGCCGAGGTCGAGGAGATGACGATCCCGCCGACCATGGGCAGGAACGCGAGCCCGGCCGTCACCGGCGAGTAGCCGAGGTTGCGCTGCAGGTAATAGGTGAGGAAGAGGAAGACCGCGAAGATCGCGATCGCCGACATGGCGATGGCCAGGTAGGAGCCGCCGCGATCGCGATCGAGCACGACGTGCAGGGGCAGCAGCGGGTGGGCGACGCGACGCTCGATGGCCACGAACCCCGCGAGCAGGACGACGGCGGCCCCGAGGAACGCGAGCGTCACCGGGTCGGTCCAGCTCGCGGTCTCGGCGTGCGAGAACCCGTAGACGAGCGAGAAGAGCCCGGTCGAGGCCACGAGCGTGCCCGGGATGTCGAGCCGCGGACGGTCGGGTTGCCCGACGTTCGTGATGAGGGAGGCGGCGCCCGTGAGCGCGACCCCGGCGAAGACGAGGTTCACGTAGAGGCACCAGCGCCAGGAGAGGTACTCGGTGAGAAAGCCGCCGAGCAGGAGCCCGACGGCGGCGCCGCTGCCCGCGAGGGCGCCGAAGATGCCGAACGCCTTGCCGCGCTCGCTCGGCTCGGTGAACGTCGTGGCGATGAGCGAGAGCGCGGCGGGCGCGAGGATCGCCCCGAACGCACCCTGCAGGACGCGGGCGGCCACGAGCATCCCGAAGGACTGCGCGAGCCCGCCGAGCGCGGAGGCCAGGGCAAAGCCGGCGAGCCCGGCCATGAACGTCCACTTGCGCCCGAAGAGGTCGGAGATGCGCCCGCCGAGCAGGAGCAGCGAGCCGAAGGAGAGCGCGTAGGCGGTGACGATCCACTGGCGGTTGTCGTCGGAGAAGTGCAGCGCCTTCTGGGCCGAGGGCAGGGCGATGTTGACGATCGTCGCGTCGAGCACGACCATGAGCTGGGCGAGGCCGAGCACGCCGAGGATGAGCCAGCGGCGCTCGTGATGGGGGTTCGTGGTATCCATGCGGAGGTGCTCCCGGTCTAAACGGAGGACTATTCTCAACTTCCGCGCGGCACCCTAGCACAAGCGGAGACTTGTTCTCCACTTCTTTACACTCTCAAGTGATGCAGATCACGGATCGTCCCCTTCGCGCCGACGCCGAGCGCAACCGCCGCCTGCTCCTCGACGCGGCGCGCGCTCTGTTCGCCGAGCGTGGCCTCGGAGTGAGCCTCGACGACATCGCCGAGCGCGCCGGCGTCGGCGTCGGTACCGCCTACCGGCGCTTCGGCAGCCGCGAGGCGCTGATCGACGCGCTGTTCGAGGAGCGCGTGGAGGAGGTTCTCGGCCTGGCGCGCGAGGCGCTGGCGCGCGAGGACCCGTGGGCGGCGCTCAAGAGCTTCCTCGAGAGCTCGATCGCGCTCCAGGCCGCCGACCGCGGCCTCAAGGAGGTCCTGCTCGGCGCCGACGGGCGCCACGCGCGCGTCACGCGGATCCGGGACGGCATGCGGCCGCTCGTCGGGCAGATCTTCGTGCGGGCGCAGGAGGCGGGCGTCCTGCGCGCCGATTTCGCCCCACAGGACATGCCGTTCCTGCAGATGATGCTCGGCAGCGTGGTCGACGCCTCGGAGTCCGTCGCCCCGGGCCTGTGGCGGCGATACCTGGCGCTGCTGCTCGACGGCATGCGCGCCGGCGGCCCGGCGCCGGGCCCGCTCGATCCGCCGCCCGTGGACTGGGGCCAGCTCACCGACGTGCTCGCCTGCTGGCGGCCGCCGCGCCGGTAGCGGCGGCGGGCGTCCTCACGCCGCGGCGGGAGCGACGTAGCCGAGCAGGGCGATCACGGCGACGACGAGGAAGACGAGGATCGCGAGCGAGACGAGCCGGACCCGGCCGTAGGCCTGGGCGATGAGCGCGCCGCCGAGCCCGGTCAGGGAGACCGCCGTGTTTAACGCCATGCGCTCGGGTGGGTGAGGAAGGAGGGCGTCTCGACGACCGTGAGGAGGCCGATCAGTCCGGTCAGCCCGGCGAGGGCGAGGAACGGCGGGGACGGCCGCCGTTCGCGGGGTCGCGCCGCGAGCACGGCAAGCCCCCCAGCCAAGCCCGATCGCGGTGTTCGGCGCGAGCGCGAGCTCGCCGTTGTCCCCCGTGAGCACGCCGATATCCAGCGCGAAGGCCAGGAGCCAGACGAGCCCGATGAACGCCGCGAAGACGCCCGCGAGCGATCCTCGGCGGCGCGCTCGAGCGGCTCCGGCCTAAGCGCGCCGCCCGGCGAGGGCGCGCTGCTCGAGCCGGGCCGGGGCCCGGGGCTCGATCACGCGGCCGGTATCGGCGGAGCGCTCCGGAAACTCAAGCGCCCCGCGCGGGGCGGCGGGTCCTACGCGGGCGCGCCGACCGACCCGACGACCGACGTCGTCCAGTCGACGACCGCCGTGGGCTTCACGATGTGCCGGTCCATCCCGAGCTCCTTGGGCTCGAGGCCGAGGGCTAAGCCGACGAGCTGGGGGAGGTGGAGCACCGGCATCGAGAGCGGGCGCCCGACGGCCTTCTGGGCCAGTGGCTGCTGGAGATCGAGGTTCAGGTGGCACAGCGGGCAGGGCACGACCAGGCAGTCGGCGTCGGCGTCGATCGCGTCACCCAGATGGCGGCCGGCCTGCTTGAGGGACGCCTCCTGGTTCATCGTGATGATCGGGAAGCCGCAGCAGCGATAGACGCCGGCGTAGTCGATGACGGTGCCGCCGAGCGCCTCGATCACCTGGTGGAGGTACTTGTCGCGCGGGCGCTCGTGGGAGATGCCGAGGCGCTCGTTGGGGCGCACGATGTAGCAGCCGTAGAACGGGCCCACGCGCAGGCCCTCGAGCGGGCGCCGGACCTTCGCGCGCAGCACGTCGAGTCCGATCTCCTCGACCAGCAGCCAGAGGAAGTTCTTGTTCGTCAGGCCCTTCTCGTAGGAGAGGCCCTCGCCTGAGAGGTTGCCGTTGACGTGCTCGCGGTACTCGGAGTTCGCGTCCAGGCGCTCCTGGCACTCGGCCTGCGCCCCCTGGCAGGTCGAGCAGATGTTCATCATGAGCTCGGCGCCCTCGACCTGCTGGGCGAGCGCGAAGGTGCGGGCGTTCAGCGTGTCGGCCAGCTCCTGGTTGTGCTCGGCGATGACCCCGGCGCCCGTGCAGCAGGCGCGGTCGAGCTCGACCAGCTCGAGGTCGAGGAGGGGCGCGACGGCGGCCATCGAGCCGTGGAGCTCGGGGGTGAAGCCGCGCGAGACGCAGCCCGGCCAGTAGGCGACCTTCATCCGCCCACCTCCCCACCGTCGCTCGTGGAGTTGGGGTCAGACCCCGGCGCGCTTGCTCCCGCGGCGTCCGAGCCCGCGGCGACGGGCTGCTCCTCCTCCGAGCCCTCGACGTCCTCGTAGCCCGAGACGTAGAGGTTCAGCTCGACGCGCTTCTCGCGGCCCTCGATCTTCTCGAAGTAGTCCTTCAGGTCCTTGAACTGCTTGCGGTGCGGGTGCAGGAGCGCCTTGCCCGGGGTCATCTTGCGGCGGATGAGCGCGCGGGCCACGACGGGCAGCGAGCCGAGGAGGATCGGCACGGCGCGGGGATGGAACTTGCCGCCGTAGGAGTCGGGCAGGAGGTCGGCCTCGTGCAGCAGGCCGTTCTTCTTGATGTTGTCCACGAAGGCCATCTCGTGCCGGTGGCCGTTGTTGCGGTCGTCGATCTCGTGGTCGCCGGCGCGGCGGCGCAGGCGCATGATCTGGTTCATCGGCTCGACGCCCTTCGGGCAGGCGTCGATGCACGAGAAGCAGTGCGTGCAGTCGTACATGCCGTGGGGGTCCTCGGCGAGGTCCTCCAGGCGCTCGTAATGCTCGTCGTCGCGGGGGTCGCCGACGAAGCGGTAGGCCTTGGCCAGGGCGGCCGGGCCGACGAACAGGGGGTCGACCTCCATCGAGAGGCAGGCGGCGTTGCAGCAGCCGCACTGGATGCAGGCCATCGACTGCGTGACGTCGACCATGTTCTCGTGGGGCACGACGTACTCGCGCTCGGGGATCGGCTCCTTGTTGATGAGCCAGGGCGTGACGCGCTCCTGCTTCTTCCAGTGCACGGCGTCCATGTCGACGATCAGGTCCTTGATCACCGGCATGTTGTTGAAGGGGGCGACCTCGATCGCCTCACCGCCGGCGTCCTGCGCGGCCTTCTCGATGTGCGTGTGGCAGGCCAGGCCGGCCTTGCCGTTGATCATCACGCCGCAGGAGCCGCAGATGGCGCCGCGGCAGGAGCAGCGGATGCCCAGCGAGCCGTCCTGCTCGCCCCGGGCTTGGAGGATCCCCTCGAGCACGGACTGGTGGCCCTCGAGCTCGACGCCGAACTCCTCCCAGTAGGCGGGCGCGCCGGTCTCGGGCAGGAAGCGGCGGATCTTCAGCGTGAACTCCGGCATCAGTACTTGCGCTCCTCGGGCTCCCAGCGGGTCATCGTGATCGGCGAGTAGGTGACCTTCGGGGCGTCGCCGCCGTTCACGGAGAGGTCGATGTGCTTCAGCCAGTCGTCGTCGTTGCGCTCGGGGAAGTCCGTGCGGTACTGGGCGCCGCGGGACTCCTTGCGCTCCTCGGCGCCGGTGACGATCGCCTCGGCGCAGTCGAGCATGTACCCGAGCTCGAGCGCGCCGAGCACGTCCTGGTTGAAGACCGTGCCCCGGTCGTCGATGTGGGCGGCCTCGGACTCCTCCTTGAGGCGTCGGATGATCTCGTGCGCCTTGGCCAGGCCCTCGGCGTCGCGGTAGACGGCCACGTAGCGGTTCATCGTCTCGCCGAGCTCCCGCTTGATCTCCGAGACGCGGCGCCCGCCCTTCTCCCGGGCGATGATCGCCTCGATCTTCTGCTCCTCCTCGGCGACGAGGCCGCCGGCGACCTCGGGCATCGGCATCCCGGCGGCGCGCGCGGCGGCGTGCTCGCCCGAGCGGCGGCCGAAGATGAGCGTGTCGAGCAGGGAGTTGGCCCCGAGGCGGTTGCCGCCGTGGACCGAGACGCAGGCGACCTCGCCCGCCGCGTAGAGGCCGGGGATCTCCGTCGCGCCGTGGATGTCGGTCTTCACGCCCCCCATGATGTAGTGCATCCCGGGCTTGATGTGGATGGGCTCGCGCGTGATGTCGACGCCCGCGAAGTCCTTGCCGATGTTGACGATCTCACGCAGCGCCTCGAGCACGCGCTTGCGGTCGACCTTCGTGATGTCGAGCGCGAGCGTCCCGTCCTCGAAGCCGCGGCCCTCGTTGATCTCGGTCTGCTCGGCGCGCGAGACCACGTCGCGGGAGGCGAGCTCGAGCTTGTTCGGCGCGTAGGTCTCCATGAACCGGTCGCCGTCCTTGTTGAAGAGCTGAGCGCCCTCGCCGCGGGCGCCCTCGGTAATGAGGAAGCCGTTCTCGGCCAGCGTCGTCGGGTGGTACTGGACCATCTCCATGTCCATGAGCGGCGCGCCGATGCGGTAGGCCTGGGCGATCCCGTCCCCCGTGACGATCAGCCCGTTGGTCGTCGGGTGGAAGGCCTGGCCGCAGCCGCCGCAGGCGAGGATGACGTTCTTGGCCCGGAAGACCTCGAGGTTGCCGTGGCGGACGTCGCGCGCCACGCAGCCGACGCAGGCGCCGTGCTCGTCGCGCAGGAGCGTCGTGACGAACCACTCCTCGTAGCGGTCGACGGTCTCGTGGTACTTCATGAGCTGCTCGTAGAGCACGTGCAGGATGGCCTGGCCGGTGATGTCGGCCACGTAGGCCGTGCGCTTCATCGAGGCGCCGCCGAAGGCGCGCAGGTCGAAGTGGCCCGTCTCATTGCGGTGGAAGGTGACCCCGATGTGCTCGAGGTGGATGATCTCCTCGGGCGCCTCGCGGCACATGACCTCGATCGCGTCCTGATCGCCCAGGTAGTCCGAGCCCTTGACCGTGTCGAAGGCGTGGGACTCCCACGAGTCCTCGGGGTTGATCGCCCCGTTGATGCCGCCCGCGGCGGCCACGGAGTGCGAGCGGACGGGGTGGACCTTCGAGATGATCCCGACCGTCGCGCCCGCGTCGGCGGCGGCCGTGGCCGCGCGCTGACCCGCGAGCCCGGCGCCGATGATGAGCACTTCGTGGGCGGGCACGGTCCCGATTCTTACAAAGGAACCGGGGTCGGGGCCGGTGCCCTCGCGCCGGGACCGCCCGGGGGCCGCCTAGAGATGAACGGTCCGGAAGATCTCGAAGGGGTAGATGAGCAGCGTCGAGCGCTTCGCGTAGCGCCTGCGGTTGGAGGAGTAGATCTTCCAGGTGCCGAGGCGGACCCGCGTGCCGTAGGGGATGAGCGGGACGCGGCGGGTGAGCTTGCCGCAGGCGCGCTGCGCCTTGCCCACGTAGATCGGCTTGCGGTCGGGAAGCCGTAGAAGCGGTAGGTCTCCGGCCCCGCGGCTGGGTGCGGGTTCGGGCGTGCGGTCAGCCCGGCGTGGATGAGCGTCACGCGGGTGCTGGCGGTGACCGAGCTATCGGCGGCGGCGGCCGCGGGCAGCACGAGCAGGGCGGGGAGGAGCAGAGTCGCCGGGAGCTCACGAGAACGGGGGTCTGAGGGCGCCGGCGATCGCGCGGCGCACCTGTCCGAGGGTGACGACCCCGCACACGCGGCCCTCGGGGTCGACCGCGACGAGCCCGCCCAGCCGGTGCAGCGGCTCGGAGCTCATGAGCTCGTCAAGGGAGCGGTCGGTTCCCACGCGCCAGCCGTCCGGCACCGCCATGGCCGAGGACACCGGGTCGGGCCCGCCCCCGCGCGCGCTGTCCTCCCGCAGGAGCCCGACGAGGCGCCCGGCGGGGTCGACGACGGGGAACCAGCTCCAGCCGTAGCGCAGGAAGTAGTCCTCCTTGGCGTGCTCGAGCGACAGCTCGGCGGGCACGGAGACCGGCTCCGGGTCCATGATGTCGGCCACGCGGACCTGTCCCATGCGGTCGGCGGCGGCGCTCTGGAGGATCGCCGCCCGGGCCGAGGAGCCGAAGAGGAAGCCGAGCACGATCAGGTAGAGCCCGCCGATCGCGCCGCTCGCGAGCAGCACGAGCCCGTAGCCGATCATCAAGTAGGCGAAGAGCTGGCCGACGCGCGCGGCGGCGCGCGTGGCCCGCCCGCGATCCCCCGTCAGCCGCCAGATGAGCGCCCGCGCGAGGCGCCCGCCGTCGAGCGGGTAGGCGGGGATGAGGTTGAAGAGCAGGAGCACGACGTTGATCGAGCCGACCCAGGTGAGCAGCAGGAGCAGCGGGGTGACGGCCCCCTCGTGGTGGAAGCCCGTGGTGTCGAGGTAGTCGTGCGGGCCGGCGGCGAGCAGTACCGCGCCGCCGCAGAGGAGGACGATGATGAGCGTCACGACGGGGCCGGCGGCGGCGATCCGCGCCTCCTCCCCCGGCGTCCGCGAGTCCCGCGAGAGGCGCGCGAGCCCGCCGAAGAACCACAGGTCGATCCGCGCCGTCGTGATGCCCTCCCGCCGGGCGGCGACGGCGTGCCCGAGCTCGTGCAGGACGATCGAGGCGAAGAAGAGCAGCGCGCTGGCGACCGCCGTCAGGTAGGCGACGGTGTCCGAGCTCGCGAGCGTGCGCCTGAACGACGAGGAGAGCGCGTACATGACGAGCGCGAGCACGATGAACCAGCTCGCGTCCACCCCCACGCGGATGCCGAGGATCGTGGCGAGCTTGATGGAGCCGGTGCGGCGGAGCATCGACGTGAAAGCTATGGTCGCACAGCTCATGCCGCCCGCTCTCGACGCGCTCCGGGAGCGCCTGGCCCAGGTCCACGATCTCCACGCCGTGGCGATGGGGCTCATGTGGGACCAGCAGGTGACGATGCCCGCGCGCGGCGCGCCCGCCCGGGCGGAGGCGATGGGCACGCTCGAGGCCCTGGCCCACGAGCGCTTCACATCGCCCGAAACCGCGGCGCTGCTCGAGGCCGCGCGGGCGGAGCTGAACGGCGCCGACCCCGACGGCTTCGCCGCGAGCCTCGTGCGGGTCGCCCAGCGGGACTTCGAGAAGGAGACGAAGGTGCCGGGGGAGCTGAAGGCCGAGCTCGCGCGCGTCTCCGCGCTGGGCTACGAGGCTTGGGCGCGCGCGCGCGAGGAGGGCGAGTGGGAGGTCTTCCGGCCGCATCTGGCGCGGCTCGTCGAGCTCCGCCGCGCCTACGCCGCGTGCTTCCCCGAGGCCGCCGACCCCTACGACGCGCTGCTCGACGACTTCGAGCCGGGGACCGACAACGCGACCGTCGCGACGGTCTTCGCGCAGGTGCGGGAGACGCTCGTCCCCTTCCTGGCGGAGATCGCCGAGCGCGCGGACCGCGTCGAGGACGCCTTCCTCACCGGCGACTACCCGCCGGCGCGGCAGCGGCAGGTGCTCACCCGGGTCCTCGAGCGCGTCGGCTTCGAGCCGAGCGCCTGGCGCCTGGACACCGCGGTCCATCCCTTCGCCGCCTCGCTCGGCTCGGAGGACATCCGCATCACGACGCGCTTCGACGAGGACTCCTTCCTCATGGCGCTCTACTCGGGCCTGCACGAGACGGGGCACGGTCTGTACGAGGCCGGGTCTGACCCCGCGCTCGAGCGCACGCCGTTGCAGGGCGGGGTCTCGCTCGGGCTGCACGAGTCCCAGAGCCGGCTGTGGGAGAACGTCGTCGGGCGCTCGCGCGCGTTCTGCGGCTGGGTCATGCCGCTGCTCGCCGAGGCCTTCCCCGGCCCGCTCGCCGGCATCGACGCCGACGCGCTCTACGCCGGGATCAACCGGGTGCGGCCCTCGCTCATCCGCTTCGAGGCCGACGAGGCGACCTACCCGCTGCACGTGATCATCCGCTGGGAGCTCGAGCAGGTGATGCTCGACGGCACGCTCGAGCTCGCCGACCTCCCCGAGGCGTGGAACGCGAAGTACCGCGAGTACCTGGGGATCGAGGTGCCGGACGACGTGCGCGGGGTCCTCCAGGACGTGCACTGGTCGGAGGGGATGCTCGGCTACTTCCCCACCTACCTGCTCGGCAACGTCATGGCCGCGCAGATCTGGGCGCGGCTCGAGGGCGAGCGGCCGGGCGTGTGGGAGGAGGTGGCGGCGGGGGACTTCGCCGGCATCCGGGCGTGGCTGACCGAGCGGATCTACCGCCACGGACGCACCCGCACGCCGGCCGAGACGCTCGCGCACGTCGCGGGCGGACCGCTCGACGCCGGTCCGTACCTCGACTACCTGACCGGCAAGTACGGCGCGCTGTACGGGGTCCCGGCTTGAGGATGGAGCCCTTCGAGGACTCGCTGGTCACGCGCGACTCCGTGGCGACGGCCGGCTCCGTGGCCACGACGCGCTCGGTGGCGACGGCGGGGTCGGTCCTCACCCATTCCTCGGTGGCCACGGCCGGCTCGGTGGGTACGGCTGGCTCGGTGGGCGTCGCGGGCTCGGCGGGGACCCTCGGCTCGGTGGGGATCGCGGGCTGCGTCGCCTCGCTCCTGTGCCTCTGGTGCGCGGGCTGCGTCGGCTGCGTGGCCTGCGCCGGGTGCTCGGGCTGCGTCGGCTGCGTCGGCTGCGTGAACTGCGAGAACCTCGTCGGCGCGGTGGGTCAGGTCGGCTTCAGGGGTTAGCGCCGCGCCCGCCGCCGCTCGCGCCCGGACCACCGTCTGGGGGCGATGCGCAGTTGAGGGCGTCAGGGGACCACAAGTGCGGGAACGTTGAGCGGCCGGCCCGGCGCTCCTCGGCTCAGGCCGCGAGCGGGCGGTGGTGCTCGACGATCGCGCGGGCGTCGATGCCCGCCGGCACGGTGCCGAAGGCGAGGCCGGCGTCCCCCGCGAGCCGCGCCGCGCAGAACGCGTCGGCGCTGGCCGGCAGTCCGAAGCGCACCATCAGGGACCCCTGGAGCGCGAGCGCCAGGCGCTCGACGATCCGCCGCGCCCGGCGCTCGAGCCCCTCGGGCTCGGAGAACTCGGCGAGCGTCGCGTCGACGAAGGCGTCGAGCCGCGCGTCGGCGCCGCGTGCCTCCTGCACCTCGGCGAAGTAGGCCTCGAGCAGCTCCGGGGAGCGAGCGAGCGCGCGCAGGACGTCGAGGCACATGACGTTCCCCGATCCCTCCCACACCGAGTTAACCGGCATCTCGCGGTAGATCCGCGGCATTCCCGAGTCCTCCACGTAGCCGTTGCCGCCGAGCGTCTCGAGCGCCTCGGCGGCGAGCATCGGGCCGCGCTTGCAGATCCAGTACTTGAGGACCGCGGTGCCGAGGCGGATGAGCGGCGTGTCCCCCTCGTCGTAGGCGCGCGCGAGGCGCATCGTCGAGAGCGTGGCCGCCTCGGACTCGATCGCGAGGTCGGCGAGGACCTGCTCCATCAGCGGCTGGTCGATCAGGAGCTTCCCGAAGGCGGCGCGGTGCGCGGCGTGGTGCGTGGCCTGGGCGACGGCGCCGCGCATGAGCGCGCTCGTCCCCAGCGCGCAGTCCAGGCGCGTGTGGCCGACCATCTCGATGATCGTCGGCACCCCGCGGCCGGGCTCGCCCACCCGCCGGGCCAGGGTGCCCTGGAACTCGACCTCGCTCGAGGCGTTCGAGCGGTTGCCGAGCTTGTCCTTCAGGCGCTGGAGGCGGAAGACGTTGCGCTCGCCGTCGGGCAGGATGCGGGGAAGGGCGAAGCACGTGATCCCCTCGGGTGCCTGGGCGAGCACGAGGAAGAGGTCGCACATCGGCGCCGAGCAGAACCACTTGTGGCCGGTGAGCGCGTGCCAGCCGTCGCCCGCGGGCTCGGCGCGCGTCGTGTTCGCGCGCACGTCGGAGCCGCCCTGCTTCTCCGTCATCCCCATCCCGCAGAGCGCCGAGCCCTTCTCGGCCACCGGCCGCAGCTCGGGGTCGTAGCCGCTGGCGGTGAGCTTCGGCTCCCAGACGGCGGCGATCCTCGGCTCCGCCCGCAGCACGGGCACGGCGGCGAAAGTCATGGTCAGCGGGCAGCCGTGGCCGGCCTCGACCTGGCCGTAGGTCAGCGACATCGCGGCGCGGGCGGCGTGCGCGCCCGGCTGGGGATCCGCCCACGGGAGCGCGTGGATCCCGTGCGCGGTGGCGGCGGAGAGGAGCTTGTGCCAGCTCGGGTGGAACTCGACCTCGTCGAGCCGGTTCCCGTAGCGATCGTGGGTGCGCAGCTCGGGCGGGTGGCGGTTGGCGTCAAAGCCCCAGGCGATCGTCTCGGGATCCGCGGCCAGGCGCCCGACGGCGTGCGCCTCCTCCTCCGCCCAGCCGGCGCCCTCGCGGTGCAGAGCGGCCACGAGCGGGCGGTTCTCGGCGAAGGCGTCGTAGTCCTCGAGCGGCGGGACCTGGTTTGCGACCTCGTGGGTGGCGGACATGGGCAGAAGTCTAAAGAGCGATACTGAGCCGATGGCATCCGGTGAATGGTCGCGCGCCGAACACGTGGACCGTTACCTGGAGCGCGCGGACGAGTACCCGCGCCGCGCCGAGGGCGAGAGCGTCCTGCTCGATCTCGTCCCGCGCGGGGCCGGCCGCATCCTCGACCTCGGGACCGGCGACGGCCGCCTGCTCGCTCTGCTGCTCCGGGACCGCCCGGGCACGCAGGGGACGGGCCTCGACTTCTCCGGCCTCATGCTGGCGCGCGCCCGCCGAAGGTTCACGGGCGATCGACGCGTCACCCTGATCGAGCACGACCTCGCGGAGCCGCTGCCGGCGCTCGGGCGCTTCGACGCCGTGGTCTCCTCGATGGCCATCCACCACCTCGAGCACGAGCGCAAGCGGGCCCTCTACGCCGAGGTGCTCGATCGGCTCGAGTCCGGCGGCCTGTTCGCGAACTTCGAGCACGTGGCCTCGCCCACCCGCCGGCTTCACCTCGCGTTCTTCGCCGCGATCGGCGAGCCGCTGGAGGACGAGGACCCGTCCGACCGCCTGCTCGACGTCGAGACCCAGGTCGGCTGGCTGCGCGCGCTCAGCTTCGACGACGCCGACTGCTACTGGAAATGGCGCGAGATGGCGCTCCTCGCCGGAGTCAGACCCGGACCGCGCCCGCCGTTGTGGCAGAGTCGGTGACCATGCCCGACAAGATCAAGGTGAAGACGCCCGTCGTCGAGCTCGACGGGGACGAGATGACCCATGTCATCTGGGAGTTCATCAAGGAGAAGCTCATCCTCCCCTACCTGGAGATCGAGCTGAAGTACTTCGACCTCGGGATCGAGAAGCGCGACGAGACCGACGACCAGGTCACGGTCGACGCCGCCAACGCGATCAAGGAGTACGGCGTCGGCGTGAAGTGCGCGACGATCACCCCCGACGAGGCGCGCGTCGAGGAGTTCGACCTCAAGCGCATGTACCGCTCGCCCAACGGGACGATCCGCAACATCCTCGGCGGGGTCATCTTCCGCGAGCCGATCGTCATCTCGAACGTGCCGCGGCTCGTGCCGGGTTGGACGGAGCCGATCATCATCGGCCGCCACGCCTTCGGCGACCAGTACCGCGCCGAGGACATGGTGGTCAAGGGCAAGGGCAAGCTCACCCTCACCTTCACCCCCGAGGACGGCTCCGAGGCTCAGGAGATCGACGTCTTCGACTTTCCCGGCGGCGGCGTGGCGATGGCCATGTACAACCTCGACGAGTCGATCCGCGACTTCGCCCGCGCCTCCATGCGCTACGCGCTCGACCGCGGCTACCCGCTGTACATGTCGACCAAGAACACGATCCTCAAGGCCTACGACGGGCGCTTCAAGGACCTCTTCGCCGAGGTCTTCGAGGCCGAGTTCAAGGAGGAGTTCGAGGAGGCGGATCTCACCTACGAGCACCGCCTGATCGACGACATGGTCGCCGCCGCGCTCAAGTGGGAGGGCGGCTACGTGTGGGCGTGCAAGAACTACGACGGCGACGTGCAGTCCGACACCGTGGCCCAGGGCTTCGGCTCGCTCGGCCTCATGACCTCCGTCCTCATGACCCCCGACGGCGAGACCGTGGAGGCCGAGGCCGCGCACGGCACCGTCACCCGCCACTTCCGCCTCCACCAGAAGGGCGAGGCGACCTCGACCAACCCCATCGCCTCGATCTTCGCGTGGACGCGCGGCCTGGCCTACCGCGGGCGGATGGACGACACCCCCGAGGTCACCGAGTTCGCCGAGACCCTCGAGCGGGTCTGTGTGGACACGGTGGAGAGCGGGAAGATGACCAAGGACCTCGCGCTGCTCATCGGGAAGGACCAGGAGTTCCTCTCCACCGAGGAGTTCCTCGACGCGATCGACCAGAACCTCCAGAAGGAGATGAACCAGAGTGCCTGACTCACCCGTGAACGTCGCCGTCACCGGCGCCGCCGGCCAGATCGGCTACGCCCTGCTCTTCCGCATCGCCTCGGGCCAGCTGCTCGGGCCCGACACCCCGGTCGCGCTGAAGCTCCTGGAGATCCCCGACGCGGTCAAGGCGGCCGAGGGCACGGCGCTCGAGCTGTTCGACTGCGCCTTCCCCCTGCTCGCCTCGGTCGACATCCACGACGACGCCAAGCAGGCGTTCGACGGCGTCAACGTGGCGCTGCTCGTGGGCGCGCGCCCGCGCTCGAAGGGCATGGAGCGCGCCGATCTGCTCGAGGCCAACGGCAAGATCTTCGGGCCCCAGGGCGAGGCCCTGAACGCCGGCGCGGCCGACGACGTGCGCGTGCTCGTCGTCGGCAACCCGGCCAACACCAACTGCCTGATCGCCCGCACCGCGGCGGGGGACATCCCGGCGGAGCGCTTCACGGCGATGACGCGCCTGGACGAGAACCGCGCCGTGGCCCAGCTCGCCCAGAAGCTCGAGGTCGGCGTGGGGGACATCGAGGACCTGTGCGTGTGGGGCAACCACTCACCCACCATGTATCCCGACCTGTTCAACGCCAAGGTGAAGGGCGAGAAGGCATCGGAGCAGGTCGACGAGACCTGGTATGCGGAGGAGTACATCCCGCGCGTGGGCAAGCGCGGCGCGGAGATCATCGAGGCGCGCGGGGCCTCGAGCGCCGCCTCGGCCGCCAACGCGGCGGTCGACCACGTGCGCGACTGGGTCAGCGGCGCCGACCGCCTGCGTTCGATGGCCGTCCCCTCCGACGGCAACCCCTACGGCGTCGAGGAGGGGCTTGTCTGCTCCTTCCCGGTCAGGCTCTCCGGCGGCGAGTGGAGCTTCGCCGAGGGCCTCGAGATCGGCGACTTCTCGCGGGAGCGGATCGACAAGACGGTGGGCGAGCTCAAGGATGAGCGAGAGGCGGTCAAGCAGCTCGGGCTCGTCTGAGCCTGCGAGCTGCTCGCCGCCTCACGGCATGGAGTCCACCTGCGGGGGACGCACTGAGTAAGTCAAGCGGTCGGCGAGAACCGCCGGACAGTCACTCTCCCGCTGCCGCGACCCCGCCCGCCGCGTGCCAGCCCTGGCCGCGGCGGGAGACCTCGCCCTCCTTCTCCATCTGGGGCAGGACGCGGTCGAGGTAGTTCGGCTTGATGTCCATCGCCGAGGCGAGCTCGCGGATGGTGACGCCCGGCTGGGCGCGCACGAGCTCGAGCGCCTGCCTGGCGCGGGTGTTGCCGCCGCGCGGGCGGCCGCGGCGCCCCGCGCCCGAGCCGCGCGGGCGTCCGGGCCCGCGGCGGCGGCCGCCGCCCGAGGCGGCGGCGCTCGAGCCGGTCGAGCCCGCCATCGCGTTGCGGGCCGCCTCGAGCCGCGTGTGCTCCTCGACGAGGGGTCGCAGCTCCTTGAGCCGCTCATCGATCTCCTTGAGCTTCGTGTCGAGAAAGTCCGCCATGTGCTGCCTTTCGCTCTGACCGTCAAATGCAGATGTGACGGTGACGATAGCGAAACCCGTAGGTGACGAGACTCAGGAACCTTCCAGCAACTGCTTGAGCCGGGCGAGCGAAGCCTTGGCCTCGCGCTCGGAGACGCCGCCGACGAGCACCTTGCTCGCCGCCGCTCCGAGCGGGCCCAAGGGCGTCTTGAACTCGTTGACGTAGGCAAATGCGGTCCCGCCGTCCCTCTCCGTCAGCTCGTCCCGGGTGATCGCCTTTGACCGTGCCGGCCCCCGGCCCTCCATGACCACGAGGCGCGGCTCGTCGAGCTCGACGACGGTCCACTCAACGGTAAACGGAACCCCGCGCAGGCACAGGCGCTGCTCGAGCGTTGAGCCCTCCCGCAGCGGCTGGTCGGAGACGTGCTTGAGACCGCGGTGAATGGTCACCCAGTCGCCGAAGCGATCGGGGTCCATGACGACGTCCCACACCGCCTGAGGCGGCGCGTCGATCTGCGTGGTGGTGCGGACCTCGTTGCCCATGCGCGGCGGGGACCCTACCCGCCGTGCTCAGCGCGCCCGCAGCGGCTCGACCCGCTCCCAGTCGGCCAGCGCGCGCTCGACCGCGGCCGTGAAGGAGTGCAGGCGCACCCCGAGCAGCTCGCGCGCGGACTCGCCGCGCGGCAGCAGATCGGTCTCCAGTCCGGCCATGAGCGGGCCGATGAGCGCCGGATCCTCATCCGCGAGCGCGGCGGCCACGGGTGCCGCCAGCGGCGTGGCGCTGACCCGCTTCAGGCGCACCGAGGGCCGCCCGACGAGCATGATCTCGGCGATCCGCTCGACGATCTCGCCGTAGGAGAGGACGCTCGGCCCGGCGATGTCGAGCGAGCGCCCGCCCACCTCGCGCACCTCGGCGGCACGCACAAGGTAGGCGATCACGTCCCGGCCGTCGATCGGCGCCGTGCGATGAGCGTGCCAGGCGGGCAGGGCGAGGACCGGCAGGCGTTCGACGAGGCGCACGAGGAAGCGGAAGGAGCGCGACCCGGCGCCGATGACGATCGAGGCGCGCAGCGCGACCGAGTCGGGCACCTCGCCGAGCAGGATCTCCTCGACGGCGAGGCGCGAGCCGAGATGCTCGGAGGCGGCGTGGCCGGCGGGCACGAGCCCGCCGAGGTAGACGATCCGCCGCACGCCGGCCGCGCGCGCGGCCGCCGCGACCTGCTCGGCCGCCCGCCGCTCCCGGGCCGGGAACGGGTCGCCGGGGGCCGCCGTCTCCATCGAGTGGATGAGGTGGTAGGCGACATCCACGCCGTCCATCGCCTCGGCCAGGCCCTCGCCGGTGACCGCGTCGCCGCGCACGGTCGGGATCTCGCGGTCCGCGACGCGCGAGGGGTCCCGGGCGAACCCGCGGACCTCGTGGCCGGCGGCGCGGAGCGCCGGCGCCAGCGCGGCGCCCACGTACCCCGTGATCCCGGTGAGCAGAACGCGCACCGACCCCACGCTAGGTGGAGCGGCGGGTCCTTGCAGGGGCGGGTGTGCCCAGCGCCCGCGGCACTCAGGGAGCCCCCCCGCCCATCCCGCCAGGACGGCTCGTGGCCACGCGCCTGCTCGGTCCCCTCCCCGTCGGTCGACCGCGCCGCGCCGCTTGCGCGAACACCTCCCCCGCCGCGCGGAAAAGCGCTCAAATAGCGGGAGAGATGGCCGCGCCTCGGGCGAACCTCCTGCAAACCACGCCGTTTTCCGCCCGCGAAGGAAGTTCCTGCGTTTTCCGGGAATCGCCCCTTGTCGTGGGGCGCGAGATCGGCTTGGATGTTCACATCGCCGTCACCGAGGTCCAGCGCGGCACGACGGGCGGCGAATCCCCTTTCATGCCGGAGACGAACGAGACGAGGTCAGCTCGAGGATGGGTCGCGCCAGGAGCCAGAAGGTGTCGTGCACGGAGTGCTTCTTCCACCGCCACGCGCTGTGCGCGCTGGCCGAGCAGGAGCCGTGCGTGACGTTTCGGCCCTACCACCCCGAGCGGCTCGCGCCGCCGCGGCAGATGCGCTTCGAGTTCCGCCAGGAGCGCACGCGCCTGGCCTGGGCGTTTCCGAGCGCCGAGGAGCAGGCCGGCCTCGCCGCCGGCTGACGGGCTCAGCGCACTCGCTCGGCCGCGGCGCGGGGCGGGGCCTCGGGCTCCTCCTGGCCCCGGGAGATCCACGTCACCCCCGCCGGGTCGCTGAGGCCGTGGGCGAACACGGAGAGGACGACGGTGAGCGCGGCGACGTAGAAGACCCGCTCGCCGCCGGGCACCCCCTCGGAGAGCACGAGGACCCCGAAGGCCATGGTCGCCACCCCGCGCGGCCCGAACCACGCCACGAAGGCGGTCGCCCGCCGCGAGAGCCCCGTGCCGGTCAGGGCGAGGAAGATCGCCGCCGGGCGGATGAGCACGAGCGTGCCGACGCCGATGGCCAGCGCCCCCAGGCCGTCGCCGCCCAGCGCCGAGAGCGTCAGCAGCGTGCCGAAGAGGAAGAAGATCGCCGGCGCGACGCCCTGGACGATCTGCTCGGCGCGGTGCTCGACGGCCTCCTGCACGTCCGGGCGCAGGAGGCCGAAGGTGATCGCGCAGACGAAGACGGCGATGAGCGCGTTCCCGTGCGGGGGGAGCGCCGCCACCCCGTAGGCGGCCGCGGCGACGAGCAGCGCCGCCAGCGCCGAACGCGCGAGCGGACCGCGCAGCACCCGCGACGCGATGAACGCCACGAGAACGCCGGTAAGGACGCCGACGCCGACGTCCTGCAGGATGAACGTCACGGGCTCGAAGCCGCCCTTGCTCGGCTTGAGCGCGGCGGAGAAGGCGAGCACCGCGGTCAGGGCGAGGCCGTCGTTCAGCCCCGACTCGAGGTTCAGCGAGTGGCGCAGGACCCGCGGCACCCGTGGGTTGGTCACGACCCCCGAGGACAGGACGGGGTCGGTCGAGGCGAGCAGCGCGCCGAGCAGGCCGGCGAGCTTCCACTCGAGCCCGAGGAGCACGTGACCGGCGAGGGCGACGAGTCCGCCGGTCAGCGGCATGGCGAGGACGAGCTTTCGGAGGGGCAGCCGCCACTCGCTGCGTAGCAGCTCTCCCTCGACCTCGAGCCCGTCGCGGAAGAGGATGACGACGAGCGCGGCGATCGTCAGATCGTGTACGAGACCCGACTGCGGGTCCGGGTGCAGCACGTCGATGAGACCCGGCCCGAGCACGAAGCCGGCGAGGAGCGCCGAGGCGGTGAGAGCGAACCGTCGGGTCAGGGGCATCGCATGAAGAATGCCGCGAGGTCTAACCTCCGGCGCGATGCGCGTCACCGTGCTCGGCAAGTCGCCGTCGTGGCAGGACGTCGACGGCGCGTGCAGCGGGTACCTGCTGGAGGCGGAGGGGACGGCGCTGCTGCTCGACTGCGGCAACGGCGTCTTCGGCAAGCTCCGGCGCTTTCGCGACTACACGGAGGTCGACGCGGTCGTGCTCTCCCACCTGCACGCCGACCACTTCCTCGACCTCGTCCCCTACGCCTACGCGCTGACCTACGCGCCGCGCCAGCAGCCGGTTCCCGTCGATCGCTGGCCCGGCACCGAGCACCCCGCGCGGCCGCGGCTGATCGCGCCCGCGGGCGCCCGCGAGGTCTTTCGCCGCGTCGTCGGCGCCTGGGGCAACGAGGACCTGATCGAGAAGGCCTTCGAGCTGTGCGAGTACGCCACCGAGGACACGCCGTCGGTCGGGCCCTTCGCCCTCTCCTTCCACGAGGTCCCGCACTTCATCACCACCCACGCCGTCGCCATCACGACGCCGGCCGGCCGCCGGTTCGTCTTCGGCGCCGACTGCCGCCCCACCGAGGAGCTCGTCGAGTTCGCCGCCGGCGCGGATCTGCTGATCGTCGAGGGCACGCTCCCGCGCCCCGAGCGTGAGGGCGTGCGGGGCCACCTCACGCCCGGGGAGGCGGGGGAGCACGGGCGCCGCGCGGGCGTGCAGCGCCTCGTGCTCACCCACATCTCCGACGAGCTCGACCCGAGCTGGGCGCGCGCCGAGGCCGAGTCGGGCTTCGGCGGCACGGTGGAGCTCGCGCGCGAGGGCGCGGTCTATGACCTCTGAGCGCACCCGAGCGGCGATTCGCGCGGCGCCTCTCCGGGGTATGCTCGGCGCAAGGCAGAGCAGGGAACGATCTCGGAGAGGATGAACAGGATGGCAGCCAAGAAGAAGGCGGCCAAGGCGGCGACCGCCGCGGCAGCCGCGAGGAACAGCCCGTACGTGCAGCGTGTGATCGAGGACGAGGACCTGCGCGACAACGTGCGCGACGCCCTCGACGCCGCGCGCGACGCCTACGACCGCCTCTCGAGCGCCAAGGCGCCGCACAAGGCGATCCTCGAGGACAAGAAGCTCCAGCAGAACCTCCAGGACGCCGCCGTCTCGCTGCGCGACGCCGGCCAGTCGCTCAAGGACGGCCCGAAGAAGCGGAAGTCGGGCGGCCTCGGGAAGCTGCTCCTCGTGGCGCTCGGCGGCGCCGCGCTCGCCGTGGGTCTCTCGGAGGGGCTGCGCAACAAGGTGCTCGACACGCTCTTCGGCAAGGAGGAGGAGTTCGAGTACACCTCCTCCACCACGCCCGCCTCGCCGGCGCCCGAGCCGGCGGGCTCGAGCGCGTAGCGCCGGAGCCGGCTCGATCCGCGGTTCTTCGAGGGCGCCCTCCGGGGCGCCCTCGCTGCGTCTCGGGCCGAGAGGTGGGGACAGTCCCTCCCGCGAAGCGCCGCGATGGCGGGGCCGCCGCTCCCGGTGGGGACAGTCCCTCCCCGGCGGTGGGGCAATCCCTCCCCGGCGGTGGGCGATCCCTCCCCGGCACCCTCCGCTCCCACGCGCGTTCGTTAGGCTCCGCCGCGATGGCGATCGGCGCCTTGACCCCCGAGCAGGAGGACTTCGTCGCCGTGGTCCGCGACCTCGGCGCGCGCGAGTGCGGCACGCGCGAGCAGCGCGACGCGCTTACGGAGAACGGCCGTGAGCCGCCCAGCCCGGGGCTCTACGCCGAGGTGGCGGAGCTCGGCTGGTTCGGCGTCGCCATTCCCGAGGACTACGGCGGCGCGGGCGGCGGCATGATCGCCCTCTCACGAGCCTCGAACTTCCCGGCGGGCGTCGCGCGCTCCTCCTCGATCGGGACGGGATCGGGCCGGACGAGCGCCTGCGCGGCCATCTCGAGGCCGCGGGCGCGGAAGTGACGGTCGCCCCCGGTCCGGGCTACGGGCAGACCACGAGCCATCCGCAGCAGAGCAAGCCCCCGCGCCAGGCGATGGCCGCGCTCGGAGGGTGGCTCTCGCGGGGGGGGACGCTCCCCGAGCCGCGGAGGCCTGCGCCAGGACCTGCGGACCGGGGGTGGCTACGGGGGCTCCGCGGGGAGATCCTCGCCCCGACGCCGGCCCAAGGGGTCCTCAAGTGGGGGCTCCGGATCCCCTTCCGGCTCGCGCAGTGGAAGCTCCTTACCCACCGCCGGGAGCAGGCCTTCGACCGGGCGCTCGACGCGCGGCGCGACTCGGACCGCCGCGTGCTCTTCGTCTGGTCGGGCAACGAGCCGCTGCGCGAGGAGCTCGACCGGGCGGGCTGGTTCGGCCGGCTCGGACGCTGGCCGAACCTGCAGGTGAGGATCGCGCCGGGCTGCGATCACACGCTGCGGTCGCTTGCCATGCAGCGGCGGGTCCACGCGCTGCTCGACGACGCGCTCGAAGAGGAGCTCGAACGCGAGCGCCGAGGCTGAGCGAGCCCATGGCCGCGGAGCGCGACCCGCCGCTCTCGCTGTGGTGGGCGCCGCTCGACGTCCCGGCCGCTGAGCTCGCGGCCCTGACGGCCGGGCTCTCCGCCGGGGAGCGGCAGCGCGCGGCCGGCCTCACGCGCGAGCCCGAGCGCTTCCTCGCCGCCCGTGGATGGCTCCGCCGCCTGCTCGCGGGCGAGCTCGGCTGCGGGCCCGGGGACGTCGAGCTCGTCGCGGACGAGGGCGGGAAGCCGCGCGTCGCGGGGGGCGCGCTGCGCTTCAGCGCGTCGCGCAGCGCCGGCCTCGCGCTGTACGCCACGAGCCGGACGCTCGAGGTCGGCGTCGACGTCGAGGCGATCCGGGAGGCCGCCGACGTCGACGCGATCGCCCGCCGCGTCTACTCCGAATCGGAGCGTCGCGTGCTCGCGGCGCTCCCGCCGGCCGAGCGGCTGACGGCCTGCTTCCAGTGCTGGACGCACAAGGAGGCCTACGGGAAGGGCACGGGAGCCGGCCTGTCGCTCTCGCTGCCCGCTGTGGACGCCTGGGACGGCACGCGCTCGACCTCGCTCCCCGGCGGCTGGTCGGTGCACCGGGTCGACGGCCCGCCCGGCTTCGCGGCGGCGGTGGCGGGCCTCGGGCTTGGCGGGTGGGCTCCGGGGGCGCCGGACGAACTGCCACATTCCGGCTATGCTTCGGGATCTAGCTAGGAGGAAGTGCTTTTGACGCTCGACATCCCGGCGTTGGACGAGACGGTCGTGACCCTCTTCGACCGGATCGCCGCTGCCTCGCCTCACGACCTGGCCGTCAGCGATGCGGGTTGCGAGGTCACCTACGGCGAGTTGTCCGCTCGCGCCGACGCGCTCGCGCGGCGCCTGCGCCGGCTCGGCGCGGGCGCCGGCGCGCTCGTCGGCCTCTGCGTCGAACGCTCGCCCGCGCTCGTGACCGGGGCGCTCGGCATCGTCCGCAGCGGCGCCGCGTACGTCGCCATCGACCCGCGGTACCCGGACGAGCGGGTGCGGTGGATGCTCGAGGACTCCCGCGCCGCCGCGGTGGTGCTCGACGCGCGCACGGCCGAGGCTCTCGACCCGGGGGAGGAGCGGCCCGCCGTCGTCGTGGAGCGCGACGGCGCGCTGCGCGACGCGGCCGCGGGCACCGACCACGACCCGCTCCCTCCGCCGCCCGGCCCGGAGGACCTCGCCTACGTCGTCTACACGTCGGGCTCGACGGGGCGGCCGAAGGGCGTGATGGTCGAGCACGCCGGCCTCGCGAACCTCGTGGCGTGGCACCGGGCCGCGTTCGCCCTCACGCCGGGCGACCGGTGCACGCAGATCGCGAGCCCGGGCTTCGACGCCTCCGTGTGGGAGATCTGGCCGAGCCTGGCGGCGGGGGCCGCCGTCCACGTCGTCCCGGAGGAGCTGCGGCGGGACCCGATCGGGCTGCGGGACTGGCTCCTCTACGAGCGGATCACCGTCTCGTTCCTGCCCACCGCCGTGGCCGAGGGGGTCATCGGCCTCAGCTGGCCGAGCGAGACCAGCCTCCGCTTCCTCCTGACCGGCGGCGACGCCCTGACCCGGCGGCCCGCTCCCGGGCTCCCCTTCACCCTCGTGAACAACTACGGGCTGAGCGAGACGGCCGTCGTCGCCACCTCGGGCCCGGTGGCGCCCGACGGCGCCGGTCCCCCCGCCATCGGCCGCCCGATCGCCGGGGTGGCGGCCGCGGTGGTCGACGAGCGCCTGCAGCCGGTGCCGCCCGGCGTCGCCGGCGAGCTCATGATCGGCGGGGTGGCCGTCGGGCCGGGCTACCTCGGGCGCGGGGAGCTGACCGACGAGCGCTTCCTCGACCGGGCCGACGGCCGCTGGTACCGGACCGGTGACCGGGTGCGCGCGCGACCCGACGGCGAACTCGAGTTCCTCGGGCGCTTCGACGACCAGCTCTCCATCCGCGGGTTCCGCGTCGAGCCCGGCGAGGTTGCCGCGGCGCTCAGCTCGCACCCCGCCGTCGAGGCGAGCGTCGCCGTCGGCGCCGGCAGCTCCGGGGCCGACCGCCGCCTCGTCGCCTACCTCGTCGCCGAGAACGGCGAGCGCCCGTCCGCCGAAGAGCTGACGCGCTTCCTCGGCGGCTTCCTGCCCGACCACCTGATCCCCGCGCACTACGTGTGGCTCGAGGAGCTCCCGCTCACCCCCCACGGCAAGGTCGACCGCGGCGCGCTGCCGGCGCCGGCCGAACCCGTGCGCGAGGTGGGCGCCGTCCGGCGGCCCGCGAACGCGATCGAGGAGCAGGTCGCCTCGGTCGTGGCCGGGCTGCTCGAGCTTCCCCCCGAGGAGATCGGGATGGACCAGAACTTCTTCCTCCTGGGCGGCCACTCCATGCTCGGCGCCCAGCTCATCGTGCGGCTCGAGAGCCTCTTCGGGGTCGAGATCAGCCTCCGCCGGCTGTTCGACCATCCGACGCTCGCGGCGATCGCCGGGGAGGTCGCACGCCAGACGGGCGGAGCCCCGGTGGGCGGTGTGCGCAGCGGGTGAAGAACGGCCCGGCGCTCGAGCAGGGGGCCGCGCCCCCGAGCCTGTACCACCTCCTCGACCCGGAGGTGCTCGCGGACCCCTACCCGCTCTACCGCCGCCTGCGGGAGGAGGCACCGGTGCGCTGGGACGCCTTCCTGCACGCCTGGGTCGTCACGCGCTACGAGGACGTCGCGCACGTCCTCCATCGCTTTCGGGCCGCTCGGACCCCCGCCCCCGAGCGGCTGGCCGCCCTCGGAATGGAGGGGCTCAGCCCGATCGCCGCCGTGATGGTGCGGCAGATGCTGTTCCTCGACCCGCCCGAGCACGGCCGCGTCCGGCGCCTCGCCTCGGCGGCCTTCACCCCGCGCCGCATCGCCCACCTCCGGGAGCACATCCGCCAGATCGCCGAGGGGCTCGTCGACGAGCTCGCGCGAGCGGAGCGGTTCGAGGTCATGGCCGGGCTCGCCAACTCGCTGCCCGCCATCGTCACCGCCGAGATGCTCGGCGTGCCGACCTCCGACCACGAGCTGCTCAAGTCCTGGTCGGCCGATTTCGCCGAGATGCTCGGGAACTTCCAGCACAACCCCGGCCGGGCGCAGAAGACGCTCCGGAGCGTCGAGGAGATGGTCGCGTACTTCCGCGCGGCGGTGCTCCGCGAGGCCGAGCGGCCGACGGAGGGGCTCGTCAACGCCCTCGTGACCGCCGAGGTCGACGGGGACCGGCTGAGCGAGGAGGAGATCATCGCGAACGTCATCGTCACGATGGTCGGGGGCCAGGAGACCACCACGAACCTGATCGGCAACGGCCTGCTGACCCTCCTGCGCCGGCCCGAGGCGCTCGACCGGCTGCGGTCGGAACCCTCCCTCATGCCGAGCGCGGTGGAGGAGCTCCTGCGCTACGAGAGCCCGAGCCAGCACACCGCACGCCTCGCGCCCGCCGGCGCTGTGCTCGGCGGCGAGGAGATCCCCGAGGGGGCGGCGGTGATCGCGGTCATGGGCGCCGCCAACCGCGACCCCGAGCGCTTTCCCGACCCCGATCGCCTCGAGCTCACCCGGGAGGACAACCGGCACCTCGCCTTCGGCTGGGCCAGCCACTTCTGCTTCGGGGCGCCGCTCGCGCGCATGGAGGGGCAGATCGCGTTCGAGACCCTGCTCGCCCGCTTCCCCGCGCTGGTCCTCGCGCCGGATCAGGAGATCCGGTGGCGTGACAACCTGGGCCTGCGCGGGCTGGCCGAGCTCCACCTCCTCGCCGGGTGACGGCCGCGGCGGACACCGCCCGCGGGGCGCCGCCGCTGTCGGTGGCGCAGGAGGCCCTGTGGTACGCGAGCCGGCTCGCCCCGAGCCGTCTGAGCTACAACGAGACGGTCTCGATCCGCAAGGAAGGGCCGCTCGACCTCGTGGCCCTCCGGAGCGCCTTCGCCGAGATCGTCCGCCGGCACGAGGCGTGGCGGACCACCCTCGACGTCGCGGGCGGGGAGCCGGTGCAGGTCGTCCACCCGCCCCCGAGCTTCGATCTGCCCGTGCTCGACCTCGGCCAGCTGACCCCCGAGCAGGCCGAGCGCCGGGCCGTCGGGATCGTCGCGGAGGCTTCGAGGGTGCCCTACGACGTGCGCCGCGGCCCGCTGCTGCGGCCCCGGCTCATCCGGTTCCCCGGCGAGCAGCACCGGCTCTACCTGGCCATGCACCACCTGATCTTCGACGGGGTGAGCCTCTACCGCGTGGTGCTGCGCGAGCTCGTGGCCATCTACGACGCGTTCGCCGCCGGCCTCCCGTCTCCGCTCCCCGAGCCGCCGCCGCGCTACGCCGACTACGCGCGCTGGGAGCAGCGCTGGATCGCCGAGCCGCGGGCCCGCCGCCGCCTCGAGCACTGGCGCGCGCGGCTGGCCTCGGCGCCGGAGCTCCCGCTGCCCTTCGACCATCCGCGACCGGAGATCGCGCGTGGTCGCGGTGGAGTCCTCTCGATCACGGTCCCCAGCGCCACCGTGGAACGTCTCCGGAGGATCGGCGAGGCGGCGCGCGCCAGCCTCTTCCAGGTGCTCGCGACGACCTGGGCCGCGCTCCTCGGCCGCTACTCGGGGCAGGACGAGGTCGTCTTCGCGACGCCCGCCGACCTGCGCCAGCGACCCGAGTTCGAGTCCGTCGTCGGCTACTGCCTCACGCCGCTCGTCCTGCGGGTGGGAGTGGGCGGCGATCCCTCCTTCGCCGAGCTCATCGTGCGGGTCCGCAACGAGCTGCTGGACGGGCTCGACAACCTCGTGCCGTTCGAGCGTCTCGTCCGGGAGCTCGGCCACGAGCCGCGCACGGCCGCCAACCCGGTCTACGGGACGATGATCGTGCTGGAGCCAGAGCTGCCCGCCCCCGACCCCGCGTGGTCGATCCACCTGATGGAGAGTGGGATCGGCGAGGCCGTCGGCGCGACGAAGCTCGACCTCGAGCTCCAGCTCGACGAGCGGCCCGAGGGTCACCTCGCCGGCCGGCTGATCTACGACCGCGAGCTCTTCGAGCCCTCGACCGCGGCGCTCGTGGGAGAGCACTGGGCCCAGCTCGCCGCGGCCGTGGCGGCCGACCCGGAGCTTCCCGTCGCGCGGATCCCGCTGCTCACGCCGGACGAGGGGCGCCGGCTCGCCGAGTGGAACGCGACCGCCACGGAGCGTCCCTCCGGCACGATGGAGGACCGACTTCGCGCCCGGGCCGCCTCGGAGCCCGGCGCGGTCGCGCTGTCGGCCGGGGAGCAGGACGTCTTCTACGCGGAGCTCGTCGGCTCCCCCGCCGGTGTCGCCGAGCGCCTGCGAGCCGATGGCGTCGGGTCGGGCGTCGGGGCCGCGCTCGAGCGCATGCTCGCCGCGGGCCCCGGCGCCTCCGCGCTGCACCTCGCCGCTGCGCTCGCGATCGAGCTCGGCCTCGGCCCGGCCGACACGGTCCTCGTGCTCCCGGAGGACATTCTCAGCGTCCAAGTCGTGGCGTTCTGGCTCCCGCTTGCGGCCGGCGCGCGGGCGGTCCTCGCGCCGTCCGGCGCCGACGGCGCCGACCTCAGCCGCCTGATCAAGGCGGAGCAGGTCAGCCTCCTGCACACCTCGCCGAGCGGCTGGCGAAGGCTCGTCGCCTCGGGTCTGCGACCCGCGCGCGCCCTCCGCGCCCTGAGCGGGGGCGGGCCGCTGTCGCGCGAGCTCGCGGACGCCGTGCTCGAGCGCTGCCGGGTGCTCTGGAACGCATACGGCAGCGCGGACACCGATGGGTACGCCACCCTCGGCCGGGTGGAGGCCGGAGGCCCCGTGACCATCGGGCGGCCGCTCGCCGACACCCGGGCCCACGTCGTCGACGCCCACGGCCGGCAGCAGCCCGTGGGCGTCGCCGGAGAGCTGCTCATCGCCGGCGCGGGGGCTCCAGAAGACGGCGCCACCGTGCCCGAGCCGGGAGGGACCGGCCGGGCTCACCCGACCGGCGAGCGGGCGCGCTGGCGCTCCGACGGGAGGCTCGAGCTCGTGGGGCGCGGCCTCCCCTGAGGCTCAGGCCGGCGCGCCCACCCGCCGCACGGCCCGGCCGAGGCGGGGGATGAGGACGAAGTCGAGCGTGAGGTCGAAGGCGGCGGCGGCGATGCTCGTGACGAGCAGGATGCGCTGGTGGCCGAGCGCGCCGATGAGGCTCCGGCTCACGCTGTCGAGCGCGAGCACGGGCAGCGTCGCCGCCCTGATGACGAGCAGGGCCCCGGCCCGGCCGTACACGACGTCGATCGCCGCCGGGCCGACGGCGGTCGTCATGCCCGCGAGGGGGAGGGCGGAGAGGACGAGCAGCCGCGTCGAGCGGGCGTACCCCCGGCGGATGCGCGCCTCGTCCCCCTCGCCGTACAGCGTCGCGAAGGCGGGCGCGAGCGCGCGCGCCGCCGCCTCGGGATCTCGTTCAGCCCCGTCACGGTTGCGAAGGCGATGGAGTAGATCGCGGCGGCCGGAAGGGTCTGGAGCATCGCGAGCGAGCAGAAGGCCCCGGCGAGGATCCGGCGGGGTCGCGCCGAGGAGCGCCGCCGCGACCATGGCCCCGCCGCCGACGACCGCCGAGACGCCCACGACCCGCCCGGACCACCGCAGGCGCCCCCGCACCGCCGCCGGCTCCCGGTTCCCCACCGCCTCGCCGGTGAAGCGCACCATCGCGTGCTCGCGACGTTCCACCCGCCCGCGCGCAGGACGCCGGCGCTCGTCGTGCGGGAGATGGGCATCCCTGTCACTATGACGGCGTGGGCTGGCGATCCTCCTCTTGTCGCCTGCTGACCTACGACGTCGCCGCGCGCGTGGACGCGGACCCTCAGCGGCTGTTCCCCGTGAGGCGTCAATGGCCAAGCTGAAGGTGACCGAGACGGCGAAGCGGATCGCGCTCGAGGGAATGCAGATGATGGGCGGGTACGGCTACGCGACGGAGTACGACATAGAGCGCCACGCGCGGGCCGACCTCGTGGCGACGATCTACGGCGGCACGAGCGAGATCCAGCGCGAGGTCATCGGCAAGACGCTCGGCCTGTAGGCCGGCGCGGGGGCGGGAGCGTGACGCGCGTCCTCTTCGTCTGCCTGGGGAACATCTGCCGCTCCCCGACCGCGGAGGCGGTGTTCCGCCGGCTCGTGGACGACGCCGGGCTCGCGGGGGAGTTCGAGATCGACTCAGCCGGCACGGGCGGCTGGCACGCCGGGGCGCCGCCCGACGCGCGCGCGGGCTCGGCGGCCGGGCGCCGCGGCGTGCGGCTGGCGGGCGCGGCCCGGCAGGTCACCGAGGAGGATTTCGCGCGCTTCGACGTGCTCGTGGCCATGGACGGGGAGAACCTCGCGCACCTGCGGTCCCTGGCGCCCGACGAGGAGAGCGCGGCCAAGGTCCGGCTCCTGCGCGCCGACGGCGGCGACGTCCCCGACCCGTACTACGGCGGCCCGCGCGGCTTTGAGGACGTGCTCGACCTCGCCGAGGAGGAGGGGCGGCGCCTGCTCGCCGAGCTGACGTGAGCCTCCCCGTCAGCGTCGCGGGCCGGGCGGTGCGCTGGCGCCGGCGCGTGGCGGGCGGGGATCTCAACGAGGCGTGGCGCCTCGAGCTCGCCGGTGGAGCGGTCGCGTTCGTCAAGACGCGCGGCGCCGCCGCTCCCGGCGAGTACGCGGCTGAGGCGCGCGGGCTGCGCTGGCTGGCGGCGCCGGGCGCGCTGCGCACGCCCCAGGTCATCGAGGCCGGAGAGGGGTGGCTGGCGCTCGCGTGGGTCGAGCCCGGGACGCTGTCCGCGGCGGGGGAGGAGGAGCTCGGGCGCGGCCTGGCCGCGACCCACGCGGCGGGGGCCGATGGCTTCGGCGCCGGCGCTCCGCTTCGCTTCGGCGCTCTCGCGCTGCCGAACGAGCCGCACGAGAGCTTCGCCGCCTTCTACGCCGAGAATCGGCTGGCGCCCTTGCTGCCGCGCGCCGGCCTGAGTCGCGCGGGCCGCACCGCGGTCGAGCGGGTCATCGCGCGGATCGACGAGCTCGCGGGCCCGCCCGAGCCGCCCGCCCGCGTGCACGGCGACCTGTGGAGCGGCAATGTCCTCGCGGGCGCCGACGGCCGCCCGTGGCTGATCGATCCCGTCGCCCACGGCGGCCACCGCGAGGTCGACCTGGCCATGTTGGAGCTGTTCGGAGCGCCCGGCCCGCGCGTCCTGCCCGCCTACCGCGAGGCCGCGCCGCTCGCCGATCGCTGGGAGGAGCGGATCCCGCTCTGGCAGCTCTTCCCCTTGCTCGTGCACGCGACGCTGTTCGGCGGAGGCTACGGGGGGCGGGTGGAGACCGTCGCGGGCGAGCTCGTCCGCCGGGCGGGGTAGACGACCGGGATGCTCCGCCTGCTCGGCCTCGTCGCCTCGATCGCGCTGGCCGACGCGCTGAACCCGACGACGATCGGCCCCGCGCTCTACCTCGCCTCCGGCGAGCGCCCGCGCCGGAGCGTCCTCGAGTTCGCCCTCGGCGTCTTCGCCGTCTTCGCCCTCGGCGGGCTCATCCTTACGCTCGGGCCCGGCCGGGCGATCCTTGCGCTCGTGCCCCACCCGGGCCCGACCGCGCGCTACGTCCTCGAGACGATCGCGGGCGTGGCCATGCTCGTGGTGGCGACGCTCACCTGGCGCAACCGGGACCGGCTCGGGGGCCGGGGCTCGGGCGAGCCCGAGCCCCGGCAGCGCTCGCCGCTCCTCATGGGGGGCCGGCATCGCCGCCCTCGAGCTCCCGTCGGGCTTCCCGTACTTCGCCGCGATCGCCGCCATCGTCGGGTCGGGCCTCGCCCTCTGGCGCCAGCTTCTGCTGCTCGCGCTCTTCAACGTCCTCTTCGTCTCGCCGCTCCTCGGCATCGCCGCCGCCGTCGCCGTGGCGGGCGAGCGCGGGGTCGCCCGGCTCGTGCAGGCTCGCCGCTTCGTCGGCCGGCATTGGCCGGTGATCGTCGCCGGGGTCGCCCTCGCCGCCGGCCTCTTCGTTACGGCGCTCGGTGTCACCGGGCTCGCCGCCGCCGGCGGCGGCGACGTGGGCCGGGCGGCGCGCCGCGCCCGCGGCGTGCTCACCCACCCCGGAGGGCACTGAGGGTCAGGGGCGCGGCGCCGCTCAGGCCGGGCCGAAGTAGACGTAGGAGACGGTGATCGTGCGGTCGTCGTTCAGGTCGACGAAGCAGTGCACGTAGGGGACGCAGGTCCCGCCCCCGCCGCCGTGCACCGGTACACGCTCGGCCACCGAGCCGGTTGCGGCCGTCGATCGACGCGATCCCGTAGATGCGGTCGCCGGGCCCCGGGGCGTCGGCGGAGATGAGGAGCTTGGTCGCGTCGGGGTCCGAGCGCTGCGCGCCGGCGGGGGAGGAGCACCCGGGAGAAGGCCTCCGTCGTCGGGCCGTTCGGCAATAAGCCGGAGTCGATCCCGGCGTTCACGTACCCGCCGCAGCTCTGGCTGCTCACCCGCCCGTCGGGCTGCGGGGCGGAGATGGCGACGCCAGGCCGCGGACCCAGTGCTCGGCCACGCGGGCGCACTCGGCGAGGGTGTCGAAGCGGACGTTCTCCGGGGTGTCCGTCGGCTTGTGGTAGTTCGAGGGCATCTTCAGCTTGTTGACGGTGGCCAGTGTGGCCACGCGGTAGCCGGCGCGCAGGGGGATGAGCGCGTCGGTGGCGAGGACCGTCTTCAGCCCGCGGATGATCGCCACGCCGGCCTCCTCGGCCGCGGCGGCCAGACGCTCACGCGCCGCCTCGGGGTACATGCGCATCCGCAGCATGCCCTCGCCCTCGATGAGGAGCGGGTCCGGCGAGCCGACTGATTCCAGGCAGAGCATGTCGGTGACGGCGGGATCGAGCTCGCCCCGATAGCGCGCGACGAACCCGCGCGCGCCCTCCATGAACGACTCCTCCGATCCGGTGGAGACGAGCAGGACGCGGAGCCCCGAGACCGGCTCCTCCCGCAGCCGCTGCGCGAGCTCGACGAGCACGGCCACCGCCGTCAGGTTGTCGTTGGCGCCGGGCACGACGGGGGAGCGGCCGATGTCGGCCATCGCCGCCGCGGTCCCGGCGGAGAGGACGAGCCCGAGGCGGCCCGCCGCCCGCACGCCGAGCGCGGCGCCGAGCGCGACGAGCACCGGCCCGAGGAAGGTCAGGGCCATGATCGGCGGGTGGCGATCGTTCTCCTCGAAGATCTGCGGCCGCTTCTCGTAGAGCCACTCGGGCAGCGCGTCGTCGTAGATCGCGCCGCCGTGCGCCGCGTCGTGGTGGGCGATGAGGACGGCGGTGCGCGGCGCGGAGCGGTCCCCCGCCTCGGCGACGACGTTCCACGTCGTCCCGCGCCTGAGCGGCCGGCGCATCCACTGGGAGCCGCCGCCGACGTCGTCCCAGATGCCGGCCGCGGCGGTCGCGCCCACCCCGACCGCCAGCGCCCGGCGCGCGACCCCGCCCCGCCGCCCGGCCAGCGCACCCGCGAGCGCCGCGGCGCCGTTGGCCAGGCCGACCGGCCACCAGAACGTCCCGTGCGCGGGCGCGCCTTGCACCTCGGCCGCGCAGCCGAGCTCGCGCAGCGTCCCCGCGATCCACTCCGCCGCCCGCCGCTCCCCCTCCGACGCGGAGGGCCGCTCCATCGCGGAGAGGTGGCGCACGGTCTCCTCCAGCGTCGGCATGAGCGTCAGCCGAGCTTCGGCGAGGTCCACGGCGCGCGCAGCCGCGCCTCGAGCTCGTTCCCAAGCTCGTCGATTGCGATGCGCTCCTGGGCGAGGGTGTCCCGGTCGCGCAGGGTGACGGTGCGGTCCTCGAGCGTCCGGTGGTCGACCGTGACCCCCCACGGCGTGCCGATCTCGTCCTGGCGCCGGTAGCGCTTGCCGATCGAGCCGCCCTCGTCGTACTCCGCCGTCATGCGCGGGCGCAGGTCGGCGAGGATCTCGCGCGCCACCTCGGGTTGGCCATCCTTGCGCACGAGGGGCAGCACCGCGACCTTGACCGGCGCCAGGCGGGGGTGGAGGCGCAGGACCACGCGAAGATCCCCCTCCACCTCCTCCTCGTCGTAGGCGTCAACCATGAACGCGAGCGTCGCCCGGTCCGCCCCCGCCGCCGGCTCGATCACGTGGGGCACGTAGCGCGCGCCCGAGGCCGTGTCCACGTACTCGAGCTTCTCCCCCGAGAACTCGGCGTGCTGCTTCAGGTCGAAGTCGCCCCGGTTGGCGATCCCCTCGAGCTCTGACCAGCCGATCGGGAAGAGGTACTCGACGTCGCTCGTCCCGCTCGAGTAGTGGGAGAGCTCGTCGGCGTCGTGGGGGCGCAGGCGGAGGTGGTCGGGGCGGATGCCGAGCCGTGTGTACCAGTCGAAGCGCTCGCGCGTCCAGTGCTCGAACCACTCTCCCGCCTGCTCGGGCGGTACGAAGAACTCCATCTCCATCTGCTCGAACTCGCGCGTGCGGAAGATGAAGTTCCCGGGCGTGATCTCGTTGCGGAAGGACTTGCCGACCTGGGCGATGCCGAACGGCGGCTTCTTGCGCGAGAACTGCAGGTAGTTCTTGAAGTTGACGAAGATCCCCTGGGCCGTCTCGGGGCGCAGGTAGACGGTCGCGCCCTCGTCCCTGACCGGCCCGACCGTGGTCTCGAACATGAGGTTGAACTCGCGCGCCTCGGTGAGGTCGCACTGCTCGTCCTCCCCCGGGTGCTTCGAGGGCCTGCGCCCGCAGGCCAGATCCCCGAGGTGGTCGGCGCGGAACCGCCGCCCGCACGTGCGGCAGTCGACGAGCGGATCGGTGAACCCGGCCAGGTGGCCCGAGGCCTCCCACGTGCGCGGGTGCATGATGATCGCCGCGTCGAGGGCGACGATGTCGTCGCGCGCCTGGAGCATCGCGTGCCACCAGGCGTTCTTCACGTTCTGCTTGAGCAGGACCCCGTAGTGGCCGAAGTCGTAGGTGGAGCCCACCCCGCCGTAGATCTCCGAGGAGGGGAAGACGAAGCCCCGCCGCTTGCACAGCGAGACGATCTTCTCCATGGTCACGACGTCGGCGGGCACGGGGGGAAACCTATACTCGCCGCCGTGCCGACCTACGAGTACCGCTGCGAGAACGGCCACCTCTTCGAGGCCATCCAGAGGATGGCCGATCCGCCGCTTCAGGTCTGCGAGGTCTGCGGCGCGCCGGTGCAGCGCGTGATGCACGCCCCCGCGGTCCACTTCAAGGGCAAGGGCTTCTACAACACGGACTACGGGACGAAGAAGCGCCAGCGCGAGCTGGCCAGCTCGGCCGAGAACGGGGCCGACAAGCACGACGCCAAGCAGGCGGAGAAGTCGGGCTCCGCGTCGGGCGGCTCGGACTCCGGGTCCGGCGGCTCGGGGTCCTCCGGGTCCGGCGGCTCGGGCTCCTCCGGGTCCGGTGGCTCGGGCTCCTCCGGCGGCGCCTCCTCCGGCGAGGGCAAGAGCGGCGGCGCGGCCTCCGAGAAGCCCGCCAAGGCGTCGAAGCGGGACGCTTGACGCCCCGGCAGGCGACGCTTCTCGGCATCGTCGCCCTCGTCTGGGGCTCCTCCTACCTTCTCATCAAGTACTCGCTTGAGGCGTTCTCGCCGGCCGAGGTCGTCTTCTTCCGGGTCGGGCTCTCGGCGGTGGCGCTCGTGCCCTACTGCCTGCTGCGCGGCGGCGCGGTGCGGAACGGCTTCGCCGCGGCCGCCCGCCGCCCCGCCGACGTCGCGCTGCTCTGCCTGGTCTCGATCGCGGCGCCCTTCCTGCTCATCTCCTACGGGGAGAAGATCGTGCCCGTGGGCCTGACCGCCGTGCTCATCTCGCCCGTGCCCATCTTCATCGCCGTGCTGGCGCCGGCCCTCGACGTCACCGAGCGCCTGCACGGCCGCGCCTGGCTCGGCCTCGTCGCCGGCCTCGCCGGGATCGCGGTGCTCGTCGGCGTCGAGTCGATCGGCTCGGTCGACCAGTTCCTCGGCGCCCTGGCCATGCTCGGCGCCGCCCTGTCCTACGCGGGGACGGGGTTCCTCGTCAAGCGTCGCTGGGCCGGCGTCCCCTCGGAGGCGACGACGGCGTGGTCGGTCACCGCCGCCGCGCTCCTGACGCTGCCGCTGGCGCTCCTCACCGTCCACGGCGGCACTCCCGGCCTTCGCGCGGTGTGGACGACGCTCGTGCTCGGCTGGGTCAACACCGCGCTCGCCTTCGTCATCTTCTACCGGCTGATCGGGGAGGTCGGCGCCGGGCGCTCGGCGCTCGTGACCTACCTGACGCCGCCGTTCTCCCTCGCCTTCGGGATCGCCTTCAAGGGGGAGAGCCTCACCGTGCCGATCCTCGCCGGCCTCGCGCTCATCCTCGGCGGCGTGGCGCTGGCCTCGCGGCCCGGGGCGCCGCCGCCGGCGCTCAGCCCTTCCGGAACCGCGCCACCGCCGCCCTGACGCCCGACGGGGTCACGGTCAGGCCCGCCTCGCCGTCGGGCAGCGTCGTCACGCCCGACGGGGTGAGCACGCGGACGGGGGCGGTGCCGCCGGTCCCCATCGCCGCCGCCAGGCCGAGCAGCGAGGGCCCGCCCATGTCGGTCTTGATCGCCTTGGGCGCGTCCCACGAGACCCAGGGCAGGCGCAGGAAGGTGCTCGGGGAGACGAGGCGGTCCTTGATCGCGTTCAGGATCTGCTGCTGGCGGCGGACACGGGTCAGGTCGGACTCGGCGGGATTGCAGTCGTTGTGGCGGATGCGCGAGAGCGCGAGCGCGGTCTTGCCGCCCACGTGGTGGGTGCCCCGGCGCAGGTGGATCGTCTGCCCGCCGTTCCGGCGGCCGCCGCTGATCTCGGCCCGGATGCAGCCAGTTCGCACGTCGACGCCGCCCATGGCGTCGATGAACTTGGGGAAGTTCGTGAAGTCGACCTCGACGACGTGGTTGATCTTGAGGCCGGTCAGCGCCGAGACCGTCTTGATCGCCAGCCGCGTGCCGCCGAAGGCATAGGCCGCGTTGATCTTCTGGCGCCCGTGGCCGGGGATGTCGACCACGGTGTCGCGGGGGATCGAGAGCCGCGCCGAGGCACCGCCGCCCACGCGCATGAGCATGATCGTGTCCGAGCGGGCGGGGCCGGAGTTGGCGCCCGGCTCCTTGGAGCTCTTGGGCCGCCGGTCGGCGCCGAGGACGAGGATGTTCTCCTTGCTGAACAGGGGAAAGCCGCCGGCAAGGACGCCGTTCGCGGCGCCCGAGGTCTTCCCCCGCTCGATCTGCGCCGAGACGATGAAGAGGACGATCGAGAGGACGATCCAGCCGATGACGGCGAGGACGACGGCCTTGAGGATCCGCCGCCACGGCGCGCGGCGGCCGCGGCCGCGTGAGGGGTGCGGGTCGCGTTCGCGCCGGCGGGCGCGGGGCGCGGCGGTCTCCTCCTCGCCGCGCAGGCGGTCGCGCAGGCCCCGCGGCCTTGCGCGATAGACGGAGTACTCGGGCCGGTCGGGGTCGCGCGGCGCCACGGCGGCCGAGGGTACAGTCGCCGCCGTGGCCGAGGACTGCGTCGTCGGGGTTGACCTGGGCGGGACGAAGCTCCTCGCCGCCGCCGTCGGGCGCGACCTCGGCGTGCACCACCGCGCCCTGCGCTCGGCGCGCGAGGTCGATCAGTCAGAGCTCGTCGAGCTGTGCGTGGAGGCGGTCGAGGAGGCTCGTGCCGCCGCGCCGGGGCCGGTCCGTGGCGTCGGCTTCGGCATCCCCTGCCTGATCGACCAGGCGGCGGGCCGGGCGGTCATGGCCGTCAACCTCCCGATCGCCGACCTGCCCTTCCGCGACCTCATGCGCGAGCGTCTCGGCCTGCCCGTGTGGGTCGACAACGACGGCAACGTCGCCGCGCTGGCCGAGCAGCGCCACGGCGCCGCGCAGGGCGCCACCGTCGCGCTCACGCTGACGATCGGCACGGGCGTCGGGGGCGGGATCGTGCTCGACGGGCAGATCTTCCGCGGCTCGATGGGCGCCGGGGCCGAGCTCGGGCACATGGTCGTCGTCGAGGACGGCCCGCGCTGTCAGGGCAACTGCCCGAACCACGGGTGCCTCGAGGCGGTCGCCTCCGGCACCGCGCTGGCCCACGAGGCAAGCCGGCGCGCGCGCGAGACGCCCGACTCGGCGCTCGGCCGCGCGCTCGCCCGCGAGCAGGGTCTGACCGGCGCGCTCGTCACCGAGCTCGCGCACGACGGCGACGCCGAGGCCATCGCCGCGGTGGCCCACATCGGGCGGATGCTCGGCGTCGGCATCGGGAACCTCGTCAACCTGTTCAACCCGGAGGTCGTCGTCGTCGGCGGCGGCGTCATCGCCGCGGGCGAGCTGCTGCTCGGCCCGGCGCGCTCGGAGGTCGCCGCGCGCGCGCTCCGGCCCTCCCGGGACGTCGTGCGCATCGTCGCCGCGCGGTTCGGCGCCGAGGCGGGGATGCTCGGGGCGGCGACGCTCGCCTGGGACGGGGTCGGGGCCTCGTGAGCTCCGCCGCCGGGCGCCTCGTCGTCTGCCCGACGCCGATCGGCAACCTCGAGGACGTCACGCTGCGCGTGCTCGCCGCGCTCCGGGAGGCCGACGTCGTGGCCTGCGAGGACACCCGGCGCTCGCGGACGCTGCTCGAGCGCTACGGGATCGACGCGCCGCTCCTCTCCTACCACGAGCACAACGAGCGCGCGCGGGCGGAAGAGCTCGTGCGGCGCATGCGCGACGGCGAGGTCGTGGCGCTCGTCTCCGACGCGGGGATGCCGCTCGTCTCCGACCCCGGCTACGTGCTCGTGCGCGCGTGCGTGGCGGCGGGGCTCGGGGTCGAGGTGCTGCCCGGGCCGAGCGCGGCGCTGGCCGCCCTCGTCGCCTCGGCGCTGCCCTCCGAGCGCTGGCGCTTCGCGGGCTTCCTGCCGCGCAAGCGGGGCGAGCTCGAGCGCCTGCTGCGGGAGTCGGCGGGGGAGACCGTGGTGGCTTTCGAGGCGCCGGCGCGGGTGGGGGCGTCGCTCGGCGTGGTGGCGGAGCTCGACCCCAGTCGGCGGGTCGCGGTGTGCCGGGAGCTGACGAAGCTCCACGAGGAGGTCGTGCGGGGGAGTGCCGCCGAGCTGGCCTCGCGCTATGCGGAGAGCGCCCCGCGGGGCGAGGTCGTGCTCGTGCTCGGCCCGGGTACGGCGGGGCCGGGGGAGGCCGAGCGCGGCCCGGCGGTGGCGGCGGTGCGGAGGCTCGTCGAGGCGGGGGCGAAGCCGCGGGCGGCGGCGGGCGTGGTGGCGGAGCTGACCGGCGTGGCCGCGAACGTGCTCTACCGCGCGCTGACCGACACGAAGGAGTGAATTCTCTGCGCCGATGGGCGCACGGCGGGCCTGGGCGGGCAGGTCGGGGAGGAGGATGGGGCGCGTGCCCCGTGCGCTCGCGCTCCTCGGCCTGCTCCTCCTCGCCCCGGCGGCCGAGGCCCGTGCGCCCTGGCGCTGGCCCGTGCCGGGGCGGACGGTCCTGCGCGACTTCGCCGTCGGTCCCGATCGCTACGCGCCGGGTCAGCACCGCGGCGTGACGCTCGCGGCGCCGCCGGGCGCGCCCGTGCGCGCGGTGTGTGCCGGCCGGGTGACGTTCGCCGGCCGGGTCGGTGCCTCGGGCCGCACGGTCTCCGAGGCCTGCGGTGCGCTCAGCGCTACCTACACCCGCCTTGGCAGGGTCGCGGTGCGCCGCGGCGCGTACCTCGTCCCGGGCCAGACCCTGGGCGCGGTCGGGGCCCGCGGCGCGGTGCAGCTCGGCGCCCGCGTCCGCGCGCGTCGCGACGGCTACCTCGACCCGCTGCGGCTGCTCGGTGCCGCCGAGGAGCTCCCCCGGTTCGGCCCCGCGCCGCCGCGGCGGCGCGGGCCGCGGCTCCCCCCGCCGCGCGCAGCCGTGCCCCGCGCCGCCCCGGCGCCCGCGCGGATCCCGTCCCTCTGGCCCGCCCTGGGCCTCGCGCTCGTCACGGCCGCCGGGGCCTTCGGGATGGGGCGGTGGGTCGGAGGCGGCGGTAGGAGGGCGCTTCCTACCCCGGTAGCATCGAGGTATGAAGCTGAGCGTCAGCCTGCCCGTGGAGGACGTGGCCGTGCTTGACGACTACGCGCGCACCCGCGGGCTGCGCTCCCGGTCCGGGGCGGTGCGGCACGCGATCCGCCTGCTCCGCCACGCCGAGCTCGAGCAGGACTACGCCGCGGCGTGGGACGAGTGGGAGAGCGCCGAGGAGAGCCCCGGCTGGGAGGCCACCGTGGACGACGGGCTGGCCGATGCGGCGCGGTGAGATCCGGCTGGTCGATCTCGATCCCGGGCGGGGGGACGAGGCCCACAAGCGCCGTCCCGCCGTCGTCGTGAGCAACGATCGCGCCAACGCCACCGCGGCCCGCCTGCAGCGCGGGGTGGTCACCGTCGTCCCCGTCACGAGCAACGTCACGCGCGTGTTCCCCTTCCAGACGCTGCTCCCCGCCATGCTCACCGGCCTGCGGACCGACTCGAAGGCCCAGGCCGAGCAGGTGCGCTCCATCTCGATCGAGCGCCTCGGGCCGGCCGTCGGACGCCTTCCGGCACCCCTCATGGAACGGCTCGAGGAGGCGGTGCGGCTGCACCTGAGTGTGTAGCTCAGGCCAGCGGATCCCGCGAGCGCGCGCCGAGCTCGGCCCAGCGGGCGAAGTCACGGTCGCGGCTGCACAGCTCGAGCCCGTGCTCGATGGCGATCGCCGCGATGTGCGCATCGGTGACGAGGCGCACGGAGGGCTGCGATCCCAGCAGCCTGTCCAGCAGGTCGAGGTGACGCGGGCCCGGCTCGGGGATCCAGGTCGGCGGTCGCGAGAGCCAGGAGCGCACGACCGAGACGGCGCCGGCGGGCGGCAGCGGCCGCTCCCACGCCCGGGGCTGCCCGGCCACGCGGACGAACCCGGTGAGACAGACCCACGGCAGCCCGACCCGGGCGGTGCCGGTCAGCCGGTCCCCGAGCCACTCGCGCGCCGCCGCATGGCCCGGCGCCGAGGTCATCGTCGCCGCGACGAGGAGGTTGACGTCGACGAGGATCACACGCGAGGGGTGAGCGCCCGCTCGACGTCCTCGTCGTCGAGCAGCGCCTTGAGCGCCCGCTCATCGGTGACGAGGGCCCGTCCGGAGTCGAACACGGGCGGCTCGTAGGGCTCCTCCGCGTCCGGTGCCGAGGCGGCGTCGCCGGCGGCCAGCCCGGCGCGAAGCAGCTCGTTGATCTCGTGGCGGAGCCCGGTCCCCCGCTCGGCTCGCCGGCGCGCCAGCGCGGCGGCGACGTCCTCGTCAAGCGTGAGCGTGGTGCGCACGCCGTGAGTCTAGCCGGCTCGACATCGACACATCTAGTTCATGATGTTCCTACATCAGGCGCGGCCCGACCAGGCGCCGGCCGCCCGCGAGCAGGTCCGCGAGGCGCCCGGCCGCCCTGACCCGGCCCTCGTCGATTACGACGGCGTGGCTAGCGAGCTGCTCGACCTCCGCGAGCAGGTGGCTGGAACGAGGATCGCCGCGCCGCCCCCGGCCAGCCCGGCCAGGTACCGGCGGAGGCTCCGGACCTCCCCCGGGTCGAGCCCGTTGGCGGGCTCGTCGAGGATCAGCACGCGCGGGGCGCCCATGAGCGTCTGGGCGAGGGCGAGGCGCTGCTGCATTCCCGCCGAGTACCTGCTGACCCTGCGGTCGATCGCCGGCCCGAGCCCCGCGAGCTCGAGGGCCGGTCCAGCGCGGGTGGGGGCCAGGCGCGGACGCCCGCGCGCCAGAGGAGCTTCAGGTTGCGCATCCCGCTGAGATGGGGGACGAAGGCGGGGCCGTCGATCACCACCCCGACCTGACCGAGCACGCCGGCCCCGAGCCCGGTCCTCGCCCCGAGGAGCCGGGCGGCGCCGCGGTCCGCCCGCGAGAGGCCGACGAGCACGCGCATCGTCGTCGTCTCGCCGGCCCCGCTGCGTCCGAGCAGCGCGCAGATCTCCCCGTCGGCGACCGTGAAGCTGACGTCGCAGACGCCGCGCTCGCCGCCGTAGCGCTTGGTCAGACCCTCGGCGATGACCGCCTCCGCCATGACGCGCTACCGCCCGGCGAGCGCCGGGAGCGCGCGCAGCGCGCGCCGGGCGCCGGCGCCCCCGAGCGCCGTGGCCAGCAGCATCAGCGCCAGGGCGAGGACGAGCCGCGGTACGAGCGCCGTGGGGTGCGCGCTCGCCCCACCGCCCGTCAGCGCCGCGGGCGCGGCGGCGCCGACGCTCGCCCACCACGTCGCCGTGGCCGCCGTCATGACCGCCATCGCCCCGGCCACCGCCGCGGTCAGCCCGGCCTGCCGCCGGAGGGCCACGGGCCGGAGCTCGAGGCAGCGCGCGGCCCGGGCGATCGCGGCGGTCGAGGCGATCAGACAGGCGGCGCCGAGCGCGGCCCAGGCGAGGAAGCCGACGGCGTAGGCGGTGTCGTGGCCGTCGCGCTGCCGGCCGCTGAGGCCACGCGCCCAGAGGACGAGCGCGAGGGTCGCGGCGGCGAGCACGAGGGTCGCGCCCGCGGCGATGAGCGCGCGGCGGCGGAGCCCCGGCGCCCGGCCGGCCCGCACGAGCTCGACGAGCCTCGGAGCGGCCCACGCGACCGCGGCGGCGAGGAGGATCGCCGTCGCTACGGCGACGTAGAGGAGCGTGGCGAACGCCCCACCGGCGAGCGGGTGGCTCCCCGTCGGTAGCGCTCCCTCCCAGTGCTCGGAGGTCTTCTGCACGATCGCCCCCGCCGCCACGAACAGCGCCCACGCCCAGAGGACGAGTCCGGTGCCCGAGCGCACCCGGTCGGCCGGGCGCTCACCGTCGCCGAGGCCGGCGGCGCGCAGGCGCTCGCGCCCGCCCGCCGCGACGACGTCGGCGCGCAGGCGCCAGGGGATCCTCCCGCCCTCGCTCATGTCGAGGATGAGCTCGGCGAGCTCCTCGCCGTAACGGGCCCGCCAGGCCGGCGGGTAGGCGCGCGTCAGGCGCCCCGCGGTCCGCGCGGCGCTCATGCCCGGCCTCCGGCCGCCGCGACCCGCGGCGGCGCCGGCCGGCTCGCCAGCCGGGCCGACCCCTCGTCGACGATCGTGCGCAGCTCGGCGAGCGCCGTCTGCAGCGCCGCGGCCCCCGCGGCGGTGAGCCGGTAGGGGCGCCGGCGGCCGGAGGCGGCGAGGGCCTCGATCAGCCCGCGCTCCTCGAGCCGCCCGATCGCTCCGTACAGCGTGCCCGGGCCGAGGGACGTCCCCGCGAAGCGCTCGATGTCCTGCAGCAGCGCGTACCCGTGCTTCTCTCCGGCCGCCAGGCTCGTGAGGATGAGGACGGAGGGATCGTTGGCGCGGCCCGCGGCCGCTTCGTCGTGGGGTGCTCGGGGGCTCATGTCCGCCACCTTACTACGTTATGCGTAGTAACGCAAGGCGTACTAGTTGGCTTCGCGGGGCCGGGGCGGCCGTCGCGGTGAGGGGCGCGAGGCTTGAGCGCATGAAGGCTCGGGCGGGGGTCAGGGGGGCGAGCTCGCCCGCCGGGTTTGGCTATGAGGATGGGAGTCCGGGAGCCTCGCGAGGCGCGGGCGCGGCGGATGTCGCTCCGGCCCGCCCGGGTCACGCGGCCAACGTGGAGGCGCCGCTCGCGGGCCGGCCGCGCCCGTGTCTGCGCCTCAGTACCCAACGAGTGGCGAGTACTGCGCGTCACCGAGCAGTACTCGCCACTCGATCTCGCGACGCCCTCCGGCGGCAGCCACGCCGGAAGCAACCAGCCGATCCCCCACCGTCACCCCCACCGTCACCCCCTCCACGTCCCTCCTTCTTCGTGGCCGGGGCGCTGCCCGTCCAAAGCCCGGCCCCCCGCGCAGTTCGCGCGGGGGCCCACCAACCCGCAGCGTGCCGATCCGGGCCCAGACCGCCCCGTAGCCTCAACCGCCCGTGTCCTACTACGTCACGACGCCGATCTACTACGTCAACGCCCAGCCGCACCTCGGCCACGCGTACACGACGATCGCCGCCGACATCCTCGCCCGTCACATGCGCGCGCGGGGGGAGGACGTCTTCTTCCTGACGGGCACCGACGAGCACGGCGAGCCCGTGGCGCTCGCGGCCGAGGCGGAGGGCGTCTCGCCCCAGGAGCTGGCCGACCGGAACGCCGAGCGCTTCCGCGCGCTCCTGCCCCGGATCGAGGCCGAGCCCGACTTCTTCATCCGCACGAGCGACCCCGAGCACAAGCGCCGGGTGAGCGAGGTGCTCGAGCGCGTCAAGGAGGCGGGCCACGTCTACAAGGGCCTCTACGAGGGCTGGTACTGCCCGCGTTGCGCGGACTTCAAGACCGACACCGAGATCGCCGCGGGCAACACCTGCCCGATCCACCACATCGAGCTCACCTGGCAGCGGGAGGAGAACTGGTTCTTCCGCCTCTCGGCCTTTCAGGAGCGGCTCGAGGCGCTCTTCGCCGCCCAGCCCGGGTTCGTGCGGCCCGGCCACCGCCACAACGAGGCGCGCTCCTTCATCGAGTCCGGCCTGCGCGATTTCTCGATCTCCCGCTCCTCGATCACCTGGGGGATCCCCATCCCGTGGGACCCCGACCAGGTCGTCTACGTCTGGTTCGACGCGCTCTTCAACTACTACACGGCGCTTGGCTTCGCCCGCCCCGGGGAGGACCTGACCGCGCGCTTCTGGCCGGCCACGCTGCACGTCATGGCCAAGGACATCCTCAAGTTCCACACAGTGTTCTGGCCGGCCATGCTGATGGCCGCCGAGCTGGCGCTGCCCGAGCAGATCTACGTCCACGGCTACCTGCTGATGGACGGGGAGAAGATGTCGAAGTCGCTCGGCAACGTGCTCGACCCGTTCGTCATCATCGAGCGCTTCGGCGCCGACGCCCTGCGCTACTACCTCTTCCGCGAGGTCTCCTTCGGGTCGGACGGGAGCGTCTCCACCGTCGGCTTCGAGACCCGCTACGAGACCGAGCTGGCCAACGAGTACGGCAACCTCGCGAGCCGGACGCTGGCCATGGTCGCGCGCTACCGCGACGGCGCCGCGCCCGCGGCCGAGACCGACCCCGCGCTGGCCGGCGAGCTCGGCTCGCTGCGCGCCGAGGTCGCGGCGCTGATGGACCGGGTCGAGCTGACGCAGGCCCTCGAGGTCATCTGGCGGCGCGTCCGGCGGCTGAACCGCTACGTCGAGGAGCGGGAGCCGTGGAAGCAGGCCAAGGACCCGGACGCCGCCGCCGCGCTCGACGTCACCCTCGCCTCGCTCATCGCCGGCCTGCGCGCGGTCACGCGCGAGCTCGCGCCCTACCTGCCGGCCATGGCGGCGCGTCTGACCGCGGCGCTCGAAGCGCCGCGCCTCGAGCCGATCGCGCCCCTCTTCCCCAAGCCGTGATCGACACCCACACCCACCTCGAGGTGTGCGCACCCCCCGACGCCGAGCTCGTCGAGCGGGCGCGGGAGGCGGGCGTCGAGCGGATCGTCACGATCGGCATGGACGCCGCCTCGAACCGCGCTGCGCTCGCCGCCGCCGAGGCGTTCCCCGAGGTGTGGGCCGCGGTGGGGCGCCACCCCAACGCGGCCGGCGGCTTCGGCGAGGACGACCTCGCCGACCTGCGCGAGCTGGCCGCCCACCCGCGCTGCGTGGCCATCGGGGAGACCGGGCTCGACTTCTTCCGGGACACGGCGCCGCGGGAGGACCAGGAGCGCGCCTTCGCCGCCCAGATCGCGCTCGCGCGGGAGACGGGCAAGGCGCTCGTCATCCACTCGCGCGAGGCGGCGGAGGGGACGATCGCGGCCCTCGCCGACGCCGCCGAGGGCCTGCGCGTGATCCTCCACTGCTTCTCGATGCCCGAGGAGCTCGACGCCTGCCTCGAGCACCCGGACTGGTGGTTCTCCTTCGCGGGGAACGCCACCTACCCGCGGAACGCCGCGCTCCGCGAGGCCGCCGCGCGCGTGCCGCTTCACCGCCTGCTCGTGGAGACCGACGCGCCCTACCTCACCCCGCAGCCCGAGCGCAAGCACCGCAACGAGCCCGCCTTCGTCATCCACACCGCGGCGGCGCTCGCGGCAGAGCGAGGGATCTCCTACGCGGCGCTCGAGGAGGCCGTCGCGCGGAACGCCGCCGCGGTCCTTCGCTGGTGAGCATCGCCCGCCTGCGCGAGCACGACATCCGCCCGGATCGCGACCTCGGGCAGAACTTCCTCGCCGACCCCAACATCCTCGACGTCATCCTGCGCGAGGCGGCGCTCGCGCCGCAGGACGTCGTGCTCGAGATCGGCGGCGGTCTCGGCGTCCTCTCCGAGCGGCTCGCGGCGGCGGTCGCGCACGTCCACGTCGTCGAGGTCGACCGGCGGCTCGAGCCCGCGCTCCGTGGCGCGCTCGCGCCCTTCGCCAACGCGACGCTGCACCTCGCCGACGCGCTCCACCTCGACTTCGCCGCGCTCGATCCCCGGCCCGGCCGGCTCGTGGCCAACCTCCCCTACAACATCGCGGCCACGGCGATCCTCAAGGCGCTGGCCGAGCTGCCGGAGCTGGGTCTCGTGCTGGCGATGGTCCAGCGCGAGGTGGGGGAGCGCCTGGCCGCCGCGCCCGGCACCCCCGCCTACGGGCTGCCCTCGGTGCTCGCGCAGATCGGGTGCGAGGTGCGCGTGGTGCGGGCGATCCCGCGCACGGTGTTCACCCCGGTGCCGAACGTCGACTCCGTACTCGTGCGCCTGCGCCGCACCGGATCGGCGGCGAGCCCGGCGGTGCGCGCGCTGGCCGCCGCCGGCTTCGCCCACCGGCGCAAGGCGCTGCCCGGCTCGCTCGCCCTCGCGCCCGGCGCCGCGCCCGGGGCGCGCGACCGGGCGCGCGCCGCCCTGACCGCGCTCGGCCTTCCCCCCGACGCGCGCGCCGAGCGCCTCGCCCCGCAGGACTGGGTGGCCCTCACGGAGAAGATGGGGACGTGAGGCTCTCCGCGCTCGCCCCCGGCAAGGTCAACCTCGCGCTCGCCCTCGGGCCGCGGCGTGAGGACGGGCTGCACCTCCTCGTCTCCCTCGTGCAGTCCCTCTCCCTGGCCGACGAGCTGACGCTCACGCCCGCCTCGGGAGGCGAGGACGAGGTGCGCTGCCCGGGCGTGGCCGGCCCGAACCTCGCCGAGGCCGCGCTCGCCGCCTACCGCGCGGAGACGGGCTGGGACGGCCCGCCCGTCGCGCTCGCGATCGTCAAGCGCGTGCCCGTGGCCGGCGGGATGGGTGGCGGCTCGAGCGACGCCGCCGCCGCGCTCCGCCTCGCCGCCCACGCCGCCGGCCGGCCGGAGGGCCCCGCCCTGAACGTGCTCGCGCCGCGGCTCGGCGCCGACGTGCCCGCTCAGCTCCGGCCCGGGCTCGTGCTCGTGGGCGGAGCCGGGGAGGAGCTAGAGCCCGTGCCGCCGCGGGTTCCCTTCGGCGTGCTCGTGCTCCCGGACGCCGAGCCGCTCTCCACGGCTGAGGTCTTCCGTGCCGCCGACGAGCTCGGCCTCGGGCGAAGCTCCGAGGAGCTCGAGGAGCTTCGCGCCGCGCTCGCCGCCGCCCTCACCGGCACCGACGAGCTGCCGCCGTCCGAGCTCCTCCTCAACGACCTCGAGCCCGCCGCGCGCCGGCTTCGTCCGGGGATCGCCGACGCGCTCGACGCCGCGCGGGGCGCGGAGGCCGACGTCGTCCTCGTGAGCGGCTCGGGGCCGACCGTGTGCGGGGTCTTCACCGGCTTCGAGGGCCCGGGGCAGGCCGCCGCCGCCGCGGCCGAGCTCCTGCCGCGCTTTCCGGGCGCGAGCGCGGCCGTGCCCGTGGATGCGGAGTTCGCCGGGGTCGCGGCGGACGAGGATCCGCTCCTGTCGTGAGGCCGCGCGGCGCGGTTCCGGCGCTCCTGCTCGCGGTCGCCCTCGGTGCGGCGCTCTACGTGGCGCTCGCGCTCATGATCCCCGCC
>JBBQAA010000021.1:0-3894 GCA_038276395.1 Solirubrobacterales bacterium | reverse complement strand
GCTCGCGCGCCGCGCGCACGGCAGCATCGTCCGCCAGCCGAAAACCGAAGTGGTTCGTGGGGGGAGGCTCAGCCGCGGCCGGTGCGCCCTGCACGAGCGCGAGCTCCGACCCGTCGTCTGACCCGAGGATCAGACGGTGGTCGTCCTCGTGGATCCGCTCGGTCAGGCCGAAGTGCTCGGCGTAGAAGGCGGCCGACCGACCGCGATCGCTGACCGTCAGAGCCACGTGGTTGAGAGGCACGGCGCGGACCTCCGGGAGCCGTTCGATTCCGTAGAGCCCTCGGTGACCCGTCTCGGGCCTGGGCGGCTCAGACGCCGGCGGCGGCGAGCGCCGGGCCCATCCGCTCGGCGAGCGCGGCGAGGCCGGAGGCCGGGCGGACCATCACGGTCAGCTCGGCGATCCGGCCGTCGGGCGCGGGGCGAATCAGGTCGAGCCCCTGGAGCTCTCGGTCTCCGACGCGCGCCGAGAAGATGAGCGCGTCGACCTCGGGACCCTCGAGCTCGTCGGTATAGCGGAAGTCCTCGAAGACCGCGAAGACCGCGCCTAGGATCCGCGCCACCGCCTCCTTGCCCTCATACGGCTTGAACACCGCCGGGGAGCGAAAGACGACGTCCTCGGCGAGGAGCGCGACGACGGCGTCGAGATCCTCGGCCTCGACCGCGGCGCGGAAGGGATGGCTCACGCGAGCGCTCCGCCGGGCGCGCGGTCGGCGAGGACGAGCGCGCTCGCGCCGCTGATCGCGGCCACGAGACCGACGCTCGGCCATGCCCCGAGGGAGCGCGCGAGCACGTGAGAGGCGGCGAAGCCGACGAGCTGGACGCCGAGCAGGCCCCCCATGGTCGCGGGCCCGTGCCGGCGATACCACTCCCGCGCACACCAGGCCGTGCCCGCGGCGAGCACGAGCCCGCCGAGCGGGCGGACGCCCGTGCCGGCCGCGACGGCGTAGCCCGCCACGAGCGAGGCGGCGGCGACGGGAGCGGTGGGCGTCGCGGTCACGCTCACATTGTGCCAGCCGCCCGGGCCGCCACCTCGGCGATGACCTTCGAGAGCCGGCTCCCCTGCCAGGCCAGCGGGGACTGTCCCTCCTCCTCGACGACGAGCCGGGCGCCCGGGATGGTTGCGGCGTAGGCCTGTCCCACCCGCAGCGGATGGCCCGGGTCGGCCTCGTCGCGGTCGGCGACGACGACGGTCGGTGCGCGGATGCGCTCGAGCTCGGACAGGGCGCCGAACGGCGTCGAGCGCGGGACCTGCTCGAGGGCGTCGGCCACCGCCTCGGGATGCTCGTGCAGCGCGAGGCGCTGGCGGATCACCTTGAGGAGCGGCTCGCGCCACGCGGGTGGCACCTCCGGCGCGCCGTAGGCGGCGAGAAACCCCTCGACGCCGCCCGTGCGCAGGCCGCGCGCCAGGGCATCCCAGCGGGCGAGCCGGTCCGGGTCGTCGAAGCCATCGGCCTCGTGGGCGGGGGTCACGACGACGAGCCCGGCCACGCGCTCGGGGCGTCTGAGCGCGAGCGCGAGCGCCGTGTGGCCGCCCATGGAGGCGCCGGCGAGGACGGCCCGTTCGAGGCCGGCCGCGTCGAGCACGGCTTCGAGGTCGTCGGTCAGCGCCGGGTAGTCGTAGACCGCGCCGGGCGCCGACTCGCCGTGGCCCCGGGCGTCGTAGGCGATCACGCGATGGCCCGAGCGCTCGAGCGCCCTCGAGCCCATGACGACGTAGCGGCGGGTGGCCGTCAGCCCGTGCAGGAGGACGACGGGGATCCCCTCCCCCACGTCGTCCCGGGCGAGCGCGGGCGCGGCCATCGCGGCCTACCCTAGGGATCGTCCATGCCGCCGATCGACGTCACCGAGCAGACCTTCGAGACCGAGGTCCTCGTGCGCTCCCGCACGCTGCCGGTCGTCGTCGACTTCTGGGCCGAGTGGTGCGGGCCGTGCCGCCAGCTCGCGCCGGTGCTCGAGGCCGCCGTGGAGAACCGGGCCGGCGAGGTCGTGCTCGCGAAACTGGACACCGACGCCAACCCCGGCATCGCGCGGGCCTTCCAGATCCAGGGGATCCCGGCGGTCAAGGCGTTTCGCGACGGGGCGGTGGTGTCGGAGTTCACGGGCGCGCTGCCCCCGGCGCAGGTCGACGCGTTCCTCGCCGCCCTGCTCCCCTCCGAGGCGGACCGGCTGATCGAGGCGGGCGACGAGGAGTCCCTGCGCAGCGCGCTGGCGCTCGAGCCGGGGCGCGCCGAGGCCGCCGTTCCCCTGGCCCGCGCCGCGCTCGCTGCCGGTGACCCCGATGGCGCGCTCGAGCTGTTGAAGGACGTTCCCGGCTCCTTCGCCGCCGACGGCCTGCGCGCGCGGATCGAGCTCGAGCGGGCCGGTGCGCCGGATCTGACGGCGGCCTGGGCTGCGCTCGACTCCGGCGAGATCGAGGCGGCGCTCGAGGCGATGCTCGCCGCCTTCCCCTCCGCCGACGGGCAGCGAGACGCGCTGCGCCGCGCCTACGTCGGCGTGCTCGACGGACTCGGCCCGGAGAGCCCGGTCGCGCGGGACTACCGCCGCCGCCTGGCCGGCGCGCTGTACTGACGCCTCGCCCGGCCGGTCGTCCGGCCGCGACGGGTTGAGTGGCGATCTGACCGCGGATAGCGCGGTTGAATCGCCATTCATCTCCCCAGCGCCCGACCGGTGCCCCGCGGCCCGGGGGCTCGACGCTAGAGCCCGGGAGCCGCGACGCGCGGCGGAGGCGCCGTGCTCGCCGGCCGCGCCGGCGCCTCGCCGCGGCGCTGCGGACGGCGCACCTTGAGGTGCTCGGCGAGGAAGTAGGAGCCGATGACGAAGCCCGCCGCCAGCACCTGGCCGGCGAGCGTCTCGACCGTCGGGAAGAGCGCGAACCACGTGCCCATCCAGCCCGGGATGGCGAGGCCGACGGGCGTCGTGGGCAGCCAGCCCGCGAGCTGCATCTCCTGCACGCCCTCGCCGACCATGACGACGAGCACGAAGCCGAGGACGATCCCCGTGGCCACGAGCATCCGCCGGTAGGGCAGCTTCGCGTTCAGGCGGAAGGTGAGCACGCCGATCGCCAGCGTGCCCGCGAGGCCGAGGGCGACGCCTTCGAGCACGACTCCGGAGCCCGCCCGCAGGCGGAGGTTCTGCAGGAAGAGGACGACCTCGAAGCCCTCCCGGTAGACCGCCGTGAAGCCGAGCAGGCCGAAGCCGAGGAGCGCCGCGCGGCGCGAGGAGCCGCCCGAGAGCAGCGAGCGCCGGCGCCGGTGGTGGTGGCTCATCCAGCCGGTCCAGTAGACCTTGTGCAGGAACCAGTTCATGACGATCATGAGCACGACGCCGGCCAGCAGTCCCGTGGCGGCCTGGACGTCGAGGCCGCTGCCGCCGATGCGCCCGAGCACCCACACGGCGGCGAACCACGTGAGCACGGTGGCGCCGAAGGAGACGCCCGCGCCGACCGCCACCGGGCGGCGCATGGCGGCATTGCCGCCCCGCAGCCCGGCGAGGACAGCGGCGAGGACGAGGATCGCCTCGAGCCCCTCCCGCAGGACAAGGATCGCCGAGTCGAAGACGACCGTGCCGTGGCTGAGCGAGCCGCGGGCGGCGGCGGTGGGATCCGCGACCCCGCCCGAAGCGGTGGCGGCGAGGTAGACGAGCCCGGCGACGGCGAGGCCGAGCAGGGCGATCACCACGGACGTCGGGCTCGGATGGCGCACGGTCACTTAGGGCACCCTAACAACCCCCGGCAGGGAGCGGACACCCCTGCGGGCGCCCTCCCCTTCAGTTCACCGACGGATCGATCGGCATGCTCGCCATGAGCCCGTAGGTCCCGCCGAGGCGGCGGAGAACGCCGCTCCACAGATCGTCGGGCGTGTCGCAGAATACGTCCTGCGGCAGCGCGGTGGCGAG
>JBBQAA010000020.1:0-99157 GCA_038276395.1 Solirubrobacterales bacterium | reverse complement strand
TCCCATTCTCGCAAGCGACCCCAGCCGCGCGCTCCCGGGCGCGGCGGCGCGCCGACGCACGGGCTTCCGGTACGGTGGGTCGGTGAGGAGCTGAGCGATCGTCCTCGCCCTGGTGCTCGCTGGGCTCGGGGCCTCCCCGGCGACTGTTTCGTCGCCTTCGTCGACCTGGGAATCGGGTGAGCACAAACGACGGCCCGGGTGGCCCGGCGGTCCGGCGGCCCCCGGCCCCCCTTCCTCCCTGGAAGCCGTCCCTACGCCGGCGGCCGTCCGAGCGCGCGGAGCCGGTCGCCGTGGCTCACGCCAGCGTGCGGCCGAGCAGCGCGGCGTGCGCCGCGACGCCGGCCGCGAACGCGGCGAAGTCCCGCGCGTAGAGCGCCTGCGGGCCGTCGCACAGCGCGTGCTCGGGATCCTCGTGGACCTCGACGATCAGCCCGTCCGCGCCCGCCGCGGCGGCGGCGCGGGAGAGCGGCTCGACGAGCCGGCGGTCCCCCGACGCGTGGGAGGGGTCGACGATGACCGGCAGATGGGTGTGGAGCTTCAGCCACGGCACCGCGGAGAGGTCGAGGGTGAAGCGCGTGGCCGTCTCGAAGGTGCGGATCCCGCGCTCGCAGAGCATCACGTGCTCGTTGCCCTCCTTGAGGACGTAGTCCGCGGCCTGGAGCAGCTCCTCGACGGTCGAGGAGAGCCCGCGCTTGAGCAGCACGGGCTTCCCGAGCTTCCCCGCCACCTCGAGCAGCGCGTAGTTCTGCATGTTCCGCGCGCCGATCTGGATGACGTCGACGTGCGCGGCCATGAGATCCGCGTGGGAGGCGTCGAGCAGCTCGGAGACGATCGGCAGGCCGGTCTGCTCCCGCACCTCGGCGAGGATCTCGAGCGCCGGGGCGCCGAGGCCCTTGAAGGCGAACGGGGACGTGCGGGGCTTGAACGCGCCGCCGCGGAGCATCGAGGCGCCGCCGGCCTTGACCGCCTCGGCCACCCCGAGCGTCTGCTCCGCCGACTCGACGGTGCACGGCCCAGCGATGAGCGCGAAGGTCCGTGGCCCGACCTCGCGCCCGCCAACCGCGAATGAGGTCGACTCGCGGTGGGCGAGCTCGGAGGAGGCGAGCTTGTAGGGCTTCGAGATCGGGACCACGCGGTCGACGCCCGGCAGCCCCTCGAGCCCGAGCTCGACGACACCCGCGGGGTCGCCGATCGCGGCGATGACCGTGACCTGCTCGCCGAGGATCGGAAGCACGTGGACACCCGTCTCCCGCAGCCGGAGCTCGACGGCCAGGACCTGCGCCTCGTCGGCGCCCGGTTCCATGACGACCATCATGGGAGCGTCTCCACGCCGAGGACTTGGGCGCTGCGGCGCAGCCGCTCGTCGAAGCTGGCGAGCGTCGCCTGTTCGGTGCGCGCCGCGATTAGGGCCAGGCAGTCCGGCATCCGAAGGCCCGTCGCAGCGCGAACGCCCGCGAGCAGGGGCGCGGCTCCGGCCATCAGGGTGAGCTCGCGAATCCCGAGTTCCTGGAGCGAGGCCCAACCCGCGTCTTCCCGGCCGGCGCGCGCCGGGGCGACGAGCGACTCCGCGAGCGTCACGGACGTCGCCCCGAACTCGCTCCCCGCGTGTTCGAGCAGGAGCGCATTTGCGGCGGGATTGTGAGCGTCACGTTCGTCGAGAAGGCCGATGAGCACGTCCGCGTCGAGGACGATCACTCAGGCCATCCCTTGCGCAGCTCGGCGAGGTAGCCCGGCGGATACATGCCGGTGAACATCCCGCTCGTGCGCCGGATCGCCTCGCGGCGCTTCTCGATTCGGTCCTCGTGGGCGCGATGCCCCTCCTCGGCGAGCCGGACGAGCAAGCGCGCGCGGCTCTCCCCCGGCCAGCGCCGGGCGGCGTCGTCGAGCAACCGCGCCAGCTCGTCGGTCTCGGTGATCGTGTGGCGGGGGCGGCTGGTGGGCACGAGCTGAGTGTAGTACCGAGGACCGTAGGTGCTGCACTTACAGCCCGAGCCCGCGAACGCCCGGCTCGTCCCACCCGAGGTGGTGCGCGAGCTCGTGACGGAGCGTGCGCGTGACCTGGGCGCGGAGCAGGGCCGGGTCGTGCCCGAAGTCGCGCAGGAGCGTGTCGCGGAAGATCACGATGCGGTCGTGGAAGCCGTCCCGGGCCACCGTCCCGCCCTGGTAGAGCCCGTAGGCCCGGCGGCGGCGCCCGCCGTCGTCGACGACGACGGCCACGTGCTCGAGCGCGCGGTGGAACTCGAGCGGCAGGTCGTCGACGGCGCCGCGAACGATGGCCTGGAAGTCCTCCTCGCGCCAGGGGTCGAAGAGATCCTCCTCCTCGGCCTCGAAGTCCTCGTCGTCGGGCTCGAAGGCGGCGTCCTGCTCGGCCAGGCGCTCGGCGCGCAGGACGATCCGGTCGAAGTCCTCCTCCTCGGCGGGCTCGCGCCAGCCCGCCACCCCCACCGTCCCGGCGGCGATCGCGATGATGACGAGGAGGGCGAGCGCGGCGATCTGGATCGCCGCGGGCACCGGCGCGGCGAAGGAGACGAGCCCGAGCCCCACGCACAGGGCCACGAGCGCGGCGCCGGTGCGGCGGGCGACGCTCACCGCTCAGCCGAGCGTGCGGCCGATGACGAGCCGCTGGATCTCGTTCGTGCCCTCGTAGATCTGCGTGATCTTGGCGTCCCGCATCATCCGCTCGACCGGGTACTCGGTCACGTAGCCGTAGCCGCCGAGGACCTGGATCGCCTCGACGGTCACCCACATGGCGGTGTCCGAGGCGAAGAGCTTGGCCATCGAGGAGTGCTTGCCGAGGCCGGGGTCGTCGCGGTCGGCCAGCGCGCAGGCCTTGTAGAGCAGCTCGCGCGCGGCCGCCGTACGGGTCTCCATGTCGACGAGCTTGAACTGGATCGCCTGGTGCTCGAAGATCGGCTGGCCGAAGGTCGTGCGCTCCTTCGCGTAGCCGACGGCGTAGTCGATCGCCCCCTGGGCGATCCCCACCGCCTGGGCGGCGGCGCCGAGCCGCGTGCGCTCGAGCGTCGTCAGCGCCACGCGCATGCCCCGGCCGACCTCGCCGAGCCGGTTGGCGTCGGGCACGCGGCAGTCCTCCATCACGGGCTGGCCGGTGGGGGAGCCGTGGATGCCGAGCTTGTGCTCGAACTTGGGGACGGAGAACCCCGGGGTGTCCTTCTCCACGACGAACGCGGTGATGCGCTTTGACTCGCGGTCGGTCAGGGCGAAGACGACGTAGAGGTCGGCGATGCCGGCGTTGGTGATCCAGTTCTTCGTCCCGTTGAGGATCCAGTCCTCGCCGTCGCGCACGGCGCTCGTCCGCGTCGCGCCGGCGTCCGAGCCCGCCTCGGGCTCGGAGAGGGCGAAGGCCGGCGAGGTCTCCCCCGCGGCCAGCGCGGGCAGCCAGCGCTGCTTCTGCTCCTCGGTCCCGAACAGGGTGATCGGCAGCGAGCCGAGCTCCTGGACCATGAGGATGAGCGCGACGGCGGCGCTCGCCTTGGCGATCTCCTCGACCGCGATCTGGAGCATGAGCGTGCCGGTCCCCGTGCCGCCGTGGGCCTCGGCGAAGGGCAACCCGAGGATGTCCTGCTCGGCCAGGAGCCTCCGCAGGTCCCACGGGTACTCGTCGCTCGCGTCGATCTCGGCCGCGCGAGGCGCGATCCGCTCCCCGGCGATCTGGCGAATCGTGTCGCGGAAGTCGAGGTGCCCCGGCGGGATCGCGTAGACGTCTGACGCGGTGGCGCTCACGCGACGGATCCTAGTTTCACGGCCGGCGTGGCCGGACGTGCGGCTCCGGCGTGGCGAGGATGGGCTGCATTTCGCGCCGTGGGGCCGCGAGACGCAGCCCACACCCCGGCGGGGCACCGCGGCCAGCGCAGAGCGGGCTGCATTTCGAGCCGTGGGGTCACGAAATGCCAGCCCCCCAGCGGGACCAGGCCTGCCTGCGTCCCCCCGTCAAGGCCCTACGCCGCGTTGGTCCCCGTCGGTGGTGCCGGCTTGGCCTCCCCCGGATAGGCCGGGGTGCGTCGCCACTCGGCGATCTTGCCGCCGGCGATGCGAAAGGCGACATCGGCCTTGTTCCCCTTGCCGGTGCAAGGCCGCACGGCGCCGGGACCGGTGCGGTTCGTGAGCAGGAACTCGGCGATGATGTAGCCGTGGTGCCGGGTCGAGCGAACGTACTTGGCCCCGCAGGGCAGGGCCTTGTTGAAGAGCTCGACCTGGGCGCGCGAGCGCAGGGAGATCGGCGGGGTCCCGTTCTCAACGACCGTCGGCAGCTCGAAGTAGCCGGCGGCGGCGGCCACGCGGCCGTGCCGCAGCGCCTCCGACCAGCCGCGGATGACCGCCGTGGCCGCCGCGTAGACCCCGGTCCGCTGGGCGGCCGGACCCGACCCCTGCACCACCGGGATCGCCTTCGAGCCGCCGCAGCCTGCGAGCACGACGAGGCCGAGGAGGAGGGGCAGCGCGCGGCGCACCCCCCCATCGTGACAGGGAAGGCGCTACAGGCCGGCCGGATGGCGCACGACGTAGCCGGCGCCGGAACGCGTGTCGCGCTGCCAGCGGCTCTCGTGGCCCGTGCGCCCGCTCGTGTCGAAGCGCAGGCCGGCGACCGTCATGAACACGTGGCCGCCGTTGGCGTAGAGCGTGATCCAGCGCCCGCGGCCCCCGCGCCCGTAGGACTCGAGGCCGCCCGAGGTTCGCGAGGTGGAGAGCAGGCCGCCGCCGTGGAGCGCGTAGGAGACCGAGCCCGAGCAGTCATACCCGCGCGCCTGCCAGCTTCCGTGCCCCCCGCCCCAGACGTAGGGGGTGAAGGTGATCTGGTTGCCGGCGGCGATCAGCCGCCGCACGGAGGGCGGGGCGTCCACGGGCGCCGAGGCCGTCCCGTCCCGGTTGAGGATCGCCCTTCCGGGCGGGCCGAGAGTCGGCGCCGTCCTCGGCTTGACCGGCGAGGTCAGCGATGCCCCTCCGGCGGAGGGCTGAGCCGCCACGCGGCGGAGGACCCGGGAGACCGACCGCCAGAGGATGCCGTCGGCGCGAAGGTGGTGCAGACGCTCGAAGTGGCGCACGTGCCCGCGCGTGACCTTCCCGTAGTAGCCGGTGATGGGCGTGGGGATTCCGACCCTCGCCAGGAAGTCCTGCAGTACGCGGACGTCGTGGCCGTAGCTGCCGGTGCGCAGCGTGCGCTGACCCATGTGGGTCGCGGCGGAGGCAGATGCGGGAAGGGCCAGCAGAAGCAAGCTCCCGGCCAGCGCGATCAAGCGGGGCAAGACGAATCCTCTCTTTCGGGCGCCTACGGGGTTAGCTGACGGGCTCGCGCAGAAAGAGCAGCGCTACGCCGGATGTCCCGGCGATTCGCCCCAGACCGGACCTGGTGATCCGGCCAACTGGGTCCCCCGTTCCCAGGCCGTTCGGCGACCCGGGACTCGGCAGGTGTTTATGAATCGATCCGGCAGGGTAGCAGTTCACGACGCGCAGCGCGTGACGGTGGTCGGCGTTCTGCAGGGCTCGCGTATGCTCGCCGCGTGAGCTGGGAGCCCGAGCTCGAGGAGCTTCAGCGTCGCCGCGCGCTGGCCGCCGCGATGGGCGGCCCGGAGCGGGTCGAGCGCCAACGGGCGAGCGGCCGGATGACCGTCCGAGAGCGCGTCGAGACGCTCGCCGACCCGGGCACGTTCCGCGAGATCGGCGGCCTCGCAGGCGCGGGCGAGTACGAGGGAACCGAGCTCGCGGGCTTCACGCCGGCTAACCTCGTGGCCGGGGAGGCGCGGCTGGACGGTCGTCGCGCGGTCATCGAGGCCGACGACTTCACCGTGCGCGGCGGGGCGGCCGACGCGGCCATCTGGCAGAAGATGGTCCACGCCGAGCGGATGGCCCACGACGGACGGATCCCGCTCGTGCGCCTCGTCGACGGCACCGGCGGCGGCGGCAGCGTCAAGTCTCTCGAGCAGATGGGCTTCACCTACGTCCCCGTCGTGCCGGGCTGGGAGCTCGCCGTGGCCAACCTCTCGCGCGTGCCGGTGTGCGCCACCGCGCTCGGCCCCGTGGCCGGGCTCGGTTTCGCTCGCGTCGTCGCCTCGCACTTCTCCGTCGCGGTCAGGGGTCTCGCGCAGCTCTTCGTCGCCGGGCCGCCCGTCGTGGCCGCGGCGATGCCGGGCGCGGCGCCGACCAAGGAGGAGCTCGGCGGGACGCGCCTGCAGGCCCGGGCGGGCGCGATCGACAACGAGGCCGAGAGCGAAGAGGACGCCTTCGCCCAGATCCGGCGCTTTCTCTCCTACCTGCCCGGGAGCGTGTGGGAGGCGCCGCCGGTGACGGGCTCCGGCGACCCGCCCGACCGCCGCGAGGAGGAGCTCGCGACGCTCGTCCCGCGCGAGGCGCGGCAGCCCTACGACGCCCGGCGGATCCTCACGGGGGTCTTCGATGAGGGCTCGGTCTTCGAGCTCGGTGCCCGCCACGGAGGCTCGCTGCACACGGCGCTCGCGCGCCTCGGCGGGCGGCCGGTCGGCGTCCTCGCCTCGAACCCGAAGCTCTACGGGGGCGGGCTGACGGGCGACGCGGCCGACAAGCTCGTGCGCTTCGTGGACCTCTGCGACCAGTTCCGCCTGCCGGTCGTGAACCTCGTCGACCAGCCCGGCTTCGTCATCGGCATCGAGGCCGAGAAGGCGAACACGATGCGCCGCGGCGCCCGCGCCCTGGCCGCCGTCTACGGCTCCTCCGTACCGTGGGCGGCCGTGCTCGTGCGCAAGGTCTACGGAATCGCCGGCGCCGCCCACGCGCCCCACCACCGGCTGAACCTCCGGGTGGCCTGGCCGTCGGGGGACTGGGGATCGCTGCCCATCGCCGGAGGCCTCGAGGCCGCCTACCGGCGCGAGCTCGAGGCCGCGGAGGACCCGGCGGCCCGCCGGGCCGAGATCGCCGCGCGCCTGGACGCCGTCCGCTCCCCCTTCCGCACGGCCGAGCGCTTCGGGGTCGAGGACGTCATCGACCCGCGGGAGACCCGGCCGCGGCTGTGCGACTGGGCGGCGCGGGCGCACGAGCTCGTGGCCCAGGAGATCCCCGCCGGCGGCCCGAAGACCCGGGGGCTGCGGCCGTGAGCGCCTTCGCCCGCCCGGAGGAGGACTGGTCCCCGGCCGAGGTCGCCGCGCGGCTGGCGCGCGGCGAGGCCGAGCTGATCGACGTGCGCGAGCCCTACGAGCGCGAGGCGGGAAGGATCGAGGGCTCCCGCCACATCGAGCTCGAGCGCCTCGCCTCGCACGCGGAGACGATCCCCCGCGACCGGCCGGTCGTCTTCCAGTGCCGGCTCGGCGCGCGCTCGGCCATGGCCACGCGCGCCTTTCGCGCCGCCGGGTGGGACGCCCACAACCTCACGGGCGGCGCCGCGGCCGGGGTCGCGGCGGGACTGCCGTTCACGGGCGAGGTCGCCGACCACTGACGAACCCTGAGAGGGTCAGACCCCGCTCAGGCTCGGACCGGCGGTCGGCGCGCCTCCCGCGGCGCGGCCGCGCTCCAGCCCGGCAGGCGGAAGGCCACGCGCGCGCCGCCCTCGGGCGACTCGCCCGCCCAGATCGTCCCGCCGTGGGCGGTGATGACCGCCCGCGCGATGGCGAGGCCGAGCCCGGCGCCGCCCTGCTTGCGGGCGCGGCCCTCGTCGGTGCGGTGGAAGCGGTCGAAGATACGATCGCGGTGCGCGGACGGGATGCCGGGACCGTCGTCCTCGACCGCCAGCTCGAGCTCCCCGGGGCCCGCGGCCCGGACGGTCAGCCGCACGAGACCTCCCTCCCCCGTGTGCTCGACGGCGTTGCGCACGAGGTTGGCCACGACCTGGCCGATGCGGTCCGGGTCGGCGAGCAGCGCGCCGCCGGGCAGCGGGCCGAGGCGGAAGTCGCGGGGGGCGATCAGCGACAGGCCGTCCCACAGCTCCTCGGCCCACGGGTCGAGCTCGACCCGCTCGAGCTGCAGGAGCGCGCCCTCGTCGGCGCGGGCGAGCAGGAGCAGCTCGTCGACGAGACGCTCCATCCGCACGATCTCCATGCGCACGAGGCCCTCCACCCGGCGGACGTCCTCCACCGACACCGCCCGCTGCCGGGCGAGGACCTCGAGCTGGCCGCGGATCACCGTCAGCGGCGTGCGCAGCTCGTGCGAGGCGTCGGAGACGAACCCGCGCTGGCGGCGAAAGGCGTCCTCCAAGCGGTCGAGCATGCGATCGAACGCGTCGGCGAGAACGCGGACCTCGTCCCGCCGCGCCCGCCCGCGGGGGCGCATGCGGTGGGAGAGGTCGCCGCCGTCGACGGCGGCGGCGGTGCGCGCCATCCGGCGCAGCGGCCGCGAGGTGCCCGAGGCGATGAGGTAGGCGGCGGCGATGGCGAAGACGAGCGCGATGGCGCCCACGAAGCCGAAGGTCCGCGCCACCCCGGCGCGGGCCTGGTCGACGGCGGAGAGCGGCTCCCCGATCCCGACGTAGGCCACCGTGCGCCCGTCGCGCCGGAGCGGGGCCACGAGCAGCCGCACCGTCCCAACCGCGGTCGCGTGGGTGGTGTAACCGACCCGGGCCGTGCGCAGCTCCCGTCCCTGCTCGGCCCGCTTGCGCCGCACGGCGGGCTTCGGCCGCGGCCCGAAGGGCGCGGCGAGCCCGACCAGCTCCGGCTCGTTGGTGACGACCGGCCCGCGCCGCACGCGCACGATGTAGAGGCGGGCGTCGCGCCCAAAGGACGGCTGCAGCCCGACGTACTTCCGCACCGCGGCGGCGACGGCCCGGGGCTTGGCCGCGTCGAGCGGGATCCCCTGCAGGTCGAGCGTCGTCTCGTCCTGGCGCAGGTCGCGGTCGATCTGGGCGCGGACGTCGTTGCCCGTGCCCCGGTAGGTGGCGGCGAAGACCCCGCCGAGCGCGACGGCGAGGGTCACCGCCAGGAGGACCGTGAGCCGGACGCGGAGGGTCATCGAGGGCGCAGGCAGTAGCCGACCGAGCGGATCGTCTCGATCGGGGCGGGATCGTCGGGCAGGGCGAGCTTGCGGCGCAGGTAGCGGATGTAGACCTCGACGACGTTCGTCCCCGGGTCGAAGTCATAGCCCCACACGGCCGAGAGGATCTGCTGGCGCGAGAGCGCGCGCCCCGGGTTGCGCAGGAAGTAGGCCAGGAGCTCGAACTCCTTGGCGGAGAGGTGCACGGGCACGCCCTCCCGCTCGACCTTGCGCGAGAGCAGGTCGAGCCGGATGCCCGCCGCCTCGAGCGTCGTCGCGTCGCGCTGGTTCGGCGTGCGCAGGTGCGCGCGGACCCGCGCGGCCAGCTCGTCGAAGGAGAACGGCTTGGTCACGTAGTCCGTGGCCCCGAGGTCGAGGCCGGTCACGCGGTCCTCGACGCCGGCGCGGGCGCTCAGCATGATGACGGGCAGCCCCGGCTTCTCCTCGCGGATCGCCGAGAGCACGCTGAAGCCGTCCCGCCCAGGCAGCATCACGTCGAGGATGACGAGGTCGACGTCCTCCCCGAGCGCGCGGCGCTCACCCTCCTCCCCGTCGGCCGCGCAGCGCACCGCATGGCCTTCAGCCTGGAGGCCGCGCTGGACGAAGTCCGCGATTGCGGCCTCGTCCTCCACGACCAGGATGCGCATCCGGCTGCCGAGTCTACGAGAAGCCGGGGCCTGCGTTGCAGGGTCGGCGGACGAGCGCAGGTACACCTCCTTCTCGTGCGTCGACCGCCCAACATCCTCATCCTGCCCGCCCTCCTCCTCGGCCTCGCCGCCGCCCCGGCCGCCCGCGCCGCCGTGCCCCACGCCGTGGCGCCCGGCGAGACGCTGTGGACGATCGCCGCGGCCAACAACTTCACGACGCGCACGATCGCCGCGTTCAACGGCCTGTCGGAGAACTCGAACGTCATCCTCGGCTCGACCGTGATGATCCCGAGCGTCGGCGAGGGCACCGTGGCGCTCGAGCGCGCGGGGGTCGTGCCCCACTCGCCGCTGACGAGCACGCCCGCCGTCTCGGAGGAGGCCGCGGAGAGCACCGGCGCGAGCGCCGGCGCTCCCGCCCCCCAGGGCGCCTACACCGTGCGGGCCGGCGACACGCTCTCCGGGCTGGCCGTGCGCTCGGGCGTGCCGCTGCGCCAAGTCGCGGCCATGAACGGCCTCTCCCCCGCGGCGTTCCTCATCTCGGGCACCTCGCTGAAGCTGCCCTCCGGCTCTCCGATCGCCGCCTCCTCGACGGGCGCGCCGGTGCCGGCGAATCCGGTACCCGCCGCGCCGCAGGCCGCGCCCTACGCCACGCCCACGCGGATGACGTCCTCCCAGGTGGGCTCGATCGCCGCCGCCAACGGCGTGCCCGCCTCCCTCGCCGCCGCTGTCGGCTACGAGGAGTCGGGCTTCAACAACGGGACGATCTCCTCGACCAGCGCCCGGGGGATCATGCAGATCATGCCCGGCACGTGGACCTGGCTGCAGCAGACGGGCTCGGGCCCGCTCGACCCGTCCTCGGCCACGGACAACGTCCGCGCCGGCTCGATCTACCTGAACCGCCTTCTGCGCGAGACCGGCGGCAACGTGCCCGAGGCCGTGGCCGGCTACTACCAGGGCCTGGCCTCCGTCCGCAGCCGCGGCATGTTCGAGGACACGAAGCGCTACGTCGCCAACGTCCTCGCCCTGCAGCACCGTTTCGGAGGCTGATCGCACGGGCACGTTCCCCCGCATGGAACGAGACGACGCCTTCGAGCGCGAGGAAGAGGAGGCCGCGGCCCAAGACGCCGGGGCGATCGGCGGGGTGGCGGGCGACGAGGACCTCGGTGCCGCCGACCGCCCGGTGAGCGAAGGCGGCGGCGGCGAGGCCGAGGGCTTCGAGCTGGCCGAGCAGGACCTCGTCGAGCACGCGAGCCACGGCGACCAGCAGTCCGGCCGCGTGCCCCTGCACGACCAGGGCGCGCCGGAGGAGGACCCCGGCGCGACCTACGGCGAGGCCGACTCCGAGCGGTCGAGCGAGCTCGAGGGCCGCTGAAGACCGGCGTGGAGGGTCAGCCCGAGCCGACGACGGAGGAGCTCCGGCTCACGCAGGCCCGCCGCGCGGAGAGCGAGCACACGGCGGCCGGCACGGCGCAGGATCCCGACGAGGCGGCCGTCCACGACCGCCGGGCCGAGAAGGCCGACTACCTTCGGGCCCGCCTGGCCGAGCGGGAAGAGGCAGAGCAAGCGGACGAGAGGACCTGATGAGCGACCCCGAGGATCACCGGAAGCTGCACGACGAGCTGGAGCGCGAGGCGGGCGAGATGGAGGAGGCCGGCGACGAGCTCGGCGAGGACACACGCGCCGTGCGCGCGGACTGGGAGCAGAAGCAGGCCGACGAGGGAGTCCCGGGCGCCGAGGCCGAGCCCGAGGACGGGCCCGTCGTCAAGCGCCGGGAGGACGTCGAGCCCGAGGCCGAGCGGGAGCCCGACCCCGAGCCCGAGGCCTGACGGGTCGAGGGCCGCCCTGACGGCGGCCCTCGGAAGCGCACGGCGGTCCAGCCCGGGCGAGCGGCCCGGGCGTCGCGAAGCTAGAGCTTCGCGACGTTGACGGCCTTCGGGCCCTTGGGCCCGGCCTCCTCCTCGTAGGAGACCTTCGCGCCCTCGGCGAGGGTGCGGTATCCGTCGGAATTGATGCCGCTGTGATGGACGAACAGGTCCCGGCTGCCCTCATCGGGCGTGATGAAGCCGAAGCCCTTCTCGTCGCTGAACCACTTCACGGTTCCGGTAGCCACGTGTCATCTCCCCCACGCGTCGCTGGCTGCGTTCTGCGGGAGGATGAATCCATGTTCGCGAGCGCCTGCACCTTCAATTTCGCCCGGAAGCCCCGGCCGAACGCCGCGCAAGCTAGCAGAGCCACCGGGTGAACGCGTGGCCGCCCCGGCTCTAGTTCGTGCCGCTCACGCGGGCGACCTCGGCCAGGGAGGTCTCGCCGCGCAGCACCTTGGCCAGGCCGTCGTCCCGCAGCCGCCGCATCCCCGCCCGCGCCGCGGCCTCGCCGATGTTCGTCGCCGTGTCGCGGGCCAGCGCCATCGAGCGGATCTCCTCGGAGATGGTCATGACCTCGTACATCCCGATCCGGCCCCGGTAGCCCGTGTGCGAGCAGCGCGAGCAGCCCACGGGCTCGAAGACCTCGACGTCGCCCGCGGTGTGAAAGCCCGACTCGCGCATGACCTCAGCGGAGAAGCGCCGCGGGCGCTTGCAGTTGGGGCACAGGCGACGCGCGAGGCGCTGGGCCACGACGCAGTCGATGGCCGAGGCGACGAGGAAGGGCTCGACCCCCATCTCCACGAGGCGCGTGATCGCCGTCGGAGCGTCGTTGGTGTGCAGGGTGGAGAGCACGAGATGGCCGGTGAGCGCCGCCTCGATAGCGATCTGCGCGGTCTCTCGGTCGCGGATCTCCCCGACCATGACGACATCCGGGTCGGCGCGCATCATCGAGCGCAGGCCCTTGGCGAAGGTCACCCCGGCCTTGGGGTTGATCTGCATCTGGCGCAGGCCGTCGATCCGGTACTCGACGGGGTCCTCGATCGTCACGATCGAGCGCTCGTTCGTGTTCAGCTCGTTGAGCGCCGCGTAGAGGCTCGTGGTCTTGCCCGAGCCGGTCGGCCCGGTGACGAGGACGGCGCCGTAGGCCTGGCGGAAGGCCTTGTCGAAGCGCCGCTCCTCCTCGGTCAGCATGCCGAGCTGCTCGAGGCCCATCCGGGTGCCGGTGCGGTCGAGGATCCGCATGACGACCGACTCGCCGCCGACGAGCGGGAGCGTGACGACGCGGACGTCGATCGGCTTGCCCTCGACGGTCAGCCCGAAGCGGCCGTCCTGCGGGGCCCGGCGCTCGGCGATGTCGAGCTCGGCCATGATCTTCACGCGCGAGACGAGCCCGTTGCGCAGGCGGCGCGGGATCGTCACCCCGTCGCCGAGCACGCCGTCTATGCGGTACTGCACGCGCATGTCCCCGAGGTGCGGGGAGAAGTGGATGTCCGAGGCGCCCTGCTCGACGGCCTGGGCGACGATCGAGTTGACGAGCTTGATGACCGGGGCCTCGTCCTCGCCGATGGCGATCGGCCCCGCGACCTCCTCGGTGGCGTCGCCGTCGTCCTCCTCGCTCGCCGTCTCGACGGCGTGGTCCAGGCGCGTCAGCTTGGCCAGGAGCGGCTCGAGGTCCTCGCGCGCGACGATGACGGGGCGGACGTCGTGGCCCGTCATCATCCCGATGTCGTCGATGGCGACGATGTTGGCCGGATCGGCCATGGCCACCAGGAGCGTCTTGTTCTCGGACCAGCCGATCGGCAGCGCGCCGTAGCGACGGGCGGCGGCGGGCGTGACGAGGTTCGTGGCGGAGGGATCGACGGCGAACTCGGTGAGGTTCACGTGATCGATGCCGAAGCGCTCGGCCACGGCGCGGGAGAGGCCGTCGGGGTCGAGCACGCCGAGGTCGACGAGCGCGCGGCCGATGAGCTTGCGCTCCGCGCGCGCGTGGGCCAAGGCGTCCTCCACCTGCTCCTCGGTCGCGAGGCCGAGGCCGACGACGATCTGGCCGAGCATGCGCGAGGAGCGCCCGCGCCGCGTGGGCGGGGTCAGCCCGCGCACGGCGGGCTCGGTGCCGGGGGCGGCGGGACCGGGAGGCGCGAGGCTCATCTTCCGCCTACATCGGCAGCTCAGGCCCGGAACCCGAGCCCTGGATTCGCGGTTCCCGGCGCTAGCGGATGCGGATGATCGTCGAGGCGACGCCGGAGATGCGCTCGGCCGGATCGCGCAGCACGCGCTGACGGGTGCGGGAGTGGCCGATCAGCGCCGAGACCCCGTCGTAGCGCCCGACGGCCCGGATGGCGTGGACGAGCTTCGGCTTCGAGGCCGGCCCGCCGCCTCCCGTCGGAATCGCGCCCCCGCCGAGCAGGATCTGGAAGATCGCGCCGAGGTCCCCCCCGGAGTCGTCGGCCGGGCCGGCGAGGACGAGACGCCGCCGGCCGGGCTTCGCGTGCCGCGGGATGCGCACGCGCACCCGCCGCGTCTCGGCGGCGCCCCGGTAGCGCTGGAGGTGCAGCGTCACCCGCACGCGCCGGCCGCGGCGCACCACGCGCGGCGCGCGCACGGAGCGGATGAACGCCTCGTGCCGCCCGCGGGCGATCGTGACGTCGACGTGCACGCGCGTGACGTGGAGCGCGGCGAAGTCGACGCCGCCGACCAGGGACAGCACCGAGGTGAGGTCGCCGCTCAACGCTCCCGAGACGAGGGGGGATCCGCCCGAGGCCGCCCCGCCCGTGCCCACGTAGCGGTTGCAGAAGCCGACGGGGCGCGAGAGCTCCCGGATCGTGATGGTCGCGCACATGCGACCGGTCTGCGAGGCGGGCTCGCCCCGGTAGGCGCGGTCCACGAGCGAGGCGGTCCCGCCCGCGGCGACCAGGTCGAGTAGCGAGTCCCCGAGCGGGGAGCCGACGTCGGTCTCGTCCGCGACCCGCGAGGCGGCGGTGAGCACGCGGCCGGTGTCCGCGTCGCGCACGCGGACCGTGAACGCGGTGAAGGCGGGCGTACCGCCCACGGTCCCCGCCACGGCGTTCGGGCCGTCGGCGGAGAGGATGCCGAGGTCGTGGCCCGGGGCGGCGAGCTTGTAGGTGGTGAGGCCCGGGGCGCCGATCGGGTTCCCGATGATGCCGTAGACGTAGGCGTCCTGCAGGAACAGCGCGCGCCGGCCGGCACCGTCGAGCGGGTGCCCGAAGGCCCAAAGGTCCCGGCCGTTCCGGTAGGTGACGGTGCCGACGGCGCCGGCGGTGAAGTCCCCGTCGGCGTAGCCGACCGCGACCGCCGCGCCGGGCACGAGCGGCTGCGGCGCGAAGCGGGGCGCGGCCGGGCCGCCGCGCGCGGCGAGGACGGGGCGCCCGGCGCGCGCGGCAGCGTCCGTGAGCGCCCGGCGGACCGGTGCGGCGAGACCGGTGAAGGTCATGGCCTCGAGCGGGCGGGCGCGGGCCAGCAGCGCGGGGCGGCGGTGGACCCCGGCGGGCGGGCGGACCCGCTGGCCGAGCATCTGCCCGATCGGGGTGACGAGCCCGACGTCGTTGCCGTACTCGCCGATCCCCTCCGACAGCGCGCCGACGACCCGCGGGACCCCCCGCGCGTCGGGGCAGCTCATCGGCGAGCCCGAGAACCCCTCGCCCACACCGGTGCCGGCGATCGCGTCACCCGAGTAGCGGACGAGGATGCGGGTGTCCTCCCCCGCCTTCTGGCCGTCGACGATGTCGAGGACCGTCGCGCCGAAGGTCGAGATCGCCGTGCCCTGGAGGACCGAGCGGAGGGTGCAGACCATCCCGCGATGAACCTGGGAGAGGGGCATCGTGGGCTCCCCGCCCGCCGTCGCGGAGGCGGGCAGCGCGAGCACGAGCGCGGCGGCGAGGAGGGCGGGGCCGCGGCGCACGGCGCGAGAGTACTCGAGGGCCGAGCGGCGGTGCGCCACTGATAGCCTCGCCGGCGTGGCCCGCACCTCCGTCGTGTCGGACACGTGCCACTACCTCCCCCGCGAGCTCGTCGCGCGCCACGGGATCGTCGAGGTCCCCCTTCACGTCCAGATGGACGGCGCCGACCACGCCGAGGACGAGCTCCGGGACCTCGACGCGTACTACGGCCGCCTGCGCGACCTGAGCTCACTCCCGACGACCTCCCAGCCCTCGATCGGCGAGTTCGTCGCCGCCTACGAGCCGCTCCTGGCCGACGGCGGCGAGGTCGTCTCCGTCCATCTCGCCGGCGGGCTCTCGGGCACGGCGGAGTCCGCGCGCCAGGCCCGTGAGCAGCTCGGCGAGGCGGCCGGGCGCGTGAGCGTCGTCGACTCCGCCACGGCCTGCGGCGGGGAGGGTCTCGTCGTCCTCGCCGCCGCCACGGCGGCCGCCGCCGGCCGAAGCGCGGCCGAGGCCGCCGCCCACGCCGAAGCCGCCCGCGCCGAGATGCGCCAGTGGTTCGCGATCGAGACCCTCGAGTACCTCAAGCGCGGCGGGCGGATCGGCGGCGCCCAGGCCTGGTTCGGCACGGCGCTGCGGATCAAGCCGATCCTCTCTGTGGAGTCCGAGATCACCCCGGTCGAGCGCGTGCGTACGTCGGCCCGCGCCTTCGAGCGGATGGTCGACCTGCTGCGCTCCCGCCAGGCCGAAGGGGCGGACGCGTGGGTCGTCCAGCACATCCAGGCCCCGGACGCCGCCGCGCGCCTCGTCAAGCGCGGGCGGGAGATCTACGGCTCAGAGCCGCTGTTCGTCTCGGAGATCGGCCCGGTCGTCGGCACGCACGTCGGCCCGGGCCTCATCGGCGCGGGCGCCCTGCCCGGCTCCTTCCTGCGCTGATCCTCCCGGCGCCCCGGCGCCGATCACGCGATCGAGTGCTCGTCCTCCGCGGGCGGCTTGGGCGCTAGCGGCGGAAGAGCCCGACGACGCCGGCCACGCCGCCGCCGAGGACGAACCCGGCCACCGCGGCGCCGACGACGACGCCCCGCTTGTTGGCGCGGAGGTGGCGCCGCCAGTCCTTGGCCACGACGATCTGCTGGTTCAAGCGCTCGATCGAGGTGCCGAGCTCCTGCCGGTTAGCCTCGATCGAGGCGCGGATCTCCTCAGGCGTGCGGGTCGCCATCAGGCACCCGGCCTGACGGTCTGCTTGATGAGCTTGGCCTCCTGAATCGCCAGCTCCGGCTTCGGGGGGGTGCCCTGGCCGACGAACCTCTTGGCCACGAGGCCGGCAACGACGGCGAGCACCACGAGCAGGAAGGCGGTGAGCAGGAACCCGAGGTAGACGTTGTTGCCGAACACGTGCTGGGCGAAGAGCCAGGCCACCGCCTGCAGCACGAAGAAGAGGGCGACGACAACGAAGATCCCCGCGGCCGCGCCGACCGCGGCCGCGGCGCCGAGCTTCTTGACCTTGACCTCGACCTCGACCTTGGCGAGTTCGATCTCCTCGCGGACGAGGACGCTCATCCGCTCGGTTATCTCCTGGACGGTCTGCCCGATCTTCGGCTCGGAGGGGTTGTTGGGGTCAGGAGCCAAGGCGCCTCAGAACGGTCGCGAGGACGAGGCCGCCGGCGAACGCGCCGAGGATGAGGCGCTCGGGATTCGGGTCGGCGGCGGTCGCCGGATCCTCGGCCGGGAACACGCCGGCCTCCTCGGGCGCGCTCTCGTAGATGGGAGCGGCGTAGGTCGGGGTGTCGGGCGCGGGCGCGGCCTCGGCGGCCGGCTCCTCGACCGCGGCGGGCGCCGTCTCCGTGGCCTCGGTGGCCGGCTCCTCGACCGGCGCGGACGCGGCGTCGTGGACCGCCGTCTCGGGCTCCGGGCCAGCGGCGACGGCCGCCTCGCCCTCGGGCAGGGGCGCCATCGCGGCCCCGGCCTCCTCGGCGGGCGCGTCCGGCTCCGCCGGCGTCTCGGCGCCCTCGCCCTCCCGCTGGGCCGGGGTCGGCTCCTCAACGGGCGCGGGATCCGTGTCCGGGGTCTCGAAGGGCGCGGGGGTCTCCGGGCGCTTGGCGTCTTCCGTCATTCCGGCGGATCTTCCCCGAACGCGCGGCGCCAAATCATCGTGGCGAGCCGCTGGGTGGCCAGCGCGGAAAGCGCGCCGATGCCGGTGACGAGGCCCGACCAGACGAGCCGCTTGACGAGATCCGATTCCATCATGGGCCCCCATTAGAGCGCAGTCCGCCGACGATCGTCTCCACGATGAGCCCGGCGGCGTCCTCCGCCTGCTCCTCGGCGGCGGGCAGGACGTCGAAGATCCAGCCGGTGAGGACCTGCTCGACGGCGCCGTAGAAGGCCATCGCGACGAAGCCCGCCGGCACCTCCCGGCGCAGCTCGCCCGCAACCTGGGCCGAGGCGACGATCCGCTCGATTCCGGCGTAGGCCTCGCGGATCTTCGGCAGGTGGGTGCGCCCGAACGTGCTGGCCGCGCGCGTGACCTCGACGATGATGACCTGCATGAGCTCCGGGTCCCGCGCGTAAGACGCGAAGATGAAGTGGGCGACGGCGCGGAGCTTCTCCGCCGCCGGCTCCTCGCGCGCGTCGACGGCGGCGATCGCCTCGAGCAGGATGTTCCAGCGCTCGAGGAAGAGCGTGCCGAGGATCTCGTCCTTGGAGCCGAAGTAGTGGTAGACGAGGCCGTAGGCCACCCCGGCCTCGTCGGCGATGTCGGCCACGCGGCACGTGTGATAGCCCTGGCGCGCGAAGACCCGCACGGCGGCGTCGAGGATGAGCTGGCGCTTCTCCTGGGCGGCGGCGCGCGTGCTCACGCGTAGACCTCGGGGCGCAGGTGCTCGAGCACCGGCAGCTCGCGACGCACAACATCGACGCGGGCGAGGTCGAGCTCGGCGGTGATGAAGCCCGGCGCGTCCGGAGCCTGCGCGAGAACGACGCCCCACGGATCGACGATGAGCGAGCGCCCGCCCGAGCGCAGCCCGCCCGGGTGCGCGCCGATCTGGTTCGGGGCGAGGAGGAAGCACTCCTCCTCGATCGCCCGAGCGCGCACGAGGACCTCCCAGTGGTCCCGCGTCGTCGGGAGCGTGAACGCGCTCGGGAGCGAGATCACGCGCGCGCCGCGCACGGCCAGCGCGCGGAAGAGCTCGGGGAAGCGCAGGTCGTAGCAGATGGCCAGGCCGAGCTCGCCCCCGCCCCCCAGGCGCGAGAGGACGACCTCGGCGCCGGGCGCCTGGCCGTCGGACTCGCGGTAGACGCGGCCCTCCACCTCGACGTCGAACAGGTGGACCTTGCGGTAGGCGGCCCGCCGCTCGCCGTCCGGCCCGAAGTGGACCGAGACGTTGCCGGCGCGCTCCGCCCCCGGCTCGCGCAGGATGATCGAGCCGGCCACGAGGTCGATCCCGAGCTCGCGGGCGATCTCGCCGGCCCACGTGAGGGACGGGCCGTCCGGCGGCTCGGCACCCGCGGCCAGGAGCTCGGCCGGCCCGATCAGGTTCCACATCTCGGGCAGGGCGACGAGCTCGGCTCCGGCCCGGACAGCGGCGCGCACGAGCGCGTCGGCCGTGGCAAGGTTCTCCTCCATCTCCCCCGTCGAGTTCATCTGCACCGCGGCGGCGCGCACAAGACAATCCGGCATGAGCCCCCTCGATTGACCGGGCGGTCAGCGTATCGAGCGCCGGGGCCTGTCCCCCCCACCCCGATGCCGGGCCGCCGGGGCGCCCGGCCGCTCAAGTCCTGGCGGTACGCGGGACTCTTCGGAGCCGAGCTCATGCTGTGCGCCGCCGAGGTGCGGATCGGCCCGGCCCGGCAGGCGTTCTGGGCGGTGCTCGATCGCGGCGACGGGAGACTGCGCGAGCGCACGCGCTTCCTGCGGCGGGGGCGGGTGAGCGTCCGGCGCGACCGGGTCCGCGTGCGCGACGCGGGCGTCGAGCTCGACCTCGCGCTCGCGGGCGGGAGCCCCGTCGAGGTCGTCTGCCCCTCGGGGGCCGAGTACGCCTGGACGCGCAAGACGGGCGGGATCGAGGCCCGGGGCGTCCTCGGCGGGCGCGCCGTCGAGCTCCGCGGCGTCCTCGACGAGTCCGCGGGCTACCACGCGCGGGAGGTGGACTGGCGCTGGTCGGCCGGGGTCGGGCGGCTCACCGACGGCCGCGCCGTCGCGTGGAACCTCGTGACGGGGATCAACGACCCGCCCGCGGGCTCCGAGCGCGCTGTCTGGGTGGAGGGCGTGGCGCACGAGCCGGCGCCGGTCGCCTTCGCGCCGGACCTCTCCCGCGTGACGTTCGCCGACGGCGCCGCGCTGCGCTTCGCCGCCGAGGCCGAGCGCAGCCGCCACGATGACCTCCTCCTGCTCGCCTCCGGCTACACCGCGCCCTTCGGCACGTTCACGGGCGCGCTCGGCTCCGGGCTCGAGCTCGCCACGGGCCTCGGGGTCATGGAGCGCCACCGCGCGCGGTGGTGAGGTGCGAGGAGTAGGTTCTTCGTCATGTCCCTGATCACGAACCTCGCCCGCCTCGCCCGCTCTCCTCAGGGCCGGAGACTCACCCGCCAGGCCATGGCCGTGGCCAAGGATCCGAAGACGCGCCAGAAGATCGCCGACGCCCGCCGGAACCTGGCGACGAAGAAGACTCGATGATCCACGGCCGGCATGGCCGGCTGTGCGTGATCCGGCGACGGGTGTCGTGATCGCGGGACCGACCATCGGGCTGATGCTGATGGGCGCCGACCGTGGGCGGTGCGATGCGGGCGTCCACGGGGAGGATGAGACGGTGGGCGTGCGGGTATGGTGCTCGGGCGCGCGGCCCTCAGGCGCCCGCCCCGCCCGGCCTGGCCCGCTCCCCCCGTTGCCCCCGCCGGGGGTGGGCGGCATCCCGTCACTCCACGGGGCCGAAATGCAGCCCACCCCTTCGGGGTTCGCTTCCCTCGCGACCGGTGCCAGGTCGATGCCGCAAGAGCGACGCCTCCGCATCCTCGTTCCTCCCGACCCGGCTTCCCGCCCGCTCCGGACTCCCCGCGCATACGCCCTCGCCCGGCCACCGGGCGCAGAGCCCCACCAACTCACATCGAGCCTCTCCCGCCCTCCCCGCGGCGCACCCTCCGCAGCTCGGCGAGCAGCAGCTTCGAGTGCAGGGCGCCGAGCAGGTCGCGCAGGGGCTCGGCGCCCGAGCCGACGATCTCGACCGCCCGCTCGACCGGCACCTCGCCGGCCAGGCGCTCGAGCAGCACCCGGACCTCCTCGGCCACGAGCGGCGCGAGCGCCTCGCGGTAGCGCAGCGTGTCGTAGACCGTGAAGCCCATGCTCTCCTCGTAGCCGCTCGCGCGGAAGCGGGCGATCGCCTCGACGATCTCCATGTCGTCGGCGTCGTAGCCGCGCCGGGAGGGAGTGAGGATGCCGAGCTCCGCGAGCCGGTCGAGCACGTTCCCCGGCACGGCGAAGCGCCGCTCGACCTCGGCGCGCGGCACCCGGGCGCCCTCGCGCGCGGCGATCGCCCGCTCGATGATGCGGTCCTCGATCTCGACGAGCGCCGCCGCCCGCTCGGGATCGGCGCGGACGACCTCGCGGATGGCGTGCAGCGGCATGAAGCGCTCCTCCTGCAGGCGCTTGATCAGCCGCACGCGATCCACCAGCTCGGGCGGATACCAGGCCATGTTGCGGCTCGTGCGCACGATGCCGTCCTCGGGCCCGAGCAGGCCCTCGCGCAGGTAGTGCTTGATCGTCGCCGCCGAGACGCCCGAGCGCTCGGCCAGCTCCCGCATGGGCAGGAGGCCGGCGACGCTCACGCGAGGAAGGACCCGAGCGCCTCCTCGGCCTGGCCGGCCACGGCGCCCGACTCCGCCAGCGCGGCGATCTCCGCCTCCGAGTAGCCGAGCCCGCAGAGCACCTCCGTGGTGTGCTGCCCGAGGCCGGGGCCGGGCAGGCGGTTGGCGTCCCCCGGCGTGCGGGAGAGCTTCACCGGCAGACCGAGCAGGCGGACGGGGCACTCGGCCCCGGGCTGGTCGAGCTCCGTGACCATCTCCCGCGCCTCGGTCAGCTCGGAGGCCAGGGCCTCGTGCAGCTCGAGCAGCGGCTCGAGGCAGCAGTCGTGCTCGGCGGCGAAGGCCTCCCATGCCGCGCGCGTGCGGCCGCGGAAGATCTCCTGCACCGCGCGGTGGGTCTCCGAGCCGACGGGCTCCCCCTGTCGCTCGACGAGGTCCTCGCGCCCGACGCCGCGACACCACGCGGCCCAGAACTTCTGCTCGAGCGCGCCGAGCGTGACCCAGCCGTCGGCGCACTCGTACGGCCGGTAGCAGATGAGCGAGCCCGCCAGCTCGACCTCGCCGCGGGTCGGGCGAGCGTCCTCGCAGAGCTGCCGCGCCGCGACCATGGCCAGCCAGCTCATGGCGCCGTCGTGCATCGAGACGTCGACCTCCTGCCCCTCCCCCGAGCGCTCGCGCTCGCGCAGGGCCGCGAGGATCCCGAAGGCGGCCATGAGGGCGCCGCCGCCGAGGTCGGCGATCTGGCCGGCGGACTGCACGGGCGGGCCGTCCTGCTCGCCGGTCAGCGCCAGCAGCCCGTTCAGGCCGAGGTAGTTCATGTCGTGGCCCGACCGCGCGGTCAGCGGCCCGGTCTGGCCGTAGCCCGAGATCGCGCAGTAGACGAGGCCGGGGTTCTCCTCCCGCAGGCGCGCGTAGCCGACGCCGAGACGATCGAGCACGCCGGGGCGGAAGGACTCGAGCAGGACGTCGTGCTCGCGCGCGAGGCGCAGGAGGATCTCCCGGCCCTCCTCGCTCTTCAGGTTCAGGCGCACGCTGCGCTTGTTGCGGTTCAGCGCGAGGAAGAGCGCCGAGGCGGAGGTCTGCTCGACGCCCGCGTGGAAGGGCGGCGCCCAGCGCACGTAGTCCCCGAGGCCCGTGTCCTCCACCTTCAGCACCTCGGCGCCGAAGTCGGCGAGCAGGAGCGAGCAGAAGCCGCCGGGGAGCAGGCGGGAGAGATCGAGGACGCGGACGCCCGCGAGCGGTCCGGCGGTGGCCCCGCTCACCTTGCCGACTCGATCGGGTGGGTGAGCATGGATCGCCGGGTGACCTCGCCGTCCGGGTCGGGGAGCCCCAGCCGCTCCCGGGCCTCGGCCACCGTGGCCACGCGGCGCCCGGCGTCCTCGCACATCCGCCGCGCGCGCGCCACGAGCTCGCCGTTAGAGCGCGCCATCTCCCCCTCGGGCAGGTAGAAGTTGTCCTCGAGGCCGACGCGGACGTTCCCCCCGAGCGCCGCCGCGGCGGCCACGAGCGTCCACTGGCCCCGCGAGATCCCGATGACGCCCCACTCGTGCGGCACGTGGGCGATCTGCTCGGACATGTGCAGGAGGTTCTTCGGTGTCGGGCGGATGCCGCCCGTGACCCCCATGACGCAGGAGACCTGCAGCGGCGGCTCGAGGATCCCCTGGTGCAGCAGCGGGTCGAGGTTGGCCACGTGGCCGGAGTCGAAGCACTCGTGCTCGGGCTTTATCTGAAGCTCGTTCATCGCCTCGAGCAGCGTGGTGATCGCCTCGAAGGAGTTCTCGAACACGGTGGCGAAGACGAACTCCTTGCGCCGCGGGGAGTACTTCGCGTAGTTCATCGAGCCCATGTTCAGCGCGGCGACCTCGGGCCGGAGCGCGCGCAGGTACTCGATCCGCTTCTCGAGGGGCACGCCGAGGGCGCCCGTCGAGTAGTTGACGATGACGTCGGGCGTGGCGGCGCGAATCGCCTCGGTGATCGCGCGGAAGTCCGCGACCTCGTAGCTCGGCGTACCCTCGGGGGTGCGGGCGTGGATGTGGATCATCGCCGCGCCCTCCTCGACGGCCCGCCGCGCCTCCTCCCCGTACTCCTCCGGCGTGTAGGGAATCGCCGGGCACTGGTCGCGGTCGGCGATCGCGCCGGAGATCGAGTTGGTGAGGATGACGGGGTCGGAGAGGCTCATGGGCTCCTACGCGGTAAGTGGGAAGTGCCGCTCTCCACTATGACGGATTCACCCGCGGGGTCTCGGGGAAGCCTCATCTCATGATCGAGGTGAAGCGAATACAGGACTGGCAGGGGCGGGAGGTCATCGACTCCGCGGGCGAGAAGCTCGGGAAGCTCGAGGAGGTGATCTTCCTGCGGGACTCCGACGAGGCGGTCTTCGCCCGCGTGAAGCACGGGCTGCTCGGTCGCCACGCCTACATGGTCCCGCTGGCCGGCGCCACGGCGACGCGCGACCACGTCCGCGTGGACTGGACGGCGGAGCAGGTCGGCGGCGCCCCCGCGCCCGAGGGCGACCTCGACGCCGACGGCGCTCGCGGGCTGGCCTCGCACTACGGCCTCGAGGAGCCGGACGGCGACGTCGGCTTCGAGACGGGTACGACGCGCGCGGCGCGGGAGCAGGAGCAGGCCGAGGCCGACGCCCGCGCCCGCGAGCTCGAGGAGGAGGCGGCCGCGCGGCGCGCCGAGGCCAAGGAGGCCGAGCAGTCCCACGCGGAGGCCAGCGAGGAGGCGAAGGCCGCCCGCGAGACGGCCGAGAGGGCCGAGCGTGAGGCCGCCGAGGCGCGCAAGGCGGTGCCGTAGGCGAGCCGGCTCAGACGGGCACGACGCCGTTGCGCTTCCAGGGGCGCTCGACGCGCTTGCCCGTGGCCATCTCGAGCGCCCGGCAGATCGTCGGGCGCGTCTCCCGAGGGTCGATGACGTCGTCGATCATGTCGTTGCGCGCGGCGACGTAGACGTCGATGATCTTCCGGTAGCTCTCGATCAGCTCGGCCTTCTTGGCCGCCGGGTCCTCGGCCTCCTGCACCTGCTTGCGAAAGACGATCTCGACCGCGCCCTCGGCGCCCATGACGGAGATCTCCGCGCTCGGCCAGGCGACGATCAGGTCGGGCTCGTAGGCGCGTCCGCACATGACGTAGTAGCCCGCCCCGTAGGCCTTGCGCAGGACGACCGTGACCTTGGGCACCGTGGCGTTGGCCACGGCGTAGAGCATCTTCGCGCCGTGGCGGATGATCCCGCCCTGCTCGACCTTCGTGCCGACCATGAAGCCCGGGACGTCCTGCAGGAAGACGAGCGGGATCCCGTAGGCGTTGCACAGGTTCACGAAGCGCGCGGCCTTGTCGGCCGAGTCATTGTCGAGGATCCCGCCCAGGTGCTTGGGCTGGTTGGCGACGATGCCCGCGGGCCGGCCGCCGAAGCGCGCGAGGCAGGTGATGAGGGTCTTCGCCCACTGCGGCTTCAGGTCGAGCAGCTCGCCGTCGTCGACGATCCGCCGGATGACCTCGTACATGTCATACGGCTTGCGGTTCGACTCCGGGATGATGTCGAGGAGCTCCTCGTCGGCGCGGTCGATCGGGTCTTGCGCGGCCCGCTGCGGGGGCGGCTCGCCGTTGTGGGAGGGGAAGAACGAGAGGTACTCCTTGATGCGCTCGATGCACTCCGCGTCGTCGGCGACCTCGAGGTCCCCGACACCCGACTTGCGGCAGTGGACGCGTGAGCCGCCGAGCTCCTCCTGGGTGACGTCCTCCCCCACCGCGGCGCGCACGAGATGCGGTCCGGCCAGGGCCATCGAGCCGCGGCCCTTGACCATCGGGACGAAGTCGGCGAGGCCCGGGATGTAGGCGGTGCCCGCCGCGCACGGGCCCATGAGCGCGGCGATTTGGGGGATGACGCCGCTCATCACGACCTCCTCGCGGAACAGGTGGCCGGAGCCCGCGAAGAGCGAGCCGACGGCCTCCTGGATCCGCGCTCCCGCCGAGTCGAGCAGCCACACGAAGGGGATCCGCTTGGTCAGGGCGAGGTCGCGTAGGCGCGTGACCTTCATCTCCCCCGTCATCCCCATCGAGCCCGCCATGACGGTGAAGTCGTAGGCGCAGACCGCGGTCAGGCGGCCGTCGACCTTGCCGTAGCCGGTGACGACGCCGTCGGCCGCGGCCTCCTTGCCCTCGAGGCCGCGTACGGAGTAGTGGATCCCGGCGTGCAGGCCGAGCTCGGTCCACGTGCCGGCGTCGAGCAGCAGGTCGATCCGCTCCCGCGCCGTGAGCTTCTCCGCCGCGTGCTGGCGCTCGATCCGCTCGGGGCCGCCGCCGAGCCGCGCGCGCTCGCGGCGCTCGCGGAGATCCTCGGCGAGCGGTCGCAGGATCGAGTGCGGGGCGGTGTCGGCGCTCATGGGCGCAGTGTGCCGCACCGGGCGCGCGGGGGGCGAGCCGGGCCGGTGTCCTGCCTAGGTACGGATATGGCGTACGAAGTCAGGACACCGGAGCGGATCATCGCCGAGATCGCGTCGGCGTCACACGGGATCGCGACGCGCGGCGAGCTGCTCGGCGCCGGCCTCACCCCGCACCAGATCGCGACGCGCGTAGGGAAGGGCGCGCTCATCGTGGTCCACCGCGGCGTCTACCGCGCCGGGCACTGCGCGCCGAGCCGGGACGCCTCCTTCATGGCCGCGGTTCGCGCAGGCGGCGAGGGTGCGCTACTCAGCGGCCTCTCCGCCGCCGCGCTCCTGGGTCTGGTCGACCGGCCGCCGCACGTCGTCCAGGTGCTCGCCTCCACGGAGCGCCGTCTTCCCGTACGGGTGACGCGAGCGCGCCGGGGAGGGTCGGGCGACGCGTTCGTGTGGCACGGCATCCCGGTCACCTCCATCGCCCGCACCCTCATCGACATCGCCCCGCAACTCGGCGACGAGGATCTGGCGCGCGCCGTTCACCGGGCCGCCACGCGCTACCGAACGATCCCGGCCGACGTCGAGCGCGTCCTCGCGCGCCGCCCGAGCAGCCCCGGCGCCGCGAGGCTGCGCGCGGTCCTCCGCGGCGACGTCAAGGTCACGCTCTCAGAGCTCGAGCGCCGGTTCCTCTCGCTGCTCCGGGCTCGCGACCTGCCCCTGCCGCAGACGAACCGGCGCGCCGGCGCCCACCGCGTCGACTGCCGCTGGCCCGCGCACCGCCTGACCGTCGAGCTCGACTCCTATCGCTACCACAACTCCCGCTACTCCTGGGAGCAGGACCGCTGGCGCGAGCGCGCCGCCCGCGTCCGCGGGGATCAGCACCGGCGCTACACCCACGACGATGTGCTCGAGGACCCCGGCTCGATGCTCCGTGAGCTCGAGAGCCTCCTGTCGGCCGAGCCGTCCTGACTTCGTACGCCTATGGCGTATCAGGGCAGGACACCCCCGCCGTGCGAGCCCTCGGCGCGCCCTCAGCGCCCACGCCACTCCGGGTTGCGCTTCTCGAAGAACGCCGCCACGCCCTCCTTGATGTCCTCGGTGGAGAGGGCGATCGTGAGCTGGGAGCGCAGGAAGTCCCAGGCGTCCTCGAGCGGCATGTCGGCCTGGCGCCACAGGGCGTCCTTGCCCAGGCGCATGAGCACGGGCGACTTGGCCGCGAGGCGCCCCGCCCAGTCGGCCACGGCGGCGTCGAAGTCGGCCGCGGGGACGACGCGGTTGACGATCCCGAGGAGCTCCGCCTCGCGCGCGTCGATCCGCTCGCCGAGGAGCATCAGCTCGGTCGCCTTCTTGCGCGGGACGTTGCGGAAGATGAGCGCGGCGATCATGAACGGAAAGACGCCCACGTTGATCTCCGGCGTGCCGAACGTCGCCTCCTCGGAGGCGAGCACGAGGTCGCAGGCCAGCGCCAGGCCGAGCGCGCCGGCCAGGCAGTGGCCCCGCGCCGCGCACAGCGAGGGCTTGCCGAGCGTGCCGAGCGCGCGGAACACCTCGGGGAACCTCGCCGCGCCGAGGTGCTTGTGCACGAGCGGGGCCTCGGCGGCGAACCCGCCGAGGTTCCCCCCGGCGGAGAACACCTTGGGATGGGTCGAGGCGAGAACGACGGTCCGGACGGCGTCGTCCTCCCGCGCCAGGGTGAGCGCGGCCAGGAGATCCTCGAGCAACGCGTCGGAGAGAGCGTTGCGGCTGTCCGGCTCGTCGAGCGCCAGGGTGGCGACCCCCGCGTCGCTGACGGCGTAGGTGACCGACTCGAGCTCCACGACGCCGGATCCTAGATCAGGCGGGATGCCAGCCCAGTGGCTATAGCGAAGCGCATGTCCAGACTCCGCACCACCATCCTCCTGACCGTGGCCGCCCTGCTGCTCGCCGCCGCCCCGGCTTCGGCGCTCGTGCACCCTACGCGGTCTTCCCGAAGAACGGCCACGGGTTCAAGGCCGGCTCCCGCCGACGTTCACGGTGCGCGACACCGCGAGGAAGGGCCGCTTCAACAGCCTCTACTTCTCCTCACGCGTCATAAGCGCGTCGGGAAGTGCGGCAAGCTGAAGAACCCGCTCGACGGCAAGGGCGAGTTCCGGCGGATGCGCCGCCAGAGGCACCACCGGTTCCTCTTCTCGGGCAGGGCGGGCAACTTCAGCTTCCCCGGGTTCTGGCGCGTCACGCCGGGCACCTACTACTGGCAGGCGTCCCGGATCGACTCGCACGCCAGGTGCGGCGAGGCCTACTCGAAGATCTACAAGCTCCGCGTCCGCTAACGGGCACCGCGGGGCACCGGCACGAGCGCCCGCCCCGCGCGACCGGGGCGGGCGGCGCCGCAGGCCCGGAAGGCGCCGGGAGAGGTGCGGCCCGAGACCGGGCGGGGCACGCCCGCGGCCGAAAGTAGGACGTGCCACTTCCTGCTAGCTTGCGCCGCATGAGCTCCTCAGTCTCCCCTCCCGTCGAGACGGCCGCGCCGGCCGACGTCCTCAAGCCCGATTTCGCCGCCCGCCGCAAGCACTTCATCTTCACCGACGAGCACGACCAGCTCCGGGAGTCGATCCGGTCCTTCGCCGTCAAGGAGCTCGCGCCCCACGCGGAGGAGTGGGAGGAGACGACCTTCCCCGACTCGGTGTTCGCGCGCATGGGCGAGCTCGGCTTCCTTGGCCTCGACAAGCCCGAGGAGTACGGCGGGCAGGGCGGGGACTACTACAGCTCGCTCGTGCTCGCCGAGGAGATCGTCCACGCGCAGTCGGGCGGCCTCGCGATGGGGCTCGCCGTGCACACCGACATGGCGATGCCGCCGATCCTCGCCTTCGGGACCGAGGAGCAGAAGCAGGAGTGGGTCGTGCCCGCCATCCAGGGCCAGAAGATCCTCTGCCTGGGGATCACCGAGCCCGACGCCGGCTCGGACGTCTCGGCGATCAAGACCCGCGCGGTCAGGGACGGCGAGGAGTACGTGATCAACGGCTCGAAGACGTACATCACGAACGGCCACCGGGCCGACGTGATCGTCCTCGTCACGAAGACCGACGCGGAGGCGGGCTACGACGGCTTCTCGCTCTTCCTCGTCCCCATGGACGCGCCCGGCGTCCTCCGCGAGAAGAAGCTCCAGAAGCTCGGCATGCACGCCTCGGACACGGCGCTCCTCGCCTTCCAGGACGTGCGCGTGCCGGCGTCCGCGCTGCTCGGACAGGAGGGCAAGGGCTTCTACCACATCATGTGGGAGCTCCAGGGCGAGCGGCTGATCGGCGCCGCGGGCTGCGTGGCGGGCGCGGAGCGCTGCTTCGAGCAGACGCTCCAGTACGCCCAGGACCGCCAGGCGTTCGGCAAGTCGATCGGGAAGTTCCAGGTCATCCGCCACAAGTTCGCCGAAATGGCGACGAAGATCGAGACCGCGCGGCAGATGGTCTACACGACGGCCTGGCGCTTTCAGAACGGCGAGTACCCCGTGCGGGAGATCTCGATGGCCAAGCTCTACGCCTCGCGGATCGCCGTCGAGGTCGCCGACGAGTGCATCCAGATCCACGGTGGCGCCGGCTACATGAAGGAGTACGGCGTCGAGCGCGTGTGGCGGGACCTGCGGCTGAACCGCATCGGCGCGGGCACCGACGAGATCATGCTCGAGGTGATCGGCCGCTCCTACGGGCTGTAGTTCGCGCCAGGTTCCCGGCTCGATGGCGGGCGAGGACTTCGGGACGGCGATCGGCTCGGCCTACGCCGCCGCGGGCAAGGCGCTCGACCTCGGCCGCGGCGTGCACGACGGCGCGCTCGTGCCCGAGGCCGTCGTGCGGCTGTCGAGGCGGCGGTGACGCTGCTCTCCGAATCGGGTGGACGCCCAGAGCGCGGGGGAGATCCTCGCTGCCCGTGTGGCCACCCCGGCGCCGCCGCCGCCGCCGCCGGCGGCGAGCGCCGCCACGCCGGAGCCCGCTCCCGAGCACAAGGAGGCGGCGGAAGCGGGCCGGGGCGCAGAGGCGATCGGCAAGTTCCTGTCCTCCCGGCAGGGCAAGCAGCTCCAGAAGCAGGTCATGCGCGGCGTGTTCGGGCTGCTGAAGAAGCAGCTCTGAGGCGCTCAGGCGCCGCCGCCGGGATCGAGCCGGTCCATCCGGTCGATCCACTGCCAGAGCGCCTGCGTCTGAGCGCGGCTCTCGTCGCGCAGGTCCTCGAGCTGCGCCGAGTGCCGCTCGAGCACCGCCGACTGCTGCTCGAGCCGCTCGGCCACGAGCTCGAAGCGCTTGTTGGCGATCGTGTACTGGTCGCGCATCCACACGCGGAAGTCGGCGAGCGTCAGCTCCTCGGCCATGCGGGCATTCTGACAGGCGCTTAGCATCCGAACACCACCAAACTGCACCGAGGGAGCAACGAACCACATGGGAGTCCTCGACGGGAAGGTCGCCATCGTCACCGGATCGGCGCGCGGCATCGGCCGCGCCACGGCCGAGCTGCTCTCCGAGCACGGGGCGAAGGTCCTCATCAACGACCTCGACGGCGACGTCGCCGAGGAGGCCGCGAACGAGATCGCCGGGGAGACGGTCGCCTTCGCCGGCGACCTGACCGCCTCAGACGTGCCCGACAAGCTCGTCCAGAAGGCGATCGACCAGTGGGGCCGGATCGACATCATCGTCAACAACGCCGGCTACACGGTCGACGCCCCCGTCCACAAGATGACCGACGACCAGTTCCAGAAGATGCTCGACATCCACAACGTCGTGCCCTTCCGCGTCATCCGCGCCGCCGCGCCGCACCTGCGCGAGCCGGCGAAGAAGGAGAGGGACGAGGGCCAGGAGGTCTTTCGCAAGATCGTCAACGTCACCTCGATCTCGGGCACGATGGGCAACGCCGGCCAGGCCAACTACTCCAGCGGCAAGGCGGGCGTCGTCGGCCTGACGAAGACGCTGGCCAAGGAGTGGGGCCAGTTCAAGATCAACGTCAACGCCGTGGCCTTCGGCTACATCGAGACCCGCCTGACCGCCTCCAAGGACGAGGCCAACACGATGGAGATCGGCGGCGAGAAGATCCAGCTCGGGATCCCCGACCAGCTCCGCGGCATGGCCTCCATGCTCATCCCGCTCGGCCGGCCGGGCTCACCGCAGGAGGCCGCGGGCGGCGTGTTCTTCCTCTGCTCCCCGTGGTCGAACTACGTGCACGGCCAGGTGCTGAACGTCACGGGCGGGCAGTTCACGGGGATGACGACGTAGGACGGCGGACCCGACGGGACGGGCGAGGCCGCGGCCCGCGCCTCGGCCCGCTCAGGGCCAGGCGGTGACGACGCCCTGGAGCGGCTGCCGGACCTGCGCCTGGTGGGTGGGCCCGTCGGCCTTGCCCGGCGCGTCGTAGAACAGGCTTCGCGTCACCTGCAGCTTGTTGGCCGGGCCCAGGGTGGGGTCGGTGACCGGGATCGCCTGGTTGACCCACGGCCCGCTCGACCCGTAGGCGGAGCTGTCCCCGGTGCACTGCGTCTCCGCCCCGCCGCCCGGGTTCTGCTTGTCGAGGTAGTAGGAGGTGTAGGCGAAGCTCGGGATGTCGGTCGAGATCGTGTGGACGATCGAGAGCGCGCCCTGGGACCCGTCGACGGTCTCCCACGTGATCGGCCCGGCGGCGGGCGAGTCGGGTGCTCCGTCGATCGTCACGCCGCCCGGCGCGGCGCTGCTCTCGTAGGTCATTCCGCTCGCCGCGGGCGAGTAGTCGAAGAAGTCCATTACCCCGGGGATCTGGTGCACCCTCAGGTCGGTCGTGATGTCCTGGCGACGCTCGTAGAAGACGTTGGTCCGCACCGTGTACTTGCCCGAGTTGGCGCCCATCACGGAGCGGATCCCCCGTACCGGGCCGTTCTTGTTCGCCACGAACGCACCCGGCCCGGCCGAGAACGTGTCCTCGCTGCGCACGCAGTTGCCGGGGCCGAACAGGTTCTTGTGCCGGTCGAGGATGTCCACGCCCGAGGCGCCGGGCGCGGTGATCTTCAGAGCGTCGTCGATCCAGCGGTCGGAGAAGTGATGGGAGTAGTAGGCGGTGGAGGCCGTCGAGTTCTCGGGGTTGGGACCGGAGGACTTGTTGTAGGTCGTCTTGTAGTCGCCCGAGAGCAGGTCGAACCGGTAGTTCACGTACGACCGCCCCGCGCCGGGATCGAGCGAGCCCGTCTGCTGGAAGAGGTAGACGTAGGCGGGCGTCGGTTCGCCGGCGGGGTCGGTGACCTTGACCTTCTCACCACTCCCCGCCACCACGTTCGGCGGAGCCGAGCCCGCGGGTGCCTCGACGCCCGCGCCGATCCCCATGAGCGCGACCTCGTCGTTGGCGTCGAGGTTCGGGTCGGGGTCGGGCCCGGTGAAGGTGTTCGGGTCGGTGTAGGCGAGGAAGGTCTTGCCCGTCGCCGCCTGGTTCAGCGGCTTGGCCAGGTCGACGACCGCGCGCTCATCGACCTGGACGGGAACCTGGGTCCAGGTGTTCTGGTAGTAGCGGTAGGCGAGGATCTTCCCGGGCGCGTCGCCGACGAGACGGGGCAGGTCGGCGCCGGTGAGCACGAGCGGGTCCGCGGGCCGCTGCGGCGTGCAGCCGGCCATGGCGAGCGCCCCGGCGGCGGCGCCCGCGACGATGACCAGGCGTCGAAGCACGTTTGCCAGCCTAAGCGCGCCTGCGGCCGGCCACAAGGTCAGTTTCGAGCTACTGCTCCCACGCCTCCCGCGCCGCCTCGATCACCTCGATCGCGCGCTCCTTCGGATACCAGCCGTCGACCTTCACGACCTTGCCCTCGGGCGTCTTGTAGACGGAGAAGAAGTGGGAGATCTCGTCGCGCAGCGGCTGCGGCAGGTCCTCCATCGAGTTCATGTGGTTCCAGTTAGGGTCCTCGAGCGGGACGCAGACGACCTTGTCGTCCTTGGCGTTGTCGTCGCGCATGGAGAAGAGCGCGATGACCTTCACGGGGATGACGCAGCCGGGGAAGGTCGGCTCGGAGACGCAGACCATGACGTCGAGCGGATCGCCGTCCTCGGCCACCGTCTTCGGGATCATCCCGTAGTCCGTGGGGTAGACGAGCGAAGAGAACAGGAAGCGGTCGAGCTTGATCGCCTGCAGGTCCTCGTCCCACTCGTACTTGTTGCGGCTGCCCTTGGGGATCTCGATGAGCGCGTGGAGGTCGTACTCGGTCACGGCGGCGGACTCTACGCTTCTGTCCAGGTGGGCCACAGTCACGATCACCGCCACGCTGCTCCGGAGGACGGCCGGCGGCTCGGCGCCGCGCTCGCGCTGATCCTCGGCCTGCTCGGGGCCGAGGTCCTCGGCGGCCTGCTGGCCCACTCCCTCGCCCTGCTCTCCGACGCCGCGCACATGCTCACCGACGCGGGCGCCCTGGCCCTCGCGCTCCTCGCCGCCCGCGTCGCGCGGCGCCCGGCGGGCGGGGCGATGACCTACGGCTACGGCCGCGCCGAGGTGCTCTCCGCGCAGGCCAACGCGGCGGTCCTCGGCGTGCTCGGCCTGCTCATCCTCTACGAGGGGATCCGTCGGCTCCTGACGCCGCCCGAGGTCGCGGGCGGCGCCGTGGCGGTCATCGCCGCCGCGGGGGTCCTCGTCAACCTCGCGGCCACGCGGATCCTGGCCGGTGGGGGGAAGCGGAACCTGAACGTGGAGGGCGCCTACCAGCACCTCCTCACCGACCTCTTCGCCTTCCTCGCCACGCTCGTGGCCGGGCTCGTCGTGCTGGCCACCGGCTTTGAACGCGCCGACCCCATCGCCTCCCTGCTCGTCGCGGGCGTGATGCTCCTCTCCTCCGCGCGGCTCCTCACCGCCACGGGCCGGGTGGTGCTCGAGGCCTCCCCCGCCGGGCTCGACCCTCAGGAGGTCGGGCGCGCGATGGCGGCCGCGCCGAGCGTCGTGGAGGTCCACGACCTGCACGTGTGGGAGGTCGCGACCGGGTTCGCCGCGGTCTCGGCCCACGTCGTCGTCGCCCCGGGCGCCGACTGCCACGCCGCCCGCCGCGCGCTCGCGCGGATGCTCGGGGACGACTTCGGCCTCTCGCACTCGACGCTCCAGGTCGAGCACGCCTCGCAGCCGAGCCTCATCGACATCGAGGAGGCCCGCCGGTGAGCGCGATGCGGGACACGATGCTCGGTCAGCCCGCGGCCCTCCGCACGCTCATCGCCGACGCCGAGCCGGTGGAGCGCGCCGCGCGCGTGCTGGCCGGCCACCGCATCCTCCTCGTGGGCACGGGGACGAGCTTCCACGCCGCGTGCCACGGCGCGTGGCTCCTGCGCGAGGCGGGCGTCGAGGCGTGGCCGGTCCTCGCCATCGACGCCGCTCTGCACCGCCCCCGCCCGGGCGCCGGCGACGCGCTCGTCCTGCTCTCCCACACGGGCGCCACGCGCTACGCCCGCCAGGTCCTGGCCGAGGCGCGGGCCGGGCTCGTGCCCACGGTCACGATCGGCTCCCGCGGGAGCGAGGCCGCCCTCTCGACGGTCGAGCCCGAGACCTCCGCGGCCTACACCGCGAGCCACCTGGGCGCCCTCCTCCGCCTGGCCCAGCTCGCGGAGGCCCTCGGGGCGCGGCTCGGGCCGCTCGAGGACGCCGTCGCGGCCGTCGAGCGCGCGCTCGACGGCCCCGGCCCCAGGGTGCGCCCGCCCGCGCGGCTGCTCGAGCTCGTGGGCGCCGGGCCGAACGCCTGGACCGCCGCCGAGGGCGCGCTCAAGGTCAGGGAGACCGCGCGGATCGCGGCCGAGGGGATGAACGCCGAGCAGTTCCTCCACGGCCCGTCCGCGGCCCTCGACGCCCGCGACACGCTCGTGGCGCTCGACGGCGGCGGCCCCGCGAGCGGGCGCCTGGCCGGCGTGGCCGCCGCCGCCGAGCAGGTGGGCGTCACCGTGCGCGTCCTCTCGAGCCCGCCCGAGCTCGGCGAGCCGCTGTCGGTCCTCCCCCTCACCGCCGCGGTGCAGCGCATCGCGCTCGAGTGCGCCGAGGCGCTCGGGACCGACCCGGACGCCTTCGGCTACGACGTACCCGGCCGCGAGGCGGCGTGGGAGCCGCTCGGGTTCTGAGACGGTCGGCCTACTCGGCCGGGGTGGGCACGCCGAGCGGCTCGCCCTCGTGGGCGCGGAGCTCCTGCTCCTCGATCTCGGCGTCGCTCGGCGCCGGGAAGCCCGCCACGCGGTAGGCGTCCTTCTCGTCGAGCGTCTCGTGCTCGAGCAGCGCCTTGGCCAGCGTCTCGAGCCGGGGGCGCTCCTCGCGCAGGCGCTCGACGGCGAGGGAGTAGCACTCGTCGACGATCCGCCGGACCTCGGAGTCGACGAGCTCGAGTGTCTCCTCCGAGACGCTGCCCCGCTGGCCGGGGAAGAGCGGGCCTTCCTCGTTGGGGCCGGGGAGGACGGAGACGAGGCCGATCTTCTCCGACATCCCCCAGCGACCGACCATCTGGCGGGCGATGTTCGTCACCTGCTCGAGGTCTGACTCGGCGCCCGTCGTCACCTCGCCGTAGATGATCTCCTCGGCCGCGCGGCCCCCGAGGGCGCCGACGATGCGTCCCTTCAGGTAGACCGAGCCGTAGCCGTAGCGGTCGGAGGACGGGGACTGGAAGGTGACCCCGAGCGCCATCCCGCGGGGCACGATCGAGACCTTGCGGACCGGGTCGGCGCCGGGTTCGAGCATCCCGAGCAGGGCGTGGCCCGACTCGTGGTAGGCCGTGCGCTCGCGCTCCTTGACGGAGAGCGTGATCTTCCGCTCGGTGCCGAGCACGACCTTCTCGAGGGCGTCCGTCAGATCGCCCATCTGGACCTGATCGTGCCCGCGGCGCGCGGCGGTCAGCGCGCCCTCGTTGATCACGTTGCGCAGGTCGGCGCCGACCATCCCGGGCGTCGAGGAGGCCAGCGACTCGAGGTCGACGTCGACGGCCAGCGGCACCGAGCGCGTATGGACCTCGAGGATGAGCTTGCGCCCCCGCTGGTCGGGCGGGTTGACCGTGACCCGCCGGTCGAAGCGCCCGGGGCGCAGGAGCGCGGAGTCGAGGATCTCCGGGCGGTTCGTGGCGGCGAGGACGATGACGCCCTCCGAGCCGGTGAAGCCGTCCATCTCGGTGAGGATCTGGTTCAGCGTCTGCTCGCGCTCGTCGTGGCCGCCGAGCCCGCCTCCGCCGCCGCGGCGGCGGCCGATGGCGTCGAGCTCGTCGATGAAGATGATCGCCGGGGCGGCCTTCTTGGCCTGCTCGAAGAGGTCCCGCACGCGCGAGGCGCCGACGCCGACGACCATCTCGATGAACTCCGAGGCGGAGATCGAGAAGTAGGGGACGTCCGCCTCGCCGGCCACGGCCCGGGCGAGCAGCGTCTTGCCCGTGCCGGGCAGGCCCGAGAGCAGCACCCCCTTGGGGATCGCGCCGCCGAGCCGCAGGTACTTCTCCGGCGTCTTCAGGAAGTCGACGATCTCTACGAGCTCGTCCTCCGCCTCGTCGATCCCGGCCACGTCGGCGAACGTCGTGCGCTGGGTCGAGGACTCGTAGCGCTTGGCCCGCGAGCGCCCGAGGCCGCCCATCCCGCCCAGGCCGCCCCCCGCCGAGGCCGCGGCGGCGGCGCGGCGGGCGAAGTAGAGGAAGAGGCCGACGATGAGGAGCGTGGGACCGAAGCCGACGAGGAGCTGGAAGAGGAAGGAGCGCGGCTGGTCGACCGGCTTGGCGTCGACCTCGACCTTCTTCCGGATCAGCTCCTGCAGGAGCGCGTCATCGGCCGCGAAGGAGGGCTTGACGGTGTCAAAGCGCGTGTTGGCCTGCTTGTCGAAGCTGACCTTCATCTTGAACTCGCCCTGGATCTGGTCCCCGCGCGAGGACACCGACTTCACGTTGTTCGCATCGACCTGCCGGCGGAAGGTCGAGTAGGGGACAGAGAGCCGCTCCTTGGGCTTTGAGAGCTGCGTGCCCACCACCCAGTTGAGGACGAAGAGGCCGAGGATGACGAGCAGCGCGACGCGGCCGCCGGGGGGCCGCATCCGCTGCAGGCCCTCAGGGGGGTCGGGCGCCTTGGGCGGCCCGCCCTCGACCCGCCACGGCGGGGTGGGAGCGGGCTCCTTGGGCCGCGTGCGGCGGACGGGGGCGTCGGGCATGGCCTGTCTAGGCTAACCCGCGGCGGCGGGCCGGCCCGCCCCGCGACGCTCGGCGCGCACCCGCTGCACGATCCCGCGGCGGCCGTGCTGCTCGAGGCCGGCGTAGAGCTGCCCGATCCGCCCGAAGATGTCGTCGGCCACCGCCTGCTGCTCGGCGCGCGCCGGGTCGGGGTTCCGGGCGTAGGAGGTGAGCTCGCCGTAGTGGATCGTCACCTTGGGGAAGGAGAAGCGCTTCCAGTTGCGCACTCCCTGCGAGCCGTGGATCGCCACGGGCACGACCGGCGCGCCCGAGCGGAGCGCGAGGCGCCCGATGCCGGGCCGCGCGCGCGCCTGGAGGTCGCCGGTGCGCGAGCGGCCGCCCTCGCAGTACATGGCGACCGTCCCCCCGCGCGCGAGGATCGACTCGGCCGTGATGAAGGCCTCCTCGTCGTGGTGGCCGCGGCGCACGGGGAAGACGCCGCCGTGTGTGTAGATCCACTGCAGGATCCCCGGCGAGAAGAGCTGGGACTTGGCCATGAAGCGCACCTTGCGCCGCAGGAAGACGGCGAGGAAGAAGTGGTCCATGAAGGAGAAGTGGTTCGGAGCGAGGATCACCGGGCCGGAGGGCGGGACGTTGCCCGAGGAGATGGCGCGCGCGCGGAAGACGGTCCAGGCGTACAGCGCGGTCGCCATGCGGACGAGCTCGTAGACCGGATCGGGGTCGCGCGTGCGCGAGCGCTCGTGAAACCGGGTGAAGTACTCGGCGGGGCGGGGGTCCCTGTAGACCTGGGCCTTCATCGGCGCGAGCTCGGCGCTCATTGGTCCCGGGATGCTATCTCGGCGCACTGGTCTCCCGCGCCGCGCCGCGCCGCGCCAGCAACCGCTCCCTCCGCACGTTATGTGAAACGAAGGAGTGCGAGACTGTGCCGCCTTGGCCCCCTCGCGCTCCGGACGCCGCCCCGGATGCCATCGTGAACCGTATTCGCACCGTACTCGAATTCCCCGCCCGCCGCCGGGCCGCCGCCGCGCTGCTCGCGTCCGGCGCGCTGCTCGGGGTGGGCGTCGGCGTCGGCGCCCTGGCCGGGACGAGGGGAGGCGCCGGGGCGCACGACCTCGGCGCGCGCACGCACGCGCACGCCACCCCGTTCCCCCTGCCGGCGCCCTCGCCCACGGGGACGGTGCCGAGCGTGCCCGCGGACGGCAGCGCGACGGAGCCGGGCGCGACGGAGACCGAGACGGAGCCGACGGGCCTGGCCGCCCCGGCCCAGGCGGCGGCGCGGAGCGCGGCGACGGTCGCCCTCAGCCTGGCCGAGGCCCGCACAGGCGAGGTGCGGCCGACCGCCGAGACCATCGGGGCGGCGATCCTCGGGGCCTCCACCGAGACGCGGCGGGGCGGGGGCCAGAGCTCTCCCCGCCGGGACCGCGGCGCGGCTCCGGCGTTCCGCGGGTTGGAGGGCGCCGCCACCCCGCTCGTCGGCAACGTCGTCCCGGACGTCCCGATTTGGATCTGGTTCCTCGTCGGCGCGCTGGCGCTCATCGCCCTCGGCGCCGGGCTCGCCGCCGGGGTGCTGGCCCGGCGCGCCAAGCGCACGGGCGCGGCCGCCGCCGCCCTGCGCCGCCGCGCCATCACCGACCCGCTGACCGGCGTGCTGAACCGCCGCGGGTGGGACGACCGCATCGTCGCCGAGATCGCCCGCGCCCAGCGCACCGGGCGCCCGCTGGCGATCGCCTACCTCGACGTGGCCGGCCTGAAGACGGTCAACGACACCTACGGCCACCACGCCGGGGATCGCCTGCTCCAGGCCACCGCCCGCCTGCTCGAGGAGAACTCCCGCGCCGAGGACGCCGCCGCCCGCCTCGGCGGCGACGAGTGGGCCGTCCTCCTGCCCGAGCAGGCGGAGGACGGCGCCAAGGTCTTCGCGCGACGGCTCTCGCGCCGCCTGCCCGAGGTGCAGCGGGACCTTGGCATCGAGTCCGACTGGTCCCTGACCGTCGGCTGGGCGACCTACCCCCACGACGGCGAGGATCCGGCGACGCTGCTGGCCGCCGCCGACCGGCGCCTCTACGCGCGCCGCGGCATCCGCCTCACGTAGGCTCCTCGCGCGCCCACTCGCGGGAGCGCTCGAGCGCCCGGCTCCAATCGGCCAGGAGGCTCGCGCGCTCGTCCTCCCCCATCGCGGGCTCGTAGCGCCGGCGCTCGCTGTGGGCCCGCGCGACCGCGTCGACGGTCATGAGCTCCGCGCCGACGCCCGCGAGCGCGGCGGCACCGAGCGCGGTCGTCTCGGCCACCTCGGGCAGGACGACGGGCACGCCGAGCACGTCGGCCTGGAACTGCATGAGCCACGGGTTGGCCGTCGCGCCGCCGTCGGCCCGGAGCTCGGGCAGGCTCTCCCCGGTGGCCGCCTCGATCGCGCGCACCGCGTCGACCGTCTGGTAGGCGATGGCCTCGAGCGCCGCCCGGGCCAGGTGAGCGCGGGTCGTGCCCCGCGTCAGCCCGAGGATCGCGCCGCGCGCGTAGGGGTCCCAGTGGGGGGAGCCGAGCCCGGTCAGGGCGGGGACGAAGTAGACGCCGTCGTTGGCGTCGAGCGAGCCGGCGAGCGCCGCCGTCTCGGCCGCCTCGACGATCACGCCGAGCCCGTCGCGCAGCCACTGGACGGCGGCGCCGGTGACGAAGATCGACGCCTCGTGCGCGTAGGCGAGGCGGTCGCCGATCCGCCAGGCCACGGTCGAGAGCAGCCCCTCGGTCGGCGGCGGCGGCGCCGAGCCCGCGTTGACGAGCACGAAGGAGCCCGTCCCGTAGGTGTTCTTGCCCTCCCCCGGATCGACGCACGCCTGGCCGAAGAGCGCTGCCTGCTGATCCCCGGCGATGCCCGCCACCGGCACGCCCGCGAAGTCGCCGAGCGCACCCGGGCGCGTCTCGCCGACGACGCCGGCGCTCGGCCCGACGCGCGGCAGCGCGCCCTCGGGGACCCCGAGGCGCTCGCACAGCTCACCGTCCCAGTCCCCCTCGCCGATGTCGAAGAGCAGCGTGCGCGAGGCGTTGGAGGCATCGGTGACGAGTTCGCCGGTGAGCTTGAAGACGATCCAGGCGTCCATCGTGCCGAGGACCGCCCGGCCCGCCTCGGCCCGCTCGCGCAGGCCGTCGACCTCGCGCAGCAGCCACTCCATCTTCGTGCCGGAGAAGTAGGGGTCGAGCACGAGCCCCGTCCGCTCGCGCACGAGCGCCACGTAGTCCTCGTCCTTCCGCAGCTCGTCGCAGCGCGCGGCGGTGCGACGGTCCTGCCAGACGATCGCGCGGGCGAGCGGCTCGCCGGTCTCGGGATCCCATGCGCACACCGTCTCGCGCTGGTTCGTGATGCCGATCGCCTGCAGCTCCCCGGGCTCGGCGCCGGCGTCCGCGAGGGCCTCCAGCGCAACCGCCCGGGTGACCTCCCAGATCTCCGCGGCGTCGTGCTCGACCCAGCCGGGGCGGGGGAAGTGCTGGGCGAACTCCCGGTAGGCTCGGCCGAGCAGCTCGAGCTCTGGATCGAAGACGAGGCAGGTGGTCCCGGTCGTCCCCTCATCGACGGCGAGGATCACGACTAAGGGGTTCCCTCAAGCGGCCGATCTAAGACGGACATGCCTCGATCGACCCCAAAGCGGAGGACGGGTGCACGCTCGTCGAGCTCCTCGTCGTCATCCTCATCATCGGGATCCTCGCGGCGATCGCGCTCGGGTCCTTCCTCTCCCAGCGCTCCAAGGCCCACGACGTCTCGGCCAAGTCCGACGCCCGCAGCGCCGAGCTGGGCGATGGAGGAGTGCCGGCAGGACCACGACACCTACAGCGCGACGCCGGCCGACCTGGCCACCGAGGACCAGAATCTCCCGAGCGCGCCCCGCCTCACGAGCTCGGGCACGCGCAACACCTAACGGTGACCGTCCGCTCGAGCTCCTCGGCCGACTCGGACTTCACCGTCGCGCGGTCCTCGGCCGGGACCCTCACGCGCACGTGCACGCCGGTCGGCCAGGGCGGCTGCCCGGCGTCGGGCAACTGGTAGCCCGCACACGGCGCGCTCTGCCATCGGGAGCGCCGGGTATGGTGCCGGCCCGTCCCCCGAGGAGGAGCTGCCGTGAGCGACGTCGAGGCCCACATCACGGGCACGGTCTGGAAGATCGAGGTGCAGGTCGGCCAGGAGATCGCCGAGGGCGACACGGTCGTCATCCTCGAGTCGATGAAGATGGAGATGCCGGTCGAGGCGGAGGATCCCGGGAAGGTCACGGAGATCCGCTGCGAGGAGGGCCAGTCCGTCTCCGAGGGCGACACGCTCGTCGTCCTCGAGGACTAGACGGGCTCGCGGGCGGCCACGGACCCCGCCCGTGCCCGGCGAGCTGCGCCTCGACGAGCCCGCCGCGGGCGTCGCCCGCCTGACGATCGCCAACCCGGGCAAGCGGGGGGCGCTCGACCACGCGATCCTCGACGCGATCGCGCGGGAGCTGCCGCGCCTGGACGCGCACTGTGTCGTCGTCGCCGGCGAGGAGGGGATCTTCTCTGCCGGCTACGACATCGCCGACATCCCGCAGGACGTCTTCGCCGTCGAGGCCGAGAAGCTCGTCGCCCACCCGTTCGCGGCGGCGATCGGCGCCCTTGAGGAGTACCCCTATCCGATCGTCGGCGCGCTCACGGGTCACGCGATCGGCGGCGGGCTCGAGGTCGCGCTCTCCTGCGACCTGCGCGTGGCCGGGGAGGGGATCGAGCTGGGGATGCCGCCGGCCAAGCTCGGGCTCGTCTACTCCCACACCGGGCTGCAGAAGTTCATTGAGGTCATCGGCGCGGCGCGCACGCGCGAGCTGTTCATGGTCGGCGCGCGGGTGGACGCGGCCACGGCGCTCTCCTGGGGGCTCGTGAACGAGGTCGTGCCCGACGAGGAGGTGGCCGAGCGGGCGGTGGCGCTGGCCGAGGAGATCGGCGGCAACGCCCCGCTCGCCCTGTCGGGCAACAAGCGCGTCATCCGCGAGCTCGCTGCCGCCCACGCCGTGCTCGACCCGGAGATCGAGGCCGAGCTGATCGAGCTCCGGCGCGCGTGCTTCTCCTCGGCCGACTTCCGCGAGGGGGTCCGGGCGTTCGGCGAGAAGCGGCGGCCGGAGTGGCGGGGGGAGTAGGGCGCGCGGCACCGGCCGCACGCGGGCCGACCGGCGTTGGGACCGTCTCGGCCAGGAGGGCCTCCGGCAGCCGGGGAGCCGGGGGGTGGGCGGCGGCCGGGGGTGGGCGGCATTTCGAGCCGATGGATCACGAAATGCAGCCCACCTCCGTGGGAAGCCCCGGGCGGGCGCGAGGTGGGCGGCATTTCGAGCCGATGGGTCACGAAATGCAGCCCACCTCCGTGGGGGAGCACCGGACGGGCGCGAGGTAGATCTACCAGTGGTCGCGGCAGTAGTCCTCGATCTCGAGCTCAGGCAGGGCGCGGGAGCTGTTGTTCATCCGCACCCAGAACCGCTCGTCCTTGGTGCTCATCCGTGCCATGACCGGCTGGGAGGATCGCGCGACGTCGACGCGGCAGATCTCGACGCCGCCGAGCTCCTCGATGCGTGCCCGCGTCCGCATCACGGCCGTGTGGGTGAGCGCGCCGGCGAGATGCGTGGTCAGCCAGTTGACGAGGCCGTCGACGTTCGGCGGCCGGACGAGCGGCGTGTCATGGCCGAGGCCGAGCGGCCGCCGCTCGTCGTCCACCCCGATGAAGAGCGTGCCGCCGTCGGTGTTGAGGAAGGCGGCCACTGTCTTGACGACGGCATCCTCCATACGCCGGTCCTTGACCCCGTCGCGGAGATTCCAGCGCGCGGTCGACTTGAACTCGACGGCGAACGTCTCGTCGCCCTCGATCAGCTCCGGGCTCGGCACGGCGAAGAAGGCGTCCCTGCCCCTGAGCCGCTCGGCGACCTGCTCGGCGAGGGTGGGGTCGGTCCGGATCCGCTCGAGCACCGCGCGGGTGACCTCGTCGACATCGAACTGGGCGGCCACGGTCTCGGCGGGCGGACTCGCGGCGAGCGCCACGGCGGGATCGGCCGGGACCGCCTCGTCGTAGACGCTCGACCCGTCGTCGTGGTAGCTCGCGAAGATGTGATCGAACACCGCATCGGTCTTGCGCTCCCAGGTGTCGGGGTCGTAGGCGTCGGGGAGCTCGTCGAGCACGTCGCGGACGAGCACGCGCGCCGCCTCGCGTGTCTCGGCCTTGCGACGCCAGTCGAGCACGAGGCGGTCGGTGATGTGCGCCATGAGCTTGCGCGCGACCTGCTTGACCCGCTCGCGCTCCTCCTCGCCGAGGACGGGATCGGGCTTCGTCAGCAGGTCGAAGACGGCGAGCTCGGCCTCGCCGAGGCCCTCGCGGGCTGTGCGGAGCTCGTCGGCCGAGAGATCGCGGGAGAGCGCCTGGAGGCGGCGGAGCATCTCGTCCACGTTCAGGCTGCCGGCGTTGTAGGCGTCGATCAGCTCGCGCAGCCGGGCCACGAGGTCGAGCCGCGTGGGGTTCTGCCGCGCGCTCGCCTCGAGCCGCTCACCGAGCCGCCGGGCCAGGCGCTGCGCACCCGAGCGCTTGCGCCCGGCCAGGCGCGCCGCGAGCGCCTCGAAGTCGATCGTGTTCAGGTCGATCGTCGTCTCCGCCTCGGCGCCCTCGGCCGCGGCGCGGATCACGTACTCCTCGGCGCCGACCGATCGATCGAGCAGCTCGCTGACCGCGCCGGCCACGCGGGTGACGTCCGGCGGCTCGTCCAGGGAGCGGATGCGCTCGGCGACGTTGCGGGCGACGCCGACGAGGCGTGCGTGCGGGCCGGCCGCGGGGTCGGGCAGGATCGCGGCGAACAGCCGGCGCACGCGATCGGAGCGCTCGAGGTAGCCGCGACGGGTCACGGAGTCCACGAGCAGCGCCTCGACCGAGGCGTCCCGCAGGGCGATGAACTCAAACCCCTCGGCGCGGGCGAGAACGTCGAGGTCGACGTCCCAGCGCGCGGCGAACTCGAGCAGCTCGCGCAGCTCCTCCTCGAGTTCCGCGACGAGCGCCGCCTTGTCGCGGATGACGTCGCTCGCGCCTTCCCCGGCCGGGCCCGCGGCGTAGATCGCGAGCGCCGCCTCGAGGTGGCGGAAGACGCCGACGTAGTCGACGATCAGGCCCGCCTCCTTCTCGGGAAAGATGCGATTGGCCCGCGCGATCGTCTGCATCAGCGTGTGGTTGCGCATCGGGCGGTCGAGGTAGATCGTCGAGCAGGACGGCACGTCAAAGCCGGTCATCCACATCGCGCAGACGAACACGAGGCGGAAAGGATCCGCGGGGTCCTTGAAGCGCTCGTCGAGGTCCTCCTCGTTCATCCGCCGGCGGTGGGGCGCGATGTCGAGGCCGAGCGCCTCCATGTCGGCGATCTCGTTCTGGGACTGGGAGACGACGACCGCCATGTCGGTCTCCCGCATGAAGGCGATCTGGGCCTCGACGCCCTCGCGCTCAAGCGCCGAGAGCCGCCCGGCACGCTCCTCGAGCTCGGCCAGATGGCGCGCCCACTCCTCGCGGACGAGCTCGTGCATCCGCACGGCGGTCGCCTTGTCGACGGCCACGAACATCGCCTTGCCGAGAAAGCCGCGCCCGGCGAAGTGGCGGACGAGGTCGGCGGCGATCCGCTCGAGCCGCGCCGGCCGGGTCAGGAGCTGGTACTCGGCGCCGAAACGCCGCGAGAGCGCGCGCTCCTGCTGCTCGTCGAGCTCGGCCTCCTCGAGGATCTCCGTCAGCTCCTCGTCGAAGCGCTCGTTGAGGATCTGCAGCTCGGGGATCCGGTTCTCGTAGTAGAGCGGGACGGTCGCCCCGTCCTCGATCGAGTCGCGGAAGTTGTAGGTCGAGACGTAGTCCCCGAAGACCTCGCGCGTGCGCTGCACCTCACCGGCGATGAGCGGCGTTCCCGTGAAGCCGAGGAAGCTTGCGTTCGGCAGCGCCTGGCGCATGTTCAGCGCGAGCGCCGAGTACTGGGTGCGATGCGCCTCGTCGGTGATGACGACGATGTCGTCGCGCTCCGAGCAGACGGGCATGGGCGCGTTCGCGTCCGTGCGGAACTTGTGGATGAGCGTGAAGACGTAGCGGTGATCCTCCCCCAGCAGCCGCCGCAGGTGGGCGGAGGAGTCGGCCTGGAGGTGGCCCTCGACGACGCCGGCGTCCTTGAAGTCCCCGTAGAGCTGGTCGTCGAGCTCGGCGCGGTCGGTGACCATGACGAAGGTCCAGTGCCCGGGCTCGCGGCGCAGCACCTTCTGGGTGAAGAACAGCATCGAGAGGCTCTTGCCCGAGCCCTGCGTGTGCCAGAAGACCCCGAGCTTCCCCTCCCGCGTGCGCTCGTCGCGGAGCGCCCGGATCGCCGCGTTGACGCCGAGGACCTGGTGGTTCTGGGCGAGCACCTTGACGAGCCCGCCCGGCCGCTCGAGGAAGGCGACGAAGCTCTCCACGGCGTCGAGCAGGCGCTCGGGCTCGCACAGGCCGCGCAGCGCGGTCTCGAGCGAGACGAGGCCGCGCGGCTCCCCCTCGTCGGCGACCTTCCGCCACTCGCCGAAGCGCTCCCAGGGCGCGAAGGTCGAGCCGACCCTGGTCTCCGAGCCGCTCGAGAGGATGACGAGCCCGTTGGGCGTGAAGAGCTGCGGGATCGTGTCGCGGTAGTCGCGGAGGTTCTTGTCGTAGGCGGCCTTGGCGGATCTGTGGGAGGCCTTCAGCTCGATCAGCACGAGCGGGATCCCGTTGACGAAGCAGACGATGTCCGTGCGGCGCGTGTGCAGAGGCCCGACTACCCAGAGCTGGGAGACGGCGAGGAAGTCGTTGGCCCGCGGCGCGTTCCAGTCGACGAAGCGGACCGTCTCCGTCGCGCGGCCGCCGTCCTCGGTGGCGAAGGTGACCTGGGCGCCGTCGCGGAGCAGGTCGTGCACGGAGCGATTGGCGCGCACCGGGTCCATCGCCGCGCGATCGCGGGTGAGCTGCTCGACGGCCTGGTCGAGCGCCTCGGGCGGCAGGTTCGGGTTCAGCTCGACGAGCTTCGGCCGCAGGCGGCGGCGCAGGATCACCTCATCGCGGCCGTCCCGCCCGGGCGCACCCGCGGCGAGCCCGGCCTCCCCGTACTGCTCGGTGTAGGCGTCGATGACCTCGTAGCCGAGCTCGGCGAGGAGGTCGAGCGCCGGCCGCTCGACGAGCGCCTGCTCGGAGTATCTCTCCGGGCTCAAGCCTCGGCCTCGTCGGGGAGGAGGTCGCCGAGGTCGACGTCAGAGATGTCGAGCCGGGCGGTGACGAGGCGGGGGAGGAGGAGGTCTCGGGTGGTGGCGAGCTTCTCGTTCGACGCCCTCAGCACGCCGACCTGATCGAAGCACCCTCGGTGAATCACTTCGAAGCGTTCCGCGAGCGCCCGGGGCGGTACCACGACCGGAAGGTTGTAAGCCTGTTCTCGGCTCAGCCCCGGCACCGCGGCATGGGAATCGACGAAGGGCAACTCCTGAAGTTGCCAGTACAGGAGGCCAAGCGATCCTTCGGTCTCAACGTAATACGTGGTGTCGATCGGGAAGAACGGTCGATCGATCCACCAGACCGAACCGACGTTGCCCTTGCGTCCGACTACCACGCCGGGACCGTCGGCCACTGCCTCGTCGTGCTCGCCAATGACGCCGGCGGACGATACGACCGCGACGTGCCCAGGGCGGCGCCTGGCCGCGGGTAAAGACTTTCCGTACCTGAGTGTCGCCACGTCGCCAAGACGGGCGACCGTCCAGGACTCCGGGAGGAGTCCCGGTACCGGCGCACCTTGGCCGTGCCGGAAGCCGGGAAACCGAAACCGCACGAACCACTCGCGGTACAGCGAGCGGGCGAGGTCCTCGAGCAGCTCGATCCGCCGCTCGATGATCTCGATGAGCTCGTCGAAGGCGGCGAGGACGGAGGCGACACGATCCTGTACAGCCCTTACCGGAAGCTGGACTTGAAGCCCGCCAAGGCTTGCTTTGGTGAGCTTCGGTTGAGCAGCACCGGTGACCAAGCCTGAGATATCAGCCTGGTTGAGAGCGTGCATCAGAAATCGCCGGTTTGTCACGCCCTCGTCGACCTTGAGGATGTGCGAATGGTTGTTGACCCAGAAGCGCCCCGAAACGAGCGACGCGACAGGCTGCTTGCGGCTACGAAGGTTTTCCCCGTCCTCAGCGACGAGGATGAAATCTCCATCGAAGAGGTAATCGTCTACGTAATCGATTACGCCCTGGGCACCGAAGTATCGGTAGGAACCCTTCCGATGTTGCCGCTCGATCGCACTGAGCGGAACGCGGCGCCGGTTCAAGCTTTCAGTCACCTCCTTGATCATCGTCACCTCCCAGCCTCCGCCGCTCACGTCCCCTCCTCCCCCAGCGCCGCAACCAGCTCGCGCGCCACGTACCGCCGCTGCCCGCGCGGCCCGGACTCCGTCGCGCTCAGCACGCCGACCGCCTCCAGTTGGCGCAGCAGCTTCAGGGCGGTCGGGCGGGTCACACCGAGATGATCCTCCACCAGGCGCGCAGACGCGATCGGCCGCTCGCAGACGAGGTCGACGAGAGCCATCGCTCGACTCGACTGGATCGCGCCCGCGGCGCCGCGGTAGCGCTCGCGCAGCGCGACGAGCCGCTCCGCGCGCACGACCGCGTCGGCGGCCTGGGTCTGCACCGCCTCGAGGAACAGGACGATCCACGGGATCGGATCCCCGCTCTGGCGCACGGCCTGAAGCGCCTCGTAGTAGCGCTCGCGGTCGCGCTCGAGGTAGGAGCTGACGTACAGGAGCGGGGCGGACAGGCGCCGGCGCTCGACGAGCGCGAACACGATCAGCAGGCGGCCGATCCGCCCGTTGCCGTCGAGGAAGGGATGAAGCGTCTCGAACTGGTAGTGCAGCAGCGCGTTCTGGATCAGCACCGGCAGCTCGCCGTCCTCGTGGGCGAAGCGCTCCCAGTCGGCGAGCAGGCCCGGCAGCTCCGCGGGAGGCGGCGGGACGAACCGCGCGGTCTCGACGGTCGAGCCGCTCCCGCCCACCCAGTTCTGGCTGGTTCGAAACGCCCCGGGCGTCCGCTCGCGGCCGCGCACGCCGGCCAGGAGCCGGCGGTGCATCTCGCGGACCAGCCGGACCCCGAGCGGCAACCGCTCCCGCTCGGCGAGCCCCCATTCGAGCGCGTCGATGTAGTTCAGCACCTCCTCGACGTCGGCGTTCGGCGGATCTCCGGTGGCCTCGATCTCGAGCACGTCGACCAGCGAGGCCTGCGTGCCCTCGATGCGGGTCGAGGCCAGCGCCTCGCGTAGGAGGTAGGGCCGGATCAGGAGATACGGATTGGGAAGGAGCCGGCCGACACCGGACAGCGCGCCGAGCGCCGCTTCCGCATCGGCGAGAAGCCTGACAGCGTCGGGCGGCAGCTCGATGCTCCGCGGGATCGGCGCCGGGAAGAACGCCACGTAGCCGTGCCTCCCGGGAGTCCGGCGCGACGCCCCGAACGGGGTTGATGCGTAGGCGTCGAGCTGCACCCGCGCACCCTAACGTCTCTAAAGCTTATTGGTTAAGTCTTTACAGACGAGGCGCGACCCTAAAGGCCGATGCAGGGGTCAGCGCGAGAGGAGTTGGGAGAGCACGCCGTCCACGCTCGCCTCGAGCTTTGCCGTCCGCGCGCCCAGCTCGCGCAGCTCGAGCTGGGCGGCGGCGAGCTTCTCCTCGAAGACCTCGTCCTCCAGCTCCTCGACCTCGGTGCCCACGTAGCGCCCGGGGTTGAGGCTCCATCCCTGCGCCTCGATCTCCTCGATGCTGGCCACGCGGCACAGGCCGTTCACGTCGGCGTAGACGCCGTCCGGGAAGCGCGCGGCGAGGAACTCGTTGGCGCCGGCCGCGAGCTCGGGCGCCTCGCCGCGGTAGAGCCGCACGATGTTGGCCAGGAACTCGAGCTGCTCCTCGGTGAAGTCGCGGTGGGCGCGGTCGAGCTGGCGGAAGGTGCTCCGCGCGTCGATGAACAGCACGCGGTCGCGGCGCTCGGTGTCCGCCTTCCCCCGGTCGAGGAACCACAGCGTGACCGGCAGCGTGACCGTGTAGAAGAAGTTCGATCCGACCGCGACCATGACGTCGACGACGCGCGACTCGATCAGCCTGCGCCGGATCTCCGCCTCGCTGTGGCGCGCATCCGAGGCCGAGTTGGCCATGACGAAGCCCGCGCGCCCGCGCTCGGCGAGCGCCGTGGCGAACAGCTGGATCCACACGTAGTTGCCGTTGTCGGCCCGCGGGAGGTCGGGGAAGCGGGCGTCCCCCTCGAGCTTCGCCTTGTCGATGCGGTCGACGTTGAAGGGCGGATTGGCCATGACGAAGTCGAAGCGCCCGACGCTGTCGTGCGGGTTCTCGTAGTAGCTGTTGCCCTCCCGGATCTCGCCCGAGAGCCCGTGCACGGCGAGGTTCATCCGCGCCAGGCGGACCGTCTCGCCGGTCTTCTCCTGCCCGAAGATCGAGAGCTCCTCGCCCGGCGAGCGCCGGTGGCGCTCGACGAAGCGCGCCGAGTGCACGAACATCCCGCCCGAGCCGCAGGCCGGGTCGTAGATCCGCCCGTGGTAGGGCTCGATCACCTCGACGATCAGCCGGACGATCGCCGCCGGCGTGAAGAACTCCCCCGCTCCCTGCCCCTCGGCGAGCGCGAACTTGGCCAGGAAGTACTCGTAGACGAGGCCGAAGGCGTCGCCCTCGAGATCCTTCGTGTAGCCGTTGATGTGGCGCAGCAGCGAGGCGATCGTCGAGCCGCCGATCGCGGTGTAGGTCTTGGGCAGGACGCCCGACAGGTCGGGGTTGTGCTCCTCCACCGCGCGCATCGCGTCGTTGACGGCCCGGCCGAGGTCGCTGCCCTCGGGGAGGGCGAGGAGATGGGAGAAGCGCGCCTCCTCGGTGAGGTAGATGACGCCCGCAGCCCGGTACTCGGGGGGCCCGACCCTGCGGCGCGTGGTGACCTTGGCCTCGACGGCCTCCCGGGCCGCGCCGAAGCGCGCGTCGGCGAAGCGCAGGAAGATCAGGCCGAGGACGGGCAGGCCGTACTCGGAGGCCTTGAGTCCCGAGTTGGCGCGGAGCTCGTCGGCGGCGTCCCACAGGCGGGACTCGAGCTGGGTGAGGTCGGGGGTCATCGGGTCACCGGGCTAGGCCCGCGGGCCTCGGTAGGTGTAGTTCAACGGCTCCGCCATCTCGGCCCGAGCCTAACGTCCGCCCCGCGCTCTAGCTTCCCGCCCGTGCCGCCGCTCATCACCCGCGAGGAGGCGCTCGCCCTCGGCGAGCTCGAGGAGCACGGCGCCATCGAGGCGCTCGTCGAGCGCGCGTGGGCCGCCCGCCAGGAGGCCTTCGGGGACGCCACCGACCTGTGCTCCCTCGTCAACGCCAAGTCCGGCGGCTGCGCGGAGGACTGCGGGTTCTGCGCGCAGTCGAAGTACGCCGAGGCCGACACGCCCATGCACGCGATGATGGAGCCCGAGCAGATGCTCGAGCACGCGCGTGCGGCCGAGGCGGCGGGCGCGCACCGCTTCTGCATGGTCACCCAGGGCCAGGGCCTCTCGCGCCGGGACTTCGACAAGGTCGTGGCCGGCGCGCGGCTCGTCGCCGAGCACACGAACCTCAAGCGCTGCGCCTCGGTCGGGCATCTGTCCGGCGACCGGGCGCGGGCCTTGAAGGACGCCGGGGTCCAGCGCATCCACCACAACGTGGAGACGGCCGAGTCCTACTACCCGGAGGTCTCCTCGACCGTCCGCTACGAGGGCCGCCTACGGACGATCGACGCCGTGCGCGAGGCCGGCCTGGAGACCTGCGTGGGCGGGATCCTCAACCTCGGTGAGTCCCGCGAGCAGCGCGTGGAGATGGCCTTCGAGCTTGCGAGGATCGACCCGACCTCGGTCCCCATCAACCTGCTGAACCCCCGGCCGGGCACGAAGTTCGGCGACCGCGACTACCTGGACCCGTGGGAGGCGGTCAAGTGGATCGCGATCTTCCGTCTGATCCTCCCGGGCGCGCTCTTCCGCCTGTGCGGGGGGCGCGTCGAGAACCTCGGCGACCTGCAGGGGCTCGCCGTCAGGGCCGGGCTGAACGGCGTCATGATGGGGAACTTCCTGACGACTCTCGGCTCGACCCCGGAGGAGGATCGCGGGCTGTTCGAGGAGCTCGGGCTGAACGTCGCCCGGCAGCCGGACAACGGCGCCAACCCGCGGCCGGACAACCGCTCGGGCTGGCTCGACGGCCAGACGCCGGACGTCGTCGAGGAGCTGCTCGAGGCGCCGCGGCCGTTCGAGATCCGCCTGTGGGACCCGTCCTCCCAGCTCCGCTTCCGGCGCAAGGGCACGGTCCCGCCCCGGCCGGACGGCGCGACGAACGCCTACCCGGAGGACGCCGCGGCGTGATCGACGTCGGGGCGCGGCTCGCGGAGCTGCGCGAGGACGGCCTGGCCCGACAGACGCGCCTCGTCTCCGGCGCGCAGGGCCCGTGGGTCGAGCTCGACGGCGAGCGCGTCCTCATGCTCTGCTCGAACAACTACCTCGGCCTCGCCGACCACCCGCGGCTGCGCGCCGCGGCGGGCGACGCCGCGCGGCGCTGGGGCGCGGGGTCGGGCGGCTCGCGGCTCGTGTCGGGGACGATGGACGTCCACCGCGAGCTGGAGGGGCGGCTCGCCGCTTTCGAGGGCGCGGAGGCCGCGCTGCTCTTCGGCTCGGGCTACCTGGCCAACGTGGGGGTCGTCTCCTCCGTGGCGCAGCGCGGCGAGGTCGTCCTCTCCGATGCGCTGAACCACGCCTCGATCATCGACGGCTGCCGGCTCTCGCGCGCCGAGGTCTTCGTCTACGAGCACGGGGACGCCGACCACTTGCGCTGGGGCCTCGAGCGAGCGGGCGGGCGGGCGTCGCTCATCGTCACCGACGGCGTCTTCTCGATGGACGGGGACGTCGCGCCGCTCGCGGAGATCGTGTCGCTGGCGCGGGAGTACGGCGTCCGCGTCGTCGTCGACGAGGCCCACGGGACGGGCGCGCTCGGGCCCGGCGGGCGCGGCGCGGTGGCCGAGGCCGGGCTCGCGGGCGAGGTCGACGTGGTCGTGGGGACGCTCGGCAAGGCGCTCGGCTCCTACGGCGCCTACGCGGCCTGCTCCGCGGAGCTCGCGGAGTACCTGCTGAACGTGGCGCGACCGTTCATCTTCTCGACCGCTCTACCGCCCGCCGCGGCGGCCTCCGCCCTCGCCGCGCTCGACGTCCTCGAGGCCGAGCCCGAGCGAGCGGCGCGGCTGCAGGAGAACGCTCGCGCCCTGCGCGCGGAGCTCGCGCGCGAGGGCTGGGACGTCGCCGGCTCCTCGACGCAGATCGTCCCCCTCGTCGTCGGCGACGCCGCGCTCGCGGTGCGGATCTGCGAGGAGGCGCTCCGCCGCGGGGTCTTCGCCCAGGCGATCCGCCCGCCCACGGTCCCGCCCGGGACGTCGCGCCTGCGGCTCGCGGTCATGGCCACGCACACGCCGCGCGAGCTCCGCGACGCCGCGCGCACGCTGACCCGAGCGGCGCTCGCCTGCGGCTTCCGGCCCGGCGCCGCGCCCGCGCTCGCCGATGTCACGGCGCGGCCGCAGCCGCGCCCGGTCGCGCGCGCGGCGTAGTGCGCCGTCGCTTCCCGAAGGCTCGATTTCTCACCCCTCGTTCCCCGCAGTTAAGGGCGTCAGAGGACCACGAGTGCGGGAACCGCCGCGAGCCCAGGAACCGTCGCGAACCCGCGAACCGTCGCGAGTTGTGCCCTCGCGGCACGGGCTAGCGCCAGCGGCGCATGCGCGGCATCTTCGTCACGGGGACCGACACCGGGGCCGGCAAGACCGTCCTCGCGGCCGCGCTCGCCGCGGCGGCGCGGGCGGCCGGGGCGCGCGTAGCGGTGTGGAAGCCGGTCGTCACCGGCACGGACGAGGCGCCCGAACCCGGCTGGCCAGCCGACCACGAGCTGCTCGCCGCGGCGGCCGGCGTCGCACCGGCGGGCGTCACCGCGCGAATCTTCGGCCCCGCCGTCTCCCCCCACCTCGCGGCCGAGCTCGCGGGCGCCCCGCTGCACCCCGACGAGCTTCTCGCCCACGCCCGCACCGCCGCCCACGGGGCCGACCTCCTCATCGCCGAAGGAGTCGGCGGCCTGCTGGTTCCCCTCGCCCCGACGTTCTCCGTGCGCGATCTGGCCGCCGCGCTCGGCCTCCCCCTCCTCATCGCCGCCCGGCCCGGGCTCGGGACGATCAACCACACGCTCATGACCCTCGAGGCGGCCCGGGCCGGCGGGCTGACCGTCGCCGCTGTCGTCCTCACGCCGTGGCCGACCGCGCCCGCCACGATGGAGGAGTCCAACCGCGCGACGATCGCGCAGCTCGGGGACGTCCCGGTCGAGACCCTGCCGCGCCTCCCCTCCGGCGACCCGCACGTGCTCGCGCGCGCCGGCGCGCCGCTCCTCCGCCGCCTCAGAGCAGGCCGCTGCGCCGAAGCGTGACCCGCAGGACGCCGGGCCGGCGGATCGACGTGAGGAACACCGTGCGGATGCGGCCGCGGCGGATGACCAGGTAGACGCGGCCCGTCCGGTAGAGGCGGCCCGTCCGGTAGAGGCCGGGGATGCCGATCCGCACCCGGCGCAGGCCGCGGACGCGGCGCGGCCGCGGCCCGGGGCGCATGACGCCGCGGATCGGCGCCCGGGTCCCGACGAAGACCACCCGACCGCGGGCCGTCCCGACCACGAGCGCCCGGCGGGAGCGCCTGACGCAGATCGAGAGGATCCCGTGGTTGCGGCAGCGGTAGCGGAAGCGGAAGAGCGAGGCCGTGCGGACGTTGATCGCCACTGCTGGCCCGTGTCGCTCGACCCGGGATGCTCGAAGTCGCTGGCCAGCGCTAGCGCGGGCGGCGCGAGCGCACACGCGGCGATGATCGCTGAGACCCGCCCGATGGTCCTCCATGCCGCATCCCGCTCTCCCGTTGCCCTCGGACAGGAAGCTAGCGCAACGGGCGGCCGGGGGCGCCGTCCGCGCGCGGGCCTAGGTTGCCGCTCGTGGACACCGCCGCGCTCGCCGCTGAGGATCGCCGCGTCCTCTGGCACCCGTTCACCCAGCAGCAGGGCTGGGAGCAGGAGGAGGCCCTGCTCCTGATCGAGCGCGGCGAGGGCGCCACCCTCTACGACACCGACGGCAACGCCTACATCGACGGGACCTCGTCGCTGTGGTGCAACGTCCACGGCCACGCGCACCCGCGGATCGACGCGGCGGTGCGCGGGCAGCTCGGGAAGGTCGCGCACACGACGATGCTCGGGCTCTCCCACCCGCTCGCGGTAGAGCTCGCCACGCGGCTCGTCGAGCTCGCGCCGCCCGGGCTCACGCGCGTCTTCTACTCCGACAACGGCTCGACGGCGGTCGAGGTCGCGCTGAAGATGGCCTTTCAGTTCTTCCAGCACCGCGGCGATCATGCGCGCACGTCGTTCGTCCGCCTCGAATCCGGCTACCACGGCGACACGATCGGGTCGGTGTCGGTGGGCGGGATCGAGCTCTTCCACTCCCTCTACCGCCCGCTGCTCTTCGACGCGCCCAAGGCGCGCGCCGGCGACGCGGAGCACCTCGAGGAGCTGCTCGAAGCCCACGGCGAGCAGACGGCGGCGGTCATCCTCGAGCCGCTCGTCCAGGGCGCGGCGGGGATCCTCCTCCACCCGCCCGGCTACCTGCGCCGCGTGCGCGAGCTGTGCGACGCGCACGGCGTCCTGCTCATCGCCGACGAGGTCGCCACCGGCTTCGGGCGCACGGGCACGATGTTCGCCTGCGAGCAGGAGGGCGTCTCGCCCGATCTCCTGTGCCTGGCCAAGGGCGTCACCGGCGGCTACCTGCCGCTCGCCGCGACCCTCGCCACCGAGGAGATCTACGCCGGGTTCCTCGCCGATTTCGCGGCGCTGCGGACGTTCTTCCACGGCCACACCTACACGGGCAATCCGCTGGCCTGCGCCGCCGCGCTCGCCAGCCTCGACGTGTTCGAGGAGGAGGAGACCCTCGCACGCCTGGAGCCCAAGATCGCGCTCCTCGCCGCCGAGCTCGCGCGCCACGTCGAGCCGCTCCCCGCGGTGCGCGAGGTCCGCCGGTGCGGCTTCATGACGGGGATCGAGCTGACGGACTTCCCGCTCAGCGCCCGCATGGGCCACGAGGTCACGCTCGCCGCCCGGCGCCGCGGCGCGATCGTGCGCCCGCTCGGGGACGTCGTCGTGCTCATGCCGCCGCTCGGCATCGCCGAGACCGAGCTCCGGCGGCTCGTGCGCGTCACGGGCGAGGCGATCGCCGAGGCCACGGGCGCCGGAGAGCTCGCCGCCGCGGCGTGAGGCGGCGCGACGCCGTCTGGCGCGCCTGCCTGGCCCACCCGGGCGCCGAGGAGACCTTTCCCTTCAGCCCGGGCACGTCGGTCTTCAAGGTGCGGGGAAAGGTCTTCGCGCTGCTCGGCAGCGACGGCCCGCCCTACCGGCTGAGCCTCAAGTGCGACCCGGCCCTGGCCGAGGCGCTCCGCGAGGCCCACGCCGCGATCGCGCCCGGGTACCACCTGAACAAGCGCCACTGGAACACGCTGACCCTCGACGGCACGCTCCCCACGGCGATGGTGCGCGACATGGTCGAGGACTCCTACGACCTCGTGGTGGCGGGGCTGCCGCGGCGCGAGCGGGAGCGCCTGGCCGCGGCGGAGCCTCCCGGGACAGAAATGCTCGCCAGGCCGACATAACTGTCCACCGACCACTCGGAGGAGTGCGCGTGGACAGGAATGCTCGCCGGGAAGACCAATCTGTCCACGGCGCCCGGGGGCGCGCTCCTCCCCGGACCGGTGCGCCGCCAGCCGCTAGTCCAGCGGGACGAAGTCCTTCTTGCGCGCGCCGCACACCGGGCAGAACCACGTGTCGGGGATGTCCTCGAAGGCGGTGCCGGCGGGGATGCCGCCGTCCGGGTCACCGTCGGCCGGGTCGTAGACGAACCCGCAGGACTCGCAGATCCACTGCTGCGCGGTGGTGGCTTCGCTCGTGCTCATGCGCCCCAAGATACGATCCCTCGATGGAGGTGAGCCGGCCCGGCCCGGGCGAGGAGCTGACCGACGGGCCGGCGGTGGCGCCGCGCCTCGCGGCCTCGGTCCTCGTCCTGCGCGGGGGCGATGCCGGGCTCGAGATCCTGCTCGTCCGGCGCAACCCCGAGCAGCGGTTCATGGGCGGCGCGTGGGTCTTCCCCGGCGGTGCCGTCGACCCCGGTGACGGGGAGGGAGAGGCCGGCTTGCGCGCCACCGCTGTGCGCGAGTGCGCCGAGGAGGCGGGGGTCGAGCTCAACGACCCGGCCGGGCTCGTGGCCTACTCCCGCTGGATCACCCCGGCCGCGGTCAAGATCCGCTTCGACACCTGGTTCTTCCTCGTGCCCGCCCCGGCGGGCGCCGCGCCCCGCGTCGACGGCGCCGAGTGCGTGGACTGGCGCTGGGCCACCCCCGCCGGCGCCCTCGCCGCCGCGGAGACCGGCGAGCTGACGATGGTCTTCCCCACCATCAAGCACCTCGAGCAGCTCGCGGGGTTCGCCTCTGCCGAGGAGCTCCTGACCTTCGCGCGGACGCGCGAGGTGCGCGCGATCGAGCCGCGCGTCGTCATGGAGGGCGAGACCGCGCGGATCGTCCTGCCCGGGGAGCCGGGCTACGCCGCCGAGGCGTAGCATCGCGCCGGTGCCCCCCGTCGCGAGGAAGCCGTCCGCCCGCAGGCCCGCCGCCAAGCAGCCCGCCACTCGCAAGCGCGCTCCCCGCCAGCGCGCCGCACCCAAGAAGCTCACCGTCGCCGTCACCGGCCCCACCGGGGACATCGGCAAGTCCGTCGTCGCCGCGCTCGAGCAGGCCAAGGAGGTCGGGAAGGTCATCGGGATGGCTCGGCGGCCGTTCGACACCGCGGCCCGCGGCTGGAGGAAGACGGAGTACCGCCAGGGCGACGTGCTGAAGCCGGACGCGGTGGCAGCGCTCGTCAAGGACGCCGACGTCGTCATCCATCTCGCCTTTCTCATCATCGGCTCCCACGAGGAGTCGCGGAAGATCAACCTCGAGGGCTCGCGCAACGTGTTCGAGGCGGTCACGGCCGCCAAGCGGCCGAAGCGCCTCGTCTACGCCTCCTCGGTCGCCGCCTACGGCTTCCACGAGGACAACCCGCAGCCGCTGACCGAGGACGTCCCCGCCCGCGGCACCGACGCCCACTACTACTCGGCCCAGAAGGCGGAGGTCGAGCAGGTCCTGGCCGAGGTGACCGGGGAGCGCCCGGGTCTCGGCGTCTACGTCTTCCGGCCCTGCATCGTCGCCGGGCCGGACGCGCCGATGATGCTCGAGCAGATCCCCTACGTGCAGATGGGCGAGCGGCTGCCCGCGGCCGTGCGGCGGCTCTTCGAGGCAATGCCGATCCTCAAGCCCGTGATCCCCGACCCCGGCGTGCCCTTCCAGCTCGTCCACCACGACGACGTCGCCGACGCCATGCGCCGGGCCGCCCTCGGCGAGGGGGACCCCGGCGTCTACAACCTCGCGGGCCCGGGGGAGCTGACGATGCGCGACCTGGCCGACGCGCTCGGCTACTACTCGGTGTCGATCCCCGAGCTGGCCGTCGACGCCACGGCGGAGATCGTCGCGCGCCTGCCCTTCGCCCCCGCCGAGGCGACCTGGATCGAGGCCTTCCGCGTGCCGACGATCATGTCGACGGCCAAAGCGGAGAGCGAGTTGGGCTGGACGGCGGAGCACTCGGGGCGCGACACGCTCGCGGCGATGGTCGCCGCCGCGCGCGCCGAGGCGAGCTGAGGCGAGGCCCGGGGGCTACCGCGTTATGAGCGTGACCGGCAGCGAGAAGCGGCGCTCGGCCTCGGCGACGACGTCGTCCTCCCGGTAGCGCTGCGCGTCCTCGTCCCCCCGGACGAACACGAGGATCTGCTCGGCCGGGAAGGTCGCGAGCGCGTCCTCGAGGGCGACGAGCGGCTCGGACTCGCCGACCTCGGCGGTGGCGTCGAGGTCCCCGTCGCGCAGGGCCGCGGCGCTCTGCTCCCCGACCTCCTCCGCGTCCTCGATCGCCTCGTCGGAGTCCGAGACCCAGAAGGCCAGCGGGGAGGAGTTGACGGCGGGCGAGACGACCCGCACCTCGGCGCCCTCGGCGTCATCCCCGAGCGCGTCGCGCACGTCGGCGGCGGCAACGGGCTCGGAGGCGAGGACGAGGAGCTTCATCGGCGCGCGGATGATAGGCGGCGGGCCAGGCTCGCCCTCACTCCTCCGCGCGCTCCTCGTCGGCGATCACGTGCACGACCGCGTTGATGAGCGCGAGGTGCGTGAAGGCCTGGGGGAAGTTGCCGAGGTGAAGGCCCGTGTGGGGCTCGAGCTCCTCCGCGTAGAGGCCGAGGGGGGAGGCGCGGTCGAGCAGGCGGTCGAGGAGCTTGCGCGCGCGCTCGGTCTCGCCGGTCTCCGACAGCGCCGAGACGAGCCAGAAGGAGCAGATGAGGAACGTGCCCTCCGCCCCCGAGAGGCCGTCGTCGGTCTCCTCGGTGCGGTAGCGCAGCACGAACCCCCCGGAGGCGAGCTCGTCCTCGACGGCGAGGATGGTCTTGCGCATCCGCTCGTCGTCGGCGGGCAGGAAGCGCACGAGCGGCATCAGCAGGACCGAGGCGTCGAGCGCCTTCGTGTCGTAGTGCTGGACGAAGACGCCGCGCTCGTCGGCGCCGCGCTCGATGATCTCCGCCTTGATCTCGTCGGCGACCGCCTGCCACTCCCCCCCGAGCTTCGGCTCGCCGCGAATCTCGGCCAGGCGCGCGGCGCGGTCCATCGCCACCCAGCACATGAGCTTCGAGGAGACGTAGTGCTGGGGGGCGCCGCGGGCCTCCCAGATGCCCTGGTCCTTCTCCTTCCACACCCGCATCGCGCCCTCGGCCTGGGCCTGGAGCACGGGCCAGAGCCGGGGCGGCAGGTGGCCCGAGTGCTTGACGTGGAGATAGACGGAGTCGAGCACGGCGCCGAACACGTCGTTCTGGCGCTGGTCGAAGGCGCCGTTGCCCTTGCGGACCGGGCTCGCGCCGTCGTAGCCCGTGAGGTTCAGCTCGGACTCGGTCAGGTCGCGCTCGCCGCCGATCCCGTACATGATCTGCAGCGAGCCGTCCTCGTTGCGCTCGAGATCGGCGACGAACTGCATGAAGTCGTCTGCCTCCCAGTCGAGGCCGAGCGCGTGCAGGGACCACAGGGTGAACGTCGCGTCGCGCATCCACGTGTAGCGGTAGTCCCAGTTGCGCTCGCCTTGCGGGGTCTCGGGCAGGGAGGTCGTGAGCGCGGCCACGGTGGCGCCGGTCGGCGCGTAGGTCAGGCCCTTGAGGACGAGCGCCGAGCGCTGGAGCGCGGTGCGGTAGGGATGGTCCGGGAAGCGGCCGACGGCGAGCCAGTCGCGCCAGAAGTGCTCGGTGCGCTGCATGGACTCCTCGGCCTGCTCGGCGGTGCGCGGGCCGCGCAGCTCGTGGGTCCAGGAGAGCGTGCAGAACGCCTTCTCCCCCTCGCGCATGGTGTGGCGCGCGCGCACGCGGCCGGACTCGATGCCGAGCCGGAGGTCGGAGAGCAGGCGCATCGTGACTTCGCCGTCGGTGGCGTCGGCGGCGTGCCAGTCGCCGTCGGGGACGCTCCACTCGGGGAAGTTCTGCCCGTAGTCGAACATCGGCTCGCAGACGAGCTCGATCTCGACCTCGCCGTCCAGGCACTCGATGGTGCGGACGAGCAGGTGGTCGGCGTCCCAGTCGGTCGGGGGGCGCCGGTGGTCTGACTCGCCGGCGTTCTCCGCGTCGTGCCAGTCCCCGATCGCCAGGGCGTCGCGCACGACGACCCAGCCGGCCTTCGCCATCCACGTCGTCTCGAGGATGTTCGTGCCCGGGACGTAGCGGCGGGAGGCCGGGACCTTGAGGCCGTAGGGGCCGAAGCGAAAGCCGCCGGCGCCCCGGTCGAGCAGCAGCCCGAAGACGCTCGGGGAGTCAAAGCGGGGGAGGCAGAGCCACTCGACCGTGCCGTCGGCGGCGACAAGCGCGCCCGTGTGGCAATCGGAGAGGAAGCCGTACTCCGCGATGGGCGGGAAGGGGGAGCGCGCGGGATGGCGGGGAGGAGCGGGCATGGCTGGCATCCTGCCAGGACCATGAGCGAGCTTCCTGAACTCTCCTTACATCCAGAGCCGGCCCGCCTGCTGTCCGGCCGCCGCGCCCTCGTCACCGGCGCCGACTCCGGCATCGGCCTGGGGGTGGCCTTCGAGCTGGCCGCCCACGGCGCCGCGGTGGCCATCAACCACCTCGCCGACCCGAGCGTGGCCCACGAGATGGTCATCCGCATCCGCGAGGCCGGCGGGCAGGCGCTGGCGGTGCAGATGGACGTCTCCCGCGAGGCCGACGTCGTGCGCGGGTTCGCCGAGGCCCGCGACGCGTTCGGCGGCCTCGACCTGCTCGTCAACAACGCCGGCCTGGAGAAGCAGTTCGCGCTCGTCGACATGCCGCTCGAGTGGTGGGAGCGGGTGATCGGCGTGAACCTCACGGGCGCGTTCCTGTGCTCGCGCGAGGCGGCGCGGATCATGCTCGGCGGCGGCGATCGGGGCGCGATCGTCAACATCACGAGCGTCCACGAGCAGATCCCGTGGATCGGCTTCTCCCACTACTGCGCATCCAAGGGCGGGGAGAAGATGTTCGCCCAGTCGATCGCGCGCGAGCTGGCGCCGCACGGCATCCGTGTCGTCTCCGTCGCCCCGGGCGCGATCGCCACGCCGATCAACGCCGACGTCCTCGCCGATGCTGAGCAGAAGGCCGCGGTCGAGGAGGAGATCCCCTACGGCCGCTGGGGCGAGGTCGCAGACGTCGCCCGCGCCGTGGCCTGGGTGGCCTCCGCGCAGGCCGACTACGTGGTCGGCTCGACGCTGTTCGTCGACGGCGGGATGACGCTGTATCCGAAGTTCGTGTAGGGGGCGCCGGCGCGAGCCCGTCGCCCTACCGCAGCGTCAGGACGTGCACCACGGGGCGCGCGCGGTTGCCCGCCGCGTCGCGCCCGCTCGCGAGCAGCGCGACCCGGGTCGAGCGCGCGCGGCCGAGGAGCCGCCGCGAGCGCCGCGTGAGCCGGAGCGTCACGGTGAGCCGGCCACGGCGCCGGAGCCGGGCGCGCCCGCTCGCGTAGGTCACCGGGGTCAGGGCGCCGGCCCGGCGGCCGGTGGCCCGCGAGACGAGCGACAGGCTGGCCCGGCAGGCCTCCGAGCACGTCACGCGCACGCGCACGCCGTGCCGGGCCACGCCCGCGGATGCTGGCCCGGCAGCAGCGCGACGGTGAGCCGCGGCCGCGTGCGGTCACGCGCGGGCCGCCTCGTCGTGAAGGTGCCGTCCCGGCTCAGGGAGGTGCCGCCCGGCCCGCTCGCCACGAGCCGGTAGTGGTAGATCGTGTTCGCCCGCAGGCCGCCAAGGGGAGCGCTCACGGAGCGCGGGCCGCCGCCGGGCGGCACCGCGGTCGCCGCCGTGCTGCGCCCGTTGCTCCGCGTCAGCCCGTACTCGAAGTGGTAGCTCGCGCTCCTCCCCTGCGCGTCCACGCGGCCGCCCACGCGCGCGCTCGTGGCCGTGACCCCGCTCGCGGCGCCGAGCACCGCCGCGGGCGCGGGAGGGGGAGGCGTGACGCTCGGCGGCGATGGTGAGGACGCCTCGACCCCGACTTCGTGGGTCACGCTCGAGGTGAAGCCGAGGTTGTCGCGGACGGTCAGGGTCACGGCGTAGGTGCCGTCGGCGGCGAAGGCGTGCGACGGGGCGACCCCCGCGCCCGCCGGGGTCCCGTCCCCCCACGACCACGAGTAGGACGCGAGCCCGGCGGGAATCGCGTAGCTCGCGGGGCCGTCGCTCGCCGCGACCGAGTTCTGCGCGCCGGTGCTCGAGGCGCCCGCCTCGAAGCCGGCCGCCCGCCCGGCCTGCGCACCCCCCGCCGGCGCGGTGAACGCGGCCAACGGCGAGGCGAACGTCGAGGCGCCGGCGCAGTCGCCCGCGCGGTTGCTCCACGCCTCCTGCACCGTCCACGGCCCGTTGGCCGTCTGCTGCGCGTTGCACAGATCGGAGATCTCGCCGTTGTCCGGGTCGTCGTACCAGGCGGCCTCCGTGCTCACGAGCGGATCGTTGATCGTCTCCTCGAGCTCGTGGCTGAACACCGAGGTGTGGTTCTCGATGGCCGAGTCGCTGCCCCCGCAGCCCCCGCCCGCGTCCCCCTCGTCCGGCAGCACTTGGTAGAGCACGTGGACGCCGCTCGGCAGCGTCGTGGCGTCGTGGTAGGCGCAGAAGACGGTGTCCGAGCAGGATCCGGGGGAGTCGCACACGGTCACGTTGGGCGGGAAGAGGATCGAGTAGCTCGTCCCCAGGCCGTCACCCGCCGGCGGCGGCAGGTGCCCGGCGGCGATCTGGCTCGCGAGCTCCGAGCGGATCTGGGCGTCGGTGACCACGGCGGGCAGCGTGTCCGCCCCCACGCTCGGCGTGATCACGGTCTGGCCGGAGTACGTGTAGTCGTTGGCCGAGTTCTGCCCGCTCGAATCCATGTACTCGGCCAGCACCCCGCCGATCCCGGTCGTCGTGCCCGACTGGGCGGCGAGATAGGAGAGGAACGCCGGGTCCCCCGTCGCCGGGTCGGTGTAGACGGGGCGCACGTGGGTCCCCCAGTCCACGAGGCGGACCCCCATGGCGTGGGCCACCGGGCCCCCGTGGTAGGACAGGTGCATCGGGTCCGCGCTCGCCGCCGCCGGCGCGAGCAGCGCGAGCGCGCCGAGCAGGGCGAGGAGCCGACGCGCCCGATGATTGTGACCGTCTCGTCCCCTCACCACCACCGATCATCGGCAGGTCGCGCTCAGCAGTTGATCGTCGAGACGTTGGAGAGGCTCTGGTTGAAGCTCTGAAAGCCGCCGGTGAAGAGCAGGACACCCATCGCGATCAGCAGCACCCCGCTCACGAGGATGACCGCGCCGTAGTGGCGCCGCACGACGGCCAGCGCCGAGGTCGCGTAGCCGAAGAAGACGGCGGTGAGCAGGAAGGGGATCGCCAGGCCCGCCGAGTAGACGGCCACGAGCGCCACCGCGTGCCCGGGCGAGGAGGAGTTCAGCGCGAGCGTCGAGATCGCCCCGAGCGTCGGGCCGATGCAGGGCGTCCAGGCCACGCCGAAGGCCGCGCCCGCCACCACCGGGCCGCCGCGGCCCGCGCGCCGGGTCAGCGCCGAGACGTGGAACTCCCGGTTCAGCGAGAGGAAGCGCGTAGCCAGGAGCGTGAAGATGCCGAGCGCGATGACGAGCACGCCCGAGACCTTCTGGAAGACGTCCTCGTGATGGGAGATGAAGGTCGAGATCGCGCTCGCGGGCAACCCGAAAAGGACGATGAAGACGGTACTGAAGGAGAGGACGAAGAGCAGGCTCGGCCCGAGCACCCGCCGGGTGGCGACCGCGCCGAGGTCCTTGGGCGCGACGCCCGCCACCGCCGAGAGGTAGCCGGGCACGAGCGGCAGGACGCAGGGGGAGAGGAACGAGACGAGCCCCGCCACCGCGGCCGCGAGATAGCCGACGGTGTCCCCGTGCGCGCACAACACTGTGACCGAGCCTACCCTCGCGGGCGTGAGCCTCGGCGTTCAGATCGGCCTCGTGCTGGCGCTGGCCACGAGCGTCGTCTCGCTCCTCGGGTTCCTGCTCAAGGCGCGCGGGGCCGCCGAGGCGCCGCCGATCGAGTGGCAGCGGCCCGTGCGCTCCTCCCTGGCGCTCTTCTCCAGCGGCTGGTACACCCTCGGCATTCTCGTGGCGATGGGGAGCTGGGGCCTGCACGTCGCCGCCCTCTCCCTCGCGCCGATCTCGCTCGTGCAGACGACGATCGCGGGCGGGCTCGTGCTCCTTACCGTGCTCGCCGAGCGCCTGTTCGATCAACGGGTCACGCGCCGGGAGTGGATCGGCGTCGCGCTGACCGCGCTCGGGCTCGCGCTGCTCGCCCTGACGATCGAGGGCGCGGCGGGGAGCGCGCACGCGCAGTTCGACCCCAGCAGGCTCGCGCTCTACGTCGGCGGGGCGACGCTCGCCGGCCTCCTGGCCTGGCGCGCCGCCCGGCCCGGCGCCGCCGGAGCGAGCGTGCTCGCGCTCTCCGCCGGGCTGCTCTGGGGCGCCTCGGACGTGTCCATCAAGGCGCTCTCGGGCGACATCGGGGACGGCCTCGCCGTGCTCGTGCATCCTCTCGCGCTCGTCATCCTCCTGCTCTCGCTCGTCGGCCTGCTCGTCTCGGCGGGCTCGCTGCAGGCGGGCGGCGCCGTCGCGGTCATCGCGGTCACGAGCGCGGCCGCGAACGTCGTCACGATCGCCGCCGGCCCGATCGTCTTCGGGGAGCCGCTGCCCTCGGGCCCGCTCGCGCTGGCGGTCCGGCTTCTCGCCTTCGCGCTCGTCATCGCCGCCGCGGCGCTGACGCCGCCGCCGCTGGCCGAGGCGGAGGTCGCCTAGACAGAGATGAGCGGGCGTAACCGCATCGGAGAGGAACGAGTGGCGAATCGACCGCGCATATCGCGGTCAGATCGCCACTCGACTTCGTGGCGCGCTCGAGTGGGAGGAGCCTTGGGGGCTCGTCGGCTCGAGCGCCGCCGCCCGCCGCCACCGGGGAAGACTTCGCAACCTTTTCGTCCAGCGGGAGTTATAGGTCTGGCGGTTCGCCGCGCCTTCGGGCACAATCACCTCCAGACCGTGGAAGCCTCAGCACTCAAGGCGCCGGCACTCGGCCGCTCCCCGCGGATCTCGCTCCCTGCCTCGCTGCTCCGCCTGCGCTCCGACGAGCAGCTCGTCGCGCTCTTCCGTTCCGGCAACGAGGACGCCTTCCGTACGCTCCACGACCGCTATCGCGCGCGCCTGCTCGCCTACTGCGCCCAGATGCTCCCGGCCTCCCGCGCCGAGGCCGAGGACGCCCTGCAGGACGTCTTCATGCGCACCTACCACGCGCTGCGCGCCAGCGACCGAACGCTCGCGCTGCGCCCTTGGCTCTACCGAGTGGCCCATAACCGCTGCATCGACGAGCTGCGCCGCCCGGGGCGTCAGAACCTCGAGCTGCTGGAGTCCCACGGCCGGGCGGAGCCCGATCCCAGCGCCGCCGCCGAGCGCCGGGACGACCTGCGCACGCTCGTCCTCGACGTCTCGCGGCTGCCCGAGCAGCAGCGCTCGGCACTGCTCATGCGCGAGCTGAACGGGCTCGCCTACGCCGACATCGCCGAGGCGCTCGACGCCTCGGTCCCGTCGGTCAAGTCGCTGCTCGTGCGCGCGCGGGTCGGCTTGGCCGACGCCCACGAGGCGCGGAACATGAGCTGCGAGCAGATCCGCGTGCAGCTCGCCGACGCCCGCGAGCGCGGGGTACGCCCCGGCGGGCAGGCCCGCCGCCACATGCGAGACTGCGGGACGTGCCGGGCCTACAAGGGCTCCCTGCGGGCCACCGAGCGCCAGCTCGCCGCGCTCGCGCCGCCGGTCGGCCTCGGCGCGCTCGTGGCCAAGGTCCTCGGCTTCGGAGGCTCCGGCGCCGCCGCGGGCGGGACCGCGACGGGCGCGGTGGCGGGCGTCGCCGCCACGAGCGGCGTCGTCGCCGCCGGTCACGTGGTCGCGGTCGTGGCCGTGGCCGCCGTGGCCGCGGGCGGCGCCGTCGAGGTCGGCCGGTCGATCGCGCCCGCCAAGCCGAGGCACCACCATGCCGCGCCGGCGCACGGCGCCGAGTCCGGCGGCGCCGGCACCGCCATCCCCGTCATCCCCGTAGCCCGCGTCGTCCACCTCCGCGGGCTCGTCGCGCCCGCCGTCCGCCCGGCCTCGCACGCCGCGCCCCCGGGCCGCTCGCGCCCGGCGCCCGTCCGCGCGGCGGGCGGCACCCCGCGCCCGGCGCTCGCCCCGGCCCGCGCGGCCACGCCCGCGATCCCGCCGCCCGCGGCCCCCGCCGTGACCGCTCCCGCGACGACGACCCCGGACCCGAACGCGACGACGACCCCCGTCGATCCCAACGCCGTCGACCCGACGGGCACCGGGAGCCCGAGCGATCCGGTGGCCTCGGGCGCCACCACGACGACCGCGCCCCCCGCGGGCGCCGGCGCGCCCGGCGCCCCGGGCTCCGGATCGACCGGCTCCTCCGGGTCCGGCGCCCCCTCCGGCGGCGCGACGACCGTGACGACGGGGTCCGGCACGACCACGGGCACGCAGGCCCCGAAGCCCGGCTGATCCCCGCCCCGCCTCCCGTCCCGGCCCACGAGGAGCTCGTCGTCCGCCGCGGCCGGCGCTCCGGGCTCTACACCGCCGTGGCCGTGCACTCCACCGTGCGCGGCCCCTCGCTCGGCGGCTGCCGGATGTGGACCTACGCCAACGCGCATGAGGCCGTGCGCGACGTCCTGCGGCTCTCCGAGGCGATGAGCCTCAAGGCCGCCGCGGCCGGGCTGGCGATGGGCGGGGGGAAGGGAGTGATCGCGCTGCCGCCCGGCGGCCTGCCCCGCGGCGTGCGCCGTGCCGACGTGCTCGCCGACTTCGGCGAGACGGTCGCCGTGCTCGCCGGTCGCTACATCACCGCCGAGGACGTCGGGACCTCGACCCGCGACATGGACCGGATCGCCACCGTCACGCCCTACGTCTCGGGCCGCGCGCGGCGCCACGGCGGCTCGGGCGACCCGAGCCCGGCCACGGCCCTCGGAGTGCTCGCGGCAATCGAGGCCGCGCTCGAGCGCACCCACCGCTCCCCGGCGCTCGCCGGGCGCTCGGTGGCCGTCCTCGGCGTGGGGAGCGTCGGCTCGCGTCTCATCCGGCTGCTCACCCGCGCCGGCGCGCGAGTGCTGGCCGCAGACATCGATCCCTCCCGCCGCGCGCCGGCCGAGCGCCTCGGCGCGCGGTGGACGACCCCGGGGCGCGCACTCACGGCGCGCGTCGACGTGCTCGCGCCGTGCGCGCTTGGCGGGATCCTCACCGCGGAGTCCGTCCCCCGCCTGCGCTGCCGGCTCGTGGCCGGGGCGGCCAACAACCAGCTCGCCGCGGACCCGGTGGCGGAGCTGCTCGCCGCGCGGGGGATCCTCTGGGCTCCGGACTTCGTCGTCAACGCGGGCGGGATCGTCAACATCCAGGAGGAGCTCGGCGGGCGCAGCTACGACGCGCGGCGCGCCCGCGCGCAGGTCCGGCAAATCGGCGAGACCCTGCGCGGCGTGCTCGACGACGCCGAGGCGCGCGGCGTGACGCCCCTCACCGCCGCCCGGGCGCTCGCCCGCGCGCGGCTCGCGCCCGCGTAGGCGCGCGCTCAGTGCGGGGCGTCGAGCACGAGGCGGACGCCCCGGCGGCGCAGGCGCACGCGCAGCGCGCGCACCCACAGGGCGAAGCGCAGGCGAGCGAGCGCGTCGGGCACGGCCCGCAGCGTAGGCGCGCCGCGCGCGGCGGGCGCTACGCCGCCGCGATGGCGGGCGCGGCGCCGCGGCGCACGAGCTCCTGCTTGAGCGCGCGGCGGCCGCGATGGTGCAGCCCGTGGATCGAGTCCTCCGAGCGGTCGAGCGCGGCGCCGATCTCCCCCGGCGAGTAGCCGCCCACGTGACGCATGACGAGCACCTGGCGCTGGGTCTCGGGCAGCTCAACGAGCGCCTCGCGCAGCGCGCCCGCGAGTTCGTGGGAGCGATCCTCCGCGCTCTCCTCGGCAACGGCGGTCTCGTCGCACAGGGTGAGGCGACGGCGCATGTGGTCGATCGCCATGTTGTGCGTGATCCGCAGGAGCCAGGCGGAGAAGGGCACGCCGCGGTCCTCGTAGCGCGCGAGCGAGGTGATGAGCCGCGCGAAGACCTGCTGGGTGACGTCCTCGGCCTCGTGCTCGTCGCAGACGATGGAGCGCGCGTAGCCGTAGACGTTGGGCGAGAAGCGCAGGTAGAGATAGCGGACGGCCTCGCGGTCGCCGACCTTGGCCTGCGCGACGGCGGCGGCGAGCTCGCCGGGCCGCAGATCCCGGTCAAAGGAGGAGCGGCGGTGGAAGCGGCCGTCGGTCAGGCCGGTGGGGTAGCGATCTCGGGTGGCGTTCATGGTCGGGGCCTCCGTGCGTTCGGGGTGGTGAACGTCATCGTTCCCTCGACCCATGACCCCTCCGTTTGCCTGGGCATTAGCTGGCGATTTGTTTGCGAGACTTCATTCCCGACCGTGTCCCCGACCCGTGAGCCCCCGACCTCCGCGCCCCCCGCGACCCCGATCGCCGCGGTCTCCGAGGCCGAGGACGTCCTTGACCGCCTGCCCTACGGGGTCGTCGTCCTCGCAGGCCGCCGGGTCGGCTCGGCCAACGCCGCCGCCGCGCGCCTGCTGGCGCGGCTCGGCCGGACCGAGGGCCGGGCCCCGCTCTGCCACGAGTTGTTCTCCTGCCGCGAGGCCGGGGGGCCGTGCGAGGCCGGCTGCCTCGCCGAGCGCGCCGCGCTGGCCCCCGAGGCCCTGCCCGAGATCCGTATCGACGCCACCGCGGGCTCCCCGGTCTCGGCGCTGTGGGTCACCGCGGCGCCGCTCCGGGGCGAGGACCGGGTCGTGCTCCACCTGCGCGCCGGCGACGCCCGCGACCGCCGCCGCCGCTCGGAGCCCCACTGGCTCTCCGGGCCCGAGCTCCGCATCTCCGCGCTCGGGCGCACCTGGGTCGACTCGCCCGAGGGGCCGATCGGCGGGAAGTGGCTCGGCCAGCGGCCCGGCCTGCTGCTCAAGTACCTGATCGCCGAGCGCAACCGCGTCGTGCACGCCGAGGAGATCGCCGATGCGCTGTGGCCGGGCGCCGGGCGCCAGAGCCTCGGCAACGTGCGCCACTTCATGCACGCGCTGCGCCAGAAGCTCGAGCCCGAGCGGAAGAAGGGCGCCGAGTCCTCCTTCGTCGTCACCGTGCAGGGCGGCTACGCGCTGAACCGCCGGCGCGTCCATATCGACGCCGACGCGCTGGAGGAGGCGGTCGGCGAGGGGCTGGCCGCGGGCGCCCGCGGCGAGAACGAGACCGCCGAGGAACGGCTCGAGCACGGCATCTCCCACTACCGGGGGGAGCTCATCGCCGACGAGCGCTACGCCGAGTGGGTCTACGCCGAGCGCGACCGGATGCGGGGGGTGGTGGCCGAGGCGATGCGCGAGCTCGTCCAGATCCGCCTCGCGCGGGACGACCTCGGCGGCGCCGCGTCCGTCCTCGAGCGCTTGGCCGAGCTCGAGCCCTACGACGCCGGTACGCAGAAGTTCCTGCTCGCCGTGCTCAAGGCCCAGGGCCGGCGCACGGACGCGGCGCGCCGCTACGCCGCCTTCCGCGCGCGCCTGGCCCGGGAGTTCGGGGAGGAGCCGGGGTTCCGGCTGGCCGACGTCCGACTGTGAACGAGCGAGTTGACACCCGGTCGACTCTTCTCGCCGGAGCGCAAGCGAGCGCGGCGGGCCCCGTTACCTGTGGTGTGGGCGCCCTGCTCGGACTCGTGCTCGCCCCGGCGCCGGACGGGGACGACGTCGCCCAGCGCCTCTCCGGGCAGAGCCGCTACGCCCTGCCGGTCGGCGGCCTCGCGCTCGCCCGCCGCGCCGTCCGCGACGTGCGCGCCGCGGGAGCCGAGCGCGTGCTCCTCGCCGGTGACGCGGCCCTCGGCCTCGACGTCGGCCCGGGAGCCGAGAGCGCTCCGCTGGCCGCGGCGCTCCACGCCGCGGCCGCCCATCCGGGGCCCCTCCTCCTCCACGCCGGGGACGGGTTCGCCGGTGAGGCGCTCCTACCGGCGGTGCGGACGCTCGGCCGGCAGCCCATTGTGCTCACCGACGCGGGCGGCGCGCCCGTCGCGCTCCTCGCCCAGAGGCTCCCGGCGGACGCCCGCGACCTCGCCGAGCTGATCGCCCGCCTCGAGGCCGACGGGCCGTCCGCTCTGGCCCGCGCGATCCCCGGCGCCTGGCGCTACGCGGACACCGAGGAGAGCCTGCTCGAGGGCAACCGGCTGGCCCTCGACGCGCTCCCGCTCGGAGACGTCCGGGCGGCGGCGAGCGGTCCGGACGAGGCGCAGATCGAGGGCCGCGTCGTCATCCACCCGAGCGCCCGCCTCGAGCGCACCTCCGTGCGGGGCCCAGCGCTGATCGGCCCGCGCGCCCTCCTCGTCGACTCCTTCGTCGGCCCCTACACGACGATCGGGGCCGGCGTCCGCCTGGAGGGTGCAGAGCTCGAGCACTCGCTGGTGCTCGAGGGTGCCTCCATCCGCAACCTCGACCGGCGCCTAGAGGCGAGCGTCGTGGGGCGCAACGCCCAGGTCGTGCGGCGCTTCGCGGTCCCCGCCTCGATACGGCTACGCGTGGGCGAGGACGCCGAGGTGTCGCTCTCCTAGGACATCGGCCGCGCCGGCGCCGCTCATGACCCCGAGGACAGGAATGCTCGCCAGGCGGACATGGCCGTCCACCGAGCGGTCGGGACCGCGCACGTGGACAGGAAAGATCGCGAGCAGCGTCTGGCAGGCGCGGCGAGACGCTCTGCCGCCGAATTTCTTGAATCGTGACGCTAGATCGCCGCCGGGAGCCAGCTCGTGTCCGGGCGCTCGACGCCCGCGGGCAGGCGGTCCTCCTCGGCCAGCTTGTCGAGATGGGCGGCGAGCGTGACCGTGGCCGGCAGGCGCAGCTCCGGTGGCGCGTCGGCCCAGGCGGCGTCGAGGAGCTCCTCCACCGTCCGCCTGCCGCCGGCCAGCGCGGCCAGGAGCGCCCGCTCCCGCTCGGCGCGATGGTCGAGGTACTCGCCGAGCTTTCCGTCCGGGTCGGTGACGAGGTCCCCGTGGCCGGGGCAGATGAGCCGCGGGTCCCAGTCGCGCAGGCGGCGCAGAGCGGCGAGGTAGCCCGCGAGCGACCCGGGCCCGGGCGAGACGAAGACGCTCCCCTCGCCGAGCACGGCGTCCCCGGTGAACGCCACGCGGTGCTCGGGGAGACCGAAGGCGAGGTGCTCGGGCGCGTGGCCCGGGGTGGCGAGGACGAGGAACGGCCCCACGGTGTCGCCGTCGCGCAGCCGCACGTCGGCGCGCCCTCCCCCCGCGGCGACCGGGGCCGGGAAGCGCTCCACGAGCGCGGGCACCGCCTCGTCGTGGTCGGCGTGGCGGTGGGTGAGGACGATCCCGCCGAGCCCGCCCCGGCGCTCGAGCTCCGCCGCCACGGCGGCGACGTGCCCGGGAAGATCCGGGCCTGGATCGAGCACCCACGCGGGACCCTCCCCCACGACCCACGTGTTCGTGCCGGAGAGCGACAGCGGCCCGGGGTTCTCAGCCCGGAGGAGGGCGACGCCGACCGCGGCCAGGTCCATGGCGGGAGCCTACGCCGGGAAGGACGGGACGCGGGCGAGCACCGGCCGATCTCCCGACTGTCGAGTAGGGACCCTCCAGGGGCCAGGATGCGACAGTCGGGACGCCGAAACCGCAGAGAATCACCGCGACTGTCACCCAGAGCCCTATGGGGGCACCGATCGACCAGTCGCGCGCCGCCGCGCCGCGCGCCGCGCCCCCATTCCCCCCAGCCCATCCCGCCCGGACCCGCTCCGAGCCCAACCCGCATCGAGTCTCAGTGGCAGTGCCCGGACCCCGAGTCGGAGAACGATCCGAGCCCGGGGGCGGCGACGAAGCGCCAGGAGAAGCGGTCGGGGCCGAGCTGCAGCTCGGTCACGCCGAAGGTGTCGGCGTTCTGCACGACGGTGTTCCGCCTGACCGCGACCGGCGGCGCCAGCGAGCGCCCGCCCGTGCCCGAGACGATCTCCACGAGGCCGCCGCTCGGGTCATAGACGCGCCGCGCGCTCTGGGGCGTGAAGCGCTCGTACATGTGCTCGTGGCCGTTCAGGATGACCTCGGCGCCCGCCCGCTCGAGGTCGGCCCACAGGACGCCCGTGGCCGGCTCCTCCCCATCGGCGCCGCCGGTGAACCGGGGCCGGTTCCAGAAGGCCAGGGTGCACGCCGCCGGGTGCTGCCCGAGGTCCTGCCGCAGCCAGGTCTCCTCGGGCGAGCCCGTCCCGCAGCCGCCGATCGCGGCGCACTCGGAGTTCAGGGAGACGACGTGCCAGCCCCCGAGGTCGAAGGAGTAGTAGCCGCGGCCGGGGCCCGCCGCGGCGCCCCAGTAGGACCCGTAGCCCGCCCCGAAGGCCGCGACGGGGTCCGCGCACAGAAAGTCGCAGTAGTCGTAGTTGCCCGGCGCGGGGTGGGTGATCGCCTTGAACGATCCCCAGAACGGGTCATAGCCCCGGTCGTAGTCCGCGAGCGACCCGTCGCCGTGGACCGCGTTGCCGAGCAGCAGGACGGCCTGCGGATTCCGGCTCTGGATGAGCGCGCCGGTCGCGGCCGCCTGGCAGGTCCCGGCGCTCCCCCCGTCCGCGGCCAGCTCGGCGGCGCCGCAGCCGACGTCCCCGGCCGCGTCGACGGACACGCTCGGCCCGGTCGGCAGGATCCCCCCCGTGCGCAGGAGGTCGAGATAGGACCCCGCCCCCGAGTAGCTGGCCCACTCCTCGGCGGGCTCGACGGCCGTGCCCGCGGCCCAGTCGTCGTAGGAGGAGACGAGCTGGAAGCGCGCCCCGCTCGACCGCATGCGGCGTACGGCGCCGGCGAAGTCGACGAGGTCGCGATCGAGCCGCGCGACGCGCGCGTCGGGCGCGAAGCGGCCGGGCGAGACGACGGCGGCGCTCCGGCCCGTCCGGGTGAGGTGCTGGCCCGGATCGACGTGGTACCAGTCATCCGGCGTCGAGCCGCACTCCTCGTAGTAGGGCACGGTGCCGAACACGAGATGGACACGCGCGGTCGCGTTGGCGCGGACCCAGCGCTCGACGGCGGTGCAGGTGTCCGCGCTCTCGGTGGGGACGAAGACGACGGGGCGCCCGCGCACGCGCAGGTAGGCGGGGTCGCGCCCGTAGGTCGCCTGCAGGCGGGTGAGCAGGCTCGCGACCTTCGCCGGCGAGGGATCCCCGAGCTCCTCCGCCGTCGGGGAGAACGCCCAGCGCACGGGCGAACGGGTGTAGTCCGTGACGTCGAGGAGCTTCGCGTCGCGCCGGTCGGAGTAGGTGCCCGGACCGCCCCACGGGACGATCGCCGCGCGCAGCCCGCCGTAGGCCATCGTCGCGAGCTGGCCGGCGATGACGCCCGGCGACCCGCCGTCGTACTCCCCGGCCCGCGGGTGGTAGCGCGTGCCGACGCCCCAGGCGGAGGGGTATGCGCCCGTGTAGAAGGCGCCGCGGATGGGCGCCCGCGGCGCCGACTCCCGCGCGAGGGTGATGAGGAGGCGGGGGGCGAAGCGGCGCCCGTCCTCGCGGCTTGAGAGCGCGACCGGGACGCGGCTGCCGGTCGCCAGGGCGAGATCGACGGTTCCGTTCCCGCGTACGAGCGGGGTGACGTCGAGCCGACGCCAGCCCTGGCCCAGCGCGAGCTGCGCGGTGCCCGTCGGCGCGCTCAGGCCGGGGCGCGCGCGCCAGGTGAGCGTGCGCTCGCGCCAGCGGCGGCCGTCGGTCCCGCTCGCGAAGAAGGCCGCGCTCCGCCCGCCGCGGGCGAGATGGACCCACAGATCCGCGTGGCGAACGACCCTTCCTCCGAAACCGCCGAGGCGGAAGCGCAGGTAGGCCCGCGCCGCGGGCGCGCCGACGAGGGCGAGGATCGGGCGCCGGCCGAAGCGCCGGCCGGGCGTGTCAGCGCGCACGGAGGTGTCGGCGCTCGCAAGCACCGTGCGCAGGGTCGGCGCGCCGCCGATCGGCCCGGCCGCGGCGGCGGGCCCGGGGAGCGCGAGCGCGAGGAGGAGCGCCGCGGCGCCGAGCCCGCGCGCGCGGACTGCAGGAGACGGGAGCGGACGGGCGCCGGCCACCCGCTCCAAGCTAACGCCCGCCTCCGCCGCCGGCGCCGTTTCCAGGCCGGACGGCGGCTCCAGCCAGCAATCGGGGCGCCCGGATTTGAACCGGGGACCTCACCGACCCGAACGGTGCGCGCTACCAGGCTGCGCCACGCCCCGAAGAGCCGGGAGGATAGCCTGCCGGGCATGGCGGCGCTCGCCGAGGTTCTCGCCTTCCTCGACGATCTCCTCGACGCGCACGCCTTTGCCGACTACGGCCCGAACGGCCTCCAGATCCCCGGATCGGAGACCGTCACGAGCGTCGTCACCGGCGTCTCGGCCCAGCGCGAGCTCTTCGCCCGCGCCGCCGAGGCCGGTGCCGAGCTCGTGCTCGTCCACCACGGGCTCATGTGGCCGGCGCTCCCCGCGCCGCTCACCCGCCTCGACACGGGGCGGCTGCGGATCCTCCTGGACCACGACATCTCGCTGGCCGCCTACCACCTCCCGCTCGACGCCCACCCGCGATGTGGCAACAACGCGCTGCTCGCCGAGGCGCTCGGCTGCCTCGAGCGCGGCCGCGGCCCGTTCGCGACGGTCCGCGGGCGCTCGATCGGGCTGACGGCCGCGCTGCCGAGCACCGGCGTGCCCATCGCCGAGCTGCTCGCGCGCGTGCGGGAGGCCACCGGAGGGCGCGAGCCGCTGTGCCTCGGCGAGGGGCCGGCGACGGTGCGCCGCCTCGGCATCTGCTCGGGCGCCGGCGCCGACACCATCGAGGAGGCGATCGGGCTCGGGCTCGACGCCCTGCTCACCGGCGAGCTCGCCGAGCGCGTCACGGCACCCGCGCGCGAGGCGGGGATCCACGTCATCGGCGCCGGCCACTACGCCACCGAGACCCACGGCATCCGCCGCCTCGGCGAGCTCGTGGCCGAGCGCTTCGACGTCGGCCACGAATGGGTCGACATCCCGAATCCGGTCTGAGCAGGCAAAGCCGGTCCCCTCCTGAGAGCCCTCTCAGGTTCGGTTGAGCCCATCCGCACGAGCCGATATAACCCCGTCCACCCGGCACCGACAGAGGAGACGGACCCTTGGCGAATCACCTCACTCCCACCGAGCTCGCGCATGAGACAGGCCTCGACCGTCTCAAGGTGATCGAGAAGTGCGTGGAGCTGGGGGTGCCGATATTCAACGGGAGGATCGACAAGACGCTGTTCTGGTCGAACCTCGAGGCCGCACGCTCCCAGCCGGTCGCCGCGCAGGCGTAGTCCCCGGCGCCGGGGTCGCCCGCAGGCCGTAAGATCCTCCCCGGGAGACCGAGGGAGAGGGATGGCCACGAGCGCAGAGTCGAGCCTCGTCTCGACGGAGTCGAAGTCGATCGCCGACCTGGCCGCCAAGGCGGCGGAGAGGTTCGGCGAGAAGGTCGCGGTGCGCCGCAAGGTGGACGGCGAGTGGCGCGATCTCACCTACGCGGAGGCGTGGGAGATCGTCTCGGAGATCGGCCGCGGGCTCATCGGCCTCGGCATCCAGTCCGGCCAGCGCGTCGGGATCCTCTGCAACACCCGTCCCGAGTGGACCTACTGCGACCTCGCGATCGCCGCGACGGGCGCGGTCGTCGTCCCGATCTACCCGACGAACTCCCCGGCGGAGTGCGAGTGGGTGCTCGGCAACTCGGAGTCCGTCGCCGTCGTCTGCGAGGACGCCGACCAGCTCGCGAAGGTCCGCGAGGTGCAGGAGAGGCTGCCGGAGCTCGAGCACGTGATCGTCGTGGACGCCGACGGCGCCGACGAGGACTCCGTAACGCTCGACGCCCTGCGCGAGCGCGGCCGCGGCCGGGAGGAGCGCGAGCTGACCGAGCGCGCCGCGGCCATCGGCGACGAGGATCCGTTCACCTTCATCTACACCTCGGGCACGACCGGGCCGCCCAAGGGCTGCATCCTGACCCACGGCAACTACCGCGGCGTGCTCGACATGATCCAGCACGTCAACGTGATCCAGGAGGGCGACACCGCCTACCTGTTCCTGCCGCTCGCCCACGCCTTCGCGCTGCTGATCCAGCTCGGCTCCTACGACCTGGGCACGACGATCGCCTACTTCGGCGGGGATCCCAAGCAGATCATCCCCGAGCTCGCCGAGGTCAAGCCGACCTACTTCCCCTCGGTCCCGCGCATCTTCGAGAAGCTCTACACGCTCGTCACGAGCCACGCCGACCCCGACGAGCTCGCCCAGGCGGTGGAGGTCGGGCGCAGGGCGCGGCCCCACCTCGTGGCCGGCGAGGAGCTGCCCAAGGAGCTGCGGGAGGGCTTCGAGCAGGCCGACGAGCAGCTCTTCTCGAAGGTCCGCGCGGCTTTCGGGGGCGAGGTCCGCCAGTGCGTCACGGGCGCCGCGCCGATCGCCAAGGAGATCCTCGAGTTCTTCTACGCCTGCGGCGTCCCCGTGCTCGAGGGCTACGGGATGACCGAGACCTCGACCGTGGCCACCTACTCGACCGTCGAGGAGCACCGGTTCGGCACGGTGGGCAAGGCGCTGCCGGGCTGCGAGATCCGGATCGCCGAGGACGGCGAGATCCTCCTCAAGGGCCCGAACATCTTCCAGGGCTACTACAAGGACGCCGAGAAGTCCTTCGGCGCGATCGAGGACGGCTGGCTGCACACCGGCGACCTCGGCTCCCTCGACGGGGACGGCTACCTGTCGATCACCGGCCGCAAGAAGGACATCATCATCACCGCCGGGGGCAAGAACCTCACCCCCGCCAACCTCGAGAACGGCTTAAAGCAGTCCCGCTGGATCTCTCAGGCCGTCATGCACGGCGACCGCCGCCCGTTCCCCGTCGCGCTCCTGACCCTGGACGAGGAGGAGATCGTCCCGTGGGCGAAGGAGCAGGGGATCGAGGGCGGGATGGAGGCGATCGTCAAGGACCCGAAGACGACGGCGCTCATCCAGGAGGTGCTCGACGACGCGAACGCCAACTACGCGCAGGTCGAGCAGATCAAGAAGTTCTGCATCCTCGGCGAGGACCTCTCCCAGGAGGGCGGCGAGCTGACGCCGACGCTCAAGGTCAAGCGCAACGTCGTCAACGAGAAGTACGCGGACCTGCTGGAGTCCCTCTACTCCTGATGCGCACCGACCCGACCGAGAACGGCGGGCTGTTCGTCGGCCGCCGGCCCGGCACGCGGCCGGTGCGCTACCGCGACGAGCCGACGCGCGAGGGCGCGCGGCGGCGCCGGCTCGACAACTTCCTGGCCGGTGTCGTGCTGCTCGTCATGTGCCTCATCTGCCTCTCCTTCTGGGGGCCGCTGCCCGCGGGCTGGCTGTGGGTCGGGGGCCAGATCCAGGGCGCGACCAACAGCCCGTCCTTCGCCATCCTCATCGTGTTCATCGGGCTCATGGCCTGCCTGCTCCTGGCGCTCATCGTGTGCAAGCGCCTGGACGCGACCTGGATCCTCATCCGCCGGGCGGCCGGGCACGACCAGCGCTCGGGCATGATCGGCCCGGTCTTCGCGGTCACCTGCGGCATCGGAGCGATCATCTTCACGGCGTGGCTGCTGCTCTTCGCCGGCGCGGACCTCACGGGCGCCGGCTCGATCAGCATCTAGCGCCGGACGCTCGCGTGGGTCTGCGCGACTACTACCGCCAGTTCTCCGCCATGTCGGGGGAGGAGGAGTCCGAGCGCTTCCGCGAGGCCGCCCACGAGCGCCGGATGAAGCAGCTCACCATCGTCCGGGCCATCGATCTCGCCGGCACCCACTGGCACGAGTTCCCCCATCCGGACGTCGTGGCCGCCATCACCTACGCCGCCCGCCGAGGGATGAACCGGCCGCCCGACGTCCACGCGACCGAGCTCCGGCAGGAGCTCGCGCGCCGCCACGGCGTCGAGCCCGAGCGCATCGTCGCCGGCCACGGCGCGGCGCAGCTCCTGCAGAGCGCGCTGCGCACGCTCGTCGCCGAGGGGGACGAGGTCATCATGCCCTGGCCGGCCTACGCGCACCTGCCGGCCATGGTGCGCCTGGCCGGGGGGCGGCCGGTGCCGGTAAGCGGCGGCGCCGGCGACGCCGAGCGGCTGCTCTCCGCCGTGACCGAGCGCACCCGCGCCGTCGTCGTCTGTAACCCGAACGACCCCACGGGGGACTGGCTCCCCGTCGACGCGCTGGCCGGACTGGCCGGGGAGCTGCCCGAGCGGGCCTGGCTGCTCGTCGACGAGGCGCTCGGGGACTTCGTCGTCTCCGAGCCGGCGAACTCCTCCCTCGAGCTGCTCGACTCCTGCCCGCGGGTCATCATCTTCCGCACGCTGTCCAAGGCCTTCGGCCTGGCCGGCCTGCGCTGCGGCTGGGCGCTCGGGCCTGAGGACGCCGCCGAGGATCTCGCGGGCGTCGCGCCGGCGGGGGCGCTCGCCACCCCCGTGCAGGTCGGGGCGCTCGAGGCGCTCGTGGAGTGCGGGCCGCTCGTGGTCCGGCGGCGGGACGCGGTCGCGGCCGAGCGCGAGCGCCTCCTCCGAGAGCTGGAATCGCTGCCCTACGCCGTGACGCCGGGCGAGGCCAACTTCCTGTGGCTGCGCCTCCCGGGCCTGCGCGGGGCCGAGCTCGCCGCCCGGCTCGAGCGGCACGGCATCCGCGTCGCCGGCGGCGGCGCCTGGGGGGACGACGCCCACGTCAGAGTCCAGATCCAGTCCTCGCCCGCCACGGTCCGCACGGTCGTCGCGCTCCGCCAGAGCGCCGCCGAGCAGGACGGGTAGCGCCCGGCGTTGGTCATCCGCCGGATCAGCGTCACCCCGGCCGGTGCGCTCAGCGACGGCTTTGCCGCCGTGCGGCGCGAGGCGGGTGTGGAGGAGGCATTTCCGGCGGCGGCCGCAGCGGAGGCGGCGGCCGCCGCCGGCGCGGACGGCCCCCGCGAGCGCGGGCCCCGGAGCGATCTGCCCTTCGTGACGATCGACCCGCCGGGCTCGCGCGACCTCGACCAGGCTGTGCACATCGAGCCACGCGGCGAGGGCCATCGCGTCTCCTACGCGATCGCCGACCTCGGCGCGTGGGTCGCGCCCGGCGGGCCGCTGGACGCCGCCGTGCACGAGCGGGGGGTCACGGTCTACGCGCCGGACGAGAAGGCGCCGCTCCATCCCCCGGTCCTCTCCGAGGGGGCGGCGAGCCTGCTGCCCGGCGAGTGGCGCCCGGCGGTGCTGTGGACGCTCGACCTCGACGGCACGGGCGAGCTCGCCGCGACCGCCGTGGCCCGCGCCGAGGTGCGGAGCGTCGCCCAGCACACCTACGAGGACATCCCCGCCGAGCTGCTCGCGCCTCTGCGGGAGGTGGGCGAGCGCCGCCTCGGGCTCGAGCGCGCCCGTGGCGGGGTGCGCCTGAACGTGCCCGAGCAGGAGGTCGTGCACGAGGGCGGAAGCTGGACGGTGCACTACCGCGCGCCGGTGCCGAGCGAGGACTGGAACGCCCAGGTCTCGCTGCTGACCGGGATGGCGGCGGCCGCGCTCATGCTGCGCGGCGGGATCGGGATCCTGCGCACGCAGCCCGCGCCCGAGGAGCGCGCGTTCGCCCGCTTTCGCCGCCAGGCCCAGGCGCTCGGGGTGCCCTGGCCGGCCGGGGTCTCCTACCCGGAGCTCATCCGCGGGCTCGACCCGTCCCGGCCGGCCGAGGCCGCGCTCATGCACGAGGCGACCGGCCTCGGACACGGCGCGGGCTACACCACCTTCGCAGGAGGGCCGCCCGCTGAGGCCCGGCACTTCGCGATCGCCGCGAGCTACGCCCACGCGACGGCGCCGCTGCGCCGCCTGCAGGACCGCTACGTCTCGGAGTGCTGCCTGGCGAGCTTCGGGGGGACGACGGTGCCGGAGTGGGTTCGCGCGGGGCTGCCGGGGCTGCCGGCCGCGATGGCCGCGGGCGACCACCGCGCCCGCGTGGTCGAGCGCGGGGTCGTGGATCTCGTCGAGGCGGTGCTGCTCGAGGGCCGCGAGGGAGAGACCTTCCCGGCGGTCGTCATCGACGACGGGCTCGTCCAGCTCGCCGACCCCGCCGTGCGGGGAAGGCTCAGGGCCGGCGGCGCCGCCGGCGCCAAGGCCGAGCCCGGCCGCGAGATCACCGTGCGCCTCGAGCGGGCGGACGCGGCGGCCCGAGCGGTCGAGTTCTCCCCTGCCTGAGCGCGCAGCCCGCGGGGGGACCGTCCCCCCTGACGCCGAGGTCCTCAGCGACGGGGTTCGCCTGGGCGGGCGCCGGCGCGGCCTTGACCGCCGAGGACAGGAATGCCCGCCAGGCGGACATAACCGTTCACCGGGCGGTGGGGACGTGGCGCGTGGACAGGAATGCCCGCCAGGACGATCAAGGTGTCCACGGCACCCCGGGAAACAACCCCCGCACCGGTGAACCCCGAGGAAGGAGCCGGCTCGACGCCTCGCGGTGTGCCGGCGCACCCGGCGGGGCCGGCGCGGCTTGACAAGCGAGCGGTTTCGATATATCGTGTTGCCTCGTGACCGATATACAACCTGAAAGGATCACATGCACTCCACCTACGCGATCCCCGGGCCTCACCCCACGCGGTGCGGGCCGGGATTCCACAGGATGAAGGGGCGAGGCCGTCACGGCCGGCCCCACCACGGCGGCTGGGGACGCGGCTTTAGCCCCGGCCCCGGACCGTCTCGGAAGCGCGGCCGCGGTGACATTCGCGCCGCGATCCTCGCGCTGCTCGCCGAGCAGCCGAGGCACGGCTACGAGATCATCCGGGAGATCTCCGAGCGCTCCGACGGCGCCTGGCACCCGAGCCCCGGCTCGGTCTACCCAACGCTCCAGCAGCTCGCCGACGAGGGCCTCCTGCGGACCGAGGAGTCCGAGGGGCGCCGCGTCCACGAGCTGACCGACGCGGGCCGCGAGGCCGCCGAGGCGCGCACCGGCCCGCTCCCCTGGGAGACCGCGGCCGAGGAGGCCGACGACGGCATGACGAACCTGCGCGACCTCGCGGTCGCGGTGGTCATCGCCAGCCGGCAGGTCGCCCAGGCGGGCGGCGCCAAGCAGGTCGAGGCCGCTTCGACGGTCCTGCGCGAGGCACGCAAGCGCCTCTACGGGATCCTCGCCGAGGACGAGCCGGCCGAGTAGGAAAAGCGCGGGGCGGCGGGCGCGAGCCCGCTGCCCCGCGCACCGTCCTTCTGCAGGGCTCGGGCGACCGGTCGGCCCGACGCGGCGGTGGCCGGTTCGCCGGCCCGATGGCAAGACCCCGCTCGCCGAGGACGGCGCTATGGAGACATGCGCGGACGAATGAGCGACCGTGAGCGGCGGGCGAGCGCGTGTCGCACCGGACGCCGACTTCCTCGCCGTGTGAGGAGCAGCAGGACGACCAGCCCGATGAGGGTCAGCCCGCTCAGCATCCATCCCACCCGCCAGCTCGTCGGGCGATAGCGGAACTCGACCGTGTGGCGGCCGGGCGAGACGGCCACCCCGCGAAGGAGGTAGTCGACACGGCGGACGGGAGTCGAGCGCCCGTCGACGATCGCCTGCCATCCCGGGAAGTAGACGTCGGTGAGGACGAGCACCGCGGGCCTCGAGCTGTTCGTCCGGACCCGCACCCGATCGGCCTCGTAGTTCACTATCCGGGCCCGACCGGCGGCGCGGCGAGTCCCCGGCGTCCCACTCACCCCTCCAGCCGGCGGTCGGTCACGACCGTCGAACGCGGGTCGAAGTCCGAGGCGCTCACCGCGGCCAGCGCGCGGGCGTCGTCGGGGATCGTGCGCTGGCGCTCGGCGAGGAAGGCTCGGGGCAGCGCATCGCGATTGACATAGATCCGCGCGTCGGCACCGGCGTAACCGATGCGAACCGGCAGCGAGCGCAGCGGCTTCTGGCTCGGGTCCTGCAGCACGTCGTCGACGCCGAGCAGGCCGAGCGCGTGCAGCGCCCGGGGAGTCGACGCGACCGAGCCGGTGCACTGGGTGTAGTCACACGCCCGCGACGCCGCGATGTTCTGCTGCCAGAACCGCTCGTAGCGAGAGATGATCGGGAAGTCGTAGCCGCGCCCGTCGTACAGGCCGTAGCGCAGCGCGACGTCCGGGGGAAACGACGTGAGCAGGGAGAGCGGTGGACCGTCCAGGGCGACGAACCGGCGCGGACGGCGGTCCTCCAGATAGCGGATGGCCGCGGTCACCGGCTGCTTCGCGTGGCTGGTCGGTATGGCCGTGTTCCATCCCATGCCCGCCTTGAACAGGTCGATCGCCACCAGTGCGAGGGCCAGCGTGACGAAAGTGAGAGGCCGCAGGCGACCGCTCAGCCGGATGGCGAGAAGCACGAGCGCGGCGGCAGCGAGGACCGACCATTCGAGCAGCGCCGAGAGGCGGACGATTTCCGCGACCGTGGCCCTCCCGAGGGATCCGGTCGCCGGATCGCGAAAGCCCCAGGCGGATCTGAGAGCGGGACCTATCTGTGCCGGGGCCAGCGTCCCCCCGGCGACCATCTTGAGCAGCGGCACGAACGCGACCAACGCGCACAGCGCGACGAGCGCTCGGCGCCGGCGGCCGGCGGGCACCGGCCCCACGAGCTCATCGAGACCCCAGCCGGCCAGCAGCGCGGCTCCGAGGACGAACATCACGGCCAGACGCGCGTTCTGAGCCGTATGGAAACCGGGAAGCGCGGCGACGACCCTGAAGAAGGGCTGGACCCCGGTTGCCACCGCCAGAGACCCGACCGCAACCGCCGCGAGCGCGAGACGCCGGCGCGTGGGCCGCAGGACGAGCGCCGCGAGCGCGAGCATCAGCGTCAGGGCCCCGACGTAGTAGGAGCGCTCCTGCATCGCGGAGAACGGGAAGACGAGGTTGACCCGCGTCGGGCGACCCCAGTAGTCGTGGAGGAGCACCCCGAACAGGTAGTTTGTGGACCCGTGGCTCGCGCCCACGGCCGCTCGGGCCGAGGCGTCGATCGAGCCGTTGAGAAGCTCGAGGAAGGGCAGCACGACGGCGCCCGCGAGCGCGGTCCCGACCACGATGGCTCCCACGAGCCAGCCCGCCTTCGCGACGATCGCCCTCGGCGACCGGTCGGAGCCGGCGAGCACGCGCAGCAACCAGAAGATGACCGCGAAGATGAGAACGTGGAAGCTCGACTCGGGGTGACCCGCGAAGAACTGCAGTGCGACGGTGACCGTCAGGCCTGCGAAAGGCAGCGGCCCCGGACGCCGGGCGAGCCGATCCGCGGCGAGGCAGAGCCACGGCAGGAACGCCCACACGCTCGCCACCGGCCACGACACCCAGGTCACCATCCACAGGCTGAAGCCGAAGACCGTCCCTGCCAGAGCGGCGCCGCCGAAGCGCATCCCCAGCGCCCGTCCAAGGAGGTAGGTCCCGAGCGCGGCGACGAAGAGCTTGAGCGCCGCGATCAGCGCGAGCGAGCGCCAGAACGGGAGGACGTAGGCCGGCAGACTGAACGGCGAGAAGACAGCGGACTGTGCGTTGGCCAGGTAGGGCCGACCGCCCATGATGTATGGGTTCCAGAGCGGGATGCCGGGCAGCGTGGCTCGGTTTCGCTGCAGGAACGGCTGGAACTGCACGACCTCGTCGAGGCTCTCGGGATTTGACCCGAACGGCGGGACGCCGGCCGGTTGGTGCGCGCTCCACGGCGCGACCGGTAGAGCACGTCCGAGGCGGAGAGGGACCGACCGGGCACCAGCGCCGGGGAGACCATCGCGATGGAGAGGAAGGCGTACAGCGCGGCTGCGGCGATCGTCGGACGTGTCCGCAGGAAGGCCCGCGCGCGCGCCATCGTGGCTCGCCGTTCGCCTACAGCCCGCCGCTCTGGCGCAGGAGCGTCGAGGTCGTCTGCTCGAGGATCTTCCGCCACGCCCGCGTCCGCTCCCGCTCGGCGGCGAAGTGGCGCACCACCTTCCGCACGCGCGTGGCCGAGATCTCGACCCCGTGCCGCGCGCAGATGGCCTGGAACTCGTCGTAGTCCTCGGCCAGCTTCAGCGTCACCGACTCGAACCCGTGCTTGGCGATCTCCACTCGCGAGGCGTAGTTCATGACGCTCGTCTTGAACATCAGCTCGTCGTTCGGCCCCGGCTCGATCAGCACGATGTCGACCCCGGGAAAGCGCTCCTTCCACTGCTTGGCCAGCTCGTGCAGGCGCTGGTAGGCGAGGAGCTTGAACGTCTGGTAGCCGATCTGGGGGAAGCCCATGTCCGACACGCGCCGCGCGCGGGAGCCCCCGAGCGTCGTCACCTGCTCCTTGAAGTCGTTGACGTAGGGCACGAGCGGGTTGACGACGAGGATGAAGTCCGCCCCGGCCTCGACCGCGATGTCGACGTTCGTCGTCGAGACGATCCCCCCGTCGATCAGCTCGCGGTCCTTGACCGGCACGGGCTTGTAGACCATGGGCAGCGCCGTCGAGGCGCGCACGGCCTTCGAGATCGGCACGTCGTCCCACCCCGCGGCGCCGAAGACGATGCGCTCGCAGGTGTCGAGGTCGGTCGCCGTCAGGTAGAGCTCGGGGCCCAGCAGGCGGAAGTCGTCCGTGCGTTCGGGGTCGGTGAGGACGCTGCGGAGGTAGTCCTCGATCCCCTCCCCGGTGTAGAGGCCGGAGGGCAGGAGCTCGGCCAGCCCGAGCAGGAGGTCCATCGGCGTGAGCTGGTTCAGCCGCCCGAGGCTCCCCGCCATGTTGCGCAGCAGGCCGGCCAGGCGGAAGGGCGCGATCGCCGCCTTCTGGACCGCCTCGCCGAGGTTCAGGCGCAGGAGCGTCGTGACGTCGGCGTCCCTGAACGGCGTCGGGACCTGCCCGCTGACGACCCGCATCATCTCCTCCGGCGTGACCCCGTTGGCGATCAGGGAGGCGACGAAGGAGCCCGCGCTCGTGCCCACGTAGATGTCGAACTCGTTGACCGTGCGGTTGACGGCCAGGAGATCGATCGCCCGCAGCGCGCCGATCTCGTAGACGCCGCCGGTGAAGCCTCCGCCTCCGAGGACGAGCGCCGAGCGGGTGCGCTTGCGCCGCTTGCGCCCGGCGGCCGATCCCTTGGCCTGCGCTTCGAGGTTGACGACCTTGCCCACGAGACACCGGAGTCTAGAGGTGACGCCTGCGTCACGGAGCGCGCCTAGATAGCTGACTCCACGGCCGGCGTGGCCGGACGTGCGTGGACAGGGGATGTCGGGCGGGTGCCGATCCGGCGCCCGTAGACACGTGCAGACGGGCTTGAGGGTCGTGGAATCAACATCTACCGGCGGAGGCGCCCGCCGCCCGGCGTCAGAATACGACCCGTGCCCCGCCGCCTCGCGCTCCTCGCGGCGGTGCTCGCCGCCGTTTCCGCGAGCGTCGCCACGCCCGCCCGGGCCGGCGCCGCCTCGCTCACCGCCCGGCTCGACCGGAGCCTGCGCGCCGCCGGCCCCCATACGGGCGCGATGATCGCCGACCTGACGGCCGGGGGAAGGACCATCTACGCACGCCGGGCGGGGGTCCGCCGCCTGCCCGCCTCGACCGAGAAGCTGTGGACGACGGCCACGGCGCTGCGCCGCTTCGGCCCCGGCTACACGTTCCGCACGGCCGTCTACGCGGCGCGCGCGCCCTCCGCCGCGGGCGTGGTGCGCGGCGACCTCTACCTCCGGGGCGGCGGGGACCCGAACCTCTCGGTGAAGGACATCGCCGTGCTCGCGAGCGCCCTGCGCCGTGCCGGCGTGCGCCGGGTCACCGGCCGCGTCGTCGGGGACGAGAGCCGCTTCGACTCGCTGCGCGGCGTGCCGAGCTCCGCCGTCGGCCCCTCCCCGGACGTCGAGCCGCTCTCCGCCCTCGTCTACGACCGCGACGTCTCCGGCTACCGCTACGTGTCCTCCCCGCCGCGCTACGCGGCGAGCGCGCTGAGCCTGGCGCTCGGCCGCATCGGTGTCGCCGTCACGAACCGGAGGCACCCGGGCGCGGGCCGGACCCCGGCGGGCGCGCTGCGGCTCGCCGTCACGGGCTCCCCGCCGCTCCGCACGCTCGTCGCCCTGACCAACCGCCCGTCGGACAACCTCTACGCCGAGACCCTGCTCAAGGACCTCGGCGCCTCCTTCGGCGCCCGCGGCTCGACCGCCGCGGGCGCCGCCGTCGTCCGCGCCGAGGCGGCGAGGCTCGGCCTGCACCCGCGCGTGCTCGACGGCTCCGGCCTCTCGCGCCGGGACGCGACCTCCCCGGCGCAGCTCGTCGGCCTGCTCACCGCGCTGCGCGCCAACGGGGACCTCCGCGCCTCGCTCGCGCACTTCGGCCGCCGCGGCGACACGCTCGAGGACCGCCTGCGCGGCACGGACGCCACCCGCCGCTGCGCGGCCAAGACCGGCTCGCTGCACGACGTCTCCGCCCTGGCCGGCTACTGCACGAGCCGCGCCGGCCACCTGCTGGCCTTCGCGATCCTCATGAACCGGATCTCCTCGGTGACCTACGCCCGCACGCTGCAGGACCGCATGGTCCTGACCCTGCTCAGCGCGCCGGCTCCGCGGGCTCCGGCGCCTGGCCCGCCACCAGGCGGAGGAGCCCCGCCTCGTCGGTGACGCCGACGCCGAGCCGCTCGGCCTTCTCGAGCTTCGAGCCCGGGCTCTCGCCCGCCACGACCCAGTCCGTCTTCTTCGAGACCGAGGTGGTCACGCGCCCGCCGGCGGCGACGACGCGCTCGGTCGCCTCCTCCCGGGTCAGGTCGGGAAGCGTCCCGGTGAGCACGACGGTCTGGCCGGCCAGCGGGCCCTCTCCGGGGGGCGGGCCCTCCTCGGCGAAGCACAGGCCGAGACCCCGCAGGTCCTCGATCTGCGCTCGCATGTCCTCCTCGGCGAGCTGGGAGTGGATGAGCGCGGCGACGATCGGGCCGATCCCCGGCGTGGCGGCGATGGCCTCGGGGTCGGCGGCCAGGAGCGCCTCGACCGAGCGGAACCGCTGGGCCAGGGAGCGGCCGGTGACGAAGCCGACGCCCTCGATCCCGAGCGCGAAGAGCAGCCGCCCGAACGGCCGCTCCCTGGAGCCCGCGATGGCCGCGAGCGCGCGCTCGGCCGAGACCTTCCCCCAGCCCTCGAGCGCCTCGAGCTGCTCGCCGCCCAGCCGGTAGTAGTCGCCGGGCACGCGCACGAGCCCCGCCTGCTGGAGCTGGGCGACCTGCTTCTCCCCCACCCCGTCGATGTCCATCGCGCCCTGGGAGACGAAGTGCTTCAGCAGCTGCCAGCGGCGCTCCGGGCAGGCCCGGTTCGGGCACTTGGTGAAGACGGCGCCCTCGGGCTTGACCGTCGGCGTGCCGCAGGACGGGCACTTCGCGGGCGGTCTCGGCACGGGCGCGCGCCCCTCGCGCTCGACGGCGTGAGGGGCGGGGGAGAGGACCTGGGGGATGACGTCCCCGGCGCGCAGGACGATCACCTCGTCGCCGGGCCGGAGGTCCTTGCGCACGACGTCCTCCTCGTTGTGGAGGGTCGCGAGCTTCACCGTCACCCCGCCGACGTGGACCGGCGTGAGCGACGCGAAGGGATGCAGATCGCCGAACTTCCCGACGTTCCAGAAGATGTGCTCGAGCTTCGTCTTGGCCGTCGTGGGCGGGAACTTCCACGCCACCGCCCAGCGCGGGTCTCGGCCGACGGCCCCGAGCCGCCGCTGCAGCTCGCCATCGTCGACCTTGACGACGACGCCGTCGATCTCGAAGTCGAGGCCGCCGCGGCGCTCCTGCCAGCGCAGGCACTGGGCCACCACGTCCTCCTCGGTGGAGAGCCTCCGCACGTCGCCGTTGACGCGGAACCCGTGCTCGCGCAGCCACGTGAGCGCCTCCCAGTGGGTGGCGAAGGACACTCCCTCGGTCGTCCCCACCGCGTAGCACCACATGGAGAGCGGACGGTCGGCGGTGAGCTTGGGGTCGAGCTGGCGGATCGTGCCCGCGGCGGCGTTCCGGGGGTTCATGAAGGTCGAGAGCCCGGCCTCGGCCCGGCGCTCGTTGAGCGCGGCGAAGTCGGGCAGGGACATGTAGACCTCGCCGCGGACCTCGAGCCGCTTGGGCGCGGCGCCGTTGATCCGCAGCGGGATCGTCGGCATCGTGCGCAGGTTGTGGGTGACGTCCTCCCCGACCTCCCCGTCCCCCCGGGTGGCGCCGCGCACGAGCGCGCCGTCCTCGTAGAGCAGGGAGATCGCCAGGCCGTCGATCTTGGGCTCGGCCACGTAGTCGAACTCGGCCTGCTCGATCCCCTCGCGCGCGAGGTGGTTGCGCATCCGCGTGACCCAGGCGCGCAGCTCCTCCTCGGTGCGCACGTTGGCCAGGGAGAGCATCGGCTGCAGGTGCGTGACCTTGGTCAGCGAGGAGACGGGCGCGCCGCCCACGCGCTGCGTCGGCGAGTCGGGGATGACGAGCTCGGGGTGGGCCTCCTCGAGGGTTGCGAGCTCGCGGTAATGCTCGTCGTAGACGTCGTCCCCGATCTCGGGGTCGTCGAGGACGTAGTAGCGGTGGGAGTGGTGGGTCAGGAACTCCCGCAGCTCGGCCGCGCGGGCCTCGGCGTCGCTCTCCTTCACTCCACCTCCTCGGCCGCGGGCGCGAGGAGCCGCGCGAGGTCGTACTTGGTCAGGGAGTCCATCCCCGAGCGGTCGGTCAGATCGAAGTGGATCGGGGTCACCGCGATCCGCCCGGCGGCGACGGCGGCGAGATCCGTGCCCTCCTCGTCGTGGTAGCCGGGGTCGTCGCCGTAGATCCAGTAGCGCCGGCGGCCGTCGCTCTCCTCCTTGAGCGCCAGCTCGTCGCGGTAGATGCGCTTGCCGATGCGGCACACCTCGACGCCCTCCGGCTCCCCCGCGGGGACGTTGACGTTCAGGAGGGTGCCGTCGGGCATCGGGACCTCGGCCAGCTCCTCGACGATCCGCGCGGTGAAGCGCGCGCCCGCCTCGAAGTCGAAGCGCGAGCCGACGCGGAAGTCGAGCTCGCGCTGGCGGGACTGTTGGGAGACGGCGATGGCGGGGAGGCCGAGGATGATCCCCTCGAGCGCCGCCGCGACCGTACCCGAGTAGGTGATGTCGTCGCCGAGGTTCGCGCCGTGGTTGATGCCCGAGACGATGATCTCGGCCTCCCACCCCTCGACGAGGCCGAGCCGGGCGAAGCGCACGCAGTCGACGGGCGTGCCGTCGGTGGCGAAGCCGGAGGTGCCATCCCCGAAGTCGACCTCCTGCACGGAGAGCGCGCGGCGGGTCGTGATGCCGCGCCCCACGGCCGAGCGGTTGGAGTCGGGGGCGATCACCTGCAGGTCGATCCCCGGGACCTCGGTGAGCGCGCGCCGCAGCGTCTGCAGCCCTTCGGCCTCGATCCCGTCGTCGTTGGTGAGGAGCACGCGCATGGCTGCTCTGAGACTAGGCTCCGGCCCGGTCATGGAGAGCTTCGCGCATGCCCATCTCGACGAGCTGCGGCCCTTCCGAACTGAGGAGGGACTGTCCTCAGCGTGACTCGAGCCGGCGGCGGAACGCGCCCGCGCCCTGTACCTGCACGCCCGCGCGGCGCACGCGCTCGGCCAGGCCGGCGTCCGAGGTCACGACGATAAGCCCGCCCGGATAGGGGTCGGCCGCGACCCGGGCGGCGATGACGTCGTCCGCTGCGTCGCGGCCGCGCCGCTCGGCGAAGGCCACCTCGATCCCCTCGGCGGAGTGGGCGAACGGCTGCCCGTCGAACACGACCGCCACGTTGTGACCCTCCCGCCGCGCCCACGCCGCGATCTCCTCGGCCAGCCGCCGTGCCGCCCCCGCCCGATCCCGCCACCAGCCGTCCGGCCGCGAGCCCATGACGTTGTTGCCGTCCACGAGGAGCCGCACGTCAGTCCAGCACCCGCGCCCCGTATCCGGCCCCCGCGAAGTACAGCCCGTGCGCCGGCGCCGTCGGACCCGCCTCGGCGCGCGGGCAGCCGTCGAGCAGCGCCGCGAACACCGCGGGGTCGACGCCGGTGCGCGCGTGCTCGAGCATCGTCCCCACGAGGATCCGGATCATGTGGCGCAGGAAGGCGTCGGCCTCGATCCAGAACTCGAGCACGCCTCCGGGGGCCTCCCGCCACGCCGCCGAGAGCACGGTCCGCCCGAAGTGCCGGTGCGAGGTGTCGGCGGGCGTGAAGGCGGTCAGCTCGTGGCGTCCGACCAGGGCCGCGGCCACGGCGCGGAGCGCCGCGTGGTCGAGCGGCCGCGGGTGCCACAGCGCCCGGCCCTCCTCCCACGCGCTGCGCTCGCCGCGGGCGAGCACGCGGTAGCAGTAGGCGCGGCTCGTCGCGTCGCGCCGCGCGTCGAAGCCCTCGAGCGCCGGCGAGGAGGAGAGGGCCGCGACGTCCCCCGGCAGCAGCCCGTTCAGCGCTCGCGCCGGGAGCGGATCCCCGGCGTGGGAGACGACCTGGGCCCACGCGTGGACGCCCGCGTCGGTCCGCCCCGCCACCACCGTCGGCACCGGCACTCGCGCCAAAATCCCGAGCGCGCGCTCGAGCTCCTCCTGCACGGTCCGCCGCCCGGGCTGCCGCGCCCAGCCGGCAAAGCCGCCGCCGCGATACTCCAGTGTCAGCCGGGCCGCCACCGCGGCGAGCGCTCAGACCAGCTCGAGGAAGACCATCTCGGTCGAGTCCGACCGGCGCGGCCCGAGCTTCAGGATCCGCGTGTAGCCGCCCGAGCGACCGCCGTAGCGCGGCGCGACCTCCTCGAAGAGCTTGTAGACGATCGACTTGTCGTGACCAAGCTGGGAGAGCGCCTGCCGCCGGGCGTGCAGGTCGCCCCGCTTGGCCAGCGTGATCAGCTTCTCGAGCTCGGGCTTGACCGCGCGGGCCTTGGTTTGGGTCGTCCGGATGCGCTCGTGCTCGATGACCTCGCGGCAGAGGTTCATCATGAGCGCCTTGCGGTGGGAGGACGACCTCGAGAGGGCATATCGCTTGCGCTGGTGCCGCATGATCCCGAAACCCTAGCCCTCTAGTCCTCGCGCAGATCGAGGCCGCGGGCCTCGAGCGTCTCGATGACCTCGTCGATCGACTTCTTGCCGAAGTTGGGGATCGCGTTCAGCTCCGCCTCGCTCTTGGAGATGAGGTCGCCGACCGTCTGGATCCCCGCGCGCTTCAGGCAGTTGTAGGAGCGCACGCCGAGCTCCAGCTCCTCGATCAGGATGTCGTCCATCGCGCTGGGCGAGCGCGTCGCGCCGCCCGTGGCCCCGCCGCCGCCGCCGAGGCCCGCGCCGAGGCCGGCGTCGAGCATCCCGCCCGCGGCAGAGTCCCGCAGCTCGGCGATCCGGTCGGCGTCGGAGAAGATCGCGAACTGGGAGATGAGCAGCTCCGAGGCCTCGCGGAGCGCCGACTGCGGGTCGATCGCGCCGTTGGTCTCGATGTCGAGGACGAGCTTGTCGTAGTCCGTGCGCTGGCCCACGCGCGCGGGCTCGACGTTGTAGGCCACGCGGCGCACGGGCGAGAAGATCGAGTCGATCGGGATGACGCCGATCGGCTGGTCGGGCGCCTTGTTGTCCTCGGCCGGGCGGTAGCCGCGGCCGCGCCCGATCGTGATGTACATCTCGAGCTTCGTGTCCTTGTCGAGCGTGGCGATGTGGAGATCGGGGTTCAGGACCTCGACGCCCGAGGGCAGGTCGATGTCCTTGGCCGTGATGTCCCCCGCCCCCGAGGCCACGAGCGGCGCCTCGACCTCGGTGGCGTCGGAGTGCATCCGGCAGACGACGCCCTTGAGGTTCAGGATCAGGTCGGTGACGTCCTCCTTGACCCCCTTGACGGTCGAGAACTCGTGGGCCACGCCCTCGATCCGGACCGAGGTCACGGCCGCGCCGGTCAGCGAGGAGAGCAGCACGCGGCGCAGCGAGTTGCCGTAGGTGTAGCCGAAGCCACGCTCGAGGGGCTCGATGATGACCGCTTCGCGGTTCTCGCCGAGGCTCTCGATCTTCATGTGCGGTGTCTGGAGGTCGAGCATCGGGGGCGTTTCCTGACTGTCGTGTTCAAGTCGGCGGGACGACGGACGCGCAGCCGTCCCGGCGGGGAGGTTCTCGGGGGACTACTTGGAGTAGAGCTCGACGATGAGCTGCTCCTGCACCGGGGCGGCGATCTCTCGCCGGTCCGGCTTGCGGAGCACCTTCGCCGTCAGGCCGTCGTGGTCGGCCTGCAGCCACGCGGGGATCTGGCCGGTGAGCTCCGTGGCGTCGGCGATGAGGTTCTTCGCCGTCGAGGACGCGTTCACGGCGATGACGTCGTTCTCGCGGACCTGGTAGCTCGGGATGTCCACCCGGCGGCCGTTGATCGTCCAGTGGCCGTGGCGGACGAGCTGGCGCGCCTGGCGCCGGGAGGCCGCAAAGCCGAGGCGGACGAGCACGTTGTCGAGGCGGCACTCGAGCATCCGCAGCAGGTTCTCCCCGGTGACGCCGGGCTGGCGCGAGGCCTTCTCGTAGTAGCCGCGGAACTGCTTCTCGAGCACGCCGTAGTAACGGCGCGTCTTCTGCTTCTCGCGGAGCTGCACGCGGTACTCGGACTGCTTCTGGCGCCCGCGGCCGTGGTCGCCCGGCGGATAGCCGCGGCGCTCGACGCCGCACTTGTCGGTCAGGCAGCGCTCGCCCTTGAGGAAGAGCTTCTGCCCCTCCCGGCGGCACTGCTTGCACTGCGGTGACGTGTCGCGAGCCATCTACACCCTCCGCCGCTTGCGGGGGCGGCAGCCGTTGTGGGCCTGGGGGGTGACGTCCCGGACGGACGTCACCTCGAGCCCGGCGGCGGACAGCGATCGGATCGCCGTCTCCCGCCCGGAGCCCGGGCCCTTGACGAAGACCTCGACCTTCTGCAGGCCGTGCTCGATCCCCTTGCGCGCGGCGGCGTCGGCCGTGACCTGCGCGGCGAAGGGGGTCGACTTGCGGGAGCCCTTGAAGCCGGCGCCGCCGGCGGACTCCCAGGCGATGACGTTTCCCTCGCGATCGGTGAGGGAGACGATCGTGTTGTTGAACGAAGTCTTGATGTGGGCCTGGCCCACGGGGATGTTCTTGCGGACGCGTCGGCGGCCGCGCTGGGGGCGCTTGGGAGCGGGCATTACGAGGGGTCACCTCCGCGGGGCATCCTGCCCCCCGCCTTGAGCAGACGCTCGGCCCGACCAACGGCCTCCGGCCGGCGGTGCCCGCACCTTGCGTAACCGTTCGCTCTGCTCACTCTCACTTCTTCGCCGCCTTCTTCTTGCCGGCGATCGACATGCGCTTCGGGCCCTTGCGGGAGCGGGCGTTGGTCTTCGTGTTCTGCCCGCGGACGGGCAGGCCGCGGCGGTGGCGCATGCCCCGGTAGGAGCCGATCTCCTGCAGGCGCTTGATCGACTGGGAGCGCTCGCGGCGCAGGTCGCCCTCGACCGTGACGTCCTCGACCCCGTCGCGCAGCTTCGCGATCTCGTCCTCGGTCAGGTCGCGCACGTAGGTGTCCGGGGAGACGCCGCTCTTGGCCAGGAGCTCCCGGGAGGTCGCGTCGCCGATGCCGTAGATGTAGGTGAGCCCCACCTCGACGCGCTTGTTCAGGGGGATGTTGATGCCCGCGATGCGTGCCATCTCAGCCCTGGCGCTGCTTGTGACGCGGGTTCGAGCAGATCACAAGGACCGCGCCGTGGCGGCGGATGATCTTGCACTTCTCGCACATCGGCTTGACCGACGGTCGTACCTTCATGATCCCTTTCGGCTCGTGGCCCCGGACCCGGCTCTGGAGGCCGCTGGGGCCGCCGCTACCGGACGCGGAATTGAGTTGCGAGCAGGGAGGCGGAGCGACCCTGAGCGCGACCGTCGATAATAGCAGCGGCGCGCGGGCCGTTTCGCGGCCGTTTCAGGCCCCGAACTCGCGGATGGGGAGCGCCTGCCGCGCCGCCAGCCGCTCGAGCGCCTCCCGCCACTGGCGCGCCAGCTCCGGGACGGCCAGGACGCGGTCGATCTCCGCCGTGTTCGCGCGGTCGGTGTAGGTCACGCGCATGACGTCGGCCACGGTCACCTCGCTGCCGGGCTCTGAGAGCAGGAGCTCGTCCCCGGCGGCGACCGTGCCCGGCTCGAGCACGCGCAGGTACCAGCCCGAGATCCCGCCGCGGGCCATGAGCGCGGGCAGCGCGCGCCTCCGCCAGCGCGCCGCGAGCTTGAAGCACGGGCCGCGGGGCTGGGAGACCTGTACCCGCGCGCTGCCGAGCGTGCCCGTCGCGCCGATCGTCACGTCCGCCTCGGTGAGCCCCGCGAGGGAGACGTTCTCCCCGAAGGCGCCGAACGGCAGCTCGGCGCCGAGCGTCACCTCCCACCCCGGCATGTGCTCGCGGGCGTAGCAGCACACCGCCTTGTCCGGCCCGCCGTGGACGGCGAGGTCGGCCTGCTCGTCGCCGGCAAAGCCGAGCTCTGCGAGCGCCCGCGGACCCGCGACCGGCGTCTTGACGATCCCCGAGCGAACCGTCGAGTCCCCCCACGGCAGCTCGGCGGCGCGGCCGACCTGCAGGGAGAGGACGCGGGCGCGCACGCGCGTGAGGCTAGGCCGTGGGCGTGGTGGTGGGCATTGGAGGAAGGAGGTCCGGGAGGGAGGCGCCGTCCTCGGCGCCGGGTGATCAATCGAGGCCCCGATGGGGGCTCCAGGTGACCACTCCGGCGCCCGCGCTCCTCTCGCGGCTCCGCTCCCGCGCTCCTTCTCCAAGCCGGCCTTCGGTCGCGCGGCCGGCGCGCCGTAGGCCGGCCCGGAGGCGACGGGGGCGGGTCACCGCCGGCCAGTCGAGGCACTCGGGGATCACTCCTACCGAGAGCACGTTGCCCGCGGTGAACGGCGAGAACGCGCGCGCTCCGAGCCGCCGCAGGGCGACGCCGAGCGCACGCTCCCGGCCCTTGCCCGGCCTTGAGGCGCCTCACGCACGTCGAGCGCCGCCCGCGGCAGCGCAGCGTGCCGGCCCGCGCGATCGAGCGGGACGCTCACCTTCCGCACAGCTCGATCGACCGGCCCGGCACGGGCTGAGCACGGGCCCCGCCGCGGCGGCGCTGGCGGGCGCCGTGCCGGCCAGCGCGCCGAGCGCCGCGAGCGCCAGCCGCCGCGCCCTCACGCGGCCACGGGCTTTCGTGCCTCGTGCCAGGGCGTGAGGATCCGGGGGCCCTCGGCGGTGATGCCGATCGTGAACTCGAAGTGCGCGGCCAGGGAGCGGTCCTGGGAGTAGATCGCCCACTGGTCCTCTCCCATGCGCACGGCGTGGCGCCCGGCGTTGACCATCGGCTCGACGGCGAGGACCATCCCCTCCTCGAGCGCCGGGCCGCGGGCGGGGCGGCCGTAGTTGGGGATCTGGGGATCCTCGTGCATGTCCCGCCCGATGCCGTGGCCGACGAGCGAGCGGACGACCGAGAGCCCGGCCGCCTCGACGTGGGCCTGCACCGCGTGGGAGACGTCGCCGAGCCGGTTGCCGGGACGGCACTGCTCGGTCGCCTCGAACAGGGACTCCTCGGTGACGGAGAGGAGCTTTCGCGCGAGCGGCGTGATCGGCCCGACCGGGAATGTGCGCGCCGCGTCGGCCACCCAGCCGTCGAGGATGACGCCGACGTCGACGGAGAGGATGTCCCCGCGCTCGAGCGCATATGGTCCGGGGATCCCGTGCACGACCATGGAGTTCGGCGAGGCGCAGATCGAGCCCGGGAAGCCCCGGTAGCCCTTGAAGGCGGGAACCGCGCCCTGGGAGCGGATGAAGGCCTCGGCGGCGGCGTCGAGCTCGCCCGTCGTCACCCCCGCGCGGATCTTGCCCTCGAGCAGCGAGAGCGTGCGGATGAGGATGTCCCCGGCCGCCGCCATGCGGTCCATCTCGCCCGGGGACTTCCTGATGATCACAGATCCACTTCGAGCTTCAGCGTGGCGATCGTCGCGCGGATGCGGTCATGGACCTCGGGCGGCGTGCGCGTGCCGTCGAACCGCCGGAGCAGGCCCTCGTCCTCGTAGTGAGCGACGAGCGGCTCGGTCTGCTGGTGGTAGACCCGGAGCCGGGCCTTGACGGTCTCCGGCTTGTCGTCATCGCGCAGGATGAGCCGGGAGCCGTCCTGGTCGCAGACGCCCTCGTGCTTGGGCGGGTCGGACTCGACGTGGTAGGTGTGCCCGGCCTGGACGCACACGCGGCGGCCGGAGATGCGCCGGATGAGCTCCTCGTCGGCGACCTCGATGAGCAGGATGGCGGTGACGTGGCGGCCGAGCTCACCGAGCGCGTCCTTCAGCGCGTCCGCCTGGGGGACCGTGCGAGGGAAGCCGTCGAGGATGAAGCCGTCGCCCGTGTCGCCCTCCTCCAGGCGCTCCTCGAGCATCTTGATCGTCAGCTCGTCCGGCACGAGACCCCCGGACCCCATGTGCTCCTTGACCCGATCCCCAAGCTCCGAGCCCTCCTTGACGACGGCGCGGAACATGTCCCCCGTGGCGATGTAGGGAAGATGGAACTCGCGCGAGAGGCGGCTCGCCTGCGTGCCCTTCCCGGCCCCCGGGGGGCCGAGGAAGATGAGGTTCAGCTCCGACATGTGAGCGCGGGATCCTATCCGAGCGAGGTCAGACCGCTCTCAGGAAACGTCAGCGTTTGAGGAAGCCCTCGTAGTTGCGCATCATGAGCTGCGCCTCGAGCTGCTTGACCGTGTCGAGGGCGACCCCGATGACGATGAGGATCGAGGTCCCGCCGAAGAAGAAGTTGGCCGAGGTCTGCGAGATGAGGATCGTCGGCAGCGCCGCCACCGCGGCCAGGAAGAGCGCGCCCGGGAAGGTCAGCCGGGCGAGGATGCGGTCCAGGAACTCGGCGGTCGGCCGCCCCGGTCTCACCCCGGGGATGAAGCCGCCGTACTTCCTCAGGTTGTCCGCCTGGTCCACGGGGTTGAACGTGACCGCCGTGTAGAAGTAGGTGAAGAGGACGATGAAGATCGTCTCCCCGAGCACGTAGTGCCAGCCCTGGGGGTTGAAGAAGTTCGAGAGCGACTGGGCCCAGGGCTTCTGGATGAGCTGCCCGACGGTGGGCGGGAAGGCCATGATCGAGGCGGCGAAGATGACGGGGATGACGCCCGCCATGTTCACGCGCAGCGGCAGGTAGGTCTGGCCGCCCTCGGTCATCCGCCGCCCGATGACGCGCTTGGCGTACTGCACGGGGATCCGCCGCTGCCCCTCCTGCACGAAGACGATCGCCGCGATCACCCCGATGGCCAGGAAGGGCATCATCACCTTGAAGACCGGGTCGGGATTGTGCCAGTAGGCGTAGAGGCCGTGCGGCAGCCGCGCGACGATCGAGGCGAGGATGAGCAGGGAGATCCCGTTGCCGATCCCCCGCTGGGTGATGAGCTCGCCCATCCACATGAGCAGCACGCAGCCCGCCGTCAGGCAGATGACGATGAGCAGCACGCGGCCGAGGGTGAAGTTGATGATCACGTCCTGGCCCGCCGACTTCGAGAGCGAGCGGAAGAGGAAGACGTAGCCGATCGACTGCGCGAAGGCCAGCCCGACGGTCAGGTAGCGCGTGTACTGCGTGATCCGCGCCGTGCCGACCTCGCCCTCCTTTTGCAGCTTCTCCAGCGAGGGCACGACGACCGTCAGGAGCTGCAGGATGATCGAGGCCGTGATGTAGGGCATGATCCCGAGCGCGAAGAGCGCGATGCGGGAGAGCCCGCCGCCCGAGAACAGGTTCAGCAGGTTGAGGATGCCGTTGCCCGAGAGCTTCGACTGGAGCTGGTCGACGGCCTTGGTGTTGATCCCCGGCGCGGGGATGTGCGAGCCCAAGCGGTAGAGCACGAGCAGGAGCGCCGTGAACCCGAGCTTCTTCCGGATCTCCGGAACGGTGAAGGCGCTGAGGATCGTGGTGATCACGGGTCTGCTCTCTCGGTCTACTCGATGACCTGGCAGGTTCCCCCGGCCGCCTCGATCTTCTCGCGCGCGGCGGCCGAGAACTTATGGGCGTGCACCGTCAGGCCCTTGGTCAGCTCCCCGCGGGCGAGGATCTTGACGGGGACGTCCTGCTTGGTCGCGAGCCCGAGGCCGGCGAGGGTCTGGGGCGTGACCTCGGCGCCCGCGTCGAAGCGGGCCTCGAGGGTGTCGAGGTTCACGGGCTGCGTGTGCGTCCGGAACATCTCGAAGGGCATCGACTTCTTCATGTGCGGGCCGCGCAGCTTGCGCATCCGCATGTGGATCGGCATCTGGCCGCCCTCGAAGCGCGCGCGCTCCTTGGAGCCCGAGCGCGAGCCGTAGCCCTTGTGGCCGCGGCCCGAGGTCTTGCCGTGGCCCGAGCCGTGGCCGCGCCCGACACGCTTGCGCTTCTTCCGCGCTCCCTTGCCCGGCTTCAGCGAGTGCAGGCCGATGTCGTCGAGGTCGAGCGGCTTCACGAGTCGTCCTCCACGGTGACGAGGTGGCGGACCTTGTGGACCATCCCTCGGAGCTGCGGGGAGTCCGGGCGCTCGACGGAGTGCCCGATCCGGCGCAGGCCGAGGGAGCGCAGCGTGGCGAGCTGGCTCTTGTCCGAGCCGTTCTTGGACTTGACCTGGGTGATCCTCACGCCGAGACCTCCTCGGCCTCGGGTTCGGCGTCGGGCGCCGGCGTGCCGTTCTCGACGGGGGCGTCGGCCCCCGCCTCCGGGCTCGCCTCGGTCACGGTCTCGGCCGGAGCGGGGCTCGGGGCATCCTCGGCGCCGGTGCCGCTGCGATCCCCGAGGCCGAGGACCTCGTTGATCGAGAGCCCGCGGATCTTCGCGACCTCCTGCGGCGTGCGCAGGGACTGGAGCCCGGCAACCGTCGCCTTGACGAGGTTGATCGGGTTCTGGGAGCCGAGCGACTTCGAGAGCACGTCGTGGATCCCCGCCAGCTCGAGCACCGCGCGCACGCCGCCGCCGGCAATGACGCCGGTGCCGGGCGAGGCCGGGCGCAGGAAGACGCGGCCGGAGTTGAAGATCCCCGTCGTCGTGTGGGTGATCGTCGAGCCGTGCTTGGGCACGCGGAAGAGGTTCTTCTTGGCGTTCTCGACCCCCTTCTGGATCGCCACGGGAACCTCGTTGGCCTTGCCGTAACCGACGCCCACGACGTCCCGCTCGTCACCCACGACGACGAGCGCGGTGAAGGAGAAGCGCCGGCCGCCCTTGACGACCTTGGCCACGCGGTTGATCTCGACCACGCGCTCCTGCAGGTCGAGGCCGGTCTGGGGTACGGAGCGATCGGGAGCGGGAGGCATGAGCGTTGAAGGCTAGAGGGAAGCCTAGAAGGCCAGGCCGGCCTCGCGCGCCCCTTCGGCGAACGCGCGCACGTGTCCGTGGTAGCGGTAGCCGCCGCGGTCGAAGACGACGGCCTCGGCCCCGGCGGCCTTGGCGCGCTCGGCCAGGAGCGCGCCGGCCCGACGGGAGCGGTCGATCCCCGAGACCGAGACGAGGTCGGCGTCGGTCCAAGCGATCGAGGCCAGCGTGTGCCCGCGGTCGTCGTCGACGATCTGCGCGGCGATGCCGCGGTTGGAGCGGAAGATCGAGACGCGCGGGCGCTCGGCCGAGCCGCGCACCTTGGCGCGCACGCGGCGACGGCGGCGCAGACGGCGCTCGGGTGCGGTGCGGACGGCCACTAGGCGCGCTTTCCGACCTTGCGCACGACGTGCTCACCCTCGTAGCGGATGCCCTTGCCCTTGTAGGGCTCCGGCGGGCGCTGCTTGCGGATGTTGGCTGCGGTCTCCCCCACGAGCTGCTTGGAGATCCCCTTGACGACGATCCGCGTGGGCTGCGGCACCTCGAACTCGATGCCGTCGGGCGCCGGGATCGGCACCGAGTGGGAGTAGCCGAGCGAGAGCTCGAGGTCCCTCCCGCGCAGCGCGGCGCGGTAGCCGACGCCCTGGATCTCCAGGCGCTTCTCGAAGCCGCTCGTCACGCCCTCGACCATGTTGGCCACGAGCGAGCGCGTCAGGCCGTGCAGCGCGCG
>JBBQAA010000019.1:0-34236 GCA_038276395.1 Solirubrobacterales bacterium | reverse complement strand
GCCTCGTCGATCAGGTCGATCGCCTTGTCGGGGAGCTGGCGATCCTGGATGTAGCGGGACGCGAGCTCCGCCGCGGCGACGAGCGCGTCGTCTGTGATCTTGCAGCGGTGATGGGCCTCGTAGCGGTCGCGTAGGCCGCGCAGGATCTGCACGGTGTCGTCGGTCGTCGGCTCTTCGACGCGGATCTGCTGGAAACGCCGTTCGAGCGCCGCGTCGCGTTCGAGGTACTTGCGGTACTCGTCGAGCGTCGTCGCGCCGATCGTCTGCAGCTCGCCGCGGGCGAGCGCCGGCTTGAGGATCGAGGCCGCGTCGATTGCGCCCTCGGCAGCACCGGCCCCGACGAGGTTGTGGAGCTCGTCGATGAACAGGATGATGTCGCCGCGCTGGGTGATCTCCTTCATCACCTTCTTCAGGCGCTCCTCGAACTCGCCGCGGTACTTCGAGCCGGCCACGAGGGCGGCGAGGTCGAGCGTGTAGATCTGCTTGTTCTTCAGGAGCTCGGGGACGTCGCCGTTGGTGATGCGGGTGGCGAGGCCCTCGACGACGGCGGTCTTGCCGACGCCGGGCTCGCCGATGAGGACGGGGTTGTTCTTCGTGCGGCGGGAGAGGATCTGCATGATCCGCTCGATCTCGGTCTCGCGCCCGACGACGGGGTCGAGCTTGCCGTCGGCGGCGAGCTTCGTCAGGTTGCGCCCGAACTGGTCGAGCAGCTTCGAGGACTTCTTGCCCTCGCCGGGCGCGGGGCCCGCGCCGGAGCCGCCGGAGCCCTGGCCGCCGCCCTGGCGCCGGCCGCCGGGGCCGGAGAGCATGCGGATGACCTCGTTGCGGATCTTCTCCGAGTCGGCGTCGAAGTCGAGCAGGATGCGGGCGGCGACGCCCTCGTTCTCCCGCACGAGCCCGAGCAGGATGTGCTCGGTGCCGATGTAGTTGTGGCCGAGCGAGAGCGCCTCGCGCAGCGCGAGCTCGAGGACCTTCTTGGCGCGCGGCGTGAAGGGGATCTGTCCCGAGGTCACCTCCTCACCCGAGCCGACGATGCGCACGACCTGGGCGCGCACGCGCTCGACGGTGATGTCGAGGGACTCGAGGACGCGGGCGGCTAGGCCCTCCTCCTCGCGCAGCAGACCGAGCAGGATGTGCTCGGTCCCGATGTAGTTGTGCTTGAGCGTGCGAGCTTCCTCCTGGGCGAGGACGACCACCTGGCGGGCTCGTTCCGTGAATCGCTCGAACATGACGGGTGCTTCTTTCTGTCTAGGAGTGCGCTTGGAGTTCGGTCGAGTGGTGGTCCGGTTCGGGGGACGCGAAGCGCCCCGTCCATCCGAGTATTCGGCTCAAACGCCGAATTCGATGAATGGAGCGGGACGGAGGGCGGGCATGGGTCATTGTACCCACGGCCCCCGGCGAGCGATCGGGGCTCGGGGCGGCACCGCCGGGGGCTCGACGCGCCCGGGCCTTCCGACCACCGCCCGGCGGCCGGGACGCGGGGCCGGGAGCAAGAAGGAGCGGGAGTCCCGGCGTGGCGATCTCCGCGAGCGTCGCTTTGTTGCATCCGCACGCGGCGAGAGGACGATGACAACGAACCGGTCGTCCCACAACCGTTTCGTTGCATCGCCACGCCGGCGCGCGGCGGATGCAACAAAGCGACGCCTCTGCCTCCCTCCTCCCCAGCCCCGCTGGAGACGCCCCGCTCACCGTCCCCGACGTGCGCGGCGCGCCACGCCGCCCAGCGCGCACGGCGCGCCGCGCGACGACCCCTACCGCAGCGCGGGGAAGAGGACGACCTCGCGGATCGAGCTGCGGCCCGTCAGGGCCATGACCAGGCGGTCGATCCCGAGGCCGAGGCCGCCCGTCGGCGGCATCCCCTGCTCGAGCGCGGCGAGGAAGCCCTCGTCGTAGGGCTGGGTCTCCTCGTCGCCCGCCGCGGCGTGACGGGCCTGGGCCTCGAAGCGGCGGCGCTGCTCGTCGGGGTCGTTCAGCTCGGTGAAGGCGTTGGCGATCTCCATGCCCCCGACGAAGGCCTCGAAGCGCTCGGTCAGGCCCGGCTTGTCGCGGTGGGCCTTGGCGAAGGGGGAGAGCTCGACCGGGTAGTCGGTGATGAGCGTCGGCTGCACGAGCCTCGGCTCGACGTAGCGGGAGAGCAGGTCGTCGACGAGCTCGTGCCAGGTGTCCTTCTCCGGCGCCGCCGCCCCCAGGCCGCGCTCGGCGATGCGCGCGGCGAGCGCGTCGCGGTCCCCGCGCTCGGCGAGCACGTCGACGCCCGTCTCCTCGGCGATCGCCTCGACGAGCGGCCGGCGGCGCCAGGGCGGTGAGAAGTCGGCCTCGCCCGCGTAGCCCGCCGCCTGCGCCGCCGCGCCGACGACGCGCTCGAGGCGCGCCGCGCAGACCTCGTAGTCGGCGTAGGCCTCATACCACTCGACCATCGTGAACTCGGGGTTGTGCTTGACGTCGACGCCCTCGTTGCGGAAGTCCTTCCCCAGCTCGTAGACGCGCTCGAGCCCGCCCACGATCAGGCGCTTGAGGTAGAGCTCGGTGGCGATCCGCAGGAAGAGCGGGCGGTCGAGCGCGTTGTGGTGTGTCGTGAACGGCCGCGCCAGCGCGCCGCCGTAGACGGGCTGGAGCACGGGCGTCTCGACCTCGATGAAGCCCTCGCCGTCGAGGTAGCCGCGCACGGCCCTGACGATCCGGGCGCGGGCGAGGACGAGCGCGCGGGCGTCCTCGCTGGCGATGAGATCGAGCTCGCGGCGCCGGTAGCGCGTCTCGACGTCGGCGAGGCCGTGGAACTTGTCGGGCGGTGGCCGCAGGGACTTGGCCAGCAGCGTGGCCTCGCTCACGGCCAGGGTGAGCTCGCCGCGGCGGGACGAGAAGGCGGTGCCGTCGATCCCCACGAGGTCGCCGAGATCGAGCCCCAGCAGCCGCTCGAGGGCCTCCTCGCCGAGCACGTCGCGGCGGGCCTGGAGCTGCAGGCGCCCGGCACGGTCGACGAGGTCGAGGAAGGCCATCTTGCCCTGGCCGCGGCGCGCGGCCAGGCGGCCGGCCACACGGTAGGCGCGCTCGGTCTCCGCTCCCGCCTCGAGGCCGGCGTTCTCCTCCCGCACGGTCGAGCTGGGGACGACCCCGGGGAAGGCGTGGGGGAAGGGCTCAACGCCGTCGGCCCGCAGCCGCTCGAGCTTCTGCCGCCGGGCGGCGAGCAGATCGTCGTCGCTCATCGAGGCGCCGGCTAGACGCCGACGTCGATCTTCGTGACCTTCAGCTTGCGCGCGCCTCGCGGGGTCTGGAAGGAGACCTCCTCGCCGCGCTTGCGGCCGAGCAGCGCCTTGCCGATGGGGGACTCGTTGGAGAGCTTCAGCTCGGCGGGATCGGCCTCGGCCGAGCCGACGATCGTGTACTTGGCCGACTTGCCGTCCTCGAGCTTCACGTGCACGCGCGAGCCGATGCGGACGATGTCCGTGTCGATCTCCGAGGCGTCGATGACCTGCGCCGAGCGCAGGCGCTCCTCGAGCTGGGCGATCTTCGACTCGACCATGGCCTGCTCGTTCTTGGCGTCGTCGTACTCGGAGTTCTCCGAGATGTCGCCGAACTCGCGCGCCTCCTTGATCCGCTCCGCGACCTCGCGGCGCTTGTCGTTGGAGAGGTACTCGAGCTCCTCCTGGAGCTTCTGCAATCCGTCCTGGGTGAGGATGACGTCCTTGGCCATGTGGGCGCGGCAGTATAGGACGCGCCCGAGCGGCGGCGGAACCTCTACGCGGCGACGGGCTCGGCCAGCTCGGCGAGGAGCTCGCTCGCGGCCGCGATGCCCTCCGCGCGCTGGAGCGCGTCCTGCAGCGCCGGGCCGCCGCCGAGCCGCTCGACGTACCACGGATACGCCTTGCGCAGCCAGCGCCCGGCGCGCTCGGGGCCCATGTGCTCCTCGGCGCGGCCCATCAGCCAGGCGAGCTCTGCGAGCGCCTCGGCGCGGCTCGGCGGGGCGTCCCGCTCACCGAGCAGCTCGGCGAACAGCCACGGGTTGCCGAGGATCCCGCGGGCGAGCATGACCGCGGTCGCGCCCGACTCCTCCCAGGCGGCGCGAATCGTGGCCGCGTCGGGGCGCAGGCCGCCCGAGAGGACGAAGGGCACGGGCAGCGCCTCGGCGATCTCCCGGGCCAGGGCGTAGTCGGGCCGGCCCCGGTGCTGCTGGGAGGCGTGGCGTGGGTGCATGGCGATCGCCGCGACCCCGGCTTCCTCCACCAGCCGGTGGGCCAAGCGCACGCCGTCGCGATCCCCCGGGCGCTGACCCGGCCGGAGCTTCACGGTGACGGGCAGGCCCCCGGAGCCGCGGGAGGCGGCCCGGGCGACGGCGACGGCGCGGTCCGGATCGGAGAGCAGGGCCGCGCCCGCCCCGGTCTTACAGACCTTGGGGACCGGGCAGCCCATGTTCAGGTCGATGACGTCAGCGCCCGCCCCGGCCGCGCGCTCGGCGGCGCTGGCCATGATCTCCGGGTCGGCGCCGAAGAGCTGCAGGGAGACGACCCCGCCCGCCGGGCCGATCGCCCGCTCGTCGGGATGAATACGCAGGAGCTCGCGCAGCGTGCGCTCGTTGCGGTGGTGGATCGCGTGGCTCGAGACCATCTCCGAGGTCACGAGGCCCGCGCCGTGGCGGCGGGCCTGCAGGCGCACGCACCAGTTCCCGATCCCGGCCAGGGGCGCGAGCACCAGCCGGTTGGGCAGCTCGTAGGGGCCGAGGCGCCAGGGGTCAGTGAGCTCGGTCATCCGAAGTTTCGCTCGTGGATCAGGCGCAGGCCGTCGAGCGTCAGCAGGTCGTCGACCTCGTCGATCGTCTCCGTGTGGGGGACGATGAGCATGGCCAGGCCGCCGGTGGCGATCGTCCGGGTCTCCTGCCCGAGCTCGGCGCGCAGGCGGCGGACGATGCCGTCGACCTGACCGGCGTAGCCGTAGATGACCCCGGCGCGGATGGCCTCGACCGTCGACTTGCCGATGACCCCGCGGGGTTCGATCAGCTCGACTCTGGGCAACCGCGCCGCGCGCTCGGTCAGCGCCTCGACGGCGATCTCGGCGCCGGGAGAGATCAGCGCGCCGAGGAGCGCGCCGTCTTCAGAGACGACGTCGTAGGTGATCGCCGTGCCGAAGTCGACGACGATGCAGGCGGCGCCGATCCGTTCGTAGGCGGCGATCGCGTTGACGAGCCGGTCGGCGCCGAGCTCGCGCGGGTTGTCGATCCGGATCGGCATCCCCGTGCGCAGCGCCGGCCCGACGACCTCGGTCTCGTGGCCGAGGTATCGGCCCCCGAGCGCGCCCCACTCGACGCCGAGCGAGGGCACGGTCGAGGAGACGATCGAGGCCTCGAGGTCGGAGAACGCGCAGCCGCGGAGCGCGAGCAGAGCGGCGAGCTTCGCCGCGAGCTCGTCGGCGGTCTCCTCCCGGACGGTGGCAAAGCGCCAATGTTGCTCGAGCGAGGAGCCTCGGAACGTCCCGAAGTGCGTCTGGGTGTTGCCGATGTCGACGACGAGCAGCATCTCAGCATCCATCCTGCCACGGGCCCGGCTCTCCGCAACTCCGCGCCCCGTCGAGGGTTCTTGCCCTTGAGGGCGAAGTCGCCCCGTGAGCCCGTGCACTCCTACCCCGCCGACCTCGATCCGCTGCCGCTCGACGCGACCCTGCCCGGGGAGCTCGACGACCCTGCCGCGCCGGAGCTGACCGCGCTCATCGAGTCCTTCGAGGAGGAGACGACCGACGCCGTCCAGCTCTTCCTGAACGAGGTGGGTCGCTGGAAGCTGCTCACCCCGGGCGAGGAGAAGGAGCTCGCCCGCCGCGTCGAGCAGGGGGACCTGCAGGCCAAGGAACGCATGATCAACGCGAACCTCCGTCTCGTCGTCTCGATCGCGCGCAAGTACCAGGGGCACGAGCTGGCGCTCCTCGACTTGATCCAAGAGGGCATCCTCGGCCTCATCCGCGCCGTCGAGAAGTTCGACTGGCGCAAGGGCTTTCGCTTCTCGACCTACGCGACTTTCTGGATCCGCCAGTCGATCCAGCGGGGGCTCGACGGCCAGGGCCGGGCGATCCGCCTGCCCTCGAGCATCGCCCAGCGCGAGCGGAAGGTCGCCCGCCTCGAGCGTGAGCTCACGGTCACGCTCGAGCGCGCGCCCACCGACCTCGAGATCGCCACCGCCGGCGAGCTCTCCGTGGAGGCGGTGCGGGACCTCCGCGCCGCCGGGCGCGTCGTCACGAGCCTCGACCGCCCCGTCGGCGACGAGGGCGCCTCCTCCCTCGGCGCCCTCCTGCCCGCCCGCGAGCGCGAGCCCGGCGAGGAGGTCGAGGTCACGCTACGGGAGGAGACGATCCGGGAGGTCGTCGAGCAGCTCCCCGTGCGCGAGCGCGAGGTCATCCGCCTGCGCTACGGCCTCTGCGGCCACCACGACCCGCTCCCGCTCGTGGAGATCGGCCGCCGCCTCGGCGTCTCGCCCGAGCGGGTGCGCCAGATCGAGGAGGCCGCGTTGCGGCACCTGAAGCTCCGGCAGGAGATCGGCGCGCTGGCGGCGTAGAGGCGGCCCAGTTCGGGGCGGCGCGGTAGGGCTGGGCTTGGGAGGAAGAGCACGGGGCGCCTCGGTCGAGGGCGGCAGGATCGCTCGGTGGCCATGGGGCGCGAGCGCGACGCCGCGCCCGCGAGTGGTCACTTGGTGCCCCCCAGGGGCACCGATCGACCACGCGGCCCGGCCGGGCTCAAGTCCCCGGACCGCCTTCCTCCTGGGAGATCGTCCCGCCGCGGACGCCGCGAGCCGCGGGCGCCCCGAGCCGGAGCCGCCCTACTCCCCGCGCTCGCGCAGCACCTCGACCGAGACCTCCTCGACGGCCAGCGGTATGGGGGGCTCGGGCTTTGACGCCTTGACCCACACCGCGTGCGCGTCGTATTCGGCCAGGAGCCGCTCGGCCACGGCGCTGCACAGGCGCTCGAGCGTCCGGTAGGAGCGCTGCTGGGCGACGAGGGCCACGAGCTGGCAGACCGCGGCGTAGTCGACGGTGTCCTCCACGCGATCGGTCACCGTCGCGTCGCACTCCCCCACGTCGAGCCGCAGGTCGACGACGAGCCGCTGGCCGACCTCCCGCTCGGCCTCGCTCACGCCGTGGTGGGTGAAGAGCGAGAGCCCCGAGACCTCGATCGTGACCTCGGGGCCGGGCGCCTCGTCGTCGTCGAGGTCGTCGTCCTCTTCGTAAGGGTCGATGTCCTCGCCGTCGTCCGGAACGTCGCTCACGCGCCCGGGCTCGGCGTCTCGCGGGCGGCGAGCGCGAAGGTGCCGGCGCTGCCCGCGACCCCGGCGAGCAGGGAGCCGATCGCGAGCAGCGGGCCTGAGTCCTCCTCGGCGATGGCGGCGAGCGCCAGGAGGATCAGCAAGTTGTACTCGTAGCCGCCGTCCGTCACCCACGGCCCCTTCTCGAGGTGGACCGCCCTGATCGCGGTGAACATCGTCCCGGCCAGCGCCGCGGCGGCGAGCGGGGTGGCCACGCCCGCGGCGAGGAGCGCGCCGCCGCCGGCCTCGGCCGCCCCGGCGGCGATCGCGTTCCGCTTGCCGGGGCGCAGGCCGAGCGACTCGAAGAACTGACCGGTGCCGTCCGGCCCGTGGCCGCCGAACCAGCCGAAGAGCTTCTGGGTGCCATGGCCGACGAACAGGGCACCGAGGACGAGACGCAGGAGCTTCACCATGGGGTTCATGCCCCTCCTCCTGCCCGCTTCGTTTCCCGCGCAATCATCGCGCTGCCCACCAGCAGCGCGTCGCGGACCAGCGCCACGTCGTGGACGCGCAGGATCTGCGCGCCCCGCTCCCAGGCGAGCAGGCTCGCCGCGACGGTCGCGGCGGTGCGCTCGCCGGCCTCCCGCCCCGTGATCCGCCCGAGGAAGGCCTTCCGAGAGACCCCGACCACGAGCGGGCGGCCCAGCGCGGCGAGCTCGGGGAGGCGACGCAGCAGCTCGAGGTTGTGGGGGAGGGTCTTGCCGAACCCGATGCCGGGATCGAGGTGGATCCGCTCCTCGGAGACGCCCTCGCCGACGGCGAAGGCGAGCCGCGCCTCGAGAAAGGCCTTGACCTCGGCGACGACATCGTCGTAGCGGGGATCCTCCTGCATCGTGCGGGGCTCCCCCAGCATGTGCATGAGACAGCAGCCGGCGCCGCGCTCCGCCACGAGGCCGGCGAGCTCGGGCGCGGCGCGGAAGGCGGTCACGTCGTTGACGTAGCGAGCGCCGGCATCGAGCGCGGCGCGGGCGACCCCGAGCTTCGAGGTGTCGACGGAGAGCGTGGCGGCGATCGCCGGCGCGAGCGCCTCGACCACGGGCACGACGCGGCCGATCTCCTCCTCCTCGGGTACGGGCGCGGCGCCGGGACGGGTCGACTCCCCGCCGATGTCGATGATCTCCGCCCCCTCCGCCGCGAGCTCCTGGCCCCGGGCCACCGCGGCGTCACGCGCGAGGAACCGCCCGCCGTCGGAGAACGAGTCCGGCGTGACGTTAACGACGCCCATGAGCGTGAACGGGGCGGCGGCGGCCGGCACCGCCCGACCCTAACGCGCCTCGATGAGCGCCCCGACCCTCTCGACCGTGAACCCGCGGCGACGCAGCGCGGCGAGCAGGACGGGCAGCGCGGCAACCGTGCGGGCGCGGTCGATCATCCCGTCGTTGCGCGAGAGCGTGGTGGGGGGGAGAGCTCGAAGCGCCCGGGCGCGGGCGCGGAGCCGCAGCCGGCGACCAGCGCCACGAGCGCGACGGCTGACCCGCGGCGCCCGCGGGTCACCGGACGGGGCCTACGCGGGCTCGGCGCCCGGCAGCGGCCGGGGGCGCGGCGGCGTGCGCTCGGGCGTGGCCGCCGGGGGCGGCGGCACCGGCACCTCGGGCGCGGGCGGCGCCTCGGCGCCGAACACGTCGGTCTCCGAGCGGCCGGCGAGCAGGGCCTGGAACTGATCCTTCTCGATCGTCTCGCGCTTGACGAGGATCTCCGAGATCGTCTCCAGGCGGTCGCGGTGCTCGGTCAGCAGCGTCTTGGCCTGCTGGTGGGCGCCCTCGACGATCCGGCGGATCTCGAGGTCGATCTCGCGCGCGATCTCGTCCGAGTAGTCGGGCTCGGAGGAGAACTCGCGACCGAGGAACGGCTGTCCGTGGTCGTGGCCGAAGACGCGCGGGCCGAGCTTTTCGCTCATGCCGAAGCGCATGACCATCTGCTTGGCCGTGGCCGTGACCTTCTCGAGGTCGTTCGAGGCACCCGTGGTGATCTCCGAGAAGACGATCTCCTCCGCCGCGCGGCCGCCGAGCGTCATCGCCATCGAGTCCGACAGCTCCGCGCGCGTGGTCAGGAAGCGATCCTCCTGGGGCATCGAGATCGTGTAGCCGAGCGCCTGCCCGCGCGAGACGATGGAGATCTTGTGCACGGGATCGGCGTGCTCGAGGTAGTGCCCGACGATCGCGTGGCCCATCTCGTGGTAGGCGGTGATCAGGCGCTCCTTGTCCGACATGACCCGCGTCTTCTTCTCGGGGCCGGCGATCACGCGCATGATCCCCTCCTCGAGCTCGAGCTGGCCGATCTCGCGCTTGCCTCCGCGGGCGGCGAGCAGGGCCGCCTCGTTGACGAGGTTCGAGAGGTCGGCGCCCGTGAAGCCGGGGGTCTGGCCCGCGAGCACGTCGGTGTCGATCTCCCGCGCCAGCGGCTTGCCGCGCGTGTGGACCTGGAGGATCTTTGCCCGGCCCTTGCGATCGGGGCGATCGACGACGATCTGGCGGTCGAAGCGGCCTGGGCGCAGCAGGGCGGGATCGAGGATGTCCGGCCGGTTGGTGGCGGCGATGAGGATGATGTTGTCCTTCATCTCGAAGCCGTCCATCTCCACGAGGAGCTGGTTCAGCGTCTGCTCACGCTCGTCGTGGCCGCCGCCGAGCCCGGCGCCGCGGTGGCGCCCGACGGCGTCGATCTCGTCCATGAAGATGATGCACGGCGAGTTCTGCTTGGCCTGCTCGAAGAGGTCGCGCACGCGCGAGGCGCCGACCCCGACGAACATCTCGACGAAGTCCGAGCCCGAGATCGAGAAGAACGGCACGCCCGCCTCGCCGGCGACGGCGCGGGCGAGCAGCGTCTTGCCCGTGCCCGGCGGCCCGTAGAGGAGCACGCCCTTGGGGATGCGCGCGCCCAGGGCCTGGAACTTCTTCGGGTTCTCGAGGAACTCCTTGATCTCGTGCAGCTCCTCGACCGCCTCGTCGACGCCGGCCACGTCGCGGAAGGTGATCTTCGGCGAGTCGACCGACAGCCGCTTGGCCCGGGACTTGCCGAAGGACATCACCTTCGAGCCGCCGCCCTGCACCTGGTTCATGAGGAAGATCCAGAACCCGATGAACAGGACGAACGGGAGGATGTAGGTGAGCAGCGAGAGCCAGGTGCTGCTCTTGGCCGCCTCGACGTCGAACTTGAAGCCACGGTCCTGCTTCTGCGCGTTCTGGAGTTGGCCGATCAGCTTGTCGGAGTAGAACTCGGGGTAGCCGACCTCGTAGGTCTTGTTCCCTCGCTCCGTGACGGTGATCGTGTTCTCCTTCGTCTTGACGTCGACGCTCTGGAGCTGACCCGGCGTCTGGAGCTGGGTGAGGAAGTCACCGAAGGTGTGCTTCACGCCCGTCGGCCCGCCGCCGATGAGCTTCTGGGCGAAGAACACCAGCACGATCACGATGAGGATCGGGAAGGCGGCGCTCTTGAAGAACCTGCTCATGGTAAAAGGGTGCCGCGACGGGAGACCGACCTGCTGCGGACCCGGAAGCCTAGCAGCGGATTACCCCCGCAAACGCGCCTTCACCGGCCCGTAAGGGCGGCCACGAACGGGAGGTTGCGGTAGCGCTCGGCGTGGTCGAGCCCGTACCCGATCGCAAAGGTGTCGGGGATCTCGAAGCCGACGTAGCGGCAGGGCAGGTCGACCTTGGTCCGCGCGGGCTTGGTCAACAGCGCGCAGACCTCGAGCGAGGCCGGGCTCCGCGCCCGCAGGTTGCGCAGGAGGTACTGGAGCGTGAGACCGGAGTCGACGATGTCCTCGACGATGAGGACGTCGCGGCCCTCGATCGCGGCGTCGAGGTCCTTGAGGATGCGCACGACGCCCGAGCTCTTGGTCGCCGAGCCGTAGGAGGCCACGGCCATGAAGTCGACCTCGACGGGCACGTCGATCGCGCGCATGAGGTCGGAGAGGAAGAAGACCGCGCCCTTGAGCACGCCGACGAGCACGAGGTCCCGCTCCGCGTAGTCGGCCGAGATCCGCCGCCCGAGCTCGGCCACGCGCGCCTGCAGGACGTCGGCCTCCACGAGGGTTTCGCCGATGGCGGGATCGTTCATGGGGCGATCGTTCATGGGGCGATTCTCGCGCGCGGAGCGGCGCGACCCTCGGAGCGCCCGCAGGAGAGGACGCCCCGCTCGACGCGGGCGCGGACGCCGCCGCCGAGGTCGAGGGCGCCGGCGGCGCCGAGGCCGACGATCTCCTCCGCTCGCCGGCCGGCGCCGGGCACGAGCGCGCCGGCGACGTCGTCGGCCAGGTGCTGGACGACCAGGCGGGCGAGCGCGGGCGGCAGCGCCTTCAGGCGCGCCAGCGGGATCCGCCCGCCACTGACCTCGGCGGCGACGAGCGCATCCAGCACCTCGGCCTCGTCGCGCAGGATCCCCGCGGCGCGGACGACGTTCTCCTCCGCCGCGGGGTGGATCGCGCGCAGCGCGGGCAGGAGGCCGTGACGCACGCGCGCGCGGGCGTAGGCGGGGGAGGCGTTCGTCGCGTCCTCGCGGAAGGCCAGCTCGCGCTCGGCGCAATGGGCCGTCGTGTCCTCGCGGGAGAAGGCGAGCAGCGGGCGCACGAGGATCCCGTCGCGCTCGCGCATCCCGAGCAGCGCCCGGCGGGAGGGCGAGGAGGCCAGGCGGTAGAGGACCGTCTCGGCCTGGTCCGAGCGCGTGTGCGCCACGGCGACGCGGCCCGCCTCGCCGCGGCGGGCTCGCTCGGCGTAGGCGGCGGCGTAGCGGACGTCCCGCGCCCAGGCCTGCAGGTTCCCGCGCGAGGGCGCCGCCGGCGCCCGTACGACCCGCAGCGCGACGCCGAGCGCCGCGCACAGCGCGCGGCAGTGCTCCTCGTCGCCGACCGCCTCATCCCTCAGCCTGTAGTTGACGTGAAGACTCTTCACCCGGTCGGCGCCGTGGGCTGAGACGGCGAGGTCGAGCAGGCACACGGAGTCGCGCCCGCCGGAGAGCAGGACGAGGAGCGGCGCGCCGGCGGCCCTGACCGCCTCCAGCATGCTCTCGGTCAGCTCGGCCACGGGTACTCCACGCCGGTCTCCCGCTCGGAGAGCTCCCACAGCCGCCGCGCGCTCTCCTCGTCCCGCGCCCGGCCGCTCGCGCCGACGAGGGTCGGATGGCCGCGCGCCTCGCCCGGCCCGTCGGGACCGGCGTAGGCGCCGCTCGTCAGGTCCGGGTCGGTCGCCGCGTAGAGCGTGGGAAGCGCCCCGCTGCCGGCGTCCTGGGCGAGCACCCGGTTGGCGAGGACGTTGGCGAGCTCCTTGACCCGGCTCCCGTCCATCCTCGCCGCGCGGGTCTGCAGCTCGGTGGCGGCGTAGCCGGGGTGGGCGGCTACGGAGACGAGCTCCGTCTGGGCGCTTGCCGCCCGGCGGCCGAGCTCGAAGGCGAACAGGAGGTTCGCGAGCTTCGACTGCCCATAGGCCGCCCAGCGGCGGTAGCGCGTGCGGCCGTGGAGGTCGTCGAAGTTCATCCGCCCGATCCGGTGCGCGCCCGAGGCGATCGTCACCACGCGGGGCGCCGGGGCGGCGAGCAGCGCGGGCAGGAGCAGACCGGTGAGGGCGAAGTGGCCGAGGTGGTTGGTCCCGATCTGCATCTCGAAGCCGTCCTCGGTCTCCCGCCGGGGCAGGGCCATCACGCCGGCGTTGTTGACGAGCAGGTCGAGCGGCTCCTCCTCGCCGAGCTCGGCGACGAAGGCGCGGACGGAGGAGAGGTCGGCGAGGTCGAGCCGGCGGACCTCGGTCCCGGCGCCGTCCTCGCGCGCCACGGCGGCGCCGCGATCGGTGTCGCGGACGGCATAGACGACGCGTGCACCCGCGCGCGCCAGCTCGCGGGCGGCCACGCGGCCGATGCCGCTCGTGGCTCCGGTCACCAGGGCGCGGCGGCCGGACAGGTCGGGGATGTCGGCGGTGGTCCACTTCGGCATGTCGGTCTCCTTCTCAGTCCTCGGCCGGGCGGGCGAGGAACAGCTCCGTCGGCGAGGTGAAGCCCTTCAGCTTGACCTCGGCGACCTGGTCGAACTCGAGCTGGGCGGCGGCCGCCCGCACGACCGGCCGGGTGACGAGCACCTCTCCACCCGCCGCGCGGGCGGCCACGCGGGCGGCGAGGTTGACCTCGCGCCCGTAGTAGTCCCCGTCGCGGTAGAGCGTCTCGCCCACGTGGATCCCGATCCGCGGCAGCGGCCGCTCGTCGTAGAACTCCTGGAAGGCCACGGCCCAGTCGGTCAGCGCCGACGCATCCGGCCCGACGATCATCACCTCGTCGCCGATCGTCTTGATGATCCGCGCCTCGTCGGGCAGGGAGGAGGAGACGGCCTCGACGAAGCGCTCGACCGCGCCGTGGGCCTCCGCCTCCCCCGCCTCCTCGGTGAGGCGCGTGTAGCCCGCGAGGTCGGCGAAGGCGATGGCCACGCGCAGGCGCCCGAGCTCGAGCTCCGCGCCGTCGAGGTCCGTCTCCATGTGCCCGACGACGTCCTGCTCGACGAAGTGCTGCAGGAAGCGGAAGTGGACGTGCTCCATCATCGGCGAGGCGAGCGGCAGCAGGTCGCGGGCCAGGGACTCCATCTCCTCGGCGATCTCCAGCGCGGGCACGCCGTCGCGGATCAGCGGCTCGTGGACGTAGATGTGGAAGAGACGGACCTCGGCGTCGGCGATCTGGGCCAGAGCCTGACCGTATACGCGCGCGAGCTGGAGGAAGGCCACGAGCGGGTAGCCGGAGCGCAGGACCGAGGCGATGTAGTCGAGCAGGCGCAGGTCCTCGGCGCGCACGGTCTCCGGCTCGAGGCCGCCGAAGCCGAGCAGCCCGAGGATCCGCTGGATCAGCGCGGGCTCGAGACGGGTGGCGGCCGCGGCGTCCTCGAGCGAGACCTCGCCGCCGGCGTGGGCGAAGAGATCCTCGAGGTAGCCGAAGGCGAGCTGCCCGGCCTCGGAGGCGCGGCGGATCTCGGCCAGGGTGCGCCCGCGCGAGCGCAGCCGGGCCACGATGCGGGCCTGGGCCACCGCCGGCGGGCTCCAGCCCTCGTGCGGAAGCTCGACGAGCTCGGCGTTGACCCAGCGGCGCAGAGTCGCGGGCGGGACGCCGACGCGCCGCGCGACCTCAGCGAGCGTCGGGAGCGCGGCCTCGGGGCTCATCGGCGCCGGCCGGCCACGCAAAGTTCCGTGGCGGGGTCGCATCTCTGCGGCCCCGCCACGCGCGGGCGAAGCGGCCCGCTGCGTCGGCCGCGGCGCTCGTCCCTTCGCCTACGCGGGGGGCGGCGCCTTGCGGGCGGCGCACCGCCCACTCTCCGGCCTACGTGTTCGAACCTGTGCCCGGTAGGTGTACTCCGAGCGAGGGCTCGTGTCAATGGGAACTTTCGTTCGGTCACGGGCGGGGATGAGGATGACGCGCTCGGGGCCGGGCGCCGGGCGGGCCATCCTCGCGCATATCGTCCGGGGCCGTGTCCCCGGTCCACCTCCGCCCGACGGCCGGCCTGGCCGAGCGGGTGCTCCTGCCGGGCGACCCGGGCCGTGCCCTCCTCATCGCCCAGTCCGTGCTCGACGCGCCGCGGATGTTCAACCACCATCGCGGGCTTTGGGGCTACACCGGCGCAGCGCCGGACGGCGAGCCGCTGACGATCCAGAGCACGGGGATGGGCGGGCCGAGCGCCGCCATCGTCATCGAGGAGCTGATCGGGCTCGGCGCGCTCCGGCTCGTGCGGGTCGGGACCTGCGGGGCGCTCGACCCGGCGCTCGCCCTGGGTGAGCTCCTGGCCGTCACCGAGGCGCTGGCCGAGGACGGCACGAGCCGGGCGCTCGGCGCCGAAGCGCTCGAGCCGGGCGACCCCGAACTCACCGCCGCGCTCCTCGGCGCGGGGGCCCGGGGCGGTCGGATCGTCTCCGCCGACCTGTTCTATCCCCGGGACGCGGGGCAGGAGCGGACCCGGCGCGAAAGTTGGCGGGCGGCGGGCGCGTTGGCTGTCGAGATGGAGACGGCCACCCTCTTCACGCTCGCCCGGATGCGCGGGGTCCGTGCCGCATCGCTGCTCGCGATCTCGGACGTGCTCGGCGGGGCCGCGGATCGGGAGCGCATCACGGACGGGACGCTCGAGGACGCCGCCCGCGGTCTCGGCGCGGCCGCCGCCCGGGCGCTCGCGTGAGCGCCGGCGCGGCCGTTCAGCCCGAGGCGTCCTCGACGCGGATGCGCTGTGGGCCGGGAGGCGGCGCCCCGGCGCCCGCCTGCACGGCCTCGTGTACGGCGGAGAGCTCCCCGGCGATGGCCTCGAGCCGGCCCTCGAGCGCGGCGAGCCGCCGGTCAAGGGCGGTGGACGCGCCAAGTCCCTCGATCCGCTCCTCGAGGCGGTCGACGGCATCCTCGATCCCCTCGAGCCGACCGGAGACCGATCGGATGCGGCGGGTCAGCCGTTCGAGATCCGCCGCGCTCGGCAGGTTCAGGGCGGCGAGCGTGAGCTCCTGGGCCTGCACCGCCCGCTCCCGCGCCTCGAAGGCGCGGGCCAACGCCGACGTCACAAGCGGGTTCTCGAGCAGCTCCTGGGTCATGCGCCCGAGCGCGCCCTCCCCGTGCCGGGTCAGGCGCCGGCGGAGCCCATCGTCGTCGGCCATGACGGGGAGGGTAGGCCCCGGAGGACGGCGCTCCGGCCTGCTTTTCCCCCTCAAGGTCGACCGGCGAGCGGCCGATCCACGATCCGTGACACCGGTTCCCCGTTGCGAAGCGCCGGGAAGACGGGTAGCTTGCGCCTCTGACGACATCGGCGTGGTAGCTTGCCGCGCGGGAGGAGACTCGCCGTACCCATGAGGATGAGGAAGCTTCTGGTCACGGTCGCTACGGCGGCCGCCTTCGCTGCGGGTCTCGGCCTGGCGGTCCTGCCCGCCTCCGCACAGCAGCGCACGCTCGTCGTCAAGCTGCTCGGCGGGCAGACGGTCGTCGTCACGGTCGACGTGCCGCCGGGCACTCCGCTCGACCAGATCAAGATCCCGAACGTCTCGCTGCCGATCGTCGGGGTCTCCGAGCCGAACCCGGCGGCGCCGAGCACTACCTCGACGACGGGGACGGGCACGACGACGACCACGACGACCACGACGCCCACGACCACGACCACGACGCCCACGACGCCCACGACCACGACGCCCACGACCACGACCACGACGGGGCCGACGACCACGCCCACGACGCCGTCCGGGCCCTCCGCGCCCAAGGGCTCGGGCTCCTCCAAGCAGAAGCCGAGCTCCTCGGGCAAGAAGGCCACGGCACCTAAGGGTCAAGCCAAGACTGAGGGTTCGGGCCCGAAGAAGGTCAGGCAGGTCAAGCAGGTCAAGCAGGGCCAGGTGGGCGTCCCCACCGCGGCCAACCCGACCTTCTCCTTCGCCCAGCCCGGCCCGGCCGCGATCGGCGTCCCCAACTTCTTCATCGACCGCTTCCGCATCCCGCCCTTCCTGCTGCCGATCTACCAGGCCGCGGGCATCGAGTACGGGGTGCCGTGGCAGGTGCTCGCCGCGATCAACGAGATCGAGACCGACTACGGCCGCAACCTCAACGTCTCCTCCGCCGGCGCCGTGGGCTGGATGCAGTTCCTGCCCTCCACGTTCAAGCGCTGGGGCGTCGACGCCAACGGCGACGGCGTCAAGGACCCGTACAACCCGGTCGACGCGATCTTCTCCGCCGCCCGCTACCTGAAGGCGGCCGGGGCCGACACGAACGTCCCCAAGTCGATCTTCGCCTACAACCACGCCGACTGGTACGTCCAGTCGGTGCTCCTGCGCGCCAAGCTCATCGGCGGCCTGCCCGCCGGCCTCGTCGGCTCGCTGAGCGGCCTGACCCAGGGGCACTTCCCGGTCGCGGCCAAGGCCCGGTACGCCGACGCGGTCGATCCCGCCACGGCGGCCAAGAAGATCAAGGGCGGGAACGCCGCCCTCCCGGTGGCCTCCGACGTCGCGCGCAAGTACATCGACGTCTACGCGAAGAAGGGTTCGCCCGTCATCGCCGTCAACGACGGCCGCGTGACCAGGGTTGGCCGCTCGAAGCGGCTCGGGCGCTACGTCGTCCTCCAGGACGTGTACGGCAACTCCTACACCTACGGCGAGCTCGGCAAGGTCTCCCGCTTCTACGCGGTGCCGAAGCCGAAGAACGTGTCGCCCCGGCAGATCCGCAGGGAGCTGAAGCTCCCCAGGCGCGACCCGAAGCCGAGCCTGCCCGCCAGCGCCGGGGTCCAGCGCGCCAAGCCGGCGCCGACGAAGGCGGCCAAGCCCGCCGGGGCGCCGCTCCGGATCGTCCCGCGCGTGCGCGTGACCAAGGAGCGCCTGTTCGCCCATCCGACCCGGCCCCTCGCCCTCGCCCACGGCGGCCGGCGCCAGCTCGCCGCGACCCCGCGCTTCACGACCTTCAAGAACTACTTCACGGTCGCCCTCGGCCTCAAGCGCCGAGACGTCGTGCTCAAGCGCCTGAAGGTCGGCTCGCAGGTCATCGCGGGCACGATCCTCGGCCGTGTCGGCAAGCGCGAGGCCGTGCGCGCCGCCCACCTGCGCTTCGAGGTCCGCCCGGCCGGCAAGGGCTCACCGCTCGTCGATCCGAAGCCGATCCTCGACGGCTGGAAGCTCCTCGAGGCCACCGCCATCTACCGCGCGGCGGACAAGAACCCGTTCTTCGGGCCGGGCGCCAAGGACCCGTCCGTCGGCCAGGTTCTGCTCATGTCCAAGGAGGAGCTCCAGCGCCGCGTCCTCGCCGACCCCAAGGTGAAGCTCTACTCCTGCGGCCGCCGCGACATCGAGGGCGGGCTGGTCGATCGCCGCGTGCTCGCCACGCTCGAGTTCCTTGTCGCCTCCGGTCTTGACCCGACGGTCACCGCGCTCGAGTGCGGCCACTCCTTCCTCACGTCGAGCGGCAACGTCTCCGAGCACTCCTCGGGCAACGCGGTCGACATCGGGGCGATCAACGGGATCCCGATCGTCGGCCACCAGGGCCCCGGGTCGATCACGGACATCACCATCCGCCGCCTCCTGACCCTGCAGGGGACGATGAAGCCGCACCAGATCATCTCGCTGATGACGTTCCGCGGCACCGACAACACGCTGGCGATGCCCGACCACTTCAACCACATCCACCTCGGCTTCCAGCCCCTCTTCGGGGAGAACTCGAAGCTCGGCCGGCAGATCGCGGCGATCCTCAAGCCCGGGCAGTGGATCCACCTGATCGACCGGCTGAACTCGATCCCGAACCCCAAGGTCAGCCCGAAGGCCTCGAAGTACGCGATCAAGGTCAAGCCGGGCGCGGGCGATTAGCGAAGGTCCCGGGCCCGGCGCGCGCCGGTTCCCGCTCGTCCAGTTCGACTTTCCCTGGGCCCTCGGGCCCGCCGACGGCCGCCACGTGATCCGCGCGGGGGACGCGACCCCGACCGACATCGTCGTCACGCGAACGCTCGGCGCGCCCGAGCGCCGCCGCCTGAGCCGGCGCCGCGGTGGCCGGGGACGGTCCCTCGAGCCGGAGACCGTGCCCGAGCCCGCCCCCGTCACGACCGGCCGCGCGACGGTGATCGACGCCGCGCGACCGTTCGACGGCGCCACCGAGGCGGAGCGCTGGCTCCGCGGCGCCGGGGACGACGAGGTCGATCGCACGCTCGGAATCCTCGCCCGGCTCCTCGTCGCCCACCGGGTCGCGCACGCCGACCCCGCCGTGCGCGTACCCCGGCGCGAGGAAGCGATCGCCGTCCGCGTCGGCTTCGGCACGGGCGAGCAGGCGGCCGAGGGCCGGCTCGGGGAGGCGCGGGAGCTGCCCGCGGGCCGCTCGGCCGCCCGGCTCTTGCGCCGGGCGAGCGCGCTGCGCCCGCAGGAGCACACGGCGGCGATCCTCGCCGACCGCTTCCCCGCCCTGGCCTGCGAGGAGCTCGCGCTGCGCGCCCGCGCCGATCTCGATACGGGCGGCGACCGGCTCGCCGCCCTCGGGACCGGTCTCGCCCTGGAGACGGCGCTGGCCGAGCTCGGGACCCGGAGCTTCCCCGACGCCGCGGCGCGCCTGGCCGAGCTCGAGGCGCTGGCCCCCGGCACGCGGTCGGCCGCCGCCTCCGCCCTCGCCGGGCCGCTCGGGGAGCCGGACCGGGAGGCCGTCCGCCACGCGCTCGAGCGGCTCGAGGCCGCGCTGCGGGCGCGGGCGGCGCGGCTCTGAGCGCGGGCTGCGCGTTAGCCTCCGGAGCATGGCCGCCACGCGCTCCTGGGACGAGCACGCCCACGGCGTCCTGCGCGACGCCGGCCACAAGCGCGGGGGCGCGCGCGACGCGGTGATCGCCGTGCTCGCCGAGGAGCCGTGCGCCCTGACCGCCCAGGAGATCGACGATCGCCTGCGTGCCGGCGGGCGCCGGATCGGGCGCGCGAGCGTCTACCGCGGGCTCGACCTGCTCGCCGCCCACCGGCTCGTCCAGCGCGTGGAGACGGGCGAGGGGCTCGCGCGCTACGAGCCCGTCCGCCCCGACGGCGAGCACCACCACCACGTCGTCTGCGAGGATTGCGGGGAGCTCATCCCCTTCCACGACCCCGGGCTCGAGCGCGCGATCGAGGCGCTCGCCCGGCGGCTCGACGTCGAGGTCCGCGACCACGAGGTCGTCCTGCGCGGCTCGTGCCGCCGCTGCCTCCAATCCTGAGACTCGTTCTCACCTTGTAAGCTCCCCGGCGTGTGGGATCTCCTCACGCTGCCCTACCTCCAGCGCGGCGTCCTCGAGGTGCTGGCGCTCTCTCTCGCCGCCGGCGTCCTCGGCCCGTGGATCGTCCTGCGCGGCCTCGCCTTCTTCACCCACGCCGTGGCCACCGCCACCTTTCCCGGGCTCGTGCTCGCCGACGGCCTCTCGTTCGCCGCCCCGCTCGGCGCCGCGGGCACGGGCGCGCTCTTCGCCCTCGCGCTCTCCCCCGCGCTGCGGCGGCGTGCGGGCGGGCACGACTCGGCCACGGCGCTGGCGCTCGTCGGCGCCCTCGCGGCGGGAGTGATCCTCGCCTCGGACGTCTTTAGCTCGGGCGCGCAGCTCGACTCGCTGCTCTTCGGGAGCCTCCTGACCATCGAGGGGCGGGACGTCGCCATCGCCGCCGCGGTCTCGCTGCTGGCGGCGGGCGCGAGCCTCGCGCTGGGGCAGCGCTGGCTCACCGTCGGCTTCGACCCCGGCGCCGCGCGCGGGCAGGGCCTCGCCTCCTCACTCCCCGACGCCGCCCTGCTCGGCCTCGTCGCGCTGGCCGCCGTGGCGAGCCTCACCGCTGTGGGCGCGCTGCTCGCCAGCTCCCTGCTCGTCGTGCCGGCGGCCACGACGCGCCCGTGGGCGCGGCGGGTCGGCCGCTGGCAGTTCCTCACGGTGGGACTCGCGGCGGCCGAGGGCGTCGCCGGCCTGTGGCTCGCGGACCGGACGAACGCGCCGCCCGGGGCGAGCATCGCCGTCCTCGCTGGCGCGGGGTTCGCCGTCTCGGTGGCGGCGCGCCGGTTGCGGGCGTCGCGTCTCGCCGCCCCCGCGCTCGCGCTCGTGCTGATCGCCGCCGGCCTCGCGCTCGCCGGCTGCGGCGCGGGGGCGGCCGCCCGCGGCGGGATCCCGGTCGTCGCGACGACGACCCAGCTCGGCGATGTCCTGCGCGCCGTCGGCGGGCCGGACTTCGACGTCCACCAGATCCTCCAGCCGAACACGGATCCCCACGAGTACGAGCCGCGGCCCTCCGACGCCCGGGCGGTGGCTGGCGCGAGGCTCGTCGTCGAATCGGGGGACAGCCTCGATGCGTGGATGGCCAAGCTCGTCAGCGCCACCGGGGAGGGCGGTGCCGTCCTCACCGTCGCCCCCGCGCTCACCCCGTTTCGCCGGCCCGGGGAGTCCGCCGGGCCCGAGGCCTCGCGCTACGACCCGCACTGGTGGCACGACCCGCGGAACGTCGCCGCCGTGACGATCGCGCTGGCGCGGCGCCTCGCCGCGCTCGATCCGCCCCGCCGGGCGGAGATCCTCGCTCGCGGCCGGGCCTACGCCGCGGGCGTGCGCCGGCTCGACCGCCGGATCGCGGCGTGCTTCGCGGCCGTCCCGCGCGCGCAGCGAAAGCTCGTCACCGACCACGACGCCTTCGGTTACTTCGCCGACCGCTACGGGATCACCGTGGTCGGCGCGGTCATCCCCTCCCAGACCACCGAGGCGCAGAGCTCCGCGCGCGACGTCGCGCGCCTGAGCGCGCTGATCCGCCGCGAGCACGTGCGCGCCGTCTTCCCCGAGCGCTCGCTCAGCCCGAAGCTCGCCCAGGCGATCGCGCGGCAGACCGGCGCGCGCTCGGAACTCGCGCTCTACGGCGACGCGCTCGGGCCGGCGGGCTCGCCGGGCGCGACCTATCTCGGGATGGAGGCGGCCAACGCCGAGGCCATGGTCCGCGGCTTCACCGGCGGGCGGCGCGGCTGCGGGGCGGTATGACGCCGCTCCTCGTCCTCGCGGATGTGAGCGCCGGCTACGGCGGCGCTCACGACGCCATCTCGGGCGTCTCCCTCACCGCCGCGGCGGGTGAGCGGATCGCCGTCCTCGGCCCCAACGGCGGCGGGAAGACGACGCTCTTCCGGGTCCTGACCGGCGAGCTTCCCCACCGGGGGTCGGTGAGGCAGGCGGGCCGTGCGGCGATCGTCCCGCAGACCGAGCGCTCGCGCCTCGACTTCCCCGTCTCCGCCCTCGACGTCGTCCTCATGGGGACGATCGCCGGGCGCCCGTGGTGGCGGCGGGCCGGGCGGCGGGAGCGTGCGGCGGCCCGCGCCGCGCTGGCCGCGGTCGGGCTCGAGGACCGCGCGGGGGCGAGCTTCGGGGCGCTCTCGGGCGGCCAGCGCCAGCGGGTGCTGATCGCGCGCGCGCTCGTGCAGGACGCCCGGGTGCTCCTGCTCGACGAGCCCTTCACCGGCCTCGACGCGCCGAGCGCCGAGCGGCTCGAGGCGCTGACCGGCGCCCTTGCGGCGGAGGGGCGGGCGATTCTCATCGCCACCCACGACCTCGAGCAGGCCCGCGGGTGGGAGCGGGTGCTGTGCCTGAACCGGCGCGCGATCGCCTGCGGCACACCCGAGGCGGTCCTCACCCCCGAAGCCGTCGCCGCGACCTACGGCGGCTCGCTTGTCCGCGTCGACGGCGGAGGCCTCGTCATCCTCCCCGCCCACCATCATTGAGATGGCCCACGCGCTGCTCGACCCGTGGCGGGACCCGACCGTGCGCCGCGCGCTCCTCGAGCTCGTGCTCATCGCCGCGAGCGCGGGCGCGCTCGGCGTGTGGGTCGTCCTGCTCGAGCTCTCCTACGCGGCCGAGTCGCTGGCCCACGCGATGTTCCCCGGGCTCGTCCTCGCGGCGCTCACGGGTCTGCCGCTGCTCCTCGGCGGCGCCGCCGGGCTCGCCGGGGGGGCGGTGGGGGTGGGGCTGGCCGCGCGCTCGGGGGATGCGGAGACCGGCGTCGCCGTGGCCATCACCGCACTGTTCGGACTCGGCGTCCTCATCGCCCTCTCCCCCGCCTCGCCGCCGGGGATCGAGGGGCTGCTCTTCGGGGATCCGCTCGCCGTCTCGGGCGCCGACCTGGCGCTGGCGACGGCGCTCGCCGTCATCGTGCTCGGGTCCCTCGCCGTGCTCCACGGCCGCCTGGCCCTGCTCGGCTTCGACCGTGGCGGAGCGCGGGCGCTCGGCGTGCGGGCCGGGCGGCTCGATCTCCTCGTGGTCGGGCTGATCGCCGTCAGCGTCCTCGTCGCCGTGCAGGGGCTCGGCAACCTGCTCGTGGTCGCCGTGCTCATCGCTCCGGCGGCGACGGCGCGACGGCTCACGCGCCGGCTCGCGCCGATGATGGTCCTGGCCGCCGGGCTCGCCGCGCTGGCGGGGCTCGGGGGCATCTACGTCTCCTACTACGCGGGAGTGGCGGCCGGGGCGGCGATCGCCGGGGTCATGGTCGCGACCTACCTGGCGGGGACGTTGGCCGCCGGTCTCGTGCCCCATCCCTGACATATTCTTATATCGGTATATGATGCCGGCGTGGCTCGAACTCCGACGACGGCGGATGCGTTCAGCGCGGTGGCCGAGCCGCGCCGCCGGGAGCTCCTCGACCTGCTCGCCCGAGGCGAACGGCCCGTCGGCGAGCTCGTCGGCGCGCTCGGCCTCGCGCAGCCGCAGGTCTCCAAGCACCTGCGGGTGCTCCGCACCGTCGGCCTCGTCGACGTGCGCGAGGACGGCCGTCAGCGGATCTACCGGCTGAACGCGCGCCCGCTCGAGCCGATCCACCGCTGGGTCGGCGCCTACGAGCGGGCGTGGAACGAACGGTTCGAGGCCCTCGACGAGGTCCTCGAGGAGATGAAGGAGCAAGGGAATGAGGACGATGTCACGTAGCCGCTCCGCCGTGGTCACCCTGCCGTCGGAGAAGGAGATCCTGATCACGCGGGACTTCGACGCGCCGCCCGAGGCGGTCTACCGGGCCTACACGACGCCCGAACTCGTGCAGCGCTGGTGGAACGCCAAGCGCGGCGAGGTCACCGTCGCCGAGATCGACCTGCACGTCGGCGGCTCCTGGCGGTTCGCCATGGAGACGCCGGACGGGACCGAGGTCGCCTTCCACGGGGTCTACCGGGAGATCGTCCCGAACGAGCGGATCGTCGCCACCGAGGTCTACGAGGGGTTCCCGGACGGCGAGGCGCTCAGCACGATCACCTTCGCGCCGCGGGCCGGGGGCTCGACGCTCACGATCCTCGTGGCCCACAACCGGCGGGAGCACCGCGACGCCCACATCGAGTCGGGCATGGAGGACGGGCTGCAGGACGCGCTCGACCTCTTGGAGGAGGCCGCGGCCGGGGAATAGGCGAACGGGAGGGACAGTCCCCTTCGGCGGTTGCGCCCTACGCTCCGCGCGTGCTCGCGTTCGTCCCCTCGGACGCCGTTCTCCTCCTCGCCCAGGGTGCGCTCGTGGCCGCGCCCGCGCCCCGGGTGCCGAGGGAGCTCGCGCGGCTGCGGGGCACGGGCTGGGCGTGGATCCTCCCGATCTCGTTGGGGGCGACGGTCGGGCTCATCGCCCTCGTACCGCGCTCGGCCGACCTCTACGCCTGGCTGGCCTTCCTCGCCTGCCCGCCGCTCGCGGCCTGGGCGCTGGCCCGCGGGCGCGCCGAGCCCCGCCGCGCCGCGCCCGCCGCCGCGCTCGCCGCCGCCGCGCTCGCGCTGGCGTGGGCCGATCAGGACCATCTGCCCGGGCAGGCCGCGGCGCTCGCGCTGACCGCGCTCTCGACCGTTCCCCTGGCCTTCGGCCTCGCGCGCCTCGCGCCGCCGTGGGCGCTGCGGGCGGGGATCCTCGTCATGGCCGCGCTCGACGCGCTCCTCGTCTTCGGCCAGACCCTGCAGGCGCCGAACGCCACGCTCAACGCCGCCGTGCCCGCCGTCGGCCTCCCGCGCCTCCAGCTCGTCGAGTTCGGCACGGCGATCATGGGCTACGGGGACCTGTTCATCGCCGCCGTCCTCGGCGCCGTCCTCGCCGCCGAGGCGCGGCGGAACCGCCAGGTCGCGGCGCTCCTCGTCGTGCTCCTCGCCGGCCTGTGGGATCTGCTTTTCCTCGTCCGCAGCGACCTTCCCGCCACCGTGCCGGTGGCGCTGGCGCTCATCCTCCTCGAGCTCTACAAGCGGGAGAGAAGACCCTCGAGCTCGGCCTCGACGTCGCCGGTCAGCTTGAGCGCGGCGCGGTCGTCGTAGGGCGTCGGGCCCCGCGTCATGAGCGCCACGCGCCCGCCGGCGGCGAGCGTGACCTCGGGAAGCTGCGCGACCGGCCAGACCTCGAGGGAGGAGCCGACGCACAGCAGGAGCTCCGCGTGCTGGGCCAGCGCGTGCGCCCGCTCGAGCGCCGCCGCATCCAGATGCTCGCCGAAGAGGACGACGCCGGGCTTGAGCGGAGCCCCGCAGTCGCACCGCGGCACGCCCGCGGGGTCGGCGGCCTGGCGCCCCCGGACGTCGTCGAGCGGGAACGACGCCCCGCACCGAAGGCACCCCGAGGAGGCGATCGAGCCGTGCATCTCCACGAGCTCGCGCGTGCCCGCCGCGGCGTGCAGGCGGTCGATGTTCTGCGTCACGACCGCGCGCAGGAGGCCGCGCGCCTCGAGCGCGGCCAGCGCCCGGTGGCCGCCGTTCGGCGCCTTCAAGCGCAGGGAATCGAAGCGCGAGCCGTAGAAGCGCCAGAAGCGCTCGGGGTCGCGGCGGAAGATGTCGATGTGCGCGACCTCCATCGGGTCGACGTTCGCCCACAGGCCGGTGCCGGGCGTGCGGAAGTCGGGGATCCCGGAGGGCACCGAGATCCCCGCACCCGTCAGCGCGACGACCGAGCCCGCCGCCGCCGCGACGAGCTCGGCCAGCGCGGCTACCTCCCCGCGAACTTCGGCTGGCGCTTGCCGAGGAATGCCCCGATCCCCTCCTTCGCGTCCTCCGAGGTGAACGCCGCGGCGAAGCCCTGCTTCTCGGCCTCGATCCCCTCGTCGAGGTCTCCGGCGTTCGAGACCCGCTTGATCTGCTCGACGGCGATCGGCGCCTGGCTCGCGAGCTTCCGGGCCCAGTTGAGCGCGGTCTCCAGGAGCTCCTCGTCGGGCACGACCTCGTTGACGAGACCGTGCTCGTAGGCCTCCTCGGCGCGAATCGCGTCGCCCGTCAGGTTCATCTCCTTGGCCTTGGCCTCGCCCACGAGGCGCGGCAGCCGCTGCGTGCCGCCAAAGCCGGGGATGATCCCCAGCTTGATCTCCGGCTGTCCGAAGGAGGCGGAGTCGGCGGCGATCCGCACGTCGCAGGCCATGGCCAGCTCGCAGCCGCCGCCGAAGGCCAGGCCGTTGACCGCGGCGAGGGTCGCGATCCCGGCGCGGCCGAGGTCGCGCAGCACGGCGTGCCCCTTGTCGATCAGGTCCTTGCCCGCCGCCTCGTCCATCTTCGTGAAAGCCTTGATGTCGGCGCCCGCGCTGAAGACGACGGGCGAGGAGGAGGCGATGACGAGCGCGCGGATCTCGCCGGCTGACTTCGCCCGCTCCCACGTCGTCCCCAGGTCCTCGATCACCTGGGGGGAGATCGAGTTGACCTGCCCGTTGGCGAGCCAGGCGATGCCCACCCCGTGCTCGCGGGTCTCGAGCTTCACCGTCTCCGACTGGTCGCCGTCGTCGGGCTGCGGGTAGGAGTAGAAGCCCGAACCGGCCTTGGCCCCGAGCCGCCCGGCGGCCACGAGGCGGCGGAGGATGGCAGGCGCGGCGAAGCGCTCGCCGTGCTTCTCCTCGGCGTCCTCCAGGCGCTCGAGGATCATGTCGAGCCCCTCGGCGTCGGCGCGCATGAAGGGCGGCAGGAGGCCGCGGCGCGGGTCAAGGCCGGCGCCGGCCATGAGCCCGAGGTCGATCTCCCGCACGGTGCAGTCGCGATCCTCCAGCAGCAGGCAGGCCTCGACGATCGTCTTGAGCGCGAGCAGCTCGGTCAGCTCCTCGCCGTCGGGATCACCGTCGCCCTCGATGTTCGGCTCGCCGTCCTTGTAGAAGCCCTCGCCGCCGGTCTTGGCGCCGAGCTTGCCCTCATGGACGAGCCTGCCCATCCCCTCGTGGACGTAGAAGCGGTCGCCGTAGGACTCCTTCAGGTGCTCGGCCACGTGGTGGACGGTGTCGAGCCCCAGCAGGTCGACGAGGAAGAACGGCGGCATCGGCGTGACCTTGGCGTCCTCGAAGGCGGCGTCGATCTTCTTGATCGAGAGCTGGCCCTCCTCCTGCGCCCGCCAGATCTCCGAGATGCCGGAGTTGAGGATGCGGTTGACCACAAAGCCCGGCACCTCGCGGCAGACGATCGGCTGCTTGCGGATCGCCTGGGCGAAGTTGAAGGCCGTGCGCACGGTGTCGGGCGCGGTGTCCTCCCCCTCGACGATCTCGATCAGGGGCATGATCGAGGCGGGATAGAAGTAGTGGAACCCGACGACCCTCTCGGGTCGCGTCGTGGCCTCGCCGATCTCGGCGATCGAGAGCGAGGACGTGTTCGAGGCGAGGATCGCGTGGCCGGGCGTGGCGGCGTCGAGCTCGGCGTAGACCGCCTGCTTTATCTCCATCTTCTCGGGCACGGCCTCGATCACGAAGTCGACGTCGGCGAAGTCCGCGTAGTCCGTCGTGCCCGTGATGAGGGCCATCTTGGCCTCGAGCTCCTCCTCGGTCATCTTCTCCTTCTCGACCCGGGCCTGCCAGAGCGAGCGCGCCTTCTCGAGCCCCTTGTCGACGAACTCCTGCTTGACGTCCTTCATGACGACGGGGATGTCGACGTTGGCGATCGAGTAGGCGATCTCGCCGCCCATCGTCCCGGCACCGAGCACGCCGGCCTTGAACACGAACATGTATGCGTTTCCTTGTCTCGGGGAGGGGATGTTCCAAGCGACGGGGACGGGATTCGGCTCCCGTCCCCGCGGGTCGCCGAGTTTATGACACGCCGAGGGCGCGGTCGCCCTCGAGCTCCCGCGTGAAAGCGAGCAGCGTGCGGCGCAGGGAGTCCCTGAGCGCGCGGCGGATGAAGGCGATGTCGGTCAGCGCCATGAGCGGCCCGCCTCGCTTCAGGGAGTAGGCGAGGGAGAGCTCGATGCGGGCGGGGGCGCCCGCCTCGCCGAGGGTGAAGGCGATCTGCTGGGCGCCCGTGAGCTGCCCGTCCTCGACCTCCGTCGTCTGCCCGGCGCGGGGCTCGTAGCGCGTGACCCGCTCGACGACGCGGCCGCGCCCGTTGGGCCGCGAGTCCCACACGAGGACGCTGCCCGCCCGCGGCCACTCACCCTCCTGGCGGCGCACGGCGCCGAAGCCCTCGACGAAGGCGGGCCAGCGGCGGAGGTCGTACCACAGGGCCTCGGCCTCGAAGACGGGGCCGGGGACGAAGACCCGGGCGCGCGCGGTCCTCACGGGCCGAGCTCTGAACGGATCCGCTCGATCGATCCCTGGATCCGCTCGAGCCGGGGCGCGAGCTCGCCGGCGAGCCGGCGGCGCTCGGCCTCGCCCGCCTCGGTGATGACGTAGAAGCGGCGGGACTTCCGCCGCGGGTGCTCCCATTCCCCGGCGAGCAGACCCTTCTTCTCCATCCCCTTGAGCAGGGGATACATCGTGTTCGGGTTGACCGACAGGGCGCCCTGCGTGAGCGCGCCGATCCGCTCCATCAGCATCGAGCCGTAGCAGCGCCCGCGCCCGGCGAAGTGCAGCACGAGGAGGGGGAGAAGCCCGGCGCGGCGCAGGTCGCCGACAAGCGGATCCTGCGAGCCGGGGCCCGCCGCGGGCGCTTCGTGGGTCACCCCCATCCTGAGGAGGAAGGGTAGTGTCCGCGCCGTGGCCGAGGACGTGGTACCCGCCGATCCGCAGCTTACGGGGATCTCCGCCAAGGCCTACGAGCATCCGGCCGACCGGGCGGCGACCGCGGCGCTCGCCCAGGTGCCGATGCTCGACACCGTCGTGCGCAGGCTGATCGAGTTCGGCTACGAGCGGGCGCTGCGCCAGGTGCTGCTCGGCAACGCCGTCAAGGTGGGGCCCGACCAGCTCCCCGACACCCACGCCGCCTACAAGCGCGCCGTGCACGCGCTCGACATCGACGCCGGCCACCACGTCTACGTGGCCCAGTGGGCGGAGGCCAACGCGCTGACGATCGGCGCCACCGACCCGATGATCGTGCTCTTCTCCGCGCTGCACGAGAAGCTCGAGGCCGACGAGCTGCGCGCGGTCATCGCCCACGAGCTCGGGCACATCCTCTCCGACCACGTCCTCTACCGCACCGCACTGCAGATCCTCGTGCTCGCCGCCGGCCGCGCGGTGCCGTTCCCCTTCAGCCTGCCCCTGCGCGCCGTGCGCTCGGTGCTGCTCGAGTGGTACCGCGCCGCCGAGCTCTCCTGCGACCGCGCCGCCGTGCTCGCCGTGCGCGACCCGGAGATCGTCTGCCGGCTGCTCATGGTCACCGCGAGCGGAACGCCCTCGCGCGAGCTTTCGCTCGACGCCTTCATGGCCCAGGCGCTCGAGTACGAGCAGTGGGACGATCCGCGCGACCGGCTCCGGCGCTTCTTCTTCGAGGCCGGCGCCGACCACGGCAATGCTGTGCGCCGGGCCAGCGAGATCATGCGCTGGGTTCAGAGCCGGGAGTACGACCGGATCGTCGGCGGGGACTACATCCGCCGCAACGCCGAGACCGACGCGCGGGCCGAGGCGGGCGACGCCGCCGACTTCTACGCCGAGCGCTTCAAGGCGATGTTCGCCGAAGCGGGCGAGCAGGTGGAGAAGCTCGGCGAGCAGGCCGAGAAGCTCGGCCAGCAGGTCGCGGAGTGGCTGCGCCGATAGGCGCGGCCCTCGGCGTTCCGGGTTCAGCGTTCAGGCGGGGAGGGCGACGGGCGCGAGATCGCGGGCCGCGTCGATCCCGTGGCGGGCGCCGAGCTCGGCCAGCGCGGGCGTGATCGCCCAGCGGTCCGGCCGCTCCTCCCCCTCGTGGTCGGGCGCGGCGCCCTTCAGCCGCATCGAGCCGGTGTTGTCCCCGGCGCGGCGGATCTGCTCGACCTCCGCGCGGGAGAGGACCCGCCCCGCGGGCGTGGCGGCGAGCTCTGAGCGCTTCTCCTCGATCGTCTTCGTGCCCGGGCCCGCGGGCTCCTGGATGAGCGTCGGCGCGACGCAGGCGACCGCGGGGTGCGCGAGGTTCCACACGGCGGCGAGCTGGAGCATCGTCAGGCCGTGGGCGTCGGCGAGCGGGCGCAGCTCCTCCATCCGCGCGCGGCCGCGCTCGACCCAGCCCTCGGGCCGGAAGGTGCGGTGGTCGTGCACGGGGAAGGGGTGGCCCGGCAGGACGTCGTCGTGGAAGAGGCCGCCGTAGTCGGCCACACGCGTGATGACCCTGATCCCCTGCGCCTCGGCGACCGGCAGGACGTACTCCCCCGGCCAGGGCTCGAGCGGGTTCAGGATGACCATCGCCCAGTCGATGAGCGCGCCGTAGTCCTCGAAGCAGGCGAGCAGGTCGAGGGTGAAGCCGTTGGCCGGGCCGGGCGCGACGCCGAGCCGCTTCGTCAGGCCGAGCTCCTTGAGGCGCGCCAGCCCCTCCCACACCAAGGGGTGTGTGTAGCCCGCGCGGTCGGGGTTGTGGAGGAGCAGGAGGTCGAAGTGGTCGGTGCGGCAGCGCTCGAGGCTCGCGCGCGCGGCCCGCTCGAGGTAGGCGGCGTAGTACTTCGGCTCCCGGAGCCGGGGGTCGGTGAAGCGGGGAAAGCCCTTGGCGCCCTCGCGCTCCCCTTCGTAGAAGTCGTGGCCGACGGCGCCGACGAGGGCGTAGTCCTCGCGGGGGACGCCCTCCGTCGCGCGGCCGACGAGCGCGTCGGCCTCCCCCTGGCCGTAGGTGTCTGCGGTGAGGAGCGTGTGGATGCCCTCGCTCGGCGTGAGGAGCGCGGTCAGACGCTCGTCCTCGACCGCCTCCCCGAAGCGCATGAAGCGCCCGCCGCTCCAGGTCCCGAGGGCGACGTGTCCGAGCTCGGCCATACGGCTCCGACTGTATTGCGCCCAGAGCCCCCAGGATCTGTGAAGAAGCGCGGCCGGCGGGCGCCGCCGGCCGCGAGCGCGGGACGCTTCAACGACGTGAGCCGCCCACGTACCGCAGACCCACGGGCGCCCCGCCCTCGTCCCTCGCTCCCCGTGGACCGGAATGCGCGCCAGGCGGACACTTCTGTCCACGCCACCACGACGCGACGATCCGTGGACAGGAATGTCGCCTCCATGGCTCGCGCCGCGGAGGATTCGTCACCCGCGCCGAACTCTCGGCGGCAGGCCTCTCCCCGACTGCGATCGCCCACCGGGTGGATACCGGGCGTCTGCACCGCTGGTTTCGCGGTGTCTACTCCGTCGGCCACCGGGCCGAGACCGAGCTCGCGTGGGAGCGTGCCGCCCTCCTCGCCTGCGGGCCGACCGCGACCCTCGCGCTCGACAGCGCGCTCTTCCTCTGGGGCCTTCTCCCCCAGGCGCCCCGCAACGTCCAGCTCATCGTCCCCGGGCGCCGGTGCCGGGCCCAACACGGCCTCGAGCCCCACTCCGGCGGCCTCGCGGCCGGGGAGGTCCGCCGCCTCCGGGGGCTGCGCGTGACCGCCCCGTTGCGCACCCTGCTCGACGTCTCGGTACGGACCCAGCTCGAACGGCTCGAGCCGCTAGTGAACGAGGCCCGAGCCCGGCGCCTCGTCTTCGCGCGCGAGCTGCGCGCGAGCTCCTCTCCCCGGCTGCGCGAGCTCGGTCTCGTGCGCGGCTTCGTGCGCTCCCGCGCCGAGGCGCTGCTGCGAGATCTGATCCGGCGGGCCGGCCTGCGGCCGACAGGCTGGAACGAGCAGATCGGCAACTGGAACGTCGACGCCCTCTTTACGGAGCAGCGCGTCATCGTCGAGGTCGACTCCTTCTCATGCCACGGCACGCGCGTCGCCTTCGAACGGGACCGCCGCAAGGACCTCGAGCTGACCGCGGCCGGCTACCGGGTCATACGCGTGACGTGGAGGCAGATCGTCGAGCGTCCGGAGTCCCTCGTCGCGCAGCTCGTCCGCATCCTGGGATGAGCGGGCGGCTTCCTGTCCAGCGAACTCCCCCCGGCGGGTGCGTGGACAGGAATGCGCGCCAGGCGCGACAGAAGTGTCCACGCTGATCGGTCCGAAGCGCTGATCGGTCCGCGGCGCGGATCGGTCACGCGGCGCTCACGCACGACCCTCCTCCCTCCCCGCCCGACCCGGTGACGAGACGCCGGGCGGGCGAGCAGGGTAGGGCGTTCTACGCCGCGGCCGGAGCGGGCGCCTCGACGCGGCGCGGGAGCAGCGTCTCGCGGGCGATCACGAGGCGCTGGATCTGCGCCGTGCCCTCGTAGAGCTGCATGATCTTGGCGTCGCGCATGAGCTTCTCGACGGGGTACTCCTTGATGAAGCCGTAGCCCCCGTAGACCTGCACGGCGTCGGTGGCGACCTTCATCGCGGCGTCGCCGGCGAAGCGCTTGGCGTGGGAGGACTCGAGCGTGTTGCGGCGGCCCTGGTCGAGCAGCGACGCGCTCTGCCACGTGAGCAGGCGCGAGGCCTCGACGTCCGTGGCCATGTCGGCGATGAGGAACTGGATCGCCTGATGCATGGCGATCGGCACGCCGAACTGCACGCGCTGCTTGGAGTACTCGGTGGCGAACTCGAACGCCGCGCGCGCGATGCCCGTGGCCATCGCCGCCACGCCGGGGCGCGTGCGGTCGAGGGTCATCATCGCGAGCTTGAAGCCCTTGTTCTCCTCGCCGATCAGGTGGTCGGCGGGAATCTCCGTCTCGTTGAACGTGATGGTCGCGGTGTTCGACGCCCGCTGGCCCATCTTGTCCTCCTTCTTGTCCACCGTGACGGTGTCGTCGCGTGGGACGATGAAGGCGGAGATGCCGCGGTGACCGGCGTCCTTGTCGGTCTTGGCGTAGACCGTGTAGTAGGACGCGTACTGGCCGTTGGTGATGAAGCACTTCGAGCCGTTGATGACCCACTTGTCGCCGACGCGCTTGGCGCTCGTGCGCATGCCGGAGACGTCCGAGCCCGCGTCCGGCTCGGTCAGGCAGAAGGAGGCGAAGACGAGGTCCTCGGTCAGCATCCCGAGGTACTTCCTCTTCAGCTCCTCCGAGGCGCCGAGCATGATCGGCGCGGTGGCGAGCCCGTTGCAGCCGATCGAGGTGCCGATGCCCGAGCAGCCCCAGGACACCTCCTCCTCGATCAGGCACCCGTCGAGGTAGTTCAGGCCGGGGCCGCCGTACTCCTCGGGGATGTGGTTGTTCATGATCCCGAGCTCCCACGCCTTGCGCAGGACGGGCTCGGGCCACGTGCCCTCCTTGTCGTACTCCCAGGCGACCGGGCGTATCTCCTTCTCGGCGAAGTCGTGCGCCATCTCGCGCAGGGCCTTCTGCTCGTCGGTGAGCGTGAAATCGACCACGTAAAGCTCCTTGGCAAGTCTTGGCAGGAACAGATTGACTGGTCAGTCAACTTGAGGGAAGGAAGGGTACTGGCGCGTCGCGGGCGATCCGCCGCCTCTACGCGCGCAGCGCGAGCACGAGGATCACGATGCCGGCGACGAGCACGAGGCTCGTGACCATCACGAGCCCGTACTGCTCGGGGAAGACCGCCGGCCGGCGCGGCGCGAAGGTCCTCCGGCGCAGGCGCCGCCACATGCGGGCAGACTGTAGGGCGTGCAGGACGCGCTCGGCATCGTCATCTTCGCCACGGTCATCATCGCGGCCATCATCGCCGTCGGCTCGCTCTTCTTCCGCAACGACCTCTACGACCAGATCGGCTCCGGCGGGCTCTCGCTGAACGACGGCAAGGATCGCGGCCCCGCGCCCACCCCCACCTCCCCCGCCGCCGTCGCCGTCCGCGACGAGGAGATCCGCCAGATGCTCGAGGCCCAGAACGCGCGCCGGGAGCGCCGCGGCCAGCCTCCGCTGGACATCGAGGAGGAGCTCCGCCGTCTGACCGCGGGTGGGCGGGGGCCCGATTCCTCCGCCGACCCCGAGCTGCGTGACGAGGTGCGCCAGCTCGTCCTCGCCCGCAACGCCCGGCGGCTGCGCCGCGGCCAGGAGCCGCTCGACGTCGAGGCGGAGATCGACCGCCAGCTCGCCGAGCTCGCGTGAGCGCTGGCGAGGCGCCGGACCCGCCGCCGCCGCCCTCGCCGCCCGGTCATCAGCCGCGGCTACGGCTCCGTGCGCCGTGCCGGCCGCGAGGTGAGGGCGCGAGCGAGCGTGCCGGTCGCCCTCGGGGTCCGGGTCGCCTTCGAGGATCGCTGGAGCGTCCGCGGGGACGAGCTGCGCGTGACCCGCACGCTCGTCGTCCACGGCTCGGGCTCGCGGCGGCTTCGTCTCCGCGCGACCCGGACCGCCTGCCCGTCGCCAGGTCGGCTACTTCGCGCCCGGGATGATCTGCGGCTCGACCGCCCACCTCCCCCCGGCGGGCAACCCGGACCGACTGGCCATCGGGAGCGCTCCAACCTACGGCCGCGGCTACGGGGGATCGTGCGCATC
>JBBQAA010000018.1:0-8384 GCA_038276395.1 Solirubrobacterales bacterium | reverse complement strand
TGGGTAGGGACCGGGCGTGGAGCGCCGCCGGGTCCTCGTCACGGGAGAGGTGCAGGGTGTGTTCTTCCGCGACTCGCTGCGCGAGGAGGCCGAGCGCCACGGCATCGACGGCTGGGTGCGCAACTGCGAGGACGGCAGCGTCGAGGCGGTCTTCGAGGGCGAGGCGGTCGACCTCGAGGCGATGGTCGAGTTCTGCCGCACCGGCCCCTCGCACGCCGACGTCGACGACGTCGAGGTCACGAGCGAGGAGCCGGAGGGGCTCGACGGCTTCGAGATACGTTAGTACTAGCGCCGGACCGAGGTGCAGCCCGCGCGCCGGTACCGCACCGCGGTGAGCCGGCGGCCGGTGCGGGAGCGCGCGCGCACGACCACCTTGAGGCGCCCGTGCGCGCGACGGGGCAGGCGCACGCGGACCCGGCGGCGGCCGAGCCGGCGGGCGGCGACGCGATGGCCGTTCACCGTGCCGAGCGGCGTGAGGGCGTCGCGCAACTCGGGCAGCCCGCCGAGCTGCGTGCCCGCGTAGAGCGGCGTCATGGCCACGTAACGCCTGACCTTGGGCGCGCCGCCCAGGTATTTGTCGCCGGGGAAGGGCGGCAGCCGAAGTCGTTGGCGCCGGGCGGCGCGTTCGCGAGGCTCATCTGCGCTCGCGCGTCGGGGCTCGCGGCGCCGAGGAGCGCGACCGGGGCGAGGACGAGGAGCAGGAGCGCGGGCCGGGGTCGCACGATCGGGTCCTCGAAGGTAGCGAGGCCCGCGCCGGGAAACTTGCGCGGGCTACCCGATCGCCGCCGCGAACACCGCGCGGACGGGCTCGCCGTGGCAGGCGAAGACGACCCGCTCAAGGCCGGAGCCGCCGCCGTCGGCGTGGCGCCGCACCTCGGCGACCTCGATCCGCGCCGCCTCCCCGACGGGGAAGCCGCCGACGCCGGTGCCGAAGGCGACGAGCGCGAGCGAGCGGGCGCCGAGCTCGTCGGCCGCCCGCAGCGTCGCGGCCGTCGCGCGGCGGATGATCCTGGCGCTCGTCGGCCCGCCGAGCTCCATCGTCGCCGCATGGATGACCCAGCGGCTCGGCATCCGCCCCGCCGTCGTCGCCACCGCGTCGCCGAGGCCGACCGGCGCGCGCGCCCGCGACTCGGAGTCGAGCTGCGGACCGGCCGCCCGCGCGATCGCCGCCGCCACACCGCCGCCGTGGCGCAGCTCGGTGTTCGCCGCGTTGGCGATCGCGTCGACCTCAAGCGTCGTGATGTCCACGTCGAGCGCCTCGAGCCGCACGGGAAAGCGACACTAGCCCGCCGTCCGTGCGGTCGAGTCCCGCGCGAACCCCGCTAGCCCGCGCCCCAGTCCGCCGCGGCGCCAAGCGCTCGATCCGCGCGAGGTGTCCTGACTTCGCACGCTATACGCGTATCAGGGCAGGACGGCGAGCGCTTGGGGCCCCGGCGCGCGGCCGCTCAGGCGCGCGCGGCCATCACGAGGTGCTCGGCGGACATGACGACCCCTTCGCGGCGGAAGCGTGCCCTCAGGCGACTTCGGCGGGCTCGTCGCGGCCCTGCAGGCGCTCGCGCCCGCGCTGCACCGCGGCGGTGAACTTCGAGAGGTTGACCTCGAGCGTGTTGAGGATCTCGTCGGCGTAGTCCTCGGCGCCGAGGCGGATCTCGCGCTCGCGGGCGCGGGCGTCCTCGACGATCTCCTCGGCCGCGCGCTCGGCCTGGCGCGTGACCTCCTCGTGAGCGACGAGCTGCTCCTGGCGCTCGCGCGCCTCCTTGACCACACGCTCGGCCTCGCGCTTGGCCTCGGCCAGCATCTCCTGGCGCTCTTTGACGATCCAGCGCGCCTGCTTGATCTCCTCGGGGATCGTCGCGCGCATCTGGTCGAGGATGTCGTAGATCTCCTCTTTGTCCACGCGCACCTGGTCGGTCAGCGGGACCGGCTTGGCGTTGTGGACGAGGTCGTCCAGCTTGTCGATGAGAACGAGGACATCCATGGCGTGCTTCTCTTTCGCTAGCGCGAGAGCTCTTCCTTCAATCGCCGGGCGACGGTATCGGGAACGAGGTCGTCGATGCTCCCTCCGAAGGTTGCCAGCTCCTTGACCCCACTGGAGCTGAGGAAACTGTACTGAGGCTTGGTCATCAGGTAGACCGACTCGATGTCGGGTGCCTGGCGCACGTTGAGCTGGGCCATCTCGAGCTCGTACTCGAAGTCGGAGATCGCGCGCAGGCCCTTGACGATGGCGGTGGCACCGACGCGGCGCGCGAAGTCCACGACGAGCACGTCGAAGGGCTCGGCGCGCACGTTGCCGAGGTGCGCCGTGGCCTCCTCGATGAAGCCGATGCGCTCCTCCGCCCCGAACAGCGGGCCGGACTTCCGCACCGACGCGTTGACGACGCCGACGACGACCTCGTCGTAGAGGCTCGAGGCGCGCGTGATGACGTCGACGTGGCCGTTGGTCACGGGGTCGTAGGACCCGGGGCAGACGGCGATGCGGCGCTTGGGCTCGGCGGTCACGGGTGGGAGTGGATGCGGATGACGGTGTCGCCGTAGCGGCGCTCGGTACTGAGCGGCCACGGCAGCGGGAGCGGCGCCCGCCGGTCGCTCTCGCTCGCCACCCGCGCGCCGGGCGCGAGCACGGGCGAGAGGGCGGCGGCGAGGGCGGCGCTCAGGGCGTCGGCCTCCCGGTATGGGGGGTCGAGAAGGACGAGATCGTATTGGCGGCTCCCGGCGGACGCCTCGCGGAGGAACGCGAGCGCGTCGCGCCGGTGCGTCTCGGCCTCGATCCCGAGCGCCGTGAGGTTGGCCCGGACGGTCCGGACGGACGCCACCGAGGAGTCCACGAACGCCGCGCTCGCCGCCCCGCGCGAGAGCGCCTCGATCCCGAGCGCTCCGGAGCCCGCGAAGAGGTCGAGCACCCGCAGGCCCCCGAGGTCCCCGAGGATCGAGAAGAGCGCCTCGCGGACGCGATCGCCGGTCGGTCGCGTGGCGCGCCCCCGGGGCGCGGCCAGGCGCCGGCCGCCGTGGCGACCGGCGATGACCCTCACGCGGGAACTGCCGCGCGCAGCGGGATCGTGGCCGACACCCGCGTGCCCGCCCCCGCCTCGGAGACGATGTCGAGCCGCCCGTCGAGCGCCTCGACGCGCTCAAAGGAGGAGGCGAGCCCGATGTGGCCGTCCCGCACGGCGTGGTCGAGCCGCCCGTCGGCGATCCCGACGCCGTCGTCGGCCGCCGATACGCGAAGCGCCCCGCCGCTCGCCTCCACCCGCACGTCGACCTGATCGGCCCGGGCGTGGCGCGCGGCGTTGGCCAGCAGCTCGCGGACGAGGGAGAAGACGAGGCGCTCGCGCTCGGGCGGCACCTCGCCCGTGACGGCCACGGTCCACTGAAAGCCACCGCGGCGGGCCGCTCGCTCGGCCACGGCGCGCAGCGCGGCCTCGAGCCCGGCGTGGTCGAGCAGATACGGATGCAGGTCGAACAGCGCGTCGCGGAGCTGGACGACAGTGGCGTCGAGGCCGCGCTGGACGAGCGCGAGGTCCCCTCCGTCGGCGGGCGCCGCCGCCAGTTCCTGGCGCGCGGCGAGGATGTTCTGGATCGCCTCGTCGTGCAGTGCCTCGGCCAGGCGCCGGCGCTCCCGCTCCTCGGCATCGAGCGCCTGGGCGACGAGTCGTCCCCGCGCGGCGGAGAGCGCCTCGACCTGCTGCGAGCGGCGGGTGAGCAGCAGGGAGAGGAGGACGGCGGCCCCACCTAGCAGGCCGAGGTAGAGCACCTGGACGATCTCGAAGTCCCCGGCGTCCCGGGTCGGATAGAGCAGGGAGACGCCGAGGTAGACGACGACCGACGCCGCCGAGGCGGCGGCCGTGAGCGCCGGGCGGAGCAGCACCGCCGCTCCCACCGGCAGCAGGAAGAAGGCCGAGCGGACCTGCGAGTACGGGCCGCCCGAGGTGTAGGTCAGGGCGGCGACGGCGGCGAGGTCGAACGCGGCCGCGAGCCCGGCGGCCACCCGCGGGAGGCGCCCGTAGGCGCCGGCCAGGGCGATGAGCGCCCACACCGCGGTGGCGGCGAGCAGCCAGTCGAACGGCGATGAGCGCGCGACCGGATGGGAGACCAGGCGCTCTCCCACGAAGACGACCGGCAGCGCGGCCAGGCGGATGACCGCCCAGGCGCGCCTGGCGTCCTCGCGGGGCAGCGGCATGGGAAGCGTTCTAGCAGGCGCTCATGCGCGGCCCGAGGCCGGCTTGGCCGTCGCCGACCGACACGAGCGCGCGCAGCACCTCGCGGCGCGAGGCCTCCTTGGAGAGGAACGCGGAGGCGCCCGCCTCGACCCCGGCCGTCTCGATCTCGGGCACCGCGAAGGCGGACAGGAGCACGACCCGCGTCGCCCCGGCGGCGACGATGCGCCGGCACGCCTCGAGGCCGTCAAGGCCGGGCATGCGCACGTCGAGCAGCGCGAGCGTCGGCTTCAGCCAGCCCGCCAGGTCGACGGCCTGCTCGCCGTCCGCCGCCTCGCCGACGAGGCGCAGCCGCGGGTTGGCGGAGATCGCCCGGGCCAGGCCCTCGCGGTAGATCGGGTGATCCTCGGCGAGGATCAGGGTGTGGCAGAGCGGCGGGACGCGGAGCCGGCCGAGCTCCTCGGCGGTCTTGACGTTCGGCGGCGGTGCGGTGATGGTCATGGCGGACATGCTCGCGGAGCCGGCGGCTCCCGCCCACCCTGCGAGGGGAGGGTCGAGGGGTGGGGCCGCCCCCGGTTCGATCGGAGGGGTCCGGCGAGCCGAGGCGGCTACTCGATCAGCCCGCGACGCATCGCCTCGGCCACCGCGGCCGCCCGCTCGGAGACGCCGAGCTTCTCGTAGACGCTCTGCAGGTGGCCCTTGACCGTGGCCGGCGCGAGGAACAGGAGCCCCGCGATCTCCGGCGCGCCGCGGCCGGCCGCGACGTGGCGCAGGACCTCCATCTCCCGGTCGGTCAGCGCCGGGCGGTCCGGGCGCCCACGGGCGCGCACCTCGGCCGCGAGCCCGGCCTGGGCTTCGGGATCGAGGACCGTCTCCCCGCGCGCGACGCCGAGGATCGCCTCCTGGATCCGCCGGCGGCTCGCGTCCTTGGACAGATAGCCCGCGGCGCCCGCCGCCACCGCGGCGAAGACGAGCGGCGCCTCGTGGAAGGCGGAGAGCAGCAGCACCCGCGTCGGCAACCCGTCGCGGTGGACGGCGGCCGCGACCTGCACGCCGTCGAGCTCGGGCATCCGCAGGTCGACGACGGCGACGTCCGGCCGCAGCTCGCGGATAGCGCCGAGCGCGGCGCGCCCGTCCTTGGCCTCACCGGCGAGCTCGAGGTCCGGCCGCTCCCCGACCGCCCGCACGATCGCCTCGCGGTAGAGCGGATGGTCGTCGGCGACGAGCACGGATACGCGGTCGCTCACCAGCGGAGTCCTAGCACCCGCCGGCTCGCCGCCGACGGGGCGCCCTACGCCGCCAGCGGCTCGAGCGCGTCGGCCCCGTGCTCCCGCACGAGCGCGTCGGCCAGCAGCGCGTGCTCGGGCGCGGAGAGCTCCGGATCGGCGGCGAGCACCCCCGAGGCCCACGCGTGCGCCCGGGCCAGGAGCTCGGCGTCCTCCGGGAGCCGTGCGATCCGGAACTCCTCGGCGCCGTGCTGGCGCACGCCGGTGATCTCGCCGCGGCCGCGCAGCTCGAGGTCGATCTCGGCCAGGCGGAAGCCGTCGGCGTGCTCGGCCAGGGCGCGCAGGCGCCGGGAGTCCTTCGGCCCGAAGAGAAGGCACAGCGAGGCGTGCGCGCCGCGCCCGATCCGCCCGCGGAGCTGGTGGAGCTGGGAGATCCCGTAGCGCTCGGCATCCTCCACGAGCATGACGGTCGCGTTGGGGACATCGATCCCCACCTCGACCACGGAGGTCGCGACGAGCACGTCGGCCGCGCCGGTGGCGAAGGCGGCCATCGCCCGCGCCTTCTCCCGTGCCGGGAGCCGGCCGTGCAGCAGCTCGACGGTGAAGTCGCGCAGCTCGCCGGCGGCCAGCCGCGCGTGCTCGGCCTCCGCCGCGCGCACTTGCAGCGCCTCGGACTCGGCCACGAGCGGGCAGACGACGAACGCCTGGCGGCCCGCGCGCAGCTCCTCCCGCAGGCGGTCATAGGCACGGGCGCGCTCCCGCTCGGAGGAGGCGACGTGGGTGGCGATCGGCCGGCGTCCACGGGGCAGCTCGTGCAGCGCGGTGACGTCGAGATCCGCGAAGCGGGTCAGCGCGAGCGTGCGGGGGATCGGTGTGGCCGTCATGTGCAGGACATGGGGACGGAGGCCGGGCGGGCCCTTGCGATCCAGGCGCGCCCGCTGGCGCACGCCGAAGCGGTGCTGCTCGTCGACCACCGCGACGGCGAGCCGGGCGAAGCTCACGCTGTCCTCGATCAGCGCGTGGGTGCCGACGACGAGGCCCAGCTCGCCGCTCGCGAGCTTGGCGAGGACGTCGGCGCGGCGCGCGGCGGGCGTCGAGCCGGTGAGCAGGGCGACGGGCAGGCTCTCCCCCCCGAGCAGCGCCTGGACCGTGGCCATGTGCTGCTCGGCCAGCGTCTCCGTCGGCGCCATGAACGCGCCCTGGGCGCCGTGCTCGACGGCCCGGAGGAGGGCGTGGAGCGCGACGACGGTCTTCCCCGACCCGACCTCCCCCATGAGCAGCCGCTGCATCGGCCGGGCCTCGGCGAGGTCGGCCGCGACCGCCGCGATCGCGGCGGCCTGGTCGGCGGTGGCCGCGAAGGGCAGCGCGCCCGCGAGCCAGCGCGCGGTCAGCGTCGGCGGGTCGCCGAGCGGCAGCGCGGCGCCCTCCTCCCGGCGCCGCGCGCGGCGGCGCAGGAGCGCGCGCTGGGCGAGCAGCAGCTCGTCGAAGGCCAGGCGCCGGCGCCCCGCCTCGGCCGCCGCCGGGGAGGGCGGGAAGTGCGCGGCGGTCAGCGCGGCGCCGCGCTCGGGGACGCGCAGCGCGAGGGGCAGGGGATCGACGACGTCGGCCGCCCCCGCCCGGTGGGCCTCGACGAGCGCGTGGAGCTCGGTCGAGGTCACCCCCTCCGAGGCCGCGTAGTGCGCGACCTCCCCCGCCCCGGTGGCCGTCGACTCCCGCGTGACCGCATGGCTCTGCACCCGGAAGCGGTTGCGCGCCTCGAACTTCCCGTGCAGGACGAGCCGGGTCCCCGGCGGGTACTTGGGCACCAGCCAGGGCTGGTTGAAGAACGTCACCTTCATCGGGCCCGAGCCGTCGGCCACGGTGGCCTCGACGAGCGGCCGCATCCCCCGGCGGCGCACGGGGCGGGCGGCGATCGCCCGCACCTCGACGACGACGGTCGCCGTCTCCCCGGGCATGAGGTCGGCCACGGTGCGAGCCTCGCGCCGGTCGTGGGGCAGGTGGAGCAGCAGATCGCCGACGGTCCGCAGCCCGAGCGCGTCGAGCGCGGCGTCGGCTTTGGCCCGCCCGATCCGCACGGGTGCCGTGAGGCGCGACGGGCGCGGGTAGGCGACGGGCGCGGCCGCCAGATCCTCCGCCGAGAGCGGGGTCGGCGCGGCGAAGCCGGTCGGGGTCACAGGCGAAGGATGGCTCCCACGGCGGACGCGCCGCCGCCCGGTGATCTCGCCCTCACGGCCAGGCGGCGAGCGATGGTGTGCGTCAGCGCGGCCAGCGCCCGGTACGGGTCGCGCCGGCCCGCCTGCTCCTCGGCGGCGAGCAGATCGGCGAAGTCGACAGGCGGTTCGGCCGCCTCCCAGCCCGCGGCGGCGAAGGCGGCCTCGACCTCGCCGGGTTCGTCGGCCCGCAGATCCTCGAGCCCGAGTCGGTTCTCGTAGCGGCGCGCGTCGAAGCCGGCGAGCGCTCCGGTCCAGTCCCCGGACATGCCGGCGCGCATGGCGATACCGGCGCGGTTGCGGGTGAGGAGCGAGACCAGGCCGCCGGGCCGGGTGGCGTCCACCAGCCCTCACCGGGCCGTCAACGAGGGCAGATACATGGCGACACCGTGGCAGCACACCACGTCGAAGGGCCCGCGTGCTCGCGACCCAGGTGGAGCAGATCGGCTCGCTCGAAGCAGAGCCGATCGCCGACCTCGGCCGGCTCGCGGGCCGCCGCCGATCGAGCCACGTCGAGCAGCTCCTCGGAGGGATCGACAGCGAGGACGCGATGGCCGAGACGAGCCAGGGCGATGGCCTGCGTGCCCTGTCCGCAGCCGGCGTCGAGCACCCTGACCGAGGCGCGCGGCAGGTGAGCCGAGAGCTGGCGCGTCACGAGCTCCTGCCGAACGGCGTCCCGGGCCCGGCCCAGTCCGGCCCGCCAGGCCGTCACGCCGGGCGCGAAGCCGTGCTCGGTTCTCCTCCGCCGGGCTCCCTCCGACGACGCCCTCACTCGGCCGAGAGCAGCCACCACC
>JBBQAA010000017.1:0-44055 GCA_038276395.1 Solirubrobacterales bacterium | reverse complement strand
TGTGGGGCCGGGCGAAGACAGAGCTGTCGAGGTCCCGGTGGCGAGGCTCGTTCGCATCGAGCCGGCCCGCGGGCCAGGGGCCCTAGTTGACCTGCGAGCCCACCCGAGGCCGTCAGGCGTCCGGCTCGTCCGGCTCGTCCGGCACGACGTGCGCCACCGGCAGCCCGAAGCCCTTGGCCTTGCTCGGCAGGTCGAGCTTCATCCAGCGCGAGAGGCGGGTGGGCAGGGTGGAGATGACGATCTCGTCGTAGGCGCCCGCGTTGACGGCGTCCTCGATCGCGGTCAGCGGACTGCCGTCCCCCACCTCCCCGGTCACTGCTCCGCCCGCCGCCTCCTCGAGCACGGGCAGCGCGGCGGCCAGCGCCCGCTCCGCCTCCGGCGTGCCCGCGTCCTCCGGGTCGACCACGCGGTGCAGTCCGTGCGATGTGGCGGGCACCACGAGGTGGAACTGCGCATCCCCGGCCTCGGCGCGAGCCCGCACCGCTTCGAGCAGCGCCGGGGTCGCGGCGGTCTGGTTGGCGACGAGAAGGATCCGGCGGGGCATGACGGTGCTCCGATCCTCGTGACGAGCGGTACCTGCAAGTGCAGGGTAACCGAGGCCCCCGCCCCCGGCGGTCCGGTAGGGTCTGCCCTTCGCCCCCAGAAGGAGCTCTTTCAATCGTGCGCACCCGACGTCAGTTCCTGTCCTCCGCCGGCGCCGCGGGCGCGGGCCTCGGTCTCGCCGCCGCCGGCCTCGACCCGTGGGTCGAGGCGGCGCTCGCCGCGCCGCGCCGTCCCGGCTCGCTCAAGGACATCGAGCACGTCGTCTTCCTGATCCAGGAGAACCGCTCCTTCGACCACTACTTCGGCACCTACCGCGGCGTGCGCGGCTTCGCCGACAAGCGCGGCCGGGCGGCCTTCCGCCAACACGGCTTCGACCGCAACGGCGGCGTGCTCGAGCCCTTCCACATCGACCGCAAGAACGAGTCCGGCTACTGCACGAGCGACATCACCCACGAGTGGGGCGCGCAGCACCGCTCCTGGAACCACGGCCGCATGAACCGCTTCGTGGCCGAGCACCTGAAGGACGACGGCCCCGGCGCCGGACCGCTGACCATGGGCTACTACCGGCGTGAGGACATACCCTTCTACTACCGCCTGGCCGACGCCTTCACCCTATGCGACGGCTACCACTGCTCGGTCATGGGGCCGACCGACCCCAACCGGCTCTACTCCATGTCGGCCACGCTCGACCCCGCGGGCCACAAGGGCGGGCCGCTGCTCCAGACCCTGGTCGGCAAGCGGGGAGACCTGGCCGGGAAGTTCCGCTGGACGACGATGCCCGAGCAACTCTCCGCGCGGCGGATCCCGTGGAAGGTCTACTCGTCCACGAGCGGTGGGGTGCTCGACAACGTGCTCCCCTATTTCAAGTCCTTCCAGACCAACGGCCGGCTCAAGGCTCGCGGCCTGGATCCGACCTACCCGCAGGACTTCCTCGCCGACATCAAGGGCGGCCGGCTGCCCAAGGTCTCCTGGATCCTGACCTCGCTGGCCGAGAGCGAGCATCCCGGGTTCTCGAGCGCGCAGGCCGGAGAGCGGGCGGCCTACGACGTCGTCTCGGCGCTCATGAAGAACCGCAAGGCGTGGGAGAAGACCGCGCTCTTCATCACCTGGGACGAGAACGGCGGGTTCTTCGACCACGTCGCGCCCCCGACCCCTCCCAAGGGCACGAAGGGGGAGTTCGTCACCGTGAAGCACCCGCCGGCGGTGACGCAGGGGATCCGCGGCCCGATCGGGCTCGGCTTCCGCGTGCCGATGCTGATCGTCTCGCCGTTCTCCCGCGGCGGCTTCGTCTCCTCCGACACCTTCGACCACACGTCGATGCTCCGCTTCCTGGAGACGAGGTTCGGGGCCGAGGTGCCGAACCTCACCCACTGGCGGCGCGAGCACACGGGGGACCTCACCTCGGCGTTCAACTTCGCGCGACCCGACGCCTCGCGCCCGCGCCTCGGCCGTCCCACGCTCACGCCCGCGCAGGCAGAGATGAGCTGCGGCGTGGGGGCGCCGCCGCCCTACCCGGTGCCGCGCAACCGGATGCCCGGCCAGGAGCGGGGCAAGGCCAAGCGGCCGAGCGGACCCGTGCGGCACAAGAAGAAAACGAAGAAGAAGGGTTAGCGCGCGCCGAAGGCCGGGGCATCGTGGGCGATGGGCCGACGGGGCTCACCCGCTCCCGGCCGGCGCCATCGCCCCCTCCGCCGCCGCGGCGGTGGCGACATCCTGCGGGAAGCTCCGCCGCGCCCGCAGCAGGATGAGGCCGGCGGCGACGAGCGCGAGCAGCATGAGCAGGAAGGTGTCGCGGATGTCGCCGGTCACGCCCCGCGCGCCGGCGAGCGCGCCCCCGCCCCCGCCGCCGAGCAGATCGGCCGAGGCGCCGAAGGCGATGGGTGCCCCGGCCGTCGCGAGCTGGCGCAGGAGCGTGCGGGCGGCCTCCCCGCGGCCCCACAGCCGGCCGGGCACGACGTCGAGCCGGGCCGCGTCGAGCGGAGGGTTGGCCATCCCCAGCACACCGACTGCGAGGACGAAGAAGGGCAGCGCGAGCGCGAGGCCGGTCACGAGCAGCGCGGGGACGAGCAGCGCCGCGGCGACGAGGTAGGCGGCCGCGGGCACCGTGACGCGCGCGTCGAGGCGGCCACGGGCCGTCCACGCGTCGGCGAGCCTGCCGCCCACGAGCACCCCGACGATGGACGAGGACCCCACGAACAGCAGCAGGCCGCTGGCCTCGGCCTGGCCCAGCCCGAAGCGGTGGCGCAGCAGCACGACCGCGAAGGTCTGCACGCCCGCGAAGAAGAAGTACCCGAGCGCCGAGGAGACGATGAGCAGGCGGTTGGAGGGGATGCTGAGGATCCAGCGGATCGCGCGCGGAAGCGAGAGCTCGCCGACCTGCCCGGCCGGCACACGCTCCGGCTCCGCCTCGATGTCGCGCTCGCGGATCTGGGCGTGGAGCAGATCCTCCTCCTCATCGTCCTCCCGCCCCTGGGCGGCCAGGCGATCCGCGCCGCCGCGAGCCGGCTCCGGCAGCCACCGCACGAGGGCCCAGGCCAGCGCGCCGCCCGGGAGCGCGAGCCAGGCGAAGGCCGCGCGCCAGCCGAGCGCGCCGCCGAGGCTCCCGCCGAGCGCGAAGCCCACGCCGGCGCCGAGAAACTCCCCGGTGAGGATCCAGCCGTAGACCCGCGCCCGCTCCTCCGGCGGGAAGAGGTCGCCGGTCAGCGAGGCAATGACCGGGCCGGCGACGGCGACGGCGAGGCCGAGCCCGATGCGGGTCGCCAAGAGCATCGAGTAGGAGAGCGCGGCCGCGCTCGCCAGCGAGGCCACGCCCCACAGCGCGACGGCGACCGCGAGCAGGCGCACGCGCCCGACGCGATCGGCGAGGACGCCCGCCGGCAGCGTGATGAGCACGCCGACGAACGCCGTGGCCGCGGGCAGGAGGCCGAGCTCGGTGTTGGAGATGCGCAGGGAGCGCTTGAGCTCGGTGGCCACCGCTCCGACCGTCGCGGTGTCGGCGAAGCTGAGGGCGAGCACCGCGGCGAGCAGCCCGATGACGCGGGCGCGCTCCGGGCCGCCGAGCGTGCCGGCGAGCGCAGCAAGCAGGCGGCGCGGCGCCGTCACCGCCCGCCTTCCTGTCCGTCGCTGCGCCGGCGCAGCGCCCGCAGGAACGGCAGGGAGACGAAGATCGCCACCGAGCAGACGCCCCAGGCCGCCTGGTAGCCGTGGGTGGCGGAGAACAGCGAGGACGTCGCGGAGATGGCGATCCCGGCCAGGAGCGGGCCGAGCGACGTGCCGACACCACGGGAGAAGGTGAAGAAGCCCGCCACCGCGCCGCGGTCCTCGTCGGGCATCATCGGCATGAGCACGGCGTAGGGCAGCGTCATGATCGCGCCGCCGGCGAAGGTCGCGACGGGCGCGATCAGCGCCACCAGCAGGCGGTTCGTGAACAGGAACGGCACGAGGAGGCCGACGCCGTAGACGGGCAGGGCGAAGGCGAGGACGCGCGTGCGCCCGAGGCGGTCGCCGAGCTTGCCGCTGGCCACCGCACCGCCGAGCACGAAGACCGCGGCGCCGCCGATGACGAGGGCGGCGGAGCTCGAGCCGAGCCCCAGCCCGACGGTCAGGTACAGGAACACCCACGTCTTCAGAGCGCCGAGCGAGAGCTCCCACAGCGCGTTGGCCACGAGCAGGGCCCGCAGCTCGGTGCGCCGGAGCAGGCGCACCACCTTGCGCAGCTCCTCACCGGCGGAGCGGGGCTCGGCCTGTTCCTCGCCCTGGCCCAGTCGGCCGCGACGCAGCAGGAAGCCGGTGAAGAGGACGACCGCGCCGAGGAGCAGCACCGCCGCCCCCGCGAAGGGCGCGAGATGCCCGACCCCGAGCAGCAGCCCGCCGCCGAGGAAGGCGACACCGGTGGCCACGCCGCGCCACGCCGCCTGCGTGCTCTGCGCGCGGCCGGCGATCTCGTCCTCGATCGTGTCGGGGTAGAGCGCGCGGTAGGGCTCGTAGGCCACGAAGTAGCCGAGGAAGAACAGCGCCACGGCAGGCACGAGCGCGCCCACCGAGCGCACGAGCCCGATGGCGACGAGCGCGGCGCAGACCACCGGGGTACCGGCCACGAGGAAGGGCAGGCGCCCGCCCCAGCGCGTGCGCAGGCGGTCCGACCACGAGCCCGCGAGGAGGGGGACCCACAGGGCCGTCACGCCCTCGAGGCCGACGATCACGCCGATGAGCGCCGTCGAGCCGACGTAGGAGCGCGCGAGGCTCGGCAGGTAGGTCGTCACCGTGGTGATCGCCAGGGCGAGCCCGAACGTGGGCAGCCCGAGCACGGCCAGCGCTCGCTTCTCCGGTCCGCGCAGGGCGCGTTCCGAGCTGGAGGTGCTCGTGCTCATCCGGGCAGGGTTCCCCGTTTCGGCCTCGCGCTCCCGGCCGGGGTCCGCCTGAGGACCGCGACCTCGGCCGAACCCCTACCCTCCGCGCGGTGCCCGTGGAGAGGACATCGCTCTTCGCGGGTGCGGGCGCGCGGCTCGAGGCCGCCGCGGAGATCGCCGCGGTCTCCGGCGACACGCTCGAGCGCCTGCGGCTCCCCCAGTCCGTCCTCAAGGTCTCCGTGCCCGTCCGCATGGACGACGGCTCGCTCCGGACGTTCCCCGGCTATCGCGTCCGCTACGACGACACCCTCGGCCCGACCAAGGGCGGCGTGCGCTACCACCCGAGCGTCAACGCCGACGAGGTCCAGGCGCTCGCCTTCTGGATGACGTTCAAGTGCGCCGCGCTCGATCTCCCGTTCGGGGGCGCCAAGGGCGGCATCGCCGTCGACGTCAAGGAGCTCTCCCTCGCCGAGAAGGAGCGGCTCACCCGCTCCTACGTCTCACGCATCGCCGACTTCATCGGGCCGGACGTCGACATTCCCGCGCCCGACGTCTACACCGACGCGATGGTCATGGGCTGGATGCTCGACGAATACTCGAAGATCGCCCGCGGCTTCACGCCCGCCGTGGTCACCGGCAAGCCGGTGCCGCTCGGCGGCTCGCTGGGGCGCGACACCGCCACGGCGGACGGCGCCTTCTACGCGCTCGGGACGATCGGCCGGGGGGCCCGCGAGGACCCGCGCGACGGCGAGGGCCCGACGGCGGCGATCCAGGGCTTCGGCAACGCGGGCGCGCGCCTGGCCGAGCTGCTGGCCGGCGCGGGCTACCGCGTGGTCGCGGCCTCCGACTCGACCCGCGCCGTGCACGACCCCGGCGGGCTCGACGTCGCCGCCCTGCGCGAGGCCAAGGACTCGGACGGCGAGCTGCCGGCCTCGGCGGGCGAGGAGCTCGACCCCGAGGAGCTCATCACCATGGACGTCGACCTGCTCGTCCCCGCCGCGCTCGAGGACGCGATCACGGAGGAGAACGCCGGCGAGATCCGCGCGGGCACGATCCTCGAGGTCGCCAACGGCCCGACCGCCGTGCCCGCCGACGCCGTGCTCGAAGAGGCCGGCGTCCGGGTCATCCCGGACATCCTCGCCAACGCGGGCGGCGTCACCGTCTCCTACTTCGAGTGGGCCCAGAACCGCGCCGGGCTGCGCTGGAGCGCCGAGGAGGTGCGCGACCGCCTGCGCGCGCGCATGACGGGCGAGAGCGCCCGGGTCGCAGAGCTCGCCGCCGAGCACGACGTCACCCTGCGCACCGCGGCCTACGCGCTCGCGCTCGGCCGGATCTCCGCCGCGAATGACGCGCTCGGGACGGCCAAGGCGTTCGGCGCCTGAGTCGCCCGGCTCAGGTGTCGATCCGCGGCGCTACTTGGGATCGGGGGCGACCGCGGGGAATTCAGCGGCCTCCGACGAGCATCCCCGGCACCTTCAGGAGCAGGCGCGGGGTGTCGCGGCGCGAGCGGTGGATCGCCCGGTGGAGCTCGGCCGCCGTCTCCGCGCCGGAGCGCGCCCCGCCGTGGCCCATGAGCAGGTGCTCGGGGTCGTAGGCCGCGAGCCTCCGCGGCGGCAGGAGTCGCAGGCCGACGTGGACGCCGATCGGGTCGCCGCCGACCGTGAACGTCTCGCCCGCGCCGACGGCCTCGGCCACCACGAGCGCGCGACGCTCGGGCCACCACAACGCGACCTCCTTCCAGATCGGCGCCCACACGAGGCGGAAGGCCGTGAACGGGGAGTCCTCGACGGCCTCCGGGAGCCGGTGGAGCGGCACGCCGAGGCGCTCGGCGATCTTCGCGCCGTCCCGGTTGTGGCGGTCGAGGAGCTGGATGACGCCCGCGACGCGTCCGAGCTCCTGCGCGCGTGGGACCGTGTCCCCGTCCTCCACGGGATCGACAAGCCAGACGCGGTCGCCCGCGGCGAGCGCGTGCCAGGAGCGCGCCAGGGCCTCGTCCTCGATGGTCCAGGTGATCCCGAGCGGGTGGATCTGTGCGCGCGGCGGCATATCCGCGAATCTACCTCCGCGGGACGCCGAGCCCGCGGAGCAGACGCGCCGCGATCCCGCGGAGCGTCTCCTTGCCGTAGGCGTGCGTGCCGTCGAGGCGGGTGAGGATCGCCACGGACACGCGCCGGCGCCCGCGCGCGAGCAGCGCGACCTGGTGGTCGACCCAGCCGGTGCCCGAGCCCCAGCCGCCCTTGAAGTAGAGGCGCCAGCCGCGCGGGCGGACCTGCCCGATCCCCCAGCGCTGCGAGGGCGTGATCGAGGACAGGAGCGAGAGCGCGTAGGCGCGATGCGCAGCGGGAACGTCGCGGTCTAGGTGGAGCAGAAGCGCGCCTGGTCGCCCGCCGTGATCGTCGAGAGCCCCCAGGGGGAGAACACCGCGTGAAAGCCGCGCATCCGACGGCGCCGGCCAGCCGGGCGAGTCCGCCCGTGCCCACGATGTGCACCATCCGGGTGGCGGCGACGTTGTCCGAGCGCTCGATCATCGGCCGCAGAAGCGCGCGCTCCCAGCCGCGCAGACGGCGATGCGCCACGTCTGGACGGCGCAGGTAGGCTACGAGCAGCATGGCCTTGAGCACGCTTGCCGAGGGAAAGGGGGAGGCGCCGTGCCAGCTCCAGGCCCGGCTCGCCATGCGCACCGCGAAGGCGATCTCGCCCCGGCGGTGCTCGGCGTAGGCGATCGCCTCCCGCATGTGCGGGTGCCAGGGCGCGGCGGCGGCAAGGGCCGGGGGGCCGGCCAAAAGTGCCAGGACGAGCACGATCGCCGCGGCCCGGCGCGACGATCGGATGCGAACCACGCCCTTATGGGTACCAGAATCCTTCAACCCGAACCCCAGAACCACAGGAGACACGATGACGGAGGACACCTCCGGAGGTCTCGTGGGCAAGCTCGCCGGCAAGGCCAAGGCCGCCGCGGGCTCGCTCACGGGCAACGAGGAGCTGGCCCGCGAGGGCCGGCTACAGGAGGCGGGCGCCGACGCGGCCGCCGAGGCGCGGAAGGCCGAGGCCGACGCCGCGCGCGAGCAGGAGGCCGCCGACGTTAAGGCCGAGCGCGCCCGCAACGAGGAAGAGCGGGCCGAGCTCCGCGCGGAGGTCGACCGGCGTGAGGCCGAGGAGGCCGCCGAGCGCGACCGGGCGGCGGCCGAGCAGCGCGCGGCGGCGCAGGAGGCCCGCACCGACCAGGCGGCCGCCGCCGAGGAGCAGCGGGCCGACGCCGACGCCGCGCGCCTCGAGCAGGAGGCGCGCATCGCCGAGGCCCGCGCCGACACCGTCGATCCCGACAGGAGCTAGAGCATGGCACTGACCGATATCCCCCGCACCGCGGTGCGGACCTACGTGAAGGTGCTGCGCACGCCGCTCGACCTGGGCCTGAGGGCCCTGGGCCGGGGCAACGGATCGACCGCCGCCGTGGCCGTCGACCGCGTCGACTCCACCGTCTCCGAGGTCGCCGGCTCGGCGCTCGGGGACCGGGAGCTGAAGGCCGATGGCCGGCGCAAGCGCACCGCCGCCGATGAGCGCGAGCGCGCCACCGAGCTGCGCGCCCGCGCCGAGCAGCACACCGAGGCGACCGCCGAGCGCACCGAGCGCCGCCGCGTCCAGGCCAAGAAGAGCCGCGAGACGACGAAGGCCCGCGCCACCAAGACGGCGGAGCAGCGCAAGGACGCCGCCCGCAAGACCACCGCGCGCCGCCGGGAGGCCGCCGAGGAGCAGGCGCAGAAGGCGAAGCTCGACAGCGCAGAGGCCAAGGCCGAGGCCCTCGACGAGCGGGCCGGCGCCCTCGCCGCCAAGGACGAGGCGGCCCGGCTCCGCGACGCCGCCGAGACGATCAAGGAGGAGCGCAAGGCCGGCGCCTAGCGAGCTCCGGTAGACATCGGGGGAGATGGCCACAGAGCGCCTCTCCCCCGATGCCGCCGCGGCGCTGCTCGCGCCGGTCGACACGCTCGGCATCCCGCTCGGGCCAGGGCAGCCGCCGGCGCGTGACGACCTTCGCGTTCGGGACCGAGGAGGTCTCCGCGTGGCTCGACGGCGACCGGGACGTGGCCTTCCTCACCGTCGAGGTCGTCAACTCGCCGGACATGATCGGCCAGAACCGCCTGGCGGTGACGGTCAACGGCGCGCTGGCACTCGACATCCACGGCCAGGTGGTGGCCGACACGATCGGCGGCGACCAGTTCTCCGGGATCGGCGGCCACGAGGACTTCGTCTCGGGGCCGGGGCTCTCGGTCTCCGCCCGCTCGCTGATCTGCCTGCGCTCGACGGCGACGGTCGGGGGCGAGCTCCGCTCCCGGATCGCGCCGTGGTTCGACGCTGCCACCGTCGTCGCCACTCCGCGCCACCAGGTCGACGTCGTCATCACCGAGTACGGCGTGGCCGAGCTCCAGGGCAAGACGGTCGACCAGCGCGGCGAGGCGCTCGCCGCGATCGCCCGCCCGGACTTCCGCGAGGAGCTGCGCGAGGCCGCGGCGCGCGCTCCCACGGCCGCTCGCCCATGGCGGGCGGCTGACCCAGCGACCGGCGCCCCCGCGCCGCCGCCTCTACTTCGTGAGGGGCTCGAGCCGGCGCAGCAGCTCCGGGCCGGGCTCGAACGCCGCCGTGCGCGTGAGCGCGCCGTTGCTGACGTACGCGCAGCCCGAGGTCTGGACGGTCACCGGGAGCGCCCGCACCGAGCGCCCGTCGCTCTGCACGAGCGCCTGCCGCTCGCCCGAGACCCGGGCGGCCGGGCGCGCCGTCGCGACCATCGCGCCCGAAACGAGCACCAGGAGCGCCCGAGGCCGCCGAGCAGGCGGCGCATGACGGCCAGCCTGACCCGGCTACCGCGCTCTCGCCAGCCGCCGGATCCCGCCGATCGTGCCCAGGTAGGCCGAGCCGTCGCGGGCCAGGCCGATGCCCGCGTAGTTGTTGTTGCCCGCGAGGCCGTCGCCGGAATGGACCTTGAAGAGCTGCCGGCCCGTCCGCGCGCTGAGACCGACCCACGACCAGGAGCCGCCGGTGAGCGGCAGCGGCGCGGCGTCCTGCTCGTAGGTGTAGACGATCTGCGTGCGCGCCGAGAGCTTCGGCACGACGCTCGGCGCGTGCACCGTGGTGTTGGTCCACACGCGATGACAGCCCCGGCCGCCGCGCGCGATGTCGATGCGCGCAAAGCCCCCAGTGCTCACCGAGCCCGCGAGAGGGCCGAACGGATCCTGGTAGCCGTAGTTGTTCTCGACGATCAGGGAGCGGCCGGAGCCGATCAGCGAGTTCTCGGTCGCGCTGGCACCCCGCCGGAAGACCGGCACCGTGCATACCGTCCGCCGCACGCCGCGCCGCAGCTTCCGCGCCGTGCGGTAGACGACGACGTCCATCGGGTCGGCGTTGTCGGTGATCGCCACGTAGCCGTCCGGCAGGATCGTCGGCGTCGTGCCCGAGCCGGCGTCGACCTGGCTCGGCTTGTGGATCCCGGAGTTGCGGTAGCGGACCGACCAGGTCACGCGCGGGCGCCCGTCGCGCCCGGCGTTCAGACGGAACATCCGCCTGTCCGAGACGACGTAGATCCCGTCGCGGCCGACCGCGAAGGAGTTCTCGATCTCCTCCCCCGTGCGCCGGATCCGGACCCGGCGCGAGCGCGGGTCGAGGGTGCCGATCTTCCCGTCCCGCTTCGAGACGAACCAAATCCGGCCCTGGAAGTCGGGCAGCGCCGAAGTGATGCGCTCGGCGTCTGTCAGTCTCTTGGAGAGGTCGTAGTCGGCGACCTTGCGCACACTCCGGCCCGAGCGCGACTCGGCCATAACGAAGATGTGGTTCGTCTTCGTCGCCGTCGTCACGCGGTTGCGCTTGTCGAGGTAGAAGTAGCCGCCGCCGGTGAAGTTCTGGTAGGCGGGCGTACCCGCCGGCGGCGGGGCGCCGCGGGGGAAGGCGTACTCGGTGACGACCTTGAGCTTCCTCGGGTCGATCACGCGCAGTATCGGCGGAAAGGGGATCGACGGGCAGATCGTGACGATGCGCCCGTGGGTGTCGAAGATCATCGCCGAGCACAGCGAGGCCGGCAGCGGCCCGAACCCGGTGGTGAACCGGTGCCCGCTCGGCCCGGCGCCGCGATAGGCGTCAGTCATCCACGTGTCCCCGTGGATGTTCGAGTCGGGCGTCGGCGCGAGGAACGGGTTCTGTGGCGCGGCGGGCGGGGGGATCGGCGCGCGGGGCGCGGCCGAGCAGGCGGCGGGAAGCGCGAGGGCGGCCGCCACGACGGCGGCCGCGCCGGTCACGAGGATCATTCGGGGCACGCCCGAATGACTACCACATCACGTCGCCGCCGGCTCCGGCGTCCGCTCCTCGGTCTCCTCGGACTCCTCGCGCACGGACTCGCCGTGCGGGTCCTCCTCCTCGGGCTTCGTCTCGGCGATCAGCGGGCCCTCGCCGGAGGGGTCGGGGACGTCCTCCTCCATCCACGTGTAGCGGCCCTCGAGCACCTTGAGCGCGGCGGCGTGGTTGGTGTCGTCGTCGTTCTGCCACAGCGCCGTGAACAGCTCACCCACGCGGCGGCGGGCCTGCGTGCAGAAGAGCTCGGCGAGCTCCGTGGCCTGCTCGGCGCGCTCAGGGTGCTCCGCGGCGAGCGTACCGGCGTAGACCACGGCGGAGGAGATCGCGAACAGCTCGGCGCCGATGTCGACGACGCGGCCGAGGAAGGCCTGCTTCTTCTCCATCCCCGCCTGCCAGCGGCTCATCCCGTAGAACACCGAGCGGGCGAGCTTGCGCGCGCTGCGCTCGGCGAAGCGGACGTGGCCCGCGAGCGCGCCGAACTCCTCGTAGGACCCGGGCCGCTGCCCCTCGCCGACGACGAGGTTCGGCAGCCAGCGCGAGTAGAACTTCCCGGCCTCCACCACGGCCTGCGCCTTGCGCTTGAGCCCGACCTCGGGATCGAGGATGTCCCCCGCCACCTCCAGATGCCGATCGAGCGCCTCGCGGGCGATCAGGAGGTGCATGATCTCCGTCGAGCCCTCGAACGTGCGGTTGATCCGCATGTCGCGCATGACCTGCTCGACGGGGACGGGCTTCTCGCCGCGGGCCTTCAGCGACTCCGCGGTCTCGTAGCCGCGGCCGCCGCGGACCTGCATCAGCTCGTCGACCACCTTCCAGCCCATCTCCGAGGCGTAGAGCTTGGCCAGCGCGGCCTCGATGCGGATGTCGGACTTCTTGTTGTCGGCCAGGCGGCTCGAGACGTCGAGCATCGCCTCGATGCCGAACGAGGTGCCGGCGATGAAGGCGATCTTCTGGGCCACGGCGTCGTGCTTGCCCACGGGCTGCCCCCACTGCACGCGCTCGTTGCCCCACTCGCGGGCGACCTTGGTCGCCCACTTGGTCGCGCCCAGGCAGATCGCGGGGAGCGCGAGGCGCCCGGTGTTGAGCGTCGTCAGGGCGATCTTCAGGCCCTGGCCCTCCTTCCCGATGACGTTCTCCTTGGGAACGAAGACATCCTTGAGCAGCGTCACCGAGTTCTCGATCCCGCGCAGGCCCATGAACTGGTTGCGGTGCTCGACGGTGACGCCCTCCGTGTCGTAGGGCAGGACGAAGGCGGTGATGCCGCCGCGGTGGCCCTCGGACTTCGGCACGGTGGCCATGACGACGACGATCTCCGCGATCGCGCCGTTCGTCGCCCACAGCTTGCGGCCGTTCAGGAGATAGCCCGAGCCGTCCTCGGTCGGCGTCGCCGTCGAGCCGAGGCGCGCGGGGTCAGAGCCCACGTCGGGCTCGGTCAGCAAGAAGGCGGAGATCGCGGTCGAGGCGACCTTGGGGAGCCACTCCCGCTTCTGCTCCTCGGTGCCGAAGCCGAGCAGCGGCTCGGCCACGCCGATCGACTGGTGGGCGGAGAGCAGCGTCGAGATCGCCGCGTGCCAGCTCCCGGCCACGGCGAGCGCCTTGTTGTAGTAGACCTGCGAGAGCCCGAGCCCGCCGTACTCCTCGGGCACCTTCATGCCGAGCGCGCCGAGCTCGCGCAGCCCGTCGATGACCGCCTCGGGGATCTTGGCGTCGCGCTCGATCTGGAGCGGGTCGACCTGCTCCTCGAGGAAGGTCCGGAGCCGCTCGACGAACGCCTCGCCCTGCTCGACGGCGCCCGGGTCGAGCCTCGGCTGGGGATGGATGAGGTCGAGCTTCAGGTTCCCCAGGAACAGCTCCTTGCCGAAGCTCGGGAGCTTCCATTCCGCCTCGCGCGCCTCCTCGGCGACCTGCCGGGCCTCCTTCTCGCTCACCTGTGACGCCATCGGTTTCTCCTTGCCTTCTTCGCGCTCGGTCCGAAAGAGGAAGCTACCCCGCAGGGCGCGGAGCTACGCCGCCGTGCGCAGGTGGCGGCCCGCACCGTCCACGCCGCTCTGGGCGCGGAGGAACGATTCGATGAGGACCCAGGTGGTGCGCCGCGCGCCGCGACCGGTGAGCACGCCGAGGTGGCCGCCGGGAGCGGCCTCGAGCCGGACCTCGGGCGCGTTGGGCAGCAGCTCTCCGATCGCGTGCACAGCGGGGAGCGGCGCGATGCCGTCCCCCGTCCCCGCCACGGACATCACCGGGACGCGGGCGTCCTCGAGCCGGATCGTGCGGTCGGCGAGCTCAAGGTGCCCGCCCGCCAGGTCGTTGGCGCGGAAGAAGCGGTGGTAGAGCTGGCCGAAGGTGCGGCCCGGGTAGGCGAGCATGCCGTTCATGAAGCGGTCGACCGCCTCGAGCTGGGCGAGGAATTCGCGGTCGTCGAGGTGCTGGAGGATGGCCAGCGGCTTCGTCACGTACTTGTCGAAGCCGGCGAGCTGGTAGGCGCGCTTGACGATCGGCGCGGGCGCGCCGCCGAGCGCGCGGTAGATGACGGTCCCCAGCAGGCCTCCGGTGAGGTCGACGAGCGGGCGCAGCGGCGCGACCATCGGCACCTTGGTGAAGTCGAAGGGGCTGGCGATCATGGCCACGCGGGAGACCGGCAGCTCGGGGTCGTCGGCCACGGAGAGGAGCGACATGATCCCCCCGAGACACCAGCCCGCGAGCTGCACGGGCTCGCCCTCGGCGTCCTCGGAGACGGCGCGGACGGCCCCGGGGATGACCTCATCGATCCAGTGCTCGATCCCCAGGTTGCGATCCCCGAAGGCGATGGCGCCGTAGTCGAGCAGGTAGGTCGGGTGGCCCGCGCTCACGAGGTGCTCGGCCAGCGAGCAGCCGCGGCGCAGGTCGAAGCAGAGGGCGGGAGCGGCGAGCGGCGGGATGAGCAGGACGGGAGGGCCGACCAGCTCCCGGTGCTGCGGGTGGTAGCGGAAGACCGTGCGCTGCGGGCCCTCGTCGATGATCGCCGCGGGCAGACGGCGCAGGTCGGCGAGGTGCCCTCGGTTCACGCGATCCCACACGTTGGCGGCGGCCGCGGCGACGCTCTGCGGGCGGGGGATGAGCTCCCGCACGCGCCGGAGGTTACGCCGGGGGCCCGGGCGCGAGCCCATCGGCGGGCGGGGCCTCCTGAGCGGGGAGCCCCCGCGCGCGCAGCGCTCGAATCGCGTAGAGCGCCCCGGAGGCGAGGAACAGCGCGGCGGTGATGATGAGCCAGCGCGACAGGTAGACGCTCACGTCGGCGGTCAGCGTGCCGGAGAAGCGCGGCAGCCGCAGGATGAGCGGGAACCAGGCGATGAACAGGACGGCCGAGATGACGGTGGGCACGACCAGGTGGCGGAGGACCGGGACGCGCCGCGAGCGGTCGGCGCCGATCCGCCCGACGCGCCAGGTCGCGGCGTAGAGCAGCGTGTAGAGCGGAAGCAGGAACAGATCGTGGGCGAGGATGGCGAGCACGAAATAGACGGCGACCCGCGGCCAGCTCCCGTGCTGCCCGATCCGCGCGATCCCATAGGCGGCGATGAGCAGGCCGGCGAGGGTGGCCGCGAGGTGCCCGGGCCCGGCTCCGTAGGCGCGGCGCAGCAGCGCCACGGTCAGACCCCGAACCGCATCGAGGCGACCCACTTCGTGTTGTGCACGCCCGGCGCGTTCGGCACGATCACCCGCGCGGGGAACCCGTGGTCGGCCGAGAGGTCGGCGCCGTTGACCTTGAGCGCGAGCAGCGCCCGGTCATCGCCCGCCTGGTGCCCGCTCAGCGTGGCGTGGCTGAACTGCCCCCCGCCCTGCAGCGACTGCACGCGGACGTTGCCCGGCGAGGCGACCCCCGCCCGCGCCGCGAGATCGCGGAGGCGGACGCCGGTCCACGTCTGCAGGGTCGACCAGCCTTCCACGCAGTTGATCGGCAGCTCGTGTGTGTGCTGCTCCATGGCCAAGAGATCCGCACGAGAGAGCGTCACCTTGTGCGGGTCGCCCTGCAACTCCAGCCGCCAGCTCGCGTCCGTCTCCGAGGGCTTGATCCCGACCCCGGCGGCGGTCTTGTTGACCTGGAAGGCGTTCGGTCCCGAGCCGACGTCCTGCCCGCGGGGGGCGAGGAGCGCCGTCCCGCGCAGCCCGCCGAGGAAGGACTCCCCGAACAGGAACGCGCCCAGGGCGAGAGACGCGCCGCCGACCATGCCGAGCATCCCCCGCCGGGTGACCGTGGGCGCGGCGGGCGCAACGGGCGCGCTCGTCTCCGCGTCGAAGGGCTCGGCCGCGGTCGCCCGCAGATCCTCCCGCAGCGGCGCCAGCACGCCGCGGGTGCGGAAGGCCTGACGCATCACGCCGAGCTTCAGCCCCACGTGGGCCACCAGGGCCCCGAGAAAGACCCAGGCCGCGTAGAAGTGCGCGGCCACGAAGGAGAAGCCGAGCCCCGCGTACCAGTAGGAGATGTCGATGAGACCCGTGATGACGAGAAAGATGCTCGACCCGACGAGCAGGCCGAGGCTCAGCCGCTCGAGCGCTTGGCTGGCCGATTTCGCGGGCGGCCACTTGTAGAACTTCGGCATGACCGTCCAGAGCTTCGCGGCGAGGATGGGGATGGCGACGGTGCCCGCGAGGATGTGCACGCCCTGGGTCACGCCGTACAGCCAGGCCGGGCCGGTGGGCCAGGTCCAGCCGAACAGGTGGCGGTCGAGCCCGCCACCGGTCAGCGCGTTGCCCGGCAGCCCGGGCTGGTAGGCGACGTAGGACAGGTAGCCCGTGAGGAGATCGAGGCCGAACAGGACGGCGAGCCCGATCGAGAGGAACGAGGCCATCCACGGGCCGCGCAGGGGGCTGGTCCACCGGGCACGATCGAACGGTCCCCCGGGCCCCTCGGCCAGGAGCCGGCGGAGCTGACGGCGCGGGCGATCGAGCGCGCTCACGCCGGCCCCTCGCCGGTACCCAGGTGGGCGAACCACCGGTCCTCGACCTGCCGCGTGCCCGCGTGCTCCCAGCCGGTCTCGCGGGCGAGCTCGGCGATGTCGGTGGCGCTGACGTGCGCCCAGCGGAACGGATCGCTCAGCTCCTCCAGCCTGCGCAGGCGCAGCGTGAGCGTCCGGCTCGGGCTCTCCGGCGGCTCCAGCTCGACGATGAGCTCGCCGGCGGGCGCGACGACCTCGCGCACGCGGCGGAGGAGCCGCGCCGGATCGCCGCCGATACCCACGTTCCCGTCGAGCAGGAGCACGGTCGCCCATGCGCCGCTGTCGGGGACCCCTCCGAAGATCGAGCCGTGGCGCACCGGACGACCGCGGCGGCGCGCGAGCGCTACGGCAGCGGCAGAGAGGTCGAGGCCGAGCGCGGGAACGCCGCGGGCCATCAGCTCGGCCACATGGCGGCCCGGGCCGCAGCCGATGTCGAGGACAGGACCGTGCGCGCCGGCGAGGAGCTCCCGGTCGATCGCGTCCGGGTCCGCCAGCCACCGCTCGAGCGGCATGCGGGTGGAGCTCCCGTCGTGCTCGACGGCGCGCAGCCGGGCGCGGAGGGGCGCCTGCGCGGTGTCCGGCCCGGTCAGCCCGCGCGCGTACACCTCGAGCGCCGCGCTCACGCGCCGTCCGCGCGGGCGATCGCGGGCGCGCGACTCTTCGCCCCCCGAGCCTCGAGCAAACTGGATCACCGCCCGGCTGCTTCCATGCCCCGGATTCTTAGGCGAATGAGGCCCCGGTTCATTACGATTCGGAAAACGGGCCGCGGGCGCCCTCCGGGGAGGGTCGCGCTCACCGCGAGCGGACCGGGTGGGCGATGATCTGGACGACCCCGGCCGTGCGACCGGCCACGAACACGGTCCCCGTACGGGAGTCGACGGCCACCGAGTTGGGCTGGCGCACCGTCGGCAGGAGCGCGAAGGGGGTGTCGCCGCGGGCAGCCAGAGCGAAGCCGGCGAGCAGGTTGCGCGCGCCGAGAGCGACCCACAGCTCATCCCGGCGCGCGTCGACGGCGACGGCGTAGGGCCGTCCGGGCAGCGAGATCCGGCGCACCACGCGCAGGCGCGGGCGCACGCGCAGGATCCACAGCGCGCCACCGCGGGTGTCGACGAGCACGAGCCGCCCCGCGGCGTCCGCCGCCGCATGCGTCAATCCCGCGCCGACGGCGAGCGAGCCGAGCCGCCGCAGCGACCGCGGCGCGATGAGGGTCACATCGTTGCGCCGCACGTCGGCGATGGCCACGCGGCCGTCCACGGTCGCCGCGCCCGCGGGCTGCACCCAGCCGCGCAGCGTCCGCACTCGCCGCCCGCCGCGCACGACCGAGACGGTGCCTCCGAGCTCGTCGGAGACGAAGACGCGCCCGGCGGCGGCGGTCGCGTCGTGGGGGAAGGGCCCGACCGGCGTCGAGCGCAGGACACGCCGCGTCGTGAGCGAGACCTCGACGAGACGGCGCGCATGCTCGGCGGGTACGAGCACCGGGCCGCCCGGAGCGGCCAGAGCCAGGTGGCGCGGGGCACCGGGCAGCGGGATGCGGGCGACGACCCGCCCCCGGGCGTCGAGCAGGGCCAGCCGGGCCGGGGAGCACAGGCCGACGGCGAGGAGACCCGTGCGCGCGTCGGCCACGAGCCCCTCGGGTGAGCGCCCCACGGGAACGACGCGACCGGCCGGCGGCCTCGAGACCGGCGGGCTCGTCGCGGGCTCGGGGGCCGGCGGCAGGGCGCGCGTTGCGCCGCCGCCGCAGCCCGCGAGGACAAGCGCCGCAAGGGCGGATGCGCCCGTACCGCGCCGAAGCTCCACGCCGCCGAGCGTAATCGCTACAGGCCCGCCCGCCCACCGTACGGGCTTACGGTTCCGTGACGTTGCCGGGGCGTCAGAGAGCCGCGCCTACCTTCCCTGTGTCGTGGGCTTCGTGACCCGGCCCCCCAGCCCCCGCGCGCGCTGGTACCTCGCCGGCGCCGCCCTGGTCGGCGCGGGTTGGGTGGGCACCTCGCGATGGGTGGCCCCCGGCGAGCTCCTCGGCATCCCGCGCTGGAGCGAGCTGTGGGCGATCGGTGTGTGGTTCGTGCTCCTCGCCGCGGGCGCCGTGTGCGTCCTTCGCTCGGCGCGGCGCCCCGCGGTCGTCCTGGTGCTCGGGCTCGCGGCGGCCATGCGCCCTGGCGACCCCGAGGCCGCCGCGGCGCTGCTGTTCGGGGCGCTGCTGCTGATCGCCGCCCCCGTCCAGCCCGGCGCGGGAACTCGAGCAGCAGCCGGGCGAAGCGGTCGGCCTCCTCGATCTGCGGGCAGTGGCCGCAGCCCGGCAGCAGCTCGACTCGGGCGCCCGGGAGCGCGGCGGCGATCCGCTCGGCGCCCGAGTGCAGGACCATGCGGTCCCGGGTGCCCCACACGACGAGGACGGGACAGGGGATGCGCCCCAGGTCCTCGAAGGCTCGTGCAGCTCGGGGAGCAGGCGCCGGCCGGTGTCGAGGAAGCGCGCGACGGTGGCGCGGGTCGCGGTGGTGGGAGGCGAAGGCGGAGACCACCCGGGGCTCGACCTTGCCCTGCTCGGCGAAGGCGAGGACGCGGTAGGCGCGGCCGGCGACGTCGCGCACGACCGCCGAGGGGAGCGGCACCGGCGCGGCGAGCAGCGCGCGCAGCAGGCGATCGCGCTCGATGATCGTGAACCACGGCGCCATGTCGAGCCCGGCGGGCGCGACGGCGCACACCCCGCCGAGGGCGTCGCCGAGCCGCTCGCCGAGGCGGAGCGCGAGACAGCCCCCGAGCGAGTTCCCGGCGAGGACGGGGGCGCAGCCCGCTCCTCCTGCGCCACGTGGGCGACGAGCGCCGCCCCGAACTCCTCGAGCTGCGGGAGGACGGCGCCGGCCCGCAGCCGCGAGGCCGAGGCGAAGCCGGGCAGGTCGACGGCGAGGGCGCGGCGCCCGGCGCGGGCCAGGCGGTCGAGCGTCAGCCGCCAGGTGTCGGCCGAGTCGGCGAAGCCGTGCAGCAGGAGGTAGGGCGCCCCGTCCCCCTCGAGCTCGAGGACGCGCGTCGTGTAGCCCGCGAGCGTCAGCCGATGCTCGAAGAGTGGCTGCACAGAGCGGATGTCTAACGGACGCCGCGGATGAGCGAGTACGTCCGGTGCCCGGCCTACCGTCCCGCTCATGCCGGTACGGGAGTGGACAGACGGGTCGGAGATCGAGGCGGCGCTCGTCATCCGCGGCGTCGAGCCGCGCACCAAGCGCGACGGCGCCGAGTACCTGAAGCTCGAGCTCGGCGACCGCACGGGCGTCGTGCCCGCGATGGTCTGGGATCTCTTCCCCGCGCTCAAGGAGCTGTGCTGCGCCGGGGCCGTCGTGCGCGTGCGCGGCCGCTTCCGCGTCCACGCCCGTTACGGCCCGCAGCTCGAGCTCGCCGGCCTACGCCCGGCCGAGGAGGGGGAGTACGACCCCGCCGAGCTCGAGGACGGCCCGCCGCGCACGGCGGAGCAGATGGAGCTCGACCTGCGCGAGCTCCTCGGCACGGTCCAGTGCCCGTACCTGCGCGCGCTCCTGGCGCGCGTTTTCGGCCCCGAGTCGCCCGTGTGGGCGCGCTACCGCGAAGCACCGGCGGCCAAGCGCTACCACCAGGCCTACCGCCACGGCCTGCTCGAGCACTGCCTCTCCGTCGCCCAGGCGGTGAGCGCCATCTCCGCGACGTTCCCGGGAATCGATCGCGACATCGCCGTGGCCGGCGCGCTCCTGCACGACATCGGCAAGCTCGAGGCCTACACGGCGGAGGAGCGCGCGATCGACCTGACCGACGCGGGCAGGCTCCAGGGCGAGATCCCGCTCGGGTACTACCGCGTGCGCCGCGCGATCGAGGAGCTGCCCGGCTTCCCGCCCGAGCTCGCGCAGGCGCTCCTGCACATCATCCTCTCCCACCACGGCACGCTCGAGCACGGCTCCCCGGTCGTGCCCTGCACGCGCGAGGCGACGCTCGTGCACATGATCGACAACCTGGGCGGCAAGCTCGGTTCGTTCGACCGCCTGGAGAAGGAGCTGCCGATCGGCGCCGTGTGGTCGGCCTACGACCGCGCGCTCGGCGGCGGCGCGTGGTTCGCGGGGCGAGAGGCGGCGACGCCGCCTGACGCGGCCGCCGCCGCGGCCTGAACAGCGAGCACAACTGATATCGATTTGATGCCTTCAGGCGACATCCGCGATCTACCTGACGAAGTCCACGCCGAGCTCGTGCTGCGCGCCGCCGAGAAGGACATGGCCTGCGCGCCTACGTCCGCGGCGTCCTCTCCGACCACGTCGCCATCCCCTCGATGAGCGGAATGGCTGACCCGGGTGGAGGCCCTCGGGACGGCGCACACCGGCGGTGGCACCGGATCCGAGCTCGTGGCCGCGGCGCGCGCCGAGGACGACGAGCTGCTCGCTCGTTGAGCGTCGCCGTCGTCGGCGCCGGCACGGTGGTCGACCTGATCTGCGGGTTTCCCGCCGCCAGGCCCTTCCGCGGGCCGCTCACTCGCGCCGGCGCGGTCGCCGCGCCGGCGCATCTCGACGCCGAGGCGCTCTCCGCGCTCGCGCGTCTACGGCGGGCCGGGCGGCTCAGCCGCGGCCAGGAGCGCGTGGAGGACGTAGAGAGCATCGCGCGCGGCGATCCGGCCGATCAGCGCCCAGGCCGGCGCGATCAGGGGCGAGAGAGGCCAGCGCTCGACGCCAAGCGAGCCCAACCCGGGGCCCCTGGCGTGAACCATCTTCGGTGTGCAGGCGGAACTACGCTTGCCCGATGAGCACGCGCCGCGCCTCGATCGCCGACCCGGACTTCGCCTACACCGAGGAGGACCCGCCCGGGTTCCGCTCGGGCTACGCCCGGCTCGGCCCCGGTTTGGGGGCGCAGAAGCTCGGCGCCACGGTCTACGAGCTCCCGCCCGGGCAGGCGCTCTGCCCCTACCACTACGAGGCGGGCGAGGAGGAGGCCGTGCTCGTGCTCGCGGGGCGCCCGACCCTCCGCCATCCGCGCGGCGAGGAGGCTCTCGAGCCGTGGGACGTAGCCTGGTTTCCGCCGGGTCCGGACGACGCCCACGCGCTTCGCAACGACACGCAGGAGACGGTGCGGCTGTTCTTCTTCTCGACGGTCGAGCACCCGGGGGCGACGGTCTATCCCGACTCGGAGAAGGTGGGGATCTGGACGGGCGGCGACCGGAGCGCCGACCTCATCGCGCCGTACTCCGCGCGCGTGCCCTACTTCCACGGGGAGTAGGCGAGAACCTGCGGCTCGGTCCGGCGTTGCCGATATGACGCCTCGTTCAGCCGACCCTTCACAGGAGGAACTCATGAGGTCCAGACGGCCTTCCCCCTAAATGGTCGTGGCGTGCTGCGCGCTCGTCTTCGCCATGACCGGCACCGCCTGGGCGGTCACGAGCCCGCCGAACGGCTCGGTCACTCATCCCGCGCTCGCCGGCAACTCGGTCTGGCACGGCAACCTCGCGCCGCACTCGGTGGCCACGGACAACCTGCGCAACGACGCCGCCGCCCACCCGACGGCCCGTTCGGCGCCGGGGACGTATGCGGCGGGGGGTGTTCGGCTCCTAGCCGGACCGCTCGTACGCGCCGCGCCCCGCGGGGGAGGCTCCGGCCTCTCCCGCAGACGCGGTTCGCGCGGCCCGCGAATCCGCGCAAAGAGCGCGCCTGGTCGCCCGGGGCCCCGCGCCCGCCCCATATCCTCGGCCGCGTGGCCAAGGACACCGAGAAGCTCATCCGCCAGCTCTCGCTGATCTCCTACCTGATGGCCGAGCGGCGGCCCGTCACGGCCTCGGAGATCCGCCAGAACGTCGAGGGGTACTCGGGGATGAACGAGGACGCCTTCGCCCGGCGCTTCTACGCCGACCGCTCCGAGCTCGAGTCGCTGAGCATCGTCCTCACCGTGGACAAGCCGATCGAGGGCGCAGCCGAGCAGGAGAACTACTCGCTGCCGCCTGAGAACTTCTTCCTTCGCCCCGTCGAGTTCACCGACGCGGAGCTCGCCGCGCTCGGCACGGCGCTCCAGCTCCTCGACGGCGAGTTCGCCTACGCCGAGCCGCTGCGGCTCGCGCTCCAGCAGCTCTCCTGGGGCCGGCCGAGCCCGCTCTCCGCGCCCGAGCAGCGCGGGGTCGCACTCGGGATCACCGGCGCGCCCGGCGGCCACGAGATCACCCAGCGCCTCGGCAAGATCGAGACGGCGATCTTCCGCCGCAAGACGATCACCTTCCCCTACTACACGATGGAGCGTGACGCGGAGGGGGAGCGGAAGGTCGACCCCTACCAGCTCGTCTTCCAGGGCGGGCAGTTCTACCTCGTCGGCCGCGCGCACGAGCGCGGGGCGATCCGCGTGTTTCGCCTCTCCCGCATCCGAGGGAAGGTCGGCTACGCCTCGAAGGCCGAGCACGACTTCACGAGGCCCGCGGACTTCGACCCGCGCGAGTACGCGAACCGCATCCACTGGCAGTTCGGCGAGACGGTGGGCACAGCCGAGGTCTGGCTGGCCGACCGCATCGCCTGGCAGGTCGAGCGGCACTTCGCGCGCTACGGCGTCTTCCGGCCCGCGCAGGACGGCGGGGTCGTCTTCGCCACGGAGTACGCGAACTCGCGCGGTCTCGTGTCCTGGGCGCTCGGGCTCGGGGAGCACGCGCGCGTGCTCGCGCCGGGCACGCTCGCCGCGGAATACGACGAGCGCCTCGCGCTGCTCGCGGACCGCCACGACGGGAGCTTCTCCCCCGCACCGGCCGCGCCGGCGAACGGCGCGCGCCCCGCCGCCGAGCCCGCGCGGGCGCGCGCCGACCGGACCGAGGCGGCGATCCGCCCCGAGCGCTTCGCCCGCCTCGTCACCCTCGCCTCCATCCTCATCGAGGCGGGCCGCGCCGGGCGCGACGTGCCGAGCGCCGAGCTGTGCGAGCGCCTGCAGGTGTCGGTCGAGGAGCTGCGGGAGGATCTCTCGGTCCTCAACGTCGTCAACTTCGGCGCCGGGACCTACGTCCTCTACGCCGAGCTGCGCCCGGACGGCACGGTCGAGGTCGACCTCGACGCCTACGCCGACGCCTTCGCCCGGCCCGCCCGGCTCCTTCCCGTCGAGGCCAAGGCGCTCGTCTCCGCCATCGACCTGATCGGCGAGCACATCCCCGACGGCTCGCTGGCCAGCGTGCGCGCAAAGGTCGTCGCCGCGCTCGGGCGCGACCCGGTGGAGGAGGGCCTGCAGATCGTCCAGCCCGTGGGGGAGGACTCCGAGGTCGCGAGCGTCGTCTCGGGCGCCGTGGCCGCCCGCCGGATGCTGCGCTTCGAGTACTACAAGGAGAACGAGGACGAGTTCTCCGAGCGCACGGTCGAGCCCTACGCGCTCATGAACGGCCGCGAGGGCTGGTACGTCGTGACGTGGGACCCGTCCCGGGAGGACGTCCGCCACTTCCGCCTCGACCGCATCCGCCACGCCGAGGCGCTCGACGAGGTCTTCGACCCGCGGCCCGAGGTCGACCCCGCCGCCGACATCGACGGCTGGCCGCGCACGGGCGAGGTCGCCGCCTCGCAGCGCGCGCGTGTGTGGGTCTCCCCCGAGCGCGCGCGCTGGGCGCGCGAGGAGCGCACCGTCCTCGAGGAGCTTTCCGACGGCGCCACCGTCGTCGAGATCGGCTTCGCCGGCACGGACTGGCTTGTGCGCGAGGTGCTCAAGGAGGCGGGCGACGCCGCCGTGCTCGAGCCGGCCGAGGCGCGCGAGGCCGTGCGGGTCGCGGTGGCAGGGCTGGCGCGGGTGGGGTAGCGCCGCCGCGGCGCCCCGGCCGGGCGCACGCTTGGTGCGCGACGCGGGCCGGGGGGTGACGGACGGGTTCGGCGGGTCGAGTGGCGATCTGACCGCGCATATCGCGGTTGATTCGCCACTCGATGTCTGCGCTGGCGACGGGGGGGTGTCTAACCGCCTCCGGTGGCCCATTCGATCGCCGCGAAGCGCGCGCGGAGCCTGGCGCCCCGGCCGGGGCTCAGCGATTCGAGCCAGGAGATGCGCCCGAGGGATGTGCGCGCGGGCGCTCGGGGTCGTCCTCCTCGCCTCGCGGCGGCCCGTCGCACGCGAGGCGATGCCGCAGCAGGAGGCGCTGGATCTCCTTGAGCCGGCGCTTCGGGCGCTCGATGAGCCGCGGTGGGCCGTCCCGCCGGGGGCGCCACAGGTAGGTGTAGTTCTCGGCGCGGGGTCCGCGGGCGTCCCGCTCCCACCCCCGCGCGTCGGCCAGCCACGCGAGCTGGCCGTTGCTCAGCTCAAGCGCCTCGGCCAGCTCCCCCGGCGTGAGGATCTCGCGTAGCGGCGGCCCCACCGAACGCCGCCGTTCCTATGCTCCGCGCGTGTCCCGCCGTGACCAGATCAAGATGTCCTTCGAGGAGGGCGAGGCCTTTCTCGCCGAGGAGCGGACGGTCGTCTGCGCGACGGCCGGGCGGGACGGCTGGCCGCACCTCATGCCGCTCTGGTACACCGTGCGCGGCGGGACGCTCTGGGCCTGGACCTACGGCGCCTCCCAGAAGGTCAAGAACCTCGAACGGGACCCCAAGGCGACACTCCAGGTCGAGGCGGGCACCGAGTACCAGGAGCTGCGCGGCGTGATGCTGAAGACCGAGGCGAGGATCCACCGCGACCTCGACACGGTCGCCCGCTTCGGCGCCGAGCTGACCGCGCGCTACGCCGGCGAGGGCGTCGACCCCGAGCAGTTCCTCGAGGTCGTCAAGCGCCAGGCGGCCAAGCGCGTGGCCCTCGAGTTCCGCGAGCTCGAGCGCGCGACGTGGGACCACCGGAAGCTCGCCGGGACCTACTGACCATGGCCCCGCCCCTCAAGGGCCTCATCCTCTCGGGCGGCAAGGGCACGCGCCTGCGCCCCATCACTCACACGTCCGCCAAGCAGCTCGTGCCCGTGGCCAACAAGCCGGTCCTGTTCTACGGGATCGAGGCGATGGCGGCGGCGGGGATCGGCGAGATCGGGATCATCATCGCGCCGGAGACCGGCGAGGAGATCCGGGCCGCGGCGGGCGACGGCTCGCGCTTCGGCGTGGCCCTCACCTACATCCTGCAGGACGAGCCGCTCGGGCTCGCCCACGCGGTGCTCACGGCCGAGCCCTACCTGGGCGACGCGTCCTTCGTCATGTACCTCGGGGACAACCTGCTGCAGGGCGGGATCGCCGAGCTCGTCACGACGTTCTCCGACCACGATCCGGACGCGCTCATCCTCCTCACCCCGGTCCCCGACCCGCAGAACTACGGGGTCGCCGAGCTCGACGGCGAGCAGGTCGTGCGCCTCGTGGAGAAGCCGCCCGAGCCGCGGACCGACCTCGCGCTCGTCGGGGTCTACATGTTCACGTCCGGGATCCACGCGGCCGCGCGCGCGATCGCGCCCTCGGCGCGCGGCGAGCTCGAGATCACCGACGCGATCCAGCACCTCGTCGACGGCGGGCGGCGGGTGGAGCCTCACATCGTGCGGGGCTGGTGGAAGGACACCGGGCGCCTGGACGACATGCTCGAGGCCAACCGGCTCATCCTCGGCACGGTCGTGCGCCGGGTCGAGGGGGAGCTCGAGGACTCCCAGGTCGACGGCGAGGTGGTGATCGAGCCCGGCGCGCGGCTCGTGCGCTCGGCGGTGCGCGGCCCGGCGGTGATCGGCGCGGGCACCACCCTGACCGACGCCTACGTAGGGCCCTACACGGCGATCGGGGAGGGCTGCGAGATCGAGGGGGCGGAGATCGAGCATTCGATCCTGCTCGCGGGCGCGCGCGTGAAGGGCCTGGAGGGCCGGATGGAGTCCTCGCTGCTCGGGCGCAACGTGAAGATCGGCCGCGGGCCGCGCCAGCCGAGGGCCTACCGGTTCATGGTCGGCGACAACTCGGAGATCGGAATCCTGTGAGGCTGCTGGTGACCGGAGCGGGCGGGATGCTCGGGCGCGACGTGATGCGCGCCGCGGGCAGCGACGCCCGCGGCCTCGCGCGCGCCGAGGTCGACGTGTGCGACGCGCGCGCGGCGCGCGCGGCGGTGGCCGCGGCGAAGCCGGAGGTCGTCGTCAACTGCGCGGCCTATGCCGACGTCGATGGCGCGGAGGCCGAGGAGGCGGCCGCGCACGCGGTCAACGCGACCGGCGCCGGGAACGTCGCTCGCGCCGCGGCGGAGGTCGGCGCGGCCGTCGTGCACGTCTCCACCGACTACGTGTTCACGGGCGACGCCGCGCGGCCCTACGTGGAGTCCGATGCGACCGCTCCGCTCGGCGCCTACGGGCGCACGAAGCTCGCGGGCGAGCAGGCCGTCCTCGCCGCCAACCCGCGCGCTCACGTCGTGCGCTCCTCCTGGCTCTTCGGCGCGGGCGGCCCGAACTTCGTCGCCACGATGCTCCGCCTGGCCGGGGAGCGCGACGAGCTGACCGTGGTCGATGACCAGCGTGGCTGCCCGACCTACACCGGCCACCTCGCGCGAGCGCTCCTCGAGATCGCCGCCTCGGACGCCTTCGGCCTCTGGCACGTCGCGGGCGCCGGGGCGTGCACCTGGCACGAGCTCGCCGCCGCGACCTTCGCCCGCGCCGAGCGCGCGGTCCACCTGCACAGGGGCACGACCGCCGCGCTCGGCCGCCCCGCCCCGCGGCCCGCCTGGAGCGTCCTCGGCACAGAGCGCGCCGACGCGGTCCGCCTGCCCGCCTGGGAGGACGGGCTCGACGCCTACCTGGCCGAGACCGGAGCGCTCGTCGGATGAAGCTCCTCGTCTGCGGCGCCGCCGGGTTCATCGGCTCGCACTTCGTCCGCGTCCGCGTGCGCGAGCACGGCGACGAGCTGGTCGTGCTCGACAAGCTCACCTACGCCGGGCGGCGGGAGAACCTCGAGGGCGTCCCGCATTCCTTCATCCACGGCGGGATCGAGGACGCCGGGAAGGTGGCCGAGGCGATCGAGGGCTGCGCGGCGGTCGTCAACTTCGCCGCCGAGACGCACGTCGACCGCTCGATCGCCGAGCCGGACGCGTTCGTGCGCACCCACGCCCTCGGCACCTACGTGCTGCTCGAGGCGGCGCGCGAGCGCGACCTTCGCTACGTGCAGGTCTCCACCGACGAGGTCTACGGCTCGATCGAGGAGGGAACGTTCACCGAGGAGTCCCCGCTCGCGCCCTCCTCCCCCTACTCGGCGACCAAGGCGGGCGCCGACCTGCTCGTGCAGGGCTACCACCACACCTTCGGCCTCGAGGCGCTCGTCGTGCGCGGCTCGAACAACTACGGCCCGCGGCAGTACCCGGAGAAGCTCATCCCCCTGATGGTCCTGAACGCCCTGCACGGGGACCGCCTGCCGGTCTACGGCGACGGGCAGCAGGTGCGCAACTGGATCCACGCCGAGGACTTCTCCCGCGCGATCGGCGCCGTGCTCGACGCGGGTGCCCCCGGCGAGGTCTACAACGCGGGCGGCCCGGACGAGTGCGCGAACCTCGACGTCGTCACGCGCATCCTCGAGCTCACGGACAACACCGACGAGCTCATCGAGTACGTCACCGACCGTCCCGGCCACGACCGCCGCTACTCCCTCTCCTCGGCCAAGGTCCGCGCGCTCGGCTGGGAGCCGCGTGTCGCCTTCGCCCAAGGGCTCGCCGACACCGTCACGTGGTACCGCAAGCACAGCGCTTGGTGGGAGCCCATCCGCTCCGGCGCCTACCGCGACTACTACGAGCGCCAGTACGGCCGCGCGCTCGGGCGCTCGTGAGCGCCGACCGAGTCGGGGAGCAGGGACCGGCCCCCCGCGGGCGCCACGCGCCGCCGCCCGAGGTGCGCTCCGCCCGGCAGCGCCGGCGTCTGCTCCGCGTGGCCGCGGCCGTGTTCGCCCGCGAGGGTTACGCGAGCGCGAGCGCCGAGGGCATCGCGCGCGAGGCGGGCATGTCCAAGGCGACGTTCTACGAGCACTTCGGCAACAAGGAGGACTGCATCGTCGCGCTGTGGGACGCGGCCGCCGAGGTCGTCATGGGTGCGATCCGCGAAGCCTCGGAGACGGCGGGGGAGGACCCCGCGAGCCGCCGCCGCGCGCGCACGCACGCCTTCCTCACCGCGCTCTCCGAGCACCCGAACGAGGGCCAGACCCTGCTCGTGCAGATCATCGGCGCCGGGCCGCGCGCCGCGGGCCGGCGCGACCAGATCGTCGCCTCCTTCGCCGAGCTCCTCGCGCGCGAGAACTCCGAGGGCGAGGCGCCGGGCTTCGCCTCGCCGCTCGACGCCGTGGCCGTCATCGGCGCGATCGTCGAGCTCGTCTCGCGCCACATGCGGCTCGGGGAGCCCGCCGACGTCTGGGAGCTCGAGCCCGTCATCGATCGCCTGACGGCGGGGATGCTCGCCCAGAACGCGTGAGGCCGGACGCCTTCGGCGCGCTGGCCGCGGAGGTCACGGCGTGCCGCGCCTGCCCGCGGCTCGTGGCCTGGCGCGAGACCGTCGCGCGGGAGAAGCGCGCCGCGTTTCGCGAGGAGGAGTACTGGGGGCGCCCCGTGCCGGGGTTCGGGGACCCCTCCGCGCGGATCCTCCTGCTCGGCCTCGCCCCGGCCGCCCACGGCGCCAACCGCACCGGGCGCGTGTTCACAGGCGATCGCTCGGGGGACTTCCTCTTCGCCGCGCTGCACCGCGCCGGGCTCGCCAACCAGCCGGAGTCGCTGCACCCGGGCGACGGCCTCGCCCTGCACGGCGCCTACGTGACCGCCGCGGTCAGGTGCGCGCCGCCCGCCAACCGTCCTTCGCCCGCCGAGCGGGACGCCTGCGCGCCGTTCCTTGACCGCGAGCTCGCGCTGCTGCGGCCCACCCTGCGCACCGTCGTGTGCCTCGGCGCCTTCGGCTGGGACGCCGCCTGGCGCGCGCTCGAGCCAGACCGCCGCCCGCGCCCCCGGTTCGGGCACGGCGCCGAGGCGCAGAGCGGCGGCCTCGCGCTCCTCGGGTGCTTTCACCCGAGCCAGCAGAACACGTTCACGGGTCGGCTGACACCGGCGATGATGGACGACGTGCTCGCGCGCGCGACGGCCTCTTGAGGCTCGCGTACCTTCCCCACCGTGCCGCTCTCCTCCTTCTCACCGCGCACGCAGGAGTGGTTCGCCACCGCCTTCGCGGGGCCGACCGAAGCGCAGCGGCAGGCGTGGCCGGCCATCGCCACGGGCGAGCACGTGCTCCTCTCCGCGCCCACGGGATCGGGCAAGACGCTCGCCGCCTTCCTCTCCGGCCTCGACCGGCTGGCCACGACGCCGAACCCGCACGGCGGCACCCGGCTCGTCTACGTCTCGCCGCTGAAGGCGCTCTCCCACGACATCGAGCGGAACCTGCGCGCGCCGCTGCGCGGGATCGGAGCCGACCTCCGCGTGGCGATCCGCACCGGCGACACGCCGCAGAGAGACCGCGCGCAGATGCTGCGCACGCCGCCCGACATCCTCATCACGACTCCGGAGTCGCTCTACCTGATGCTCACCTCGCGCGCGCGGGAGTTCCTGACCGGAGTCGAGCAGGTGGTCGTCGACGAGATCCACGCCGTGGCCGCGACGAAGCGCGGCGCGCACCTCGCGCTCACGCTCGAGCGGCTCTCGGCTCTGAACCCCGAGCCGGGCACCGCCGGCGGAGCCGGTGGTCGGATCCAGCGCATCGGCCTCTCGGCCACGCAGAGCCCGCTCGAGGAGGTCGGGCGCTTCATGGTCGGCCCGTCGCGCACCTGCCGGGTCATCGACACCGGCGTGCGCAAGGCGCTCGACCTGAAGATCCACGTGCCCGTTGAGTCGATGGTCGAACCTGGGGAGGGACAGTCCCTCGACCCGCTGGAGGGTGGGGAGGCGACGCGGCGCTCGATCTGGCCCGCCATCTACCCCGAGCTGCTGAAGCTCGTCGAGGAGCATCGCTCGACGCTCGTCTTCGTCAACAACCGCCGCGGCGCCGAGCGCCTGGCGCTCAGGCTGAACGAGCTCGCGGGCGAGAACCTGCCGGAGGGCGCGGCTCCCCGCGAGGTCGCCCGCGCTCATCACGGCTCGCTCGCGCGGGAGGAGCGGCTCGTCGTCGAGGAGATGCTGAAGGCGGGCGAGCTGCCCTGCCTCGTGGCCACCTCCTCGCTCGAGCTGGGGATCGACATGGGCGCCGTCGACCTCGTCCTCCAGGTCGAGTCCCCGAAGTCCGTCGCCCGCGGCCTGCAGCGCATCGGCCGCGCCGGTCACAACGTCGGCGACGTCTCCAAGGGGCGGATCTTCCCCAAGTTCCGCGCCGACCTGCTCGAGTGCGCCGTCGTCGCGCGGCGGATGCGCGAGGGCGCGATCGAGCCGACGGTCGTGCCGCGCAACCCGCTCGACGTGCTCGCCCAGCAGATCGTGGCCATGGCCGCGGTGGCGGGCGAGGAGGAGCCGCTCGCCGTCGACGAGCTCTACGCGCTCGTCACGCGCACGCACTCCTTCGCCGAGCTGCCCCGCCCGCTGTTCGAGAACGTCCTCGACATGCTCGACGGCCGCTATCCCTCGAGCGACTTCGCCGAGCTCAGGCCGCGCATCGTGTGGGATCGCCTGGCCGGCGTCCTCCGCCCGCGCAAGGGGGCCCGTGCGCTCGCGATCACCAACGCGGGCACGATCCCCGACCGCGGGCTCTTCTCCGTCACCCTGCCCGACGGCCGGCGCGTGGGAGAGCTCGACGAGGAGATGGTCTACGAGGCGCGCCCGGGGCAGACCTTCCTGCTCGGCGCCTCGACCTGGCGGATCGAGGAGATCGGCCGCGACCGGGTCATCGTCACCCCCGCGCCCGGCGCGCCCGGCGCCGTGCCCTTCTGGCGCGGGGACTCCGTCGGGCGCCCCAAGGAGCTCGGCGAGGCGATCGGCGCCTTCTCCCGCGAGGCGCTCGGGATGAGCGCCGAGACGCTCGCCGCCCAGTACGACCTCGACCGCCGCGCGGCCAGGAACCTGCTCGAGTTCCTGCGCGAGCAGGAGGCGGCCACGCGCGTCATCCCCAGCGACCGCACGCTCGTCGTCGAGCGCTTCCGCGACGAGATCGGCGACTGGCGCCTGTGCGTCCTCTCCCCCTACGGCGGTCGCGTCCACGCCGCCTGGGGCCTCGCGCTCTCCGCCCGCATCCGCGAGGAGTTCGGCCTCGAGTCCGACGCGATCTGCTCCGACGACGGGATCATCGTTCACCTGCCCGACGCCGACGAGCCCCCGGGCATCGAGCTCGTCATGATCGAGCCCGACGAGCTCGAGGACCGCGTCGTGGCCGAGCTCGGCGCGAGCGCGCTGTTCGGCGCGCGCTTCCGCGAGAACGCGGGGCGCGCGCTGCTCATCCCGCGCGCCTACCCGGGCAAGCGCACGCCGCTGTGGCAGCAGCGGCTCAAAGCGCAGTCGCTGCTCGAGGTGGCCAAGCGCTACGGCGACTTCCCCATCGTCCTCGAGACCTACCGCGAGTGCCTGCGCGACGTGCTCGACGTGCCCGGCGCGACCGATCTCCTGCGCCGGCTGCACCGCCGCGAGCTCTCGCTCGTCGAGGTCGAGACGCAGACCGCCTCGCCCTTCGCCTCCTCGCTGCTCTTCGACTACGTGGCCACCTACATGTACGAGGGGGACACGCCGAACGCCGAACGCCGCGCCGCCGCGCTCTCGCTCGACCGCGACCTCCTGCGCGAGCTGCTCGGCCAGGAGGAGCTGCGCGAGCTGATCGACCCCGGCGCGCTCGCCGCCGTCGAGGAGGACCTGCAGCTCCGCGCGGAGCGGATGCGCGCCTCGACGCGCGACGAGCTGCACGACGCGCTGCGCCGGCTCGGCGACCTCACGCCGGAGGAGGCCGCCGCGCGCGTGACGCCCGGCGTCGACGCCCAGCGCCTGCTCGCAGACCTCGCCGCCGAGCGCCGCGCCGTGCGCGTGCGCGTGGGCGGCGAGGAGCGCTTCATCGCCGCCCAGGACGCGGGTCTCCTCCGCGACGCGCTCGGCGTCGTGCCGCCGGGCGGCCTGCCCGAGGCGTTCACCGCCGACGTCCCGGACGCTCTCGTCGAGGTCATGCGCCGCTACGCGCGCACGCACGGGCCGTTCACGACGGCCGACGCGCGGGCGCGCTACCGCCTCGACCCCGAACCGGCGTTGCGGGCGCTCGAGTCCGAGGGCGCCGTCGTCCGCGGCGAGCTCCGGCCTGGCGGGAGCGAGCGCGAGTGGTGCGACGCCGAGGTCCTCCGCCGCCTGCGCCGCGCCTCGCTGGCCGCGCTGCGCAAGGAGATCGAGCCCGCCGACCAGCGCGCCCTCGCCCGCTTCCTGCCCGGCTGGCAGGGCGTCGACCGCCACCCCCCGGCGGGAGCCGGGATCGACCGCCTGCGCGAGGTGCTCGTCCCGCTCCAGGGGCTGGCGCTGACGCCGGAGACCTGGGAGCGCGATGTCCTCCCCCGCCGGCTCGGCGCCTACTCGCCGGCCTGGCTCGACCAGCTCTGCGCCTCGGGCGAGCTCGTCTGGCTCGGCGCCGGGGCGCTCGGGCGCAGCTCGGGCCGTGTGGCGCCCTACTTCCGCGAGGACGTCGCCCACGTCGGGCCGCCGCCCGGCCGCGGTGAGGCCCCGGACACGCCGGCCCACGCGCTCCTCCGCGCACGGCTCGAGGCGGGCGCGGCGTTCTTCACCGACCTGCTGGCGGAGATCGACCTGCCGCCCGAAGAGCTGCAGGAGGCGCTGTGGGATCTCGCGTGGGCGGGCGAGGCAACGAACGACGCCTGGGCGCCGCTGCGCGCGCCGCGGCTGACCCTGGCGCGGGCGCAGCGCGAGCGTGCGCGCCGCGGCGCCGCACGGCGCTTCGGCACACGGCGGACGGGGGCCGCGGCAGAGGTCCAGGGGCGCTGGTCGCTGACGGCGCCGCTCTTTCGCGCCGAGCCCGACCCAGTCGCCAAGCGCCGCGCGAGCGCCGAGCTCCTGCTCGAGCGCTACGGGATCCTCACCCGCGAGCAGGTGCTGGCCGAGGGGATCCCCGGCGGCTTCGCCGCGCTCTACGACGCGCTCGGCTCCCTGGAGACGCTCGGGATCGCCCGGCGCGGCTACTTCGTCGAGGGCCTCGGCGGCGCGCAGTTCGCGCTGCCGGGCGCCGTCGAGCGCCTGCGGGCGCAGCGCGACCCCGGCCCCGGCGAGAGCGCGGCCCTCGTCCTCGCCGCCACCGATCCGGCCCAGCCCTACGGGGCCGTGCTGCCCTGGCCGCGGCGCGAGGGCGAGACTCGCCGCCCCGCCCGCCAGGCCGGGGCGCACGTCGTGCTCCTCGACGCCGAGCCGACCCTCTACCTCGAGCGTGGCGGGCGGGGGATGCAGACCCTCTGCGACCCCGCGGATCCGCGGGTCGAGCCCGCCCTCGCCGCCCTCGCCGCCCACGTCCGGGCCGGGCGGCTGAAGCGCCTCGCGCTCGAGCGCGTCGACGGCGAGCCGGTCGTCGGCTCGGTCGTCGAGGAGCGCCTCATCGCCGCCGGCTTCCGGGCCGGGCCGCGGAAGGTCTCGCTCAGCGCGTAGCCGCCGCCCGCGCCCGGAGCTCGGCGCCGACGGCACCGTGCTCGTCGGGCGCGACGCGCTCGAGCCGGAGCCCGAGGAGCTCCTCGGAGAGCTCGGCCACCGCGTCGGTGAAGGTCACCGTGCCGTCGGCGGCGATCTGCTCCACGCCGTCCCAGCGCGCTGCCACCACGTTCACGCCGCGGGCGGACTCCTCGTCCAGGCCGGCGGGCAGGTCGAGGGCGATGCCCGCGCGCGAGGCGAGGACGGGATAGCCCCCGGGGCGACCGTCCGGGGCGGGCAGGTGGACGGCGCGCGGCGTGTCCCCGAGCAGGGCGGCGACGGCGCTCGCGGTGGCGGCGGCCGTGATCTGATGCGTGACCACGCCGGCGCCGAGCGGGTGCGGAGCGGCGAGCAGCTCACGCACGGCGTCCTCGGGGAGCGGCTCGCCGTCCACCGTGACCTCGGCCCGGACGGGCGGCGCGGTGGGCGGGGCCGTGCTCCCGCCGAGGTCCGCGAAGGCGCCGAAGGCGTAGCGCTCGGCGGCGTGGTGGGCGACGAGCCGCACGCGCACCCGGGCGCGCTCGACCCCCGCCGCCCCCGCCGCCGCGTGGGCGATCTTCGCCGCGATCTCCGCCACGTTCCCCGCTCCGCAGTCCGGCGCGAGCCCGACCCCGGCGAGCACGGGCCCGACGACGTCGGGATGGGGGAGCGCGATGACGCGCGCGGCCGGGGCCGCCGCCGCGCGCGCCTCGGTGAGCGCCCGCACGAGCGGGACCTGAAGCGAGACCCAGACGCCGTAGGGCAGGGCGCGGAGGGGCTCAGGCGTGCGCCACCACGAGTGCCGCGAGGCCGCCGCGACGACCACGTCGGGCCGGAGCTCGGCGAAGAGCGCCTCGGCCGCGCCGGGGGCGTCGAGGTCGAGCGTGGCCGGCTGGACCCGGGCCGCGCCGTCGGCGAGCGCGGCCACGATCGCCGCCCGGCCCGCGACCTCGCTCGCCCGCTCGGGGTTTCGCGCCGCGGTCACGAGGCGGCCCATCGGCAGCCGGGCGAGCGCGTCGGCGATCCGCGCGCCGAGATCGCCGAGGCCGACGACGAGGACGGTCGAGTCGCGCGCGGGATCCGCCATCTCCCTGAGTATCCCGCCGACTCAGGTCAGGCTCGGCCCGCTCGGTGCCGATACCCACGAAAGATGCGTCTCCTGCCCCCCGAGCTGAACGGCGGCATCCCGCCCGCGGAGGCCCACGCCACCCTCACCCGCATCCTCGACGCCATCGACGAGTACGTCTACACCGGCGAGTTCCTCCCCGACGGGGCCTACCGGCTGATCTTCGCCGGGCCGTGCCGCGAGCGGTTCCTCGGGCTGACCCGCGAGAACAGCCTCTCCGCGATCTGGGCGGACTACGTCCACCCCGACGACATGGACTCCTTCCGGGAGGCGCACCACGCGGGCATGGCGAGCGGCTGGATCGACGTGGAGTACCGGCTGATCGGAGCCGACGGGGTGCTGCGCTGGGTGCGCGACCGCGGCCGGATGCGCCGGGAGGGCGGCCGGGGGTTCCTCGACGGCTCGATCCTCGACGTCACCGAGATGCGCTCGGCCCAGCAGGCGCTCGAGGCCGCGCGGGCCGAGGCCCAGCGCCTGTCCACCGTCGACCCGCTGACCGGCGTGGCCAACCGGCGCACCCTACCGGCGCGGCTGTGCGCGGCACGGGCGGCGAGCGCGGGGATCCTCCTCCTCGACGTCGACCGCTTCAAGGATGTCAACGACGGCCACGGACACGGTGCCGGGGACGCCGTGCTCGTCGAGATCGCCGCCCGCCTGCGGGAGCGCGTGCGCGGGGCGGACGAGATCGTGCGCATGGGTGGGGAGGAGTTCCTCGCCGTGCTCGAGGAGGTCCCCGACGCGGCCACACTCCGGCTCCGCGCCGAGGCCGTGCGCGCGGCGATGGAGCAGCCGGTGGAGCTCGGGGAGGGCCTCTCGATCGCCGTCACCGTCTCGATCGGCGGCGCCCTGGCCGCCGAGCACGACGACGCCGACGCGCTGCTCGGCGAGGTCGACCGCAGCCTCTATGAAGCCAAGCGCCAGGGCCGCAACCGGGTCGTCGTCGGCTGCGCCTCAGCGGTCTCCTAGGAACTCCCGGATCCGCGGCACGACCCGCTCCGGCGCCTCCTCGAAGGGGAAGTGGCCGAGCTCGGGCAGGAGCTCGAAGGTGAGCTCGCGCGCCCTCCCCTCCCACCCCCGGAGCAGCTCGGGCCGGATCGCGCGGTCCCGCGCACCGTGGAGCCAGAGCGTGGGCACATCGAGGCGGAGCGCCGCGTAGCGCCCGGCGAACAGGGGGTCGAGCTCGCGGTACCACCAGGTCCCGTAGAGCCGCTGCGTCGCCCGCGCCCGCTCGGGCTGCCCGAGCACGGAGACGAACGACGCGCGCGCCTCGGGCTCCCACGCCTCGCTCGCCTCGTCGAACCAGGACTCCAGGAAGCGCACGAAGCGCTCTGAGCCCACGAGCCGGGGCCCGAGGACAGGGGCGCCGATCAGCGGCATGTACCAGAACCCCGCGAGCCCCTTGGCGGCGGCCGGGGAGACCGAGACCCAGCCGTGGCCGGTTGACCTGGACGAGCCGCTCCACGCGCTCCGGGTGGCGGCAGGCCACGAGCCAGGTGACGAAGCCACCCCAGTCGTGCCGACGAGGCGGACGCGCTCGAGCCCGAGCGCGTCGAGCAGCGCCAGGAGGTCCGAGGCAAGCTGCTCCTTGCCGTATCCGCCGTGGGGCGCCTCGGTCCAGCCCAGCCCGCAGGTCGGGGGCGATCACCCGGTATTCCTCGGCCAGCGGGCCGATCACGTGCCGCCACGCGTACCAGTGCTCGGGCCAGCCGTGCAGGAGGACCACGGGCGGCGCCGCGGGATCTCCCGCCAGCGCGACGTGCGTCCGCAGAGCGCCCGCGTCCACCCACTCGTGGTTGACGCCGGAAAGCCCGGGCGGGGCCACGAGCCGAGCCTACCCTCGGCGCGATGCCCGAGGGGGACACCATCGCCTGGGCGGCCAAGCGGATGCGCCCCGTGCTCCTCGGGCGCGTGCCGGAGGAGATCCACACGCCGCATCCGCGCCACCGGCACGACCGCTGGCCCGAGCGCCTGGCCGGGCGCGAGGTGACCGCGATCGATACGCACGGCAAGCACCTGTTCCTGCGCTTCGCGGGCGAGCTGACGCTCCACTCCAACCTGCGGATGACGGGCGCCTGGGCGACCTATCCGCCGGGGCGCCGCTGGCGGCGCTCGCCGCGCCGCGCCTGGCTCGTCCTCTCCGCGCGGGATCATGAGGTCGTGCAGTTCGACGGCCCCGTGCTCGAGCTGCTGAGCGAGACCCGCACCCGCTTCGACCTCCGCCTCGCGGCGCTCGGGCCGGACATCCTCGCCCCGGAGCTCGACCGGGAGGCCTTCCTGCGGCGCCTGCGCGAGGACGACCCGACGCGCGGCATCGCGGACGCCCTCCTCGACCAGCGCATCGTGGCGGGGATCGGGAACCTGTGGAAGGCCGAGGGCTGCTGGCAGGCCGGGATCGACCCATGGCAGAAGGTGGGGACGGTGGCTGACTCGGAGGCGCTCGGGATCCTCGAGCGCCTGCGCCCGCTCATGCGCGCCTCGGCCGAGACCGGCAACCAGAACCGGGACAAGCAGATCTACGGCCGCGCGGGGATGCCCTGCCCGCGCTGCGGTGCCACGATCAGGGCGCGCGGCCAGGGCGATGAGAACCGGACGACGTTCTGGTGCCCGGGGTGCCAGGGATGAGCGCGACGGCACTGCGACGCGTCGGCCACAAGGGCGCGGACCTGATCGCGCCGGGCAACACGCTCGCCTCCTTCGACGCCGCCCTGGCGGCCGGCGTTGACATGATCGAGTTCGACGTCCTCCCCGCGCCGGGGACGGGCGCGGGCGGGCCGCTGTTCCTCGCCCACGACTACGGCGATCTCGCGCGGCGGCCCCGGGTGAGCCTCGCCGACGGTCTCGACCACCTCGCCGCCGCGCCCTACGCCGGCGTCGAGCTGGACGTCGACCTCAAGGGCCCGGGCTACGAGACGCGGGTCATCGACGCGCTCCGGGAGCGCGGGCTGCTCGAGCGGACGCTCGTCTCCACCCAGTACTCCGAGAGCCTCGCCGCCCTGCGCGCTCACGCGCCGGAGCTGCGCATCGGCTGGTCGGTCCCCCGCCTGCGCAACGATCCCTTCCGCAACCGTGCGATCGCGCTCCCCGCGCTCGGAGCCCTCCTCGCCTACCGCCGAGCCCTGCCCGGACGGGCCGCGCGGGCGATCCGCAGCAATCGCTGCGACGCGCTCATGGCCCAGTGGCGGCTCGTGACCCCGCGGCTCGTGACGGCGGTCCGCCGCGCGGGCGGCGAGCTCTACGCGTGGACGGTCGACGACGCGGCGCAGATCGCCGCGCTCGAGCGCATGGGCGTCACCGGCGTCATCACGAACGACCCGCGCCTGTTCGTCTCCCGATGACGCACGTCGGCCGGGACTCGTGGGGCGGGTCGGCGCCCGCGGCGTCGCGGTGTCCTCCGGACGTGTACTCGCTGGCGCGGTAGCGGGCGCGGCCCCGGAAGCGCCACCGGAAATCGGCGCGGGCGCGGAAGCGGAAGCCCTGAGGCTTGAAGCGGAAGGTCATCCCGGACTGGCGGGAGCTCTGCCTCGCGTTCCCGAGCAGGAACCAGCCGGTGGCCCTGCCGAGGTCGCGCCAGCCGTGCGTCTTCTTCCGCGTGCTCAGGTACTGGACCTGGAGCCGCGCGTACATCAGCTCCTTGCCGTTGGCGAACGTCCCGGGCATCGAGACCCGTACGCCGATGGCGTTCGGGTGGCGGCGCGTGTCGCAGACGTTGACGGTGGCCCAGAGCGCCTCCGAGACGGTCAGCCGGTGTTGGGTCTGAGCGCGCGTCTCGCCCCTGGCCCCGGCGGTCGTGGGAGCGAGCAGGGCTGCGAGCAGGGCGGTGACTGCGGTCGTGCGACGCATCCCTCGCCAAGATAGCCCGGGCTGTGATGGATCCCGACGGTCGGCGTAGTACCGACATGAACGCGACGCTCGCCGCCGCCCGCCCGGCCCCCGAGGCCGCCGTGGGCGCGCTCGACTTCGACGCGCTCTACCGCGAGGCCCGGGATGACGTCTACGCCTACGTGGCCACGCTCGTGCGCGAGCCCGCCGCCGCGGAGGACGTCACGGCGCTCGCCTTCGAGCGCGCCTACCGCAAGCGCGCCCGCTGGCGGGCGCGGCGGGGCACGCCGCGCGCGTGGCTCTTCGGCATCGCCCGCAACGCGGCCCTCGACGAGCTTCGCCGGGCCCGGCGCAGCGCGGCGCTGGCGGCCGACCCGGTGGATCCGGCCCCGGCCGCCGAGGCCGGGTACGCCGAGGAGGAGCGCGAGCGCCGGCTCTCGGTCCGCGAGGCCCTCGCGAGCCTCAGCCCGCGCGAGCGGGAGCTCGTCGCGCTGAGGTTCCACGCCGGGCTGTCCCACGGCGAGATCGGCGGCGTGCTCGGGATCTCCGAGTCCAACGCCGGCACGCAGCTCCACCGCACGATCCAGAAGCTCCGGGAGGCCTGCCATGTCCAGTCCTGACCTCGCCGCGCTCCTCGCCGCCGAGCGGCCGGTCCCGCGGCCCGAGTTCACCGCCGGGCTCGACGCCCGCGCCGCCGCCGGGTTCCCGCGGCCGGCGCGAGCGCGCCGCGCCCAGCCCTCGCTGCGGCTCCCGCGGCTCTCCCTCGCGCCGGCGCTCGCCGGCGTGGCGGCGCTCGTCGTCGCCGTCATCGTCGTCGCCTCGACGCTCGGCGGCGGGTCGGGTTCGCCCGAGAGCTACTCCCTGCCGGCACGGTCATCGGCCGGGGCGCGCGCGGGGTCGAGCGCCCAGAGCGCGCCGAGCGCCCATGCCGCCCCCGCCCCTGCCGACACGACGGGCGCCGCCGGCTCTGCCTTCCGCGGGCGCGACGTCGTCCGCGCCACCGAGCTGACGCTCGGGGTGCCGGCGCGGCGGATGCAGACCACGGCCCAGCGCGTCTACGCGGTCGCCGGGGCCTTCGGCGGGATCGTCGACTCCTCCTCGGTCTCGAGCGGCGGCGCGGGCCCCGGCGCGACCTTCACGCTGCGGATCCCGAGCGCCCGCGCGCCGCTCGCCGTCGAGCGCCTGGCCGGCCTCGGTCGCGTCGTCTCCCAGACGGGCACGACGACCGACGTCACGGGCTCGGTGATCTCCGCCCGGGAGCGTCTGGCGAGCGCCGCGGCGCTGCGCTCGGGCATCCTGCGCGCGCTGGCCAAGGCCTCAACCCCGGGCGCGGTCGACGCGCTCCGCGCCCGGCTGCGCGACGCCGAGCGCCGGCTCGCCGCCGCGCGGGCGCAGGTGCGGAGCCTGCGCGGCCAAGTGGACTACGCGCGAGTGAGCCTCACGCTCACCTCCTCGCGGGCCGCCCCGCCGCCGCCCGACCGCGGCGGCGGGTACACCCCGGCCGACGCGCTCGGCGACGCGGGCCGGATCCTCGGCGTGGGGGCGGCCGTGGGGCTCGTCGTCCTCCTGCTCGCCCTGCCCCTCGCCGCCCTCGGCGGCCTCGCCACCCTCGGCGCGCGCCAGGTGCGCCGCCACCGCCGCGAGACGGCGCTCGGCGCCTGAGGAGGGACTGTCCCTCCGGCTATCGCTCGGCGTCGATCGCCGCGGCCAGGCGCTCGGCGGCGCCCTTCTCGTGGGAGAGAAACAGCGAGGGCTCGGCCAGCTCGAGCTCGAGCACGAGCGGCTCGCCGGCCGCGTCCGTGACGAGGTCGACGCGGGCGTAGAGCAGCGCCTGGGGCCCGCCCGGCACGGCGGCGAGGGCGCGCTCGGCGGCGGCGCGCTCGTCCGCGCTCGCGGCGCGCGGCGCGATCCGCTCCTCGAAGTAGAGCCCGTCGAGCAGGCGCCGCTCCGGCGTCAGCATCGGGCCCTTGGCGATCGCGTGGGAGAACGCGCCCCCGAGGTACAGCACCGCCGTCTCCCCCCGCTCGTCGACGCTCGCCACGTAGGGCTGCACGACGACCGTCCGCCCGTCCGCGTGCAGGCGCGCGACCTCCGTCTCCGCCGCCGCCTCCTCCCCGGGTGAGAAGCGCGTCGTGTCCCGCGAGCCGGCGGAGACCGAGGGCTTGACGACGTACTCGCCCGAGGGCGCCGCGAACGCCTCCCCCGCCCGGAGCACCGACGTCGGGACGACGGGAACCCCGGCCGCGCCGAGCTCGGCCAGGTAGGTCTTCTCCGTGTTCCAGCGCACGACCGATGCCGGGTTGCGCAGCCGGGGCACGCGCGCGACCCAGTCGAGGAACGCGGGCAGGCGGTCCGTGTAGTCCCACGTCGAGCGGATGACCGTGAGCGCGTAGGCCTCCCAGTCAACCGCGGGGTCGTCCCACACGACCCACTCGGACGCGAGCCCGCGCGCCGCGAGCGCGGCCACGAGGCCCGCCTCGTCCCCGTCCCCCTCGGGCAGCTCCGCGCAGGCGGCGAGGGCGATCCGGGGGCGCACGCGCGCATTCTGCTACACCCTCTGCGCATGGCCGGAGGAGCCGCGGAGGAGACCGCAGAACTGCTCGCGCGCGTGCCCGTGTTCGAATCGCTCGGCGAGGAGGACCTGCAGCGGGTCGCCGACGTGGCGATCCGGCGGTCCTTCGCGGCGGGGGAGGCGGTCTTCCGCGAGGGGGACGAGAGCGACACCTGCTATGTCGTGGCCGCGGGCCGCGCCCGGGCGGTGCGGGAGCGGCCGGACGGCCGGACGCTGACGCTCGCCCAGTTCGGCCCCGGGGAGGTCTTCGGCGAGCTGGCGATGTTCAGCGAGGAGCGCCGCTCGGCCACGGTGCAGGCGCTCGACGACCTCGCCGTCGTGGGGATCCTCGGGCCGGACATGCGCCGGCTCCTGCGCGAGCACCCCGACCTCGCGGTGGGGATCGTCGTCGGGCTCGGGCGCCGCCTGCGCGCGGCCAACGACCGCCTGGGCCGGCAGTCCTTCTCCACGGTGCAGAGCCGCGTCGCCGAGGTGCTCTCCGAGCTCGTCTCGCGCGCCCGCGCGGATGAGGACGCGAACGGCCGGGCCGACGGCGCCGTGCTCGTCCGGGCCACGCAGGCCGAGCTGGCCCAGCTCGCCGGCTCCTCGCGCGAATCGGCCTCCCGCTTCCTCGCCGTGCTCGAACGCGCCGGCGTCATCGAGCAGGGGCGGGGACGGCTCGTCGTCCGCCGCCCCGAGGCGCTCGACGGCTATGTCTTCTAAGCCCCGGCGGCGGCGCGGCAAGGGCCGCGGCGACCGCGGACGGGCCGAGCGGGAGTTCTCCGCCGGCGGCGTCGTGCTCGACGGGGCGAACGTCGCCGTCGTCGTCCCCGCCCGGCGCGACCCGAAGGGCCGCGCCGTGCTCGCTCTCCCCAAGGGCCATGTCGACCCGGGCGAGACCCCGGAGCAGGCGGCCACGCGCGAGGTGCGGGAGGAGACCGGCCTCGAGGCCGAGCTCGTGGAGAAGCTCGGGGATGTGCGCTACTGGTACCAGCGGGAGGGCAAGCGGATCCTCAAGCTCGTCACCTTCTACCGCTTCACGGCGCGCTCGGGGTCGCTCGAGGACCACGATGGCGAGATCGTCGAGGCGCGCTGGATGCCGCTGGCCGAGGCGGTCACCGCGCTGTCCTTCAAGGGCGAGCGGGAGATGGCCGCGCTCGCCCTCTCCGGGCGCGCGGACGCCGAGTAGTCTCCGCGCGTGCGCGTCCTCAACTTCTATTCGGCGGTGTTCGCCGACCAGCTCCGGCACGGCCGCAAGACGGCGACGATCCGCCTCGGCGACAAGTCCCGGAAGTACCAGAAGAACGAGTGCGTGCTCGTGACGATCGGCTACCAGCACTCGCCTCGGGAGCGGATCTTCGAGGCGGTGATCGACGCCGTCGAGGTCAAGCGCTTCCGTGAGCTCTCCCCGCGGGACATCCAGCACGACCACCCGGAGTTCCGCCGCCAGGAGGAGATGAAGCACTTCCTCGAGCAGATCTACGGGCGCCCGGTGGACGACGAGGACACGGTCACCATCGTGCGCTTCTCCCAGATCGTCGAGCCGCGCGCCGAGGAGCTGCGCGACCGCATCCACGGTCTCGGCCCCGCGCAGAACTAGGACGCGCGCCGCCGGAGGGAGGGGGATGGGATAAATCCTGTCCCCAGGTTGAAACGCTCGCCGTTCCTTCCTATGATCCCAGTCGTTGGCACTCATACCTGTCGAGTGCCAAGACCCGTAAGTCATCCACCGGAGGAGTCCACTCCATGAAGCTCAAGCCCCTGGGCGATCGACTGATCGTGCAGGCGATCGAGGAGGAGGAGACGACCGCCAGCGGTCTCGTCCTCCCCGACACCGCCAAGGAGAAGCCCCAGAAGGGCAAGGTCCTCGCCGTCGGCGAGGGTCGCATCGACGACAACGGCAAGCGCGTCCCGCTCGACGTCTCGGAGGGGGACGAGGTCCTCTACTCCAAGTACGGCGGCACGGAGATCAAGGTCGAAGGCGATGACCTGCTCGTGCTGCGCGAGTCCGACGTGCTGGCGATCGTCGCTTAGCCCACTTCCAAGAGGAAAAGAGATATGGCTCACAAGGAGATCAAGTACGACGTTGACGCCCGCACGGCCCTCGAGGCCGGCGTGGACGCCGTCGCCAACGCGGTCAAGGTCACCCTTGGCCCCAAGGGCCGCTACGTGGTCCTCGACAAGAAGTTCGGCGCTCCCACGATCACGAACGACGGCGTCACCATCGCCCGTGAGATCGAGGTCGAGGACGTCTTCCAGAACCAGGGCGCTCAGCTCGTCCGCGAGGTCGCCACGGCGACCAACGACGTGGCCGGCGACGGCACGACGACGGCGACCGTCCTCGCCCAGGCCATCGTGCGCCAGGGTCTGAAGAACGTCGCCGCGGGCGCCAACCCGCTCGCGCTCAAGCGCGGCATCGAGCAGGCCGTCGACGCCGTGGTCGAGGACATCAAGTCGCAGTCGAAGGAGATCTCGGGCAAGGACCAGATCTCCCGCGTGGCGACGATCTCGGCCGGCGACGAGGACATCGGCGACGTGATCGCCGACGCCATCGAGAAGGTCGGCAAGGACGGGGTCATTACCGTCGAAGAGGCGAAAGGCCTGGAGACGACCCTGGAGACGGTCGACGGCACCCAGTTCGACCGGGGCTATCTGTCTCCCTACTTCGTCACCGACCCGGAAAAGATGGAAGCGTTGCTCGAGGATCCCTACATCCTGATCCACGACAATAAGATCTCCTCGATGAAGGAGCTGCTTCCGATCCTGGAGAAAGTGGCGCAGTCCGGCAAGCCGATGCTGATAATCGCCGTGGACGTCGAGGGCGAAGCGCTCGCGACTCTGGTCGTCAACAAACTGCGTGGCACGTTGCAAGTCGCTGCCGTCAAAGCACCCGGCTTCGGCGATCGCCGC
>JBBQAA010000016.1:0-3626 GCA_038276395.1 Solirubrobacterales bacterium | reverse complement strand
TGCGCAGCGCCGTCCCGAACTTCCTCCTCGCCGAGCTCGCCGCGGAGCACGTGAAGGTCGTCCTCACCGGGGAGGGAGCCGACGAGCTCTTCGCGGGCTACGCGTACCTCCGCGAGCTCGACGACTCGTCGGAGCTCCACGCGGAGCTCGTGCGGACGGTCGAGGGGCTGCACGACCTCAACCTCCAGCGCTGCGACCGGGTGACGATGGCGCACGGGCTCGAGGCGCGCGTCCCTTTCCTGGACCGCGAGTTCATCGCCTTCGCCCTCGGCCTCCCCGCCGAGTGGAAGACGGCCGCGCCGGGTGAGCCCGAGAAGCGCCTGCTGCGCCAGGCGTTCTCCGGGTGCCTGCCCGACGAGCTGCTGTGGCGGGAGAAATCGCAGTTCGGCGACGGGAGCGGCGCCGCATCGGTCCTCACGCGCCATGCCGAGAGCCTGGTGAGCGCCGAGGAGCTCGCGGCCGAGGCGGGGCGAGTCGAGCCACCGCTGCGCACCCGGGAGGAGCTCGCCTACTTCCGGATCTTCGACGCCGAGCTCGCCGGCGTGCGCCCCGAGCGCACGGTCAGCCGCTTCGCGACCGCGTAGGCCGCGCCCGCGGGTCAGCGTTCGGCGGCTGGCGCGAGCGCCGCCATCGCGGCGTCCACGAACCGCTCCGTCGCGGTCATGTAGCCCTCGAGCGAGAACTCGCGACCGCGGGCGAAGGCGCGCTCGACCCGAGCCGCGGTCGCCTTCCGGTCGGCCAGCGTCTCCGCAAGGGCATCGGCGCAGCCCTCGGCGTCCCCGAGGTCGAAGAGCAGGGCGTGCTCCCCGTCGTGGACCAGCTCGGGAATGCCCCCGCTGCGGGCGGCGACGATGGGGACGCGGGCGAGCGCGGCCTCGATGCAGATCAGCGGCGCCGGCTCCTGCCAGGTCGGAGGCACGACGATCGCGTGGGCGGCGGCCAGGACCGTTCCGAGGCCGCGGGTGTCGAGCTGGCCGCGCAGCTCGACGTGCTCGGCGATCCCGAGCGAGCGCGCCAGCGAGTCGAGCCACTCGCGCACGCCGGGCTCGACCACCCCGGCGAGGACGAGCCGCGCCGGGACGCCGTGGCGCGCGCGCAGAGCGGCGAGGGCCCGGCAGGCGACGTCGGGACCCTTGCCGCGCGCGACGCGGCCGACGTAGGCGAGCGTGGGCTCGATCGCCGGCGCGCGCGCCACCGCCCGGAAGCGCTCGGCCTGGGCGGTCACCGGGTAGATGAGGTCCTCGAGGACCGGCGCGATCGTCGGCGGAACAGGGTTCAGCCGCTTGAGCGCATGGGAGTTCCAGCACAGCGCCGCGGGCGTCGTGCCCCCCAGGTCGAGCCGGAGGTCCGGGTGGCGGTTCACGAGGCGCATGAGCCGCGCCCAGACGCCCCGCAGGCCGCGCTCGCCGGGCACGAGGTGGCGCATGAACGTGTCGCTCGAGTAGAGCGTGCCGAACCAGTGCTCGCATATGCGAAAGGCGAGCGGCACTCCCGAGGTCGCGGCGATCCGCAGGGCGGCGTGGGGAACCTGAGAGCCGTTCCAGACGAAGACGAGCTCGGGGCGGAAGGAGGCGAGCTCGCGGCGCATGGTCCGGGCTCCGCGCAGCGCGGCGACGGGCGCGCGGAGGGAGTCGCGCCTCACGTAGTCCAGGAAATCGAGCTCGCGAACCACGTCCTCCGAGGCCGGGTGCACGGCCCGCTCCTCGGAGGAGGTCAGCACCCGGACGCGATGCCCGGCACCGCGCAGGCGCTCGACCACGCCGGCGCACTCGACCTCGTAGCCGCCTCGGACGACCGGTGGGTAGAGGTTCGAGACCACCAGGATCCGCACGCGCGGCGAGTATAGGAACGCGGAACCGGCCATAGGCACGACAGGGAAGGGCTCGGCGGTCGAGAATCCCGTCCGGGCCGCCGATGCTTCGACGGCCCATCCCCATGGCCCGCCGGCTTCACCAGCTCTCACGCTTCGCCCCCGCCCTACCGGCGGCGCTCGCGCTCGTCGTCTTCGTGGTCTGGATCCCCCACCACGCGGGCCAGGACCTCGGGACGTGGGCGCCGGGCGGGCTCGTCCTCCTCGCCCTCCTCCTGCTCAGCGCGCTCGTGCTGCCGGGCCCCGGCCGGCGCCCGCGCGGCGTGTGGATCGCGGTCGGCGCGCTCGCCGGGTACGCGGCCTGGAGCTTCCTCTCCATCTCCTGGGCCGACGACAAGGGCGACGCATGGGACGGGGCGAACCGGACGCTCCTCTACCTCGTCGTCTTCGCCCTGTTCGCGCTGTGGCGGCGCTCCGGTGGCGTGGGCGCGGTGCTGCTCGGCCTGTGGACGCTGGCGCTGGGCATCGCGGCCGTCGTCGAGCTCCTCACGATCGCTCCCGACGGGCACGGCACCTTCGCCGCCGACCGGCTCCTCGAGCCCGCGGGCTATGCGAACGCGGGCGCGGCGCTCTGGCTCATGGCGCTCTGGCCGGCCCTCGTGCTCGCCTCCCGTCGCGAGGTTCCCTGGTGGGCGCGAGGGCTCTTCGCCGGGACGGCTGTCGTGCTGGCCGACATCAGCCTGCTCAACCAGAGCCGGGGCGGCGTCATCGCGAGCGCGATCTGCGTCCTCATCCTCTTCCTTCTCGTGCCGGGCCGGGTGCGGCTCCTCGTCGTGTGCATGCCGGTGGTCGCCGCGATCGCCCTGACCGGCAAAGCGCTCCTCGACGGCGCGAACCGGGCCGGAGATCCCGCCACCGCTGCGAACGCGCTCGCGGGTGTCGCCCCGCCCGTCCTCGTCGCCGCCGCGGTGGTCGGCTGGCTCGCGGCCCTCGTCGCCCTCCTCGAGCACGTCCGCCCGCCGAGCGCAGCGCTCGCGCGGCGCGCCCACCGCATCACGGGCGCCGCCGGTCTCGCCTGCGCGGTGGCGGGCCTCGTGGCCGCCCTCGTCCTGCTCGGCAACCCCGTCGCGCGAGCGGGCGATGCCTGGCGCTCCTTCAAGCACGGATACGGCAGCACGAGCACCTCGTCGCGGTTGGTGAGCGGCCTGGGCTCGAACCGCTACGACTTCTACCGCGTCTCGCTCGAGCTCTTCACCGCCCATCCGCTCACCGGCGTGGGCGCCGACAACTTCCAGCAGGACTACGCCGCGCGGGGGAAGAGCCACGAGACGCCGCACTATCCGCACTCCCTCGAGCTGCGGACGCTGGCCCAGACGGGAGTGGTGGGGGCGGTCCTTCTCCTGGGCGCCATCGGGGCCGCCCTGGGCGCGGCGTGGCGGACGATGCGCCGGGCGGGGCTCGCCGGCGCGGTCGCCGGCGGCGCCGCCATGGCCTTCCTCTACTGGCTCGTGCACGGCTCGGCCGACTGGCTGTGGGAGTACGCCGGCCTCGGGGCCCCGGCATGGGCGCTCCTCGGCCTGGCGTGCGCCGGAGCGCCGCTCCGGGAGGCTCCGGCGGGGCGCGAGGTCCCGGTCACCCGGTCGCAGGCCGCCGGGCCGCACCTTCCCCTCGCCCACGGTTGGCTGCGCGGCGTGCCCGTCGCCCTGCTGGCCGTCGTCGCGGCCCTGTCGCTCGGAGCGCCGTGGCTCGCCCAGCGCGAGTACACCGCCGCGGGGCACGCGTGGACCACGGATCCCGCCCGCGCCTTCCGCCTGCT
>JBBQAA010000015.1:0-13236 GCA_038276395.1 Solirubrobacterales bacterium | reverse complement strand
GGGTCTTCCTCGATGGCCTCGGTGTGCGGCTCCTCGCTGTCGCTGATGGACGCGGGCGTGCCGATCAAGCGCCCGGTGGCCGGCATCGCGATGGGCCTCATCAAGGAGGGCGATGACTACATCGTGCTCTCCGACATCGCGGGCGTGGAGGACCACCTCGGCGACATGGACTTCAAGGTCGCCGGCACCGAGCGGGGCATCACCGCCCTGCAGATGGACATCAAGATCACGGGCGTCACGTTCGACATCCTGCGCGACGCGCTCGCCCAGGCGAAGGTCGGCCGCGAGTTCATCCTCGGCAAGATGGCCGAGGTGCTGGACGCGCCGCGCGCCGAGCTCTCCAAGCACGCGCCGCGCATCACCACGGTGCAGATCGACCCGGAGAAGATCGGCCTGCTCATCGGCAAGGGCGGGGAGACGATCCGCGGCCTGGCCGACGAGTTCGACTCCCAGATCGACGTCAACGACGAGGGCCAGGTCCTCATCTACGCGACGGTCGGCGAGCGCGGCGACGCGCTGGCCGAGCGCATCCGCTCGATGACCAAGGAGGTCGAGCTCGGGGACTCCTTCACGGGCAAGGTCGTCAAGACCACGGCCTTCGGCGCCTTCGTCGAGCTGGCCAAGGGCACCGACGGCCTGCTGCACATCTCGAACATCTCGCCCGGCGAGCGCGTGGCCACGGTCGAGGAGGTCCTCGAGAAGGGCCAGGAGATCGAGGTCAGGGTGGTCGAGGTCGACCGCGAGCGCGGCCGCATCGGGCTGCGCCTGGCCGACGACCCCGAGGTCCAGGGCAAGTCCAACGAGGAGCTCGTCACCGTGGGCTCGGGCGGCGACCGGGGCGGCGGCCGCGGCGGCCGCGATCGCGACCGGGGCCGCAACGGCGGCGGGCGCGACCGCGACCGCGGGCGGTCGGCCCGCGATCCCGAGCGCGGGTAGCTCCCTGAGCGCAGAGCAGCACCGCCTGACCACGCTTCCGAGCGGGGTGCGGATCGTCACGGAGGCCATGCCCTCCGTGCGGTCCGTCGCGCTCGGGGCGTGGATCGGGACGGGCTCGCGCTACGAGTCCGATTCCGAGGCGGGCCTCTCCCACCTGATCGAGCACCTGCTGTTCAAGGGCACCCCAAGCTACTCCTCGGAGGAGATCGATCAGCTCTTCGACGCGATCGGCGCGGAGATCAACGCCGGGACGGGCAAGGAGACGACATCGCTCTACTCCCGCGTCATCGACGAGCACGTCGACCTCGCCTTCGACGTCATGAGCGAGATGGTCTGGTCCCCGGCGCTGGCCGACATCGACTCCGAGCGCCAGGTGATCCTCGAGGAGATCGCCATGTACGAGGACGATCCCCAGGACAAGGTCTTCGACCTCCTCGGCGAGTCCGTCTTCGGCTCCGATCCGCTCGGCCGCGCGATCATCGGCCGGGCCGAGGTCGTGGCCGAGACGCCGCGCGAGGCGATCGCGGGCTTTCACGCCGCGCGCTACGTGCCGGAAAACGTCGTCCTCGCCGCCGCGGGCTCGGTCGACCACGACCGCCTCGTCGCGCTGGCCGAGGCGCGGGTGCCCGCGGCCGGCGCCTCGGCCTACGCGCCGCCCGGGCGCGCGGCCCCCGTGGCCGCGCCGCGGATCTGCTTCATCGAGAAGGACACCGAGCAGTTCCATGTCTGCCTCGGCGGCGGCGGCCTCGCGCGCGACGACGAGCGGCGCTTCGCGCTGCGCGTGCTCGACACGCTGCTCGGCGGGACCTCATCCTCGCGCCTCTTCCAGGAGGTACGGGAGAAGCGCGGCCTGGCCTACTCGGTCTCGACCTTCCTCGCCCACTACGCCGACGCCGGGCAGGTCGGCGTCTACCTGGGCACGCGCGCGGAGAACCTGGGCGCCGCGCTCGAGGTGCTCGCCGCCGAGCTCGCGCGCGTGCGGGTCGAGCCGCCGGGCGAGGAGGAGATCGCCCGGGCCCGCGACAACCTGAAGGGCCGGCTCGTCCTCTCCCTGGAGTCGACGGGCGCGCGCATGAGCCGTCTCGGCGCCTCGCTCCTGGCCGGCGTCCCGCTCTACACGCTCGACGAGCAGGTCGCGCGGATCGACGCCGTGTCCCGGGACGACGTCGCCGCGCTGCTCGATGAGCTGTGGGCGCCGGAGCGGCTCTCGGCCGCCGGCATCGGCCCGGACGAGTCGGCGTTCCGCGCCGCGGTGGCGCCGCTCGCCGCGGTGGCCTGAGCTATCCGGCCCCCGCCGGGTGGCGGCGGCCCTCGCCGCACGCACGGCGGCGGAGCCGAATCGCGGCCCGGGCCTTCGGCCGGGCGGGGGAGGAGGGGCGGGCACCGGAGAGTCCGGTCCCGGATCCATTCGCTTTCCGACGGGATCCGGGGCATGGCCCGCTACGGCGCGGTCTCTCGGAGGCCCGCCGGGCGGGTGTGCGAGGATTGGCAGGTGTACGCGACCGCGATCGAAGCCGCGCGGGCGGGGGAGGATCGGCTCGCGGAGCCGCCGGAGCCAAGGCCCATAGCGGACGCCGGGGATCGGGTCTCGTTCGTGGCCGGCATCAAGTGCGCGCCCTCCGCGCGCGTCTCCGCGCCGAGCGCCGCGATGCCCGGAAACCGTCCTCCGTTCCTCCTGGAGCGCGAGATCTCGCTCCTCGATCCGGCGGTCGTCCTTGTCGTCGGCCGCGGCAACGCCCGGGGTGGGGCCGGGGAGTCGATCACGAGCACGCTCGGTCGCGAGAGGCGAGCGGATGGACCGAGCTTCGTGACCGCGAGCCGCTTCACCGAACGCGGTGCGGGTCCCGTGCTCTTCGGCGACCATCCCTCACGACCGGCCAACGGGCGGCGCACGTATCCGTCCCCCGTCTGCTTCGTCGTCGAGGGCGGGCCTGACCCCCTGAGCGCATGATCCGCGTCGCCGTGGCCGGCGCCGCCGGGCGCATGGGGGAGGCCGTGTGCGCGGCGGTCACGGAGGCCGACGGTCTCGAGCTGACCGGTCGCGCCGATCCGCTCCTCGCGACGGAGGTCGCCGACGTCCTGCCGGACGCCGACGTGCTCGTCGAGTTCACGCGGCCCGACACCGCGGAGGCCAACGCCCGCGCCGCCCTCGAGGTCGGTGTCCACGTGGTCGTGGGCACGACCGGGTGGGACGTCGAGGCGCTCCGCGGCGTCGGCTCGGCCAACCTCTTCTTCGCCCCCAACTTCGCGATCGGGGCCGTGCTCATGATGCGCTTCGCGACCGAGGCGGCCGAGCACATGGCCCGGGCCGAGATCGTCGAGCTCCACCACGACCGCAAGCTCGACGCGCCGAGCGGCACCGCCGCCCGCACCGCGGCGCTGATGGCGCCCGCCCTCGGGGACGTCCCGATCCACTCCGTGCGCCTGCCCGGGCTCGTCGCCCATCAGGAGGTCATCCTCGGCGATGTCGGCCAGACGCTGACGATCCGCCACGACTCGCTCGACCGCACCTCGTTCATGCCCGGCGTCGTGCTCGCCGTGCGGAAGGTCGGGGGGCTGACGGACTCCCCCGTGATCGGGCTCGAGCGCCTGCTCTTCGCGTGATCCCGGCGGTCATACGCTCAGATATACTTCGGGCATGACGACACAGATCGCCGTCAAGCTGCCGCCGGAGCTCGTGCGCGAGCTCGATCGGCTCGTCGCGCGCGGCGAATTCAACAGCCGCTCACAGGCAGTCCGGAGCGGACTGGAGGAGCTGGTGAGCGCCCGGCGGAGGCACGAGATCGACCGTCAGTACGGCGTCGCGTTCGAACGTCTACCCGAGACCGACGAGGAATTGGCCGACGCGACGCGCCTGGCCGTTGAGTCGATCAACGAGGAGCCCTGGGAGCGCTGGTGGTAACGCGCGGCGACGTGTGGTGGGGCGAGGCCCCGGATGCGAAGGGGCGGCCGTACCTCGTCGTCAGCCGTGACGCCGCCAACCGGGTCATGCGACGGGTGCTCGTCGCGCCCGTGACCCGCCGCGCGCGCAACCTGGCGAGCGAGCTTCCGCTCGGCGACGATGAAGGCCTGCCGGTCGCCTCCGTCGCGTCCTTCGACAACCTCCGGCCGTTCCCCAAGGCGATGCTCGTCCGCCGCCTCGGCGACCTCGGGTCCCGCGGCCACGAGATCTGCCGAGCGGCCGGGGCGGCGCTCGATTGCTGATCGAGGGCCCGCCCGGCGTGTCCCGCGGCACTGTCTGGCGGCCAAGCCATCCGCCTGGCTCGCGCCGCGGTGCTCCCGGGCGGCTGAGGTGACCCCGCTCGTCGCCGTCACCGACCACGCCGCCGATCGCTACCGCCAGCGCGTGCGGGGCACGCTCATGGCCAAGGAGGAGATCGCCGCGCGGGTGGGGCAGGCGTGGGCCGCGGGGCGGGCCGAGGTCGACGGCGCCGAGGTGCTCGTGCGCGACGTGCGCGACCGCCGCCTCGTCTTCGTCGGCCGCCACGACCGGGCGCGCGGGGAGCTCGTGATCGTCTCCGTGTGGGAGGAGGGCGACGGCGCGCGCGTGCCGCGGCGCTTCACCGACGCCCTGCGCGACCTGGACTTTCGTCCCCGGCGCGACTGAACCGTCCGCCCGGGGATCATCCAGATGGTTCATTCCTGGTCCAGCACTCGCGGATGACGTGAGCACGCTGGTTCGGATCAACCATCTAGGCTCCGCTCAGAGCCGCGAGCGAGCAGACGAGGAGCGGTCCCATGGGGTTCATGGACAAGGCCAAGAAGTACGCCGATCAGGCCGAGCAGAAGGTGGACGAGGTCCAGCGGCAGTTCAACGAGAACCAACAGGCCGAGACCGGGGGTACGTCCCCGAGCGGCCCCGCGGTCGAGTACGACAAGCAGGGCCGGCCGGTATCGGCGGAGGAGGCGCCGCCCGCGGCCGCGCCCGCGCCGACGGCTCCGCCCGTTCCCGGCGCGGGTGTCGACCCGCTGAGCGCCGAGGCCGCCGCCCAGGTCGCCCCGCCGCCCGAGCCCGCCGCCGAGGAGGCCCCCGCCGCCGCCCCGGCGCCGGAGGCCGCGACGCCCGCCGAGCCGCCGAAGCCGCCCGCGGCGCGCTCGGGCGCGCCCCGCGAGGAGGGCGCGCCGCCGACGCTGTCCTCCGGGGACCCGCTCGGGTAGCGCCTCCCCGCCTCGGTCCCGCCCGCGCGGAGGGGTAGCCTGCGCACGTGCAGCTCGGCTCCGTCATCACCGCCATGGTCACGCCCTTCGACCCCGAGGGGCGCGTGGAGGAGGATGCCGCGGTCGCGCTCACGCGCCACCTGACGAGCCACGGCTCCGACGCGCTCGTCATCGCGGGCACGACGGGTGAGGCGGCGACCCTGACCGACGAGGAGCACGTCGCGCTCGTCGCCCTCGCCGCGCGGGAGGCGGGCTGCCCGATCATCGCCAGCGCGGGCTCGAACGACACCCGCCACGCCTGCGCGCTGACCGAGGCGGTGACCGAGGCGGGCGCGGATGCCGTCCTCTCCGTCACCCCGTACTACGTCAGGCCGAACCGCCGTGGGCTCATCCGCCACTACGAGGAGATCACCCGCGCGACCGACCGCCCGGTCCTGCTCTATAACGTCCCCAGCCGCACCGGCACCGACATCTCCAACGAGCTGCTGGCCGAGCTCGCCCAGATCGACGGGATCGAGGGGGTCAAGCAGGCGCGCTCCACCGATATCGCGCCAATCGACGGGCTCGAGCTCTACGCCGGCAACGACGACACCTTTCGCGAGGTCCTCGACCTCGGCGGCGCGGGCGGGATCCTCGTCGCCTCGCACCTCGTGGGGGAGGAGATGCACCGCATGGTCCACGAGCCCGAGCACCGTGCGGAGATCGACGCCGCGCTCCGCGACGTCTACGCGGCGCTCGCGGTGACGACCAACCCGATCCCCGTCAAGCTGGCGCTCAACCTGCTCGGCCACGCGGCCGGCGGCCTGCGCCTGCCGCTCGTCGAGGCCGACGAGCTCGAGGAGCAGGCCGTCCGGGACATGCTCGTCGCCCACGACCTGCTCCAGCCGGCGCCCACGCGCTAGTGGCCTCCGCGAAGCTCCGCGTCCTCCCCCTCGGCGGCGTCGGGGAGATCGGCAAGAACATGACGGTCGTCGAGTACGAGGACCGGATCGTCGTCGTCGACACCGGCCTGCGCTTCCCCACCGCGGAGATGCTCGGGATCGACCTCGTCCTGCCCGATTTCTCCTACCTGCGCGAGCGCGTGGACGACATCGAGGGCATCGTCATCACCCACGGCCACGAGGACCACCTGGGCGCGCTGCCCTGGGTCCTGCGCGAGCTCGGCGCCGAGAACGCGCCGCCGGTGTTCGGCGGCAAGCTGACGATGGCCATGGCCCGCTCGAAGCTCGACGAGCACCGCCTGCGCGACGTCGAGCTCGAGGCGCTCGACCCCGGGGAGGAGATCGACCTCGGCCCCTTCGCGGTCGAGCTCGTGCACATGACCCACTCGATCCCCGACTCCTCGGCGGTGGCGCTGACCTCGGAGCTCGGCACCGTGCTCGTCACCGGCGACTACAAGTTCGACCAGACCCCGGTCGACGGCAAGCCCGCCGACATCTCCCGCCTGGCCGAGCTGGGCGCCGACGGGGTCCTCCTCCTGTGCGGGGACTCGACGAACGCCGACCGTCCGGGCTACTCGCTCTCGGAGTCGACCGTCGGCCCGCATCTCGAGGAGGTCTTCGGGCGCTGCGCGGGCCGCATCGTCGTCACGAGCTTCGCGTCGAACATCCACCGCGTCCAGCAGGTCGTCGACGCCGCCGCGGCGCTCGGGCGCAAGGTCGTGCTCGTCGGGCGCTCGATGAAGAAGAACGTCAACATCGGCCGCTCGCTCGGCCACATCGACATCCCCGAGGGGATGCTCATCCAGCCCCGCGAGGTCGACCAGTTCCCCGACCACAAGCTCGTCATCATCTCCACGGGCTCCCAGGGCGAGCCGCTCTCGGCGCTCAGGCGCATGGCCCACAACGACCATCGCGACGTCAAGCTCCACGACGGGGACACGGTCGTGTTCTCGGCCACGCCGATCCCCGGCAACGAGCGCGCCGTCAACGAGACCGTCGACCGGCTCTACCAGATCGGCTGCGACGTGATCACCGCGCGCGACGCGCCGGTCCACGCCTCGGGCCACGGCTACGAGGAGGAGCTGAAGCTCATGCTGAACCTCGTCCGCCCGCGGCACGTGCTCCCGGTCCACGGGGACTTCAAGCGCCTCATGCTCCACGCCAAGCTGGCCGAATCCGTGGGCATCGGCCCCGACCGGATCTTCCAGACCGAGAACGGGCTCCCGCTCGAGCTCGACGGCCGCGGCGCGCGCTTCGGCGACAAGGAGCGCGCCGGGATGGTCTTCGTCGACGGCGTCGACATCGGTGACCCCGCCGACGTCGCGCTGCGCGACCGCCGGATGCTCTCCGCCGACGGGATCTTCATCGTCGTGGCCACCGTCTCCGAGCAGGACGGCTCCTCGGTGGTCCCGCCCGAGGTCATCTTCCGCGGCGTGCCCTTCCTCGAGGAGGCCGATGGTCTCGTCGAGGAGATCCGCGACGCGGTCGACGCCTCGCTGGCCAAGGCGGCGGCGGAGAAGGTGCGGGAGATCGACCTGCTCCAGGAGCTGCTCCACGACGACCTCGCCGCCTTCGTCTACGACCGTCTCAGGCGTCGCCCGATGCTGCTGCCGGTCGTCGTCGAGGTGTGAGCGGCTGACCGCACGGGATCACCGGCGGCCGAAAACATCGCCGGCGCGGGCAGGGCTCCCGGCCTGCCCGTCGAAGGGATGCCGGCCATGTCCGCTCGCACCCGCAAGGCCCCGCCCGCTCGCCGCAGGACCGCCGCGCCCCGCGGCCAGGGCGCCCCTCGCTCCCCCCGCCGGCCGCGCCTGCCGGCGCTCTGGCCCGAGCCCCATCAGCTCGACCTGCTCGGGCTCGCGCTCCTCGCCCTCGGGGTCTTTCTCGCCTTCGTGCTGTGGCGCGGTGCGGCCGGTGGCCAGGTGGGGGAGGGGCTCCGCACGGGGCTGCGCTGGCTCGTCGGCTCGGTCGCCTACGCGGCCCCGGTGCTCTTCGCGCTCGCGGGCGCGCTCATATTGGCGCGGACGGCGCTCCCGCCCGTGCGTCCGCTGCGGACCGGGATCGTCTGCCTCCTCGGCTCGGTGCTCCTCGCCCTCGCGGCCGGGACCTTCGGGCTCGGCCCCGCCGACCCGGCGCCGGGCTCGTGGCACCGGGCCGCGTTCGAGGCGCGCGGCGGCGCCGCCGGCGGCGCGCTCTACTGGATCTCCTCTCACCTGTTCTCCGCGCTCGGCGCGCACATCCTCGCCCTCTTCGGCTTCCTCGCGGGCGTCATCCTCGTCACCGGCGCCACGGTGGCAAGCGCGATCCGCGGAGCGCGAGAGGGAGCGACCCGCGCCTCGGCCGCCGTCACCGCGCGCCGGCCGGCCGCCCTCTTCCCCCCGCCGGTCGTGCCCCCCGAGCCGGAGTCAGAGCCCGTCGTCACCCGCTCCGCCGAGCCCGTCGCCGAACAGACCCTCGACGGCTCGGGGGCCTTCCCCGACCTGTGGGGGGACCCCGAGCCCGAGCCGCTCGCCGAGCCCGACCCGGAGCCGCTCCCCGACCCCGCGGACAAGGCCGGGGACCACCTCCCGCCCCGGCCCGAGGCCGCCCCCGAGGACCTGACCCCGCAGGGCCGCTACCGGTCGCGGGTCACCGAGGACCCCGAGTTCCCCTGGCGCCTGCCGAGCCCGCGCGCGCTCACGCGCTCGAGCGCCGAGCAGGCCCGCCCCGACACCGCCGGGCAGGCGGAGACCGCGCGCTCCCTGATCGAGGCCCTCGGCCATTTCGGCGTGCAGGCCAAGGTCGTCGGCACCGTCGCCGGCCCCCACATCACCCGCTACGAGCTGCGCCTCGCGCCGGGCATCAAGGTGGCCAAGGTCGCCAACCTGAAGGACGATCTCGCCTACGCGCTCGCCGCCTCGGACATCCGCATCCAGGCGCCGATCCCCGGCAAGCAGGCGGTGGGGGTCGAGGTCCCGAACCTCCGCCGGCGGATCGTCCATCTCGGCGACGTGCTCTCCGAGCCGCCCGCGGATTGGTCCCCGCTCTCGGTATGGCTCGGCAAGGACGTCGCCGGGCGCGCCATCGGCGCCGACCTCGCGAAGATGCCCCATCTGCTCGTGGCCGGCACGACCGGCGCGGGTAAGTCGGGGTGCATCAACGCGATGCTCTGCTCGGTGCTCCTGAACGCCACCCCGCACGAGGTGCGGATGGTGCTCGTCGACCCCAAGCAGGTCGAGCTGAACCACTACGAGTCGATCCCGCACCTGCTGACCCCGGTCATCACGAGCCCGCGCATGGCGGCCAACGCCCTGCAGAACCTCGTCAAGGAGATGGAGGAGCGCTACACGCTCATGTCGCTCGCGCGCACGCGCTCGCTGGCCGAGCTGAACCGCAGCCGCGAGGCGCGAGAGGAGCCGGCGCTGCCCCACATCCTCTGCGTGATCGACGAGCTCGCCGACCTCATGATGGTCGCGCCCGCCGACGTCGAGGACTCGATCATCCGCCTGGCCCAGAAGGCGCGCGCGGTGGGCATGCACCTCGTGCTCGCCACCCAGTCCCCGCGGGTCGACGTGATCACGGGAATGATCAAGGCCAACGTCCCCTCGCGGATCGCCTTCTCGGTTTCCTCCCAGACCGACTCGCGCGTGATCCTCGACCAGAACGGCGCCGAGACGCTGCTCGGGCAGGGGGACATGCTGTTCTCGCCCGTGGGCTCGGGGAAGCTCCAGCGCATCCAGGGCGCCTACATCGACGAGCCGCAGATCGCCGAGATCACCGACTTCTGGCGCGCGCAGGGAGAGCCGGAGATGCGCGAGGAGCTGCTCGAGGAGGTCGTCGAGGAGGACGCGGGCCCGGGCGGGGCCGAGGACGAGTTCGATCCCGACGAGGATCCGCTGCTCGGCGAGGCGATCTCCCTGGTGGCGGGGATGGGGACCGCCTCGACCTCGATGCTCCAGCGCCGCCTGCGCCTCGGCTACACGCGGGCGGGCCGTCTCATCGACATGCTCGAGCGCCGCGGGGTCATCTCCGGGTACGAGGGCTCGAAGCCGCGGCAGGTTCTCGTCACCGAGGCCGACCTCCCGCGGGTCCTCCAGAGCCTCGGCGAGGCCGCCGTCGTGGGAAGCGAGACCGCGCCGGACCCCCTCGGCCCATAGCATTGGCGGCGCGATGAACGAGATCGGGTCCACGCTCCGCGAGGCGCGGATGCACGCCCGCATCGACATCATCGACGTCGAGCAGGCGACGAAGATCCGCGCCAAGTACCTGCGCGCGATGGAGGACGAGGAGTGGTCGGTGCTGCCCGGGCCGACCTACGTGAAGTCCTTCCTGCGCACCTACGGGGACTACCTGGGCCTCGACTCCCGGAGCCTCGTCGACACCTACAAGCGCGAGCACGAGCGCGTCACCGAGCAGGAGCTGCAGCCCTTCGGCGCCGCCCGGCGGGCGCGGACCCCGCCGCGCGCGCCCGGCCGCTGGCGCCCCTGGGCGGCGGCGATCGCGGTCATCGTCCTCATCCTGGCGGGGCTCGCGCTGCTCGGCTCGCGCCAGGACAACGGCGGGACCGTGACGCCGAACTCGGCGGTGACGACGGGCAAGACGCGCACGACGCCGGCCCGGAAGGCGCCGGCCAAGCGCCAGCGCGCGGCCGCCGCTCCGGCGCGCGTGCGCCTCCAGGTCGTCCCCACCGGCGCCGTCTACGTCTGCCTGCTCGACGAGACGGGACGAAAGCTCATCCCGGGCCTGACGCTCAGCGCGGGCAACCCGACGCGGGTCTACACGGCCCGGAGCTTCCGGGTCACGCTCGGCAACGCCGCGGCGCAGCTCCGGGTGAACGGGAAGCTCGGGCCGGTGCCCGCCTCTGCCTCCGGGATCGGGCTCGAGATCACGCCCAGGGGGCGGCGGGCGCTGTCGGCGAGCGCGCGCCCGAACTGCGGATGAGCCCGCCGCCCCGGGCGGGGATCGTCGTCACCGGGACGGAGGTCCTCGCCGGGTTGATCCCTGACCGCAACGGCCCGTGGGTCTCCGAGCGCCTGCGCGAGCGCGGGATCGACGTCGCCCACATCATCGTCGTCGGGGATCGGCCCGAGGACATGGAGGCGGCGCTCGCCTTCCTCGCCGCCGAGGGGATGGCCGTCATCGTCACGAGCGGCGGCCTCGGCCCGACGGAGGACGACCTGACCGGGGAGGTCGTCGGGCGCTTCCAGGGGCGGGAGCTGGTCCTCGACGCTCCGCTCGAGGCGCGGATCGCGGAGATCCTCGAGCCGCTCATGGCGCGCTGGCCGGATCTCGACCGGGAGGCAATCGCGTGCGCGAACCGAAAGCAGGCGGTTATTCCCGCGGGCTCGGCGATCCTCGCGCCGGTGGGCACCGCGCCCGGGCTCGTCGTGCCGCCCGCGGCGGGGGAGCGGCCGGCCGTCGTCGTCCTGCCCGGCCCGCCGCGCGAGCTCCAGGCCATGTGGGAGCCGGCCGTCGCGGCGGCGCCGTTCCGCGCCGCGGTGGGGGAGACGCCGGACTACCGCTGGCGGATCATGCGCCTGTTCGGGATCCCGGAGTCGGAGATCGCCGCCACGCTGACCGCCGCCCGGGAGGAGGGCGGCCTCGACCTCTCCCCGCTCGAGATCACGACGTGCCTGCGGCGAGGGGAGATCGAGATCGCCACGCGCTTCGGCCCCGCGGGCGACGCGGCCTACGCGGCGTGGGAGGAATGGGTCGCCGCGCGCCACGGCGACACGCTGTTCTCGACAGACGGTTCGACGATCGACGACCAGGTGGCGGCTGGGCTCGCGGGGCGGACGGTCGCCACGGCCGAGTCCTGCACCGGCGGGCTCGTGGCCGCGCGGCTGACCGAGCGCGCGGGCTCCTCGGCCTACGTCCTCGGCGGGGTCGTGGTGTATTCCGACGAGGCGAAGGTCGCGCTCGCCGGGATTCCCGCGGAGCTGATCACGCGGCGGGGGGCGGTGTCCCGCGAGGTCGCCGACGCCCTGGCCGACGGCGCCCGCGCGCGGTTCGGCGCGGAGCTCGGGATCGGCGTCACCGGGATCGCCGGGCCGGGCGGCGGGACGACGGAGAAGCCGGTCGGGACCGTGTGGGTGAGCGTGGCGGGAGCGGACGACGCGCGCCTGACGCGCGGCCTGACGCTCCCGGGCGCGCGCGCGGACGTGCGGGATCGGACGGGCGTCGTGGCGCTGCACCTGCTGCGGCGGCTGCTGGCGGGGGAGCGGGACGTGGCGTAGAGCCGCCGCGCCGCGCGGCACACTCCCCGCCATGTCCGCGATCGACCGCCTGCTCGCCAACAACGAGGCCTTCGCGTCCGGGCTCGAGGCGCGCCACCTGCCGGTCGAGCCCTCCCGGTGCCTGGCCATCGTCACGTGCATGGACTCCCGCCTCGACGTCTTCGGCGCGCTCGGCCTCAAGGAGGGGGAGGCGCACATCCTGCGCAACGCGGGCGGGGTCATCACGGATGACGTCGTGCGCTCCCTGGCTATCTCCCAGCGCCTGCTCGGCACCGAGGAGGTCATGCTCATCCATCACACCGACTGCGGCATGCAGAAGCTCACCGACGACGGCTTTCGCGAGACGCTCCGGCAGGCGACGGGGATGGCTCCCGCCTTCGCCATCGAGTCCTTCACCGACCTCGAGACCGACGTCCGGCAGTCGGTCGAGCGCGTGCGCCACGCCGCCTTCCTGCCGAGTCGGGACTGCGTGCGCGGGTTCGTCTACGACGTCGACACCCACCGGCTGGCCGAGGTCGTCACCGGGTAGCGCGGCGTCGCGGCGGGTGATCCGGCGCACTTTCGTCGCGCCTTTGGTGCTCGTGGGTCTTGTTCGGTCACAGGCTCCGGATCTAGCGTCCTTTCCGTCCGGGGGCCGACCTACCGTCCCCCACCTGATTTCGAGCACGCAGAGGAGCTGAGACGGCCATGGCCGCGATTACCGACGAGAAGGCGGCGAAGGCCCGCGACGCCGCGCTGCAGGGCGCCCTGACGCAGATCGAGCGCCAGTTCGGCAAGGGCACCGTCATGCGGATGGGCGACGAGGGCGCCCAGGTGAGGGTGAACGCGATCCCCACGGGCGCGCTGTCGCTCGACCTCGCCCTCGGGATCGGCGGCGTCCCCCGCGGCCGCGTCATCGAGATCTTCGGCCCGGAGTCCTCGGGCAAGACGACGCTCGTCTACCACATCCTCGCCGAGGCCCAGAAGCTCGGCGGCGTCTGCGCCTT
>JBBQAA010000014.1:0-15525 GCA_038276395.1 Solirubrobacterales bacterium | reverse complement strand
TCGACGGCTCGACCATCGACTACGTCGAGGAGCTCATGGGCGCCGGCTTCAAGGTCGAGAACCCGAACGTCGTCGCCGCCTGCGGGTGCGGTTCCTCCTTCCGGGTCTCGGAAGAGCAGGACTGCGGCTCCGCCGTCTGACGCGGTCCCTCGCGCGCCCGCGCCGTTCGTTCACGCTTCGCCGGGGAGCGCCCGATACTGCCGGGGTGCCGCGCCCCGCTGACACTCGCGCGCGCGTCGAGGACGCCCTCGCGCCCGTGGCTTCAAGCAGATCAACGACCGCCACGGCCACCTGGCGGGCGACGAGACGCTGCGCGGCGTCGCCGAGGCGCTCACCGGCGCGCTGCGATCGAGCGACTCGCTCTTCCGGATCGGCGGGGGCGAGTTCGCCGCGCTCGTCGAGCTCGGCTCGGCCGAGGAGGCGCTCGCCGTCGGGAGCCGGCTCGTCGGCTCCGTGCGCCCGCTCGACGGGGTGACGATCTCCGTCGGCGCGGCCATCGCCGCCAGGGAGAGTCTCCCAGCGACCTTTTCGCCCGCGCCGACTACGCGGTCAAGCGCGCGGGCCGGGACGGCGTGGCGCTGGCCGCCGGGCCGCAGCGGGAGCTCGCCGCGGCGCAGCCGGCGCTGTTCTCGCGTAGCGCGCGGCCGCCGTCCGCCCGCCGCCGCCGCGTGCGCGAGCGACCCTCACTCCGGCGCGTTGGCCAACGACGCCCACAGGTACCGGCACGCGTAGGAGCGCCAGGGCCGCCACGGCTCGGCCAGCCCCTCGAGCTCGGCCGGTGCCGGTAGCCCCGCCAGCCCGTAGGCCCGCTCGGCGCCGCGACGCACGCCGAGGTCGCCGACGATGAGGATGTCGGGGCGGCCGAGCGTGAAGAGCAGGAACACCTGCGCCGTCCACACCCCGAGGCCCTTGACCTGGACGAGCTCGGCCACGACCTCCGCGTCCGGCAGCTCCTCGAGCCGCTCGAGCTCGAGCGAGCCGTCCTCCACGTGCCCGGCCAGCGAGCGCAGGAAGGTGACCTTGGCCCGCGAGAGCCCCGCCGCGGCGCGCATCGCCTCCGGGTCGGCGGCGAGCACCTCGGCCGGTGTCGGCGTGCGGCCGTCGAAGAACTCGAGCAGCCGCGCGTGGATCTTCCGCGCCACGAGCACGGAGAGCTGCTGGCCGGCGATCGCCCGGACGAGCGTGCCGTAGAGCGTTTCCCCGCGCGGCTCGGGCTCGGGCAGGACGCCGTGGACGGCCACGAGCCCTCCCATGACGGGGTCGGCCCCGGCGAGGTGCGCGGCCGCCGCCGCGGCGCTCACGGGGCCGCGACGCCGAGGCTCGCGCCGTCGAGGGCGCCCAGGCAGCGCTCGAGCGAGGCGGCCAGGCAGGTGAAGGTGGGGGTGTCGGCCTTGGTGTAGGCCGAGGACTCGGTCGTGCGCAGCCGCTGGACGAGATCGAGGAACTCGGCCGGGTCGTCGCCCTCGAAGGCGACGACGAACTCCTGGTCATCCAGGCCGAAGGAGTAGCTCGTGTTCAGGTCGATCCGCGGGTACTCGCGCCCGACGCGGATGTGTTCCTGCATGATCCGGTAGCGCTCGTCGGCCGGGAGCCCGTACCACCCGCGCGTCTTTATGAACGGGTAGACGAACAGGTAGCGCGTGGAGCCCGGCCGGATCTCCAGGCGCGACTCCTCCGAGTACTCCGAGGGCTTCGTCATCGCCAGGAACGAGTAGGGGATCTCCGCGTAGCGCATGAGCCCCGACTGGTTCAGGACGACGTGGAACTCGTGGATCCGCTCGAGGTTCTCGGCCTGGGAGAGCAGGAGCAGGTCGCAGTCCCCCCGAGTGCCCACGCAGGAGAAGGAGCGCAGGAGGTGCCCGTCGGCGAAATCCTCGCAGGCGGCGATGAACTCGCGCTTGTCCTGCGCGCGCTCGTCCTCCTCACGCCGGCGCCAGGCCGGATCGACCTGCAGGAAGGTGTACTTGACGTAGTGGCGAACGGGCATCGTGGGTGTAACCACTCTATCCCCGGGGGCTAATCTCCACCGATGCGCATCGCGCTCGTCTCGCCCTACTCATGGACCTACCCGGGCGGGGTGACCCGGCATATCGAGGCGCTCGCCGAGGAGTTCTCCGGCGAGGGCCACCACGTGCGGGTGCTCACGCCCGCGGACCCCCCCGGGACGCGCTCGGCGCGGCTCCATCGCGGCCATCACGCGCAGGAGCGCGAGCTGCCGGATTACGTCGTGCCGCTCGGCCGCACGGTCGGGCTCCCCGCCAACGGGGCGGTCTCGAACGTCATGGTCACGCCCGGCGGCGTGGCGGCGATGCGCCACGAGCTCCGCCACGGGGCCTACGACGTCGTCCACGTGCATGAGCCGGTCGCGCCCATCCTCGGGTGGGACGCCGCGGCCTCGACGACCGGCGTCCCGCTCGTCGGCACCTTCCACTGCTACAGCGAGAACGTCATCTCCAACAACCTCGCCAACGTCTTCGGGGTGCGGCGCGTGCTGAACCGGCTCCACGTGCGGATCGCGGTCTCCGAGGCCGCCGCCTGGACCGGTCGCCGCTTCTTCGGCGGGCGCTACCGCGTCATCCCCAACGGCGTCGGGCTTCCCTTCGCGGCACCGGCGCTCCCGGCCGCGCCCGCCGATGACGTGCTCAGGCTCCTGTTCGTCGGCCAGGCCGTCGAGCGCAAGGGACTGCCCATCCTGCTGCGTGCCTTCGAGGCCCTCCGCGAGCACGTTCCGGCCGAGCTCCGGATCATCGGCGCGCGGGAGGAGGAGGTGGCGCCGCTCGTGACCGACCGGCGCGGCATCACCGTGCTCGGGAAGGTCGACGACGCCGAGAAGCGCGTGGAGCTGGCCGCCGCCGACGTGCTCTGCGCGCCCTCTCTCGGCGGAGAGTCCTTCGGCATGGTCCTCACCGAGGCCTTCGCGACGGGGACGCCGGTCGTGGCCTCGGACATCGCGGGCTACCGCGACGTGCTGAGCCACGGCGAGCAGGGCGTGCTCGTCCCGCGGGGCGACGCCACCGCGCTGGCCGAGGCCCTGCACGACCTGGCCCACGAGCCCGAGCGCCGCGCGCGCATGGCCCGCGCCGCGGGCGCGGCCGCCGAGCGCTACGCCTGGCCACACGTGGCCGAGGAGGTCATGACCGCCTACGAGGACGCGGGCGTGCTCGCCCGCGCGGCGCGGCCGCGCGCACGCGCGGTGACCGAGCGGATCGGTGCCGCGCCCGCCGACGGCCTGCCCGCCGTGCGCGCCCGCCGCCTGCCCACGCTCGAGCCGGCGCTCACCGGCCGCCGCCGCCCGGCCGTCGCCGCCGCACGGAGGATCGGGCTGGGCGTGGCCATGGGGGGCGGTGCGCTGCTCGCCTACCTGGCGCTGCAGCGGATCGGCTTCGACTCCGTGGCGCGGACGCTCATCAACTCGAGCCTGCCCTGGGTCCTGTTCGGGCTCGGGCTGATGTGCCTCTCGATGGCCGCGCGTGGCGTGGCCTGGCACGCGATCCTCAAGGCCGCGCTGCCCAGCTCCCGGGTCCGCCTGACCGACGCCCTGCAGGGAACGTTCATCGGGGTCCTCATGTCGGCGACGCTCCCCGCGCGCCTCGGCGAGCCCTCGCGCGCGGTCGTCGTCGCCCGGCGCACCGGTCGGCCGCGCGACGACCTGCCGATCGTGCTCGGCACGGTCATCTCCCAGACGCTCCTGAACCTGCTGGCGCTGGCGATACTCGGCGTCGTCATGTTCTCCTCGGTCGACCTCTTCCGGGGGCATCACGGCGCGCTCCTACTGGTCTCCGTGCTGCCGCTGGCGATGCTCGCCGCCGTCCTCCTCGCTCCCACGCTGCTCGGGCGGGACAGCTCGCGCTCGGCCCGCGCCCACCGGGCGATCGCCCAGGCGCGCGCCGCGCTGCACCGCGTGCGCTCGGGCCTGTCGGTCTTCCGCTCGCCGCGGCTCGGCGCGACTGCCACCGTCGCCCAGCTCGCCGCGTGGGCGCTTCAGTGGTTCTCCTGCTACGCGCTGCTCGTCGCGCTCGGCCTCGAGCATCAGGCGGGCGTCGGCGCCGCGGCGGCGGTCCTCTTCGCCGTCAACGTCACCGCCGTCCTGCCCGCCACGCCGTCGAACCTCGGGGTCTTCCAGGCCGCCTGCGTGGCCGTCCTCCACGGCGCCTTCCACGTCTCGAGCGCCGACGCGCTCGGCTACGGCATCGTCCTGCAGGCCGTCGAGATCGCCACCGCGGTCGTCATGGGCGGTCCGGCGCTCGTCAAGGAGGGGCTGTCCTGGAAGGACGTGAAGCTCCGCGCCATGCACACCGCGCCGGTCACGCTCGCGCCGCGCGGGGAACGCGGGCGGGGCTCACGGGTCGAGGCGTAGCGGCGCGCGGCGGCGGCGCGGTCCGGTCGATCCCCCCGCGGGACCGACCGCGAAGCCTCAGGCCGGCGCGCCCGCCTCCGCGTGCTCGGCCAGGAACTCGAGCACCGCGGCGTTGAACTCCTCCGCGCGCTCGAGGTTCACGCCGTGCGCCGCGCCCTCGAGCACGGTCAGCTCCGCCCCGGAGATGATCCGCGCGAGCTCGCGGGACTTCCACACCGGGACGAGCACGTCCTCCTCGGCGCCGATGACGTGCACGGGCATCGCGAGCTTGCCGAGCCGGTCGCGCGTCTCGTGGCCGCTGGCCGCCGCGAGCTGGCGCGCGAAGCCCTCGGGCTGCTGGGGATGCGGATTCTGCATCATCATGTCCTTGAGGAACGCGCACATCTCCACGTTCTCGAAGGTCTTCTCTGAGAGGCAGAGGAGCAGGAGCTCGTCGATCATGTCCTCGCGCGTCTTGTGCTCGGCGTCCTTGGTCCAGATCCGCCCCTTCTCGACCCCCCAGCGCCCGGCGCCCCCGAAGGTCACGACGAGCGTCAGCGTGCGGATCCGCTCGGGCACGGCGAGCGCGACCTCCTGGGCGATCATGCCGCCCATCGAGACGCCGAGCAGGTGGAAGGTGTCGAGGCCGAGCTCGTCGGCCAGCCCGATGGCGTCGTGCGCCATGTCCCTGACCGTGTAGTCCCTCGTGACGTAGCCCGACTGCCCCACGTCGCGGTTGTCGAAGAAGACGGCCCGGTGGCGCTCGGAGAACGCGGGCACCTGCAGAGCCCAGGACATCGTGTCCGCGGCGAGGCCCATCACGCAGAGGAGCGGCTCGCCCTCCCCGTGGGACTCGTAGTAGATCTCAGTTCCGTTGACGGTGGCGGTGGGCATGGCCGCAGCCTACGCCCCGAGCCCTACTCCGCCGCGCGCCAGACGCCGAGCCCGAAGACGAGCTGCAGGGGCAGCCGTGCCCACAGCGACCACGGCGGGATCTTCCGGTAGCGCTCGGGGTGGAGCGCCATGTGCAGGTTGGCGGGGAAGACCGCCGCGAGCGTGGCCAGGAGCCACCAGCGCGCGAAGCCTTGCGTCCGGGGGTGGAGCATGGCCAGGCCGCCCGCGATCTCCGCGGCGCCGCTGGCGTAGACCAGCTCGCGGTGGGCCGGCAGATAGTCCGGCATGATCGCCTCGTACGTGCTCGGGCGCAGGAAGTGAAGGCTCCCCGCGGTCGTCCAGATCGCGGCCTGGGCCGCCGGCGCCCGTCTCATGCCGGTGCGAGGCGGGAGGGGTCGCGCTCCGAGCCGGCGATGACGTCGTCGGCGACGGCCTCGGCCCTGAGCTTGCCCGACTTCATCCCGAAGTAGATCGCCTGCGGGTGGTGGGCGACGATGGCCATCGTCGACTGCTCGGGCTCGAGCGCGTAGCCGCCGGAGAGGCGCAGGCCGATCGAGGCGGAGCCCATGAGGCGGAAGATCTTCTCATGCTCGGCCTGGTCCGGGCAGGCCGGGTAGCCCCAGGAGTAGCGCCGGCCCTGGCCGGGCGCGATCCCGAGCAGGCGCCGCGCCTCGGCGTGGAGCCACTCCGCCATTCCCTCGGCGACCTGCACCCCGAGACCGTGGACGAAGAGCTGCTCGGCGAACTCGCCATCGGCCTCGAGCCGCGCCATGAGCTCCGTGACCTCGTCGCCCGCCGTCACGTTCTGGATCGCGCAGACATCGATCGCGTCGCTGTCGCGCGGCCGGTAGAAGTCGGCCAGGCAGATGCGGTCGTGGGCGGGCTGGCGGGGGAAGACGAGCCGCTCGAGCTCGCGGGGGTGGGCGGGATCGAAGTCCTCCGGATCCCACACGATCAGCTCGTTGCCCTCCGCGTTGCACGGGAAGAAGCCGAGCTTCGCCCGCGGGCGCAGGTAGTCCTGCTCGCGCCACATACGCTCCAGCCGCGGCCGGAAGTCCTCGCGCAGGAGCTTCTCCCACGCTTCGCCCTTCACCCCGCGCCCGCCCCAGTGGAGCTTCCACAGCACGTGGGTGTCGAGATGGTGGAAGACATCCTCGAGGTCGACCGGCACCTCGCGCGCGCCCCACCACGGCGGCGCCGGTACCGGGGTGTCGGTGCGGGCGGGGGAGCGCACGGAGTCATCGTCGGTGGGCAGCGCCGCGGGCTCGGGGCCCTTCTCGCGCAACGCGCGGGCCTCGGCGCGCACCCTCTCCACGATCTCCCGCCGGGCCTCGGGCTCGACGAGCTTGTCCATCGTCGCCAGGCCCTCGAAGGCGTCCTTGCAGAAGAAGACCCCGGGGTCGTAGACCTCCTCGGAGTCCTTGCCGCCGGGGTAGAGGATGCGCCGGCCGAAGTCGCGGTTGATCGCCGCGCCGCCCACGAGCACGGGGTACTCCAGCCCCTGCTCGTGCAACTCGGCTACGCACAGCGGCATCTGCTTGGAGGTCGAGACGAGCAGGGCGGAGAGCCCGATGGCCGTCGCCTCGTGCTCCTTGGCCGCCTCGACGATCGTCCCGATCGGGACCTGCTTGCCGAGGTCGACGACCGTGTAGCCGTTGTTGCTGAGGATCGTGTTGACGAGCGACTTGCCGATGTCGTGCACGTCCCCGAACACGGTGGCGAGGACGACCGTGCCCTTGGTGTAGCCCTCGATCCGATCGAGGTAGTTCTCCAGGCGCGCGACGGCGCGCTTCATCACCTCGGCCGACTGGAGGACGAAGGGGAGGATCAGCTCCCCCGCGCCGAACTTGTCCCCGACCTCCTTCATCGCGGGCAGGAGCACGTCGTTGAGCGTCGGGACGGCGCCGATCTTCTTCACCGAGGCGTCGATCCAGCCCTCGACGCCGTCCTTCCGGCGGCGCAGGATGTGGAAGTGCAGGGCCTCCTCGGGCTCCATGCCCGCGGTGGGGTCGGCGGCCTCGGCCTGCTCCTCCTCGCCGCGCGACTCGAAGTGGACGATGAACCGCTCGAGCGCCTCCTCGGCGCGGTCGAACACCAGGTCGTCGGCGAGCCGCCGCTCCTCCTCCCCGATCTCGCCGTAGGGCGTGATGTGGTTGGGGTTGACCATCGCCAGGTCGAGGCCGGCCTCGACGCAGTGGTGCAGGAAGACGGAGTTGAGGACCGCGCGCGCGGGCTGGCCGACGCCGAAGGAGACGTTCGAGACCCCGAGCGAGGTCTTGACGCCGGGCAGCGCCGCCTTGACCGCGCGGATGCCCTCGATCGTCGCTACCGCGCTCGGGCGCCACTCGGGGTCGCCGGTCGTCAGCGTGAACGTCAGGCAGTCGAAGATCAGCGACTCGGGGTCGAGCCCGTGCTCCCCGCAGGCGATGTCGTGGATCCGCCGGGCGATCTCGACCTTCCGCTCCGCGGTCTTGGCCATCCCCACCTCGTCGATCGTCAGCGCGATGAGCGCGGCGCCGTGGGCGAGCGCGACGGGGACGACGCCGTCCAGCTTCTCCCTCCCGGCCTCGAGGTTCACCGAGTTGACGATCGCCCGGCCGGGGATCTGCTCGAGCGCGGTGCGGATGACCTCGGGCTCGGTCGAGTCGACCTGGACCGGCGCGGGCTGGGTCAGCGAGATCCGCTTCACCGTCTCGCGCATCTGCTCGTCCTCGTCCTGGCGCTCGGTGAGCGCGACGCAGAGGTCGAGCACGTGGGCGCCGCCCTCCACCTGGTCCTCGGCGATCTGCACGAGCCCGTCGTAGTCGTCGGCGAGGAGCATCTCCTTGGCCTTGCGCGAGCCCTGGGAGTTGACGCGCTCTCCGACGAGCGTCGGGCGCGGCTCCTGCACGAGCGGTGTGGCGGCGATCATCGAGGAGAGGCCGAGCTCGCCGCGCTCCGGCCGGGGGGCCGGGGTGCGGGCGGGCCCGACCCGCTCGGCGATGGCGGCGATGTGCTCGGGCGTCGTGCCGCAGCAGCCGCCGACGATCGAGACCCCGTAACGCTCGACGAACTCGCCGAGGGCGTCGGCCAGCGGCCCCGGCTGCTCGGGGAAGATCGTCTCGCCGTCGGGGCCCTGGTGGGGGATCCCGGCGTTGGGGATGCAGTGCACCGGCGTCGCGGCGTGCTCGCCCAGGTAGCGGATCGCGTCACGCATGTCCTCGGGGCCGGTCGAGCAGTTGAGCCCGACGACGTCGACCCGCAGCGCCTGGAGCGTCGTCAGGACCGCGTCGATGGGCGTGCCCAGAAGCATCTTCCCGCCGTTCGGGAGCAGGGAGACGCTGACCTGGATGGGGAGGGCGCGGCCGGCGGCGTCGAAAGCCGCGCGCGCGCCGAAGATCGCCGCCTTGACCTCGAGGATGTCCTGCGCGGTTTCGATGATGATGAGGTCCGAGCCGCCCTCGACGAGCCCCGCTGCCTGCTCGGTGAAGATCTCCACGAGCTGGCCGAAGCGGATCTGACCGAGCGTGGGGTCATCCGAGGCGGGCAGGTGGCCCGTCGGCCCGATCGAGCCCGCGACGAAGCGCTCCTCGCCCGCGGCCTGGCGGCCGATCTGCGCGGCCTTCACGTTGATCTCGCGCGTGTGCTCGCCGAGCCCCCATTCCTCGAGCTTCAGCCGGGAGGCCTGGAAGGTGTCGGTCTCGAGCACCTCGGCGCCGGCGTCGAGCATCGAGGCGTGGACGCCCTCGATGACGTCCGGGCGGTGGAGCACGAGCGCCTCGTGGCACTTGCCGGCCAAGCCGCCGTAGTCGGCCGGCGTGAGGTCGAACATCTCGAGCGTCGCGCCCATCCCGCCGTCGAAGACGAGCGTGCGCGAGCGGGCGGCCTGCAGGTAGTCGCGCATCGAAGCGATGCTAGCTCAAACCTTGACACGCGCGTGGCAAGGTTCGGCCGCGGGCGCCGCGGGCGCCGCGGGGGCGAACCCGCGGCCGCTTCCCGCAGTTGAGGTCCTACAGCGCCCTCAATTGCAGAAACGGCGGCCGATTTCAGGTCTTGCGCTCGAGATCCGCGACCTCGTTGGCCTTGTCGGCGGTGCGGTCCTGCGCGCGGCCGAGCTCCTCCTTGGCCTCGCCCTTGCGCTCCTCCTGCCGGCCCTCTCGCTTCATCGAGGCGTCGTCGGCGAGGTCGCCCGCGGCCTGCTTGGCGCGGCCGGTGATCTTGTCCATGAGACCCATGTCGTCTGCTCCTTTCGGGAGTACAGAATGGTGGTGCCCGCAGGCCCGACGCGGCAAACTCCCCGCCCATGCGGCGCCCTGCCCTCCTGCTCGTCGTCTTCATGGCGCTCACTGCGGCCGCGGGCGCGGCTCCGCACGCGCCGCGCCTGCGCCGGGTGCACACCTGGGCCTTCGCCATCGGGGACGGCGCCCTGGCCGGCTCGCCCGCCCGGCTGGTGTGGCGTTACGCCCGCTACGACCTCCTCGTCGTCGACGGGGAGGAGGCCACGGCGCCCCAGATCGCCGCGCTACGCGCCCACGGGCGCCGCGTCGTGCTCGGCTATCTCGACGTGGGCACGATCGAGTCCCACCGGTCCCGGTTCGCGCGCGAAGCGGTATCGGCTCGGCTTCTGGGTCGACCGGGGGGAGTGGTACGCCGACACCGCGCGGGCGGGCTACAGACGGCTGCAGCCCACCCCGCGGCGCGCCGTCCCCCCCGGACCGACCGCGCCCCGGCGGCTACTTGACGAAGAGGATCTCGGAGTACTTCGGGAGCGGCCAGAGGTCGTCGGCCACGCGCCCCTCGAGCCGGTCGGCCATCTCGCGCACGCCGTCCATCGCCGGGATCGTCGTGTCGCGCATGTACTCCGACCACTCCAGGGCGTCCTCGTCGGGCTGGTTGCCGGCGTCGTTGGCGGAGTCGAGCGCGTCGATCGCGGAGAGCAGCGCCTCGGTGTCGCCCCGCACCCCGGCCTCGAGCTGCTCGAGTCCGGCGGCCGAGAGCAGCGCCAGGTGCCGGGCGACGGCGGGGACGATCATCGTCCGGGCGATCGCCGCCGCCGTCTCGGCTTCGATGTTGATCTTGACGGCGTACTGCTCGAGGAACACCTCGTAGCGGGCCTCGAGCTCGCGCTCGGAGAGCACGCCGTACTGCTCGAAGGTGGCGATCGTGTCCTCGCGCACGATGTAGGGGAGCGCGTCGGGCGACGTGCGCAGGTTCAGCAGGCCGCGCTGCTCGGCCTCGGCGTGCCAGTCATCGGAGTAGTTGTCCCCGCCGAAGACAACCTGCTTGTTGGCCGTGTAGCTCTCCTGGAGGATCGGCCGCAGCGCCTCCTCGAGCGAGCCGCCGTTCTGGCCCATCGCCGACTCGAGCTTGCCCGCGAGGTCGTCGATCGCCTCGGCCACGATGGTGTTCAGCACCGTGTTGGGGAAGGCGAGCGACTGGTTGGAGCCGAGCGCGCGGAACTCGAACTTGTTACCGGTGAAGGCGAACGGCGAGGTCCGGTTGCGGTCGCCGCCGTGCATCGGTAGCGGCGGCAGCACAGGGGTCCCGAGGCCCAGGAATCCCTGCTCGACCGCCTCGCCCTTCTCGCCCTTCTCGATCGCCGCGTAGACCTTCTCGAGCTCGGCCCCGAGGAAGATCGAGATGATCGCCGGCGGCGCCTCGTTGGCACCGAGCCGGTGGTCCTGCCCCGCCGAGGCGATGGACGCCCGCAGCAGCCCCTGATGCTCGTTGACGGCCTGGATGACGGCCGTGCAGAAGAACAGGAAGGACAGGTTGTCGTGCGGGGTCTGACCCGGCTCGAGCAGGTTCACGCCGGAGTCGGTGCCCATCGACCAGTTGTTGTGCTTGCCCGAGCCGTTGACGCCCGCGAAGGGCTTCTCGTGCAGCAGGCAGACGAGGTCGTAGCGGCGCGCGACGCTCTGGAGCACCTGCATGACGAGGTGCTGGTGGTCGGAGCCGACGTTCGAGTTCTCGAAGATCGGCGCCACCTCGTACTGGGCGGGGGCGACCTCGTTGTGGCGGGTCTTGATCGGCACGCCGAGCTTGGCCAGCTCGAACTCGACCTCGAGCATGCAGGCCAGGACCCGCTCGGGAATCGCCCCGAAGTAGTGGTCGTCGAGCTCGTGGCCCTTCGGCGGCTTGGCGCCGAACAGGGTGCGACCCGTCGTCATCAGGTCCGGGCGCTCGTAGTAGTACTGCTCGTCGATCAGGAAGTACTCCTGCTCGGGCCCGACCGTGGTGAACACCCGCTCGGCGCTCTCGTCGCCGAGGAGGCGGACGGCGCGGACCGCGGCCTTCGACAGCGCGTCCATCGAGCGCAGCAGCGGGATCTTGTTGTCGAGCGCCTCGCCCGTCCACGAGGCGAAAGCCGTGGGGATGCACAGGAGCGCCCCGTTCGGATTCTCGAGGATGAAGGCGGGGGAGGTGGGATCCCAGGCCGTGTAGCCGCGGGCCTCGAAGGTCGCGCGGATCCCGCCGGTGGGGAAGGAGGAGGCGTCCGGCTCGCCCTGGATCAGCTCCTTGCCCGAGAACTCGGCAAGCGCCGTGCCCTCGCCCGTGGGCGCGTAGAAGGAGTCGTGCTTCTCGGCCGTCGAGCCCGTCAGCGGCTGGAACCAGTGCGTGTAGTGGGTGGCGCCCTTCTCCATCGCCCAGTCCTTCATCGCCGAGGCGACGGCGTCGGCCAGCGAGGTGTCGAGCGGCTGACCGGCGCCGAGGGTCTCCTGGAGGCGCTTGAACACTGTCTTCGGGAGCCGCTGGCGCTGCACGGCGGGGGAGAAGACGTTGGCGCCGAAGACCTCCGTTCCGGGCGCGGTCAGGTCCGTCACGCCGAGGGCCCCGCCGTTCGGCGTCCACTGGGCGGCGGTCACGTTCTGCTGGCGAAGTCGAGGCATGCGCGGGACCCTACCGGCGGTCCCGCGGGCCTCGGTTGTCCGCGTGGACAAAGCCGGGGGGCGTCCGTTTCGCCCCGCGGTCGGGTCCTCGACCGCCGGTCGAACCGCGGCGGGCGAATCTCCGACATCGGGACGAGGGATCGGCTCCGGCTGACCCGGAGACTGGCCTGCGTACATCTCCCCGACCCAGGAAGGACCTGGAATGAAGAGATCGGTCTGGGCCCGCGCCGTGCCGCTGGCCCTTCTGCTCCTGCTGCTGATCCCCGCGCTCGCGCTGGCCGACGGCGACACGCTCAAGGTCGCCGAATCGAAGCAGGGCCTGCCGCAGGCCATCGGCATCAACTCGATCTGGGTGATCGTCGCCGGCGTGCTCGTGATGTTCATGCAGGCGGGCTTCGCCTTCCTCGAGATCGGCTTCGTCCGCGGCAAGAACGCGGGCTCCGTCGTGGCCAAGATCCTCACGAACTTCTCGATCGCCGGCCTGGCCTACTGGGCCGTCGGGTTCGCCTTCGCCTTCGGCGTGGGCAACAAGATCCTCGGCACCCACGGGTTCTTCGTCAACGGCGCCAACGCCGGGTCGAACTTCCCGCTCGCCTATCCCTCGGGCGGGGTGACCGTCGAGACCCTCTGGTTCTTCCAGTTCGTCTTCTGCGCCGTCTCGCTGGCCATCGTCTGGGGCACAACGCTCGAGCGCATCAAGTTCGGCGTCTACGTGATCTACGCGATCGTCTTCGCCGCGGTCATCTACCCGATCGTCTCCCACTGGATCTTCGGCGGCGGCTGGCTCGCCTCCGGGTTCTTCGGCCTGCCCGGCATGCAGGACTTCGCCGGCTCGACGGTCGTCCACCTCATCGGGGCGACGGGCGCCTTCGCGGCGCTGCTCCTGCTCGGCCCGCGGAAGGGCAAGTACGACGCGCAGGGCAAGCCGCGGGCGATCCCGGGCCACAACATGCCGCTGTTCGGGCTCGGGATCCTGATCCTGTGGCTCGGCTGGTTCGGCTTCAACCCGGGCTCGACGCTGAACGCGCTCGACGGCCGCTTCCCCGAGGTCGTGGTCGTCACGCAGCTCGCGGCCTGCGCCGGCGTGCTCGCCGCGGTCCTGGTGATGTACCTCCGCACGAAGAAGATCGACATCGGCATGGCCGGCAACGGCGCCATCGCGGCGCTCGTGGCCATCACCGCGCCCTCGGGCTACGTGGAGCTATGGGCAGCGCCGATCATCGGCGCGATCGCCGGCATCATCGTCGTCTACGGCGTCGTCACGATCGACAAGTACATCGACGATCCGGTGGGCGCGCTCTCGGCGCACGGCCTGGCCGGCATCTGGGGGACAATCTCCTGCGGGATCTTCACCGCGCCGCGCCTCGCCGCTCACAACGCCGTCGGGCAGGCGGGCCTCGTCTACAACGGCTCGCTGAAGCAGCTCCTCTCCCAGATCGTCGGCGTCACGGCCACGTTCATCTTCGTGTTCGCGTTCTCCTACGGGACCTTCTGGGCGATCAAGATGACGTACGGGCTGCGCGTGTCGGAGGAGGACGAGGACGCCGGGCTCGACATCTCCGAGCACGGCATGTACGGGTACCCGGAGCAGTTCATCCCGGCGCCCGAGCTCGTCGGCTACGGCGCCGTGCCCTCGGGCCGCGCCGCGCCCGGCGGGGACCGACAGCCCGTGCCCACGACCAAGGAGGTGACGGTATGAAAATGGTCGCCGCCTACGTGCGCCACGAGGCGTTCGAGCCGATCCGGACCGAGCTGCTCGAGAAGGGGTTCCCCTCCATCTCGGTCACCGAGGTCAAGGGCTCCGGCCGCCAGAAGGGCATCACGGAGAGCTACCGGGGGTCGTCGCTGACGAACTACCTCCGGCCCAAGGTGAAGATCGAGTGCGTGGTCGCCGACCACGACGTGCCGGTGATCGTGGATTCGATCCTCAAGCACGCGCGGACCGGCGAGGTGGGGGACGGGAAGATCTTTCTGCTCCCCGTCGAGGAGGCCTACCGGATCCGCACCGGCGAATCCGGCGAGGAGACCCTCCAGGCGCACACGGACGCGGCGGAAACGCTCGCGTGATCCGCGCGGTGGACGCCCCGCTCGAGCGATCCGACGAGTCCCCTCCCGCTCTCGTCGGAAAGCTCCGGGGGGTCCACCTGCGGATGCTGGACGCGGTGCTGGCCGGCGACGGACTGGGTCCCGTCGTCGGCCTCGCCGCCTCCGCGGCGGGGTCCCCGGTGGCCATCGTCATCCCCCGCCACGGAATCGCCGTGCGCGCCCCGGAGAGCGAGGGCGTCGAGCGGCTGGCGGCCTACGTCAAGGCGCGCCTCTCCGACCGCCCGGCGCCGGTGCCCGACGGCATCGCCGCCGAGGTGCCGATCGGCTCGGGCGACGAGCCCGCGGGCGCGGTGCTGCTGCTCGAGGAGGGCGGGCGGCCCGCCGAGCCCCACGCGGCGGAGTTCCTGCACCTAGCGGCCGTCGCCTGCCTGACCGAGATGGCCATCGAGGAGGCCCGGGAGGAGGCCGAGCAGAACCTGCGCGGGACGTTCCTCGAGGAGCTCCGCGGCCGGCCGGACCTCGACCCGCACGAGCTCGTGCGCCGGGCCGCGCGCCTGGGCTGCGACATCTCCGGCGGCGCGGTCGCGCTCTGCGCCGAGCTGACGGCCGAGCGTCCGCGGCTCGTCATCGCCACGATCGTCGACACCTGCCCGGGAGCGATCGCCGAGCGCGTCGAGGGCCGCGTCGTGGCGATCCTGCCGGTGCTCGGCGGCGCGCCGGACGCGACGCTCGCCGCGGCGCGGAAGCTCTCGGCGCGCCTCGAGCGCCACGGCACGGTCGGCATCTCCTCCTTCCGCGCCGACCCCAAGGATCTCGGGCGCGCCGTGCAGGAGGCCGAGCTCGTGCTCGACGTCGTCTCCCGCTCGGCGGTGGCGATGACCGAGGAGGCCGGCGCCTCGACCTACCGCCTCCTCTTCCGCGTGCTCGCCTCCCACCCCGAGGAGGTCCACTCCTTCTACGAGGACACCGTCGCCCCCCTCGTCGCCTACGACGCGCAGTACCGGACCGAGCTCGTGGGCACGCTCGAGTCCTACCTCGAGCACAACGGCTCGATGAACGCGACGGCGGGGGCGATCTTCGCCCACCGCCACACGGTCGCCTACGGCTCGAGCGGATCCGCGAGCTCTCGGGCCTCGACCCCGGCTCGAGCGAGGATCGCGAGCGCCTGGGGCTGGGGCTCAAGGCGTATCGCATCATCGAGCCGCGGCTGCCCCGGTAGGGACTTAGCCTCGATCCACCGGTTGGGTGGGCGGAGTCGTCCGGTCCGGGAGGTGAAATGACCTCCTGAGCAGGCAGAAAGCTGTCGTTACGGGCGACGGCGGGCCTGCTTCAGGAGGTCACCTACATGGTGCACGATCTGTCGGACCGATCGGTGGTCGC
>JBBQAA010000013.1:0-50299 GCA_038276395.1 Solirubrobacterales bacterium | reverse complement strand
ACCGTCATCCTGTCCTGACCGGCCATCGCCGGCCTCCTTTCGTCGAACCCTCAGCAAGTCCGACGATCATGAGCGCCGCGGTGGCCGGAACCACTTCTTCCGTCCGACCCCGTCCTACACCACGCTAAGGGACGTGACCGGAGCCCGGCGCCCCCACCCACCGACCACAAAGAAAGGCCCGCTCACGCGGACCTTCCACCCTGCCCACTTGACAAACAGACACCCATATCAGAGCTAGTCGGCCGCCGCGCGTCCAAGCGCGGAGCTGAGATCCTGCCGATCAAGCAAGTCAACGGCTTTCGTGGCTGCCGATTGAGGCCCGCGTAGAGGCCGCGAGCCGGGAGGAGGCGCGAGCCGAGGCTAGGCGACTATTTGACGAGGACGTGGAGGCGGCCGGGCTCGGTCGGCTGTGGCGCTGGAGTCACGACGAGGTCCCGGTCGTGTCCGAGGTTGGAGATGTCGTCTGGCCGGAGGCGATTTACGAGCCGCCGGAGTTGCGTCCGCCCCACACCGATTAGGTGTGCGCCCGCCGTGGACGCCCGCCGCCGGTCCTAAAGGACCGGCTCCGGCGGCGGGTCGGAGCGGAGGTAAATTCTTCTAGCCCGCCGGGACCCGCCGGATTGATTCCCGTGCCCTCCGGGCCCACGGCGGCCTCGATACCCCTGGTGGGTATGCTAACTTATTGACGTGGCCACGGTCCTGCACACGATCGGAACGGGATTGAAGGACGCGTTCCTGATGGCCTGGGAGGTGTGGTGGGCGCTGGTCTTCGGCTTTGCGATCTCGGCGATCGTGCAGGCGTGGGTGCCGCGGGAGCGGATCCAATCGGCGATGTCGGGGAGCGGGCCGGGCCCGGTCGGGCGGGCCACGGCGCTCGGTGCGGCGTCCTCGTCATGCTCCTACGCGGCGATCGCGATCGCCAAGTCGCTCTTTCAGAAGGGGGCCTCGGCGGCCTCGGCGCTGGCCTTCCAGTTCGCCTCCACAAACCTGGTGTGGGAGCTCGGGCTCGTGCTGTGGGTGCTGATCGGCTGGCAGTTCGCGCTGGCCGAGTACGTCGGCGGGATCGTCATGATCGTGCTCATGACCGTGCTGCTGCGGGCGTTCGTCTCCCGGCGGCTCGAGGCGGAGGCGCGCGAGCACGCGCAGGAGGCCGACACCGGCCACCAGCACCACATGGCGGGGGAGGAGCTCAGCTGGCGCGAGCGCCTGACCTCGGCCTCGGCGTGGTCGGATGTCGCGCACAACTTCCGCGGGGACTGGCAGATGCTGTGGAAGGAGATCACGCTCGGGTTCCTGCTCGCCGGCTTCGTCGCCCAGCTCGGCAACGGGTTCTTCAATGGGATCTTCCTCACGGGCTCGCCGGCCATCGTGCAGGCCCTGTGGGGCGCGCTCATCGGGCCGGTGATCGCCGTGCTGTCGTTCGTGTGCTCGGTGGGGAACGTCCCGCTGGCCGCGGTGCTGTGGTCGGGGGGCATCTCCTTCGCCGGGGTCATGGCCTTCATCTTCGCCGACCTGATCATCCTCCCGATCATCCTCATCTACCGTAAGTACTACGGCGGCGCGTTCGCGTGGCGGATCACCGCGCTCATGTTCGTGACGATGGTCATCGCCGCGCTCGTGATCGACGCGCTCTTTGGCGTGCTCGGGCTCATCCCCGGCGGGGCGCGCCCGACCCGCGGGGACATCTTCGGGTCGATTCAGCTCAACTACAAGCTCGTCCTCAACGTCCTCGGCGTCGCGATCTTCGCCGCCCTGTTCTGGCTCACCGCCCGCCGCGGCGCCACCGACCCCGTGTGCGGCATGAAGGTCGACCGCGCCAAGGCGGTGGTGAAGGAGGTCGCGGGGGAGACCCACTACTTCTGCTCCGAGCACTGCCTGCACGCGTACGAGGCCGACGCCGGGCCGCACTCGGTCACCGAGCGGGCCACCGCGGCCCGGACCTAGGCGGCGCCATGCCGCCCGGCTGGCTGACCGCTCTCGCCTGGGCTTCACTGGCGCTCGCGTTCGCCACGGCCGGCCTCATCCTCCACGACATCTACGGCAACCGCCATCGCCAGCGGATGGGCGTCATGGAAGCCGTCTGGGCGGTCACAGCGCTCTACTTCGGCCCACTCGCCTGGCCCGCGTACCGCCGCTGGGGGCGGGTCAACAGCCCGCTCTACCAACGAGAGACGGGGACGGAGCCCGACTACGGCGAGGCGATCTCCGTCGGGGTCGGCGTCAGCCACTGCGGCGCCGGCTGCACCCTCGGGGACGTCCTCGGCGCCTGGCTCGTCCTCGCGTTCGGGTGGGAGCTCGTCGGGCTCGCCCTGCCCGTCGAGTACATCGCCGACTTCACTCTCGCCTTCACGCTCGGGATCGCCTTCCAGTACTTCGCGATCGCCCCGATGCGCGGGCTCGGACTGGGCGAAGGGCTGCGAGCGGCGCTCAAGGCCGACGCGCTCTCGCTCATCGCTTTCGAGATCGGGCTCTTCGGGTGGATGGCGTTCATGCAGCTCGTGCTCTTCACCGACCCGCACCTCAAGCCCGACCACGCCGCCTACTGGCTGCTCATGCAGCTCGGCATGATCCTCGGGTTCGCCACCGCCTACCCCGTCAACGTGTGGCTCATCCGCCGCGGGATCAAAGAGGCCATGTGAACCCCGCCCCACCCCCCGCTCCGCGCGGCTACTCCGCCACCAAGGACCAGCTGCAGAACCGGCTGCGGCGGATCCGCGGCCAGATCGGCGGCATCGAGCGGATGGTGGAGGAGGAGCGCTACTGCATCGACGTCCTCACCCAGATCGCCGCCGCCCAGGCCGCCCTCGACAAGGTCGCGCTCGGCCTGCTCGACGACCACGCGCGCCACTGCGTCATCGATGGCGCCCGTGAGCTCCGCGCCGAGCGGACCGACGAGCTGATGGCCGCCATCGGGCGCATCATGCGGCGGGGCTGAGGCGGTCCTCGGGCCGCCGGGACGACGCGGGCCCCTCGCGTCCTGACAAGCTCCCGCCCGATGCCGGCCCGCGATCCCGATCCCGATCCCCTTCGGGAGGCTCGTCCCGGATCCGGACTGCTGTGGCCGGCCGCCCGGGTCAGCCTCAACCTGCTGCTCATCGCTGCCGGCGTGGTTCTCGTCGCCCTCGTGACAGCCGAACTGCGCCTCGTGGTCGTGCCGGTGCTCGTCGCGCTCCCGCTGAAGGGCGCGATCCTCGTCGTGATCCTCCTCTTCTTCTGCGTCCACGACGGCCTGCGGATCTGGGGCTGGGTGGTGGATCTGTTCCCCCGGGCTGCGGCGCGGCCCGGCGATCATCGTCCTGGCCGCGGGGACGATCCTCGCCGGGGTGATCGGAACGCTCCTGGCCGTCCCGGTCGCCGGGTCGATCTGGGCGGCGATCGACCATCTGCGCAGCGGGTCCGCGGGATCAGGCTAGAGCGCCCAGGTACGGTGGGCGGCGGCGGCGACGATGGGGTCGTGGGTGGCGCAGACGACGCTCGCACCGAGCTCGTAGGCGACGTGAGCGAGGAGCTCGGCGATGCGGCGGGCGTTCTCCTCGTCGAGGTGTGAGGTGGGCTCGTCGACGAGCACGAGGCCGCGCCCCCCGGCGAGCGCACGGGCGATCGCGACCCGCTGACGCTCGCCGGGGGAGAGCCGAGCCGCGCGCTGGCCGGCACGCTGCCCGAGGCCGACGGCCGCGAGCCACGCCTCGGGATCCACGGCGCGCCCCTGGTGGGGAAGGGCGACGAGCTCGCGGGCGGTCAGGAACGGCGGGAGGTCGAGCTCCTGGGGAACGACGCCGATCTCGGCGGCGCGCAGCATCGCCAGGGCGGCGCGGCCGGTGGGGAGGGGCTCCCCGTCGATGAGGATCCCGCCCGCGTCCGGCGCCTCGAGCCCCGCGAGCAGCCGCAGCAGGGTGGTCTTGCCGGAGCCGGAGCGGCCGGTGAGCGCGGTGAGGCGGCCGGGAGGGAAGGATCCGGAGAGGTCCTGGAGGACGCGCCGGGACCCGTAGGCCTTGCTGACCGCCCGCAGCTCAGCGGTCACCGGACCCACGGTGGGGCGCGGCGGCGCCTGCGCGGCGAGCCGTGCTCGCGGGGCGGGCGCGGTGGCGCCCACCGGCGCCTCGAGCAGGATCCCGCCGCCCGCCGAGCGCGCGCGTGCGTGCCGCCCGATTCCGGCGGCGGCCAGCAGCCGCTCGGGGATCTGCAGCCAGCCGCCGCGGCCGACGACGAGCATCGCGTCATGCTCTTGCCCCTCCTGGGCGATCCGGCCGTCCCGGATCCGCACGACGCGGTCGGCGGCCTCGGCGCCGGCCGGATCGTGGGTGACGAGCAGGACGCAGGCTCCGTCGCCCGCGAGGGAGGCGAGCAGGGCCAGTACCTCGCGGCTCGCGTGGGCGTCGAGCTCTCCCGTCGGTTCGTCGGCGAGGACGACGCGGGGGCGATGAGCGACGGCGGCACAGACCGCGGCGCGCTGCCGCTCGCCACCGGAGATCTCATCGGGGTGCGCGTCCCGGACTCCCAGAAGGCCGGTCCGTTCGAGCAGCTCGCCGGCGCGCGCGTGTGCCTCCGCGCGGGGGACCCGCCGCAGGCCCAGCGGTAGGGCCACGGCCTCGGCGAGGGTGAGGGTCGGGGGGAGCGCCCGGTGCGCGGACTGTCCGACGAGCCCGATCAGCGCCCGGCGGTGCCGGGCCGCGCGGCCGGTCCGCAGGCGGCCGATGTCAGCACCCGCCACCTCCGCCCGGCCGGCGGAGGGTCGCTCCAGCCCGGCGAGGATCCGCAGGAGCGTCGACTTCCCGGAGCCGCTCGGGCCGAGCACGGCGAGCATCTCGCCCGCCGGGGCCTCGAGGCTCAGCCCCTGCAGGGCCGCGGCATCGCCCTCGGCGGTGCGGTGCACCTTGAAGAGCTCGCGGCACTCGATCATCCCGCCGTCTCCGCGTCGCGGGGAAGGAGGGGTCGCGGCTCGCGCAGCGCGCCGGCGACGGCGAGCGCGCCGGCCAGGATCGCGAGCAGCAGGAGCGCGAGCGCGACGAGGGCCTCGCGGCCCCACGGCATCAGCGCGGTGAGGGGCGGGTCGGGCGCCCGAGCCACCGCCGCCCGCACGCCGGAGGCCGCGAGCGGGGCGAGGGCCGCGGCGAGCGCGACCCCTCCCGCGACACCGAGCAGCGCGACCAGCGTCCCGCGACGGGCCAGGGTGCCCCGGAGCGTCCCCGGGGCGACCCCCTGGATCTCCAAGTCGAGCAGCGCACGCCGGCCGGTGCGCAGCGCCTGCCGAGCGGCGAGGCCCGCTCCGAGACCGGCGGCGACGGCCGCGAGCATGAGCGCCACGGTGAGGGCGCCCGCCGCTTCACGCGCGACCGGCTCTGAACGAAGCCGGTGCAGCACCCCGAGCCGGGTCTGGACGCCCAGGCCGTCGTCGTCCGCCGCGCGCACGGCCGCCGCCTCGAGCACGCGCTCACGGCCCGGGCGGGCGGCCAGCCCCAGCTCCCGCGGCGCCGCCGCCCCCGGCCGGGCCGCGTCCACCGCGCCGGTCACGGCGCTCACGTCGGCGAGCACGAAGCGCCGGCCCGGCGCGATCGTCGGCGCGCGACGCGCGACGCCGAGGACCCGCACCGGGATCTCGGCGTCACCGAGATCGAGCTGCAGCCCGTCGGCCAGGCGTGCGTCCGCCGCGGTGGCGGCGTCGGCGAGAACGGGTAGCGGATGCCGGTCGATCGGGGCGGGCGGGCGCGCGATGGCCGCGTCCTCGCCCGTCAGCGCGTAGCGGATCGCGCCCGGCGGGCCATGAGCCTCGCCGTGAGCGCTCCAGCCGGCGAGCCGTCCCCGCCGGCCGCCGAGAAGGAGCGGGCCGAGGCTGAGCGTGCCGCTCGCGGGAGCGCCGCCGCCGCCCTCCGCCGTCTGGTGCGCGCTCGTCAGGAGCTGCCCGGTCTCCGGGCTGAGGGAGAGCGCCTCGGCGCGGCCGCCGCGCAGGCCCGGCGGCAGCTTCGCGCTGAGGATCGCCGGCCGCGGGCGGGCGACGCCCAGCGAGAGCCGCTCGACCGCCCCAGCTCGCGAACGCGCGAAGAGCGCGACCGTCACGCGGTCACCGCGGGCGCGAGCCGGGATCCGAACTCTGGCCGCGTGATCCGGCAGGGTCACTCCGGCCCGGGCTCGGGCGAAGGCAGCGGGAAGCAACGCGCCCGCGGTCGCGGCGCGGCGGCCGGTCACGGCCGCGATCACGTGCGCCGGCGCGGCGAGCAGCGAGAGAGAGGTGCGCGTCGGGCCGGCGCTCGCAAAGACGTCGTCGCGCAGGATCGGGGCGACCGCGGCGGCCCCCGGGAGCCGGCTCCATCCGCTGAGGCCGCGCCGCGCCACTGCCGAATCGAGCGTCGCGCCCGGGGTCAGCGTCGCCGCGAGGGGAACCCGCTGCCGGGCCTCGTCGGCGTGGCCGCGCACGAGCGTGGCGTGGTAGGCCAGCCCGTAGCCGGCGATGCCCGTCGCCGCGGCCAGGGTCGCGGCGGCGAGCACGCCGGGAGCGGGGTTGCGGGCCAGCTCGATCACCGCCGGCGGCCAGCGACCTCCCGATCCCGACCGCGTCCGGCTCAGCGTCCGAAGGACGGCGGGGAGGATCATCGCGAGCACGAGCCCGGCGGTCAGCACCGCGAGCGGAACGATCGGCGCCGGAAGCGCCGCCGCCTCCGAGGGAGGGCTCGCGACGAGCAGCGACGTGAGCGCGGCACCGGCGGCCGCCAGGGCGAGCAGCACGAGCGCGCGGAGCAGGCGCGGCCGAGCGGAGACGGCGAGCGCGACGAGCGCCCAGGCCGCGAAGCCGGCGAGCGCCACCGGCGCGAGCGCTCCGGCCAGCGCCCGGGCCGTCGCCGCTCCCGCGGCGCTCCCCGGCGCGAGGGCGAACCGCGCCGCGAGGGCGCCGGCCAGGGCTCCCGCGCCGGCGCCCAGCGCCACGGCCGTGCCGGTCTCGAGCGCAATGAGCAGCGCCCGTTGCCCGCCGCTCGCACCGGCGCGGAGGAGCCGGGCGTCCTCCGCGCGGACCCCCGGGCGCATCCCGCCCGCGGCGAGGAGCAGGAGGCCCGTGAGCACCGCGATTCCCGCCGCGCCCGCGGCCAGAAGCCGGCCCGGGGCGGCCTCGTAACGCGCGGCGGCGAGCCGCAGGCGCCCCGCCGGGCTCGTGGCCGTGAACCCGGCCTGGGCGCGGCCAAACCGCCCGAGGACCCGGATCAGCCGCCTCGCCGCGCCCGCCGCCTGCCAGCCGTGCAGGCGGCCGAGGCGCAGGACGGCGGACCAGCTCTGCACGTGGGCGACCGACGCGAGCGCCACGCTGCCCTCGAGGCCGGCGGGGTCGCCGCTCAGCAGGACGACCTGATCGTGGGCGCCGCCGGCGGCCACAGGATGCCCGGACCGCGGCCTGAAGCCGAACGGAACGGGACTCCGGACGTCGCCCGTGCCGACGACCACCAGGCGAAGCCCCGCGCGCGGGAGCGGCCCACGCGGCGCGGGGCCGCCGACGCGGATGACCTCGCAACGCCGGGGCGCGCATCGCCCGCGCGGGACCCGGCCGGTGCGCAGCCGCACGGTCGCCCCCGCGCCGTCGAGCGCGGCCAGGCGAAGCACCGTGTGCCCGAACCGCGCCGGCTGGAAGAGCACCGACCGTGCGACGCGTGTGGCCCCCACGACGCGGAGGGCGTCGCGGGCCATGCGATCGACCCGCCCGGTAGCGCCCCCGTTTCGGGAGAGCACCACCGCGCGGGACTCGACCGGCCCCCTGCCCAGGACCGCTCTGGCCGATCGGTCCCCGGCCACTACGCCCGCCGCGCTCAGTGCGACCAGCGCCGCGGTCACGCCCCCGACGACACCCGTCACCCCCAGCCAGCGCCCCGGCGCGGCCGCGAGGCGCCGGCGTACGAGCAGGAGCATCGGCGACATCACGGCCACATGTCAGGCGGCGGGATTCCGCGCGCGCCGCGCCTCGGTTACCGGGCAGCGCCCTTCGCTGTGACCGCACGCACCCGTATCGCACAGCCGGCAGATCCGCCGCGCCGCCTCGCGGCTGACCGCCTGCTCGCCGAGCGCCGCACCGGCGATCCGGCCGAGCGTCCGCAGCTCGTCCACCGCCAGCCCGCCCAGGAAGCTCGTCAACACCGCCTCGCGTGCGCGGAGCGCGCGCGAGGCGGTGCGGCGACCCCTCGCCGTCAGCTCGACGGCGACCGTCCGGCCGTCGGCGGGGTCCGCCCGGCGCCGCGCCCAGCGCTCGGACTCCAGGCGGTCGACCACCCGGACCGCGCGCGAATGCGAGACGCCGAGGACGCGGGCGAGCAGCGCGATCGAATCCCCCTCGGCGAACTCGTGCAACGCCACGACGGCGACCGCCGGGGCGCCGGCGATCGCACACGCATCCTCCACCGCGAGGCGAACGCGCTCGCCCAGCGTGAGCGCGAACGCTCCGACGACGTTCGCCTCCGCAGAGTATGCCTGAGGCATGGACTTCAGTATGACGCCTGGATCCGAGATCGGCCGCGCGCCGTCCGGTGCAGTCCGGCCCCTCGGCGCCTCGCCCTCAGCGCGCCGCGCGATGCAGCGACACCGCGAGCGCGCCCACCACGGCGACGGGCAGCACCCACCACGCGGCCACGCCACCGGCGGCGACGAGCGCGACGAGGCCGAGCGCGAGGACCACGACGACGGCGATCGCCGGGTCGTCCCCCACGACGAAGTCATAGGCGAAGCGCAGGAAACGCAGGAGGAGGCTCATGCGCGCGCCGCCCCGGCGGACGGGGCCGCGCGGGCGCCCCGGCGGTGCCGCCGCCGCAGCCCGGCGGTCATGAGCGCGGAGGCGAGGAGCGTGAAGGCGACGAGCGCGAGGATCGCCGCGTCCCCCCCGGGCCAGTGGCCGCCCGCGCCCTCGGTCCCCCAGAACATCCCGAACGAGGTGAGCATGACGCCGACCGCGTACTTCAGCGTGTTCTCCGGCACGCGCGCGAGCGGCGCGCGGGCGGCGGCGCCCGCCGCGACGACGACGAGCACGGCCGCGGCGGCGGCCGCGGCGGCCAGCGGGACGTTGTGCTGGTTGCCGCCGAAGGTGACGGCGATGAAGGCCACCTCGAGGCCCTCGAGCAGAACTCCCTTGAAGGCGACCGTGAACCCGAACGGATCGATCCGCGCCGGCTCCCGCCCCGCCGCGCGGAGCTCGGCCACCTCGGCGGCGAAGATCGCCTCCTCGTCGTGCAGCGGCTTATAGCCGCTCGCGCGCAGGATCGCCTTGCGCAGCCACTGCAGCCCGAAGACCAGCAGCAGGCCACCCACCACGAGGCGCAGCGCGCCGATCGGCAGCGCCGTCAGCGCGGGCCCGAGCACCGCGACGATCGCCGCCAGCAGGGCGAGCGCGGCGCCGCTACCCGCCCACGCCGAGCGCCAGCCGCGGGTGATCCCCGCCGCGAGGACGATCGTCACCGCCTCCACCCCCTCGACCGCACAGGCGATGAAGACGGAGAGGAAGAGCAGGACGTCGCGGCTCAAGCTGCGCCCGCCGGTTGCGGCGTCGGCGCTTCGCCGCTACCGAGCGTCTGCAGGCGCGACGCGAGATCGTCGGGCACGGCAAACGAGTAGCGGCGCCCGTGCTGGCGCCGCTCGAGCAGGCCCAGGTCCGCCAGGGCCGATACATCGCTACGCGCGGTCTCGTGCGTGACGCCGTGGCACGATGCGTGCCCCCCGAAGGTGTAGAGACGATCATGCGTCCGCAGGGCGTCGCCGAGCAGCGCGAGCTGGCGGTGGTTGAAATCGGAGGCTCCCTTGAGCAGTTGCTCGACCTTCCGGACCTCGCCCATCTTGCGACGCAGGTACCGATGCAGCTCCGCGATCGCGCGCTCGACGACCTGCAAGTGGTAGAGCAGGAAGTACGTCGTGTCGCCCTCGTCTGACTCGGTGAGGAGATAGGCGCGGGAGTACTTGGCGGGCGCTTTCCTCAGAATCCGGGAGATCGAGAGGTACTCGACCAGCCGGTAGCCGCGCGTCCTCAGGTACCAGTAGAAGAGAGCACGCGCGGTGCGGCCGTTCCCGTCCTCGAAGGGATGGTCGTACCCGAGCCAGAAGTGCAGGAGCACGGCGCGGACCACGGGATGCACGAAGCGCCCATCGCCGGCCAGATCGGCGTTGGCAAAGGCGCACATCGCCTCGAGCCGCGCCGGGAGCTCCGCCGCGAGCGGAGGCGCATGAAGGACCGTCCCGTCCCGCCGGTCGAGCGCCGCGACGCGCTCCTCGCCCGGACGCTGCAGCCGGCCGGCCGCCTCCGGGTGCTCCAGAGTCCCCTCGGTGACGATCCTCTGAACCTCGAGCACGAGGGACGGCGTCAGCTCATCCCCCATGTCGAGCATGAACTGCAGCGCGGCGTAGTTGTTGGAGATCATGCGCTCGCTGCGGTTGGCCGGCGCCCGACCGGTCCGCAGGAGCTCCTTGGCCACCCGGCGCGAGGTGGTGGCACCCTCGAGCTGGCTCGAGCGGATCGCCTCCTCCATCAGCGAGTTGACCAGGTAGTGCTGCTTGGCCTGAGCGTCGGCGGTGACGACCTCGGACATCGCGATCTCGCCTCCGCAGCGCTGATCTACGTGGTGGAGCAGGCGCAGGACGCTGTCCGGCAGGGAATACGTGAAGGGCACGCCCTCCGGTGAAGCCAGCGGGAACGGACGCGCGGACGCCCCTCTCCCCACCTTGATCCTGAGCCACCACTCCTCGTGCGTCAGGCCCTCGGGGGGGGCGAGATGCCGCAGCTTGTCCCAGTGGACGTACTCGTCGCTCGAGTTCGGATCGGGCGGCGGCGAACGGAGGAGCCGCGCCAGGTCGCCCGGCGCCAAGCCCTCGAGGAGCCTCGCCGGGTCCGGCGGGGGAGCCACGTACGTCGTCATTCCAATTCCATCCAAGCGTGTACCACGACTTGGAGTCTATCCAAGTACTTGAGAGAATTTGGGATAAGGGGGGGACCGGTTCGGGTCGCCCGCGGACTACGGTGCCGGCTTCGTCCCCGGCGGCAGCGGCGGGTGCAGGCCGCGGGCGGCGCAGCGGCGCAGGCCGGGCGCGAGCGCCGGGGCGGCCGGGAGCTTCGGCGGGTGCGCGAACGTGCGGCGGCGGAAGTTGAAGTAGTCGAGCATCGGGTCGGCGTTGGCGTCCCGCCAGGTCAGCGCCGGGAGGTTCCATTTGCGCTCGATGAAGGCGAGGATCGACGTGTGGTCCTGCACGACGCGGGAGACGTGATGGGCCTTCGCCCACGGCGAGACGACGATCATCGGCACGCGGAAGCCGTAGCGGTCATACCCGCCGGGGAGATTGTCCGGGGCGAGCCGGGGGGCGACGCCATCGGGCCGGATCGCCCGCGGCGGCGGCACGTGGTCGTAGTAGCCGCCGTGCTCGTCGTAGGTGACGAACAGCGCGGTGCGCCCCCAGTTCGGCGAGTGGAAGAGGGCCTCGACGACCTTGCGCAGGAAGCGCTCGCCGACCTGGATGTCCTGCGGGTTCTCCTCCGAGGTCGTGCCGAAGTCCGGCTCGACGAAGGAGACGTGCGGAAGGCGGCCGGCCTCGGCGGCGGCGTAGAACCGCTCGATCGGCTCGAGCTTCTTCAGCTGCGAGGAAGAGTGCAGGACCTGCGGCATGATGAGCGGGCTCGGCACCTTCTCGGCGTAGTCGCGCCAGGAGATGCCGTAGCGGTCGAGGCGGTCGAAGATCGTCCCGTTCCGCGGCGCGTACCGGCCGATGTCCTTGTTCGTCGTGGCGATCGTCCCGGTCGCCGTGGCGGCGAAGAGGAAGCGGCGGTTGGGGTAGGTCTGCGCGAGGCAGGACTGGAAGTAGCGCTCGCCGATTGGGAACCTCGACGCGAGCGCGTAGGTGACCGGCAGGTCGCGGTCGTCCCAGTACCACATGGCCGAGGGGCCGCTCGCGCGCACGAACCCGTCGTTGTGGCCGTGGGCGTAGGAGACGTGGCTGCGGTTCCAGTCCTGACCGGGCAGTCCCACGAGCTGGCAGGGGCTCGGGGCGAGGCTCGCGCGCACGAGCCGCCCGTGCGCGTCGCGGTTGCCGTTCACCGCGCGGCCGTGGGCGAAGCGCAGGCCGTCGACGCCGCGCCGCGCCGGGACCCGGTGGGGCAGCGCGCCGAGGATGTTGTCGAAGGAGTGGTTCTCGAGCATGAGCACGACGACGTGCTCGATCTGATGCAGGAACTCGCGGCCCGCCGGGGCGCCCGGGAACGGGCGGCTCCCGGGGCGGCGCAGCGCAGCCGCGCGGGCGAGCGCGCGCGTGGCCGGGGTGGCGGAGAGCCCGGTCGTGACGGCGGCGCCGGCGCCGGCCCGGAGCAGCGTGCGTCGCGTCATCCGGGGGTCGGCGGCCATGGTGACGCAGCCTAGCTCGGCGGGCGCGCCGGCGTCGCGGGTAACGTCGCGTGCGTCCCCGGCCCATGCTCTACCGCGCTCTCCTCGCCGCCCTCATCCGCCTTCGCCTCGACCCCGAGCGCGCGCACGGCCTGGCGGCCGCGGCGCTCGGCGCGCTCGGCCGGTTGCCGCCCACGCGGCGAGCGCTCGGCGCGCTGCTCGCCCCGCGGGACCCCGCGCTCGTCGTCGAGGCCCTCGGGCTCCGCTTCCCGAGCCCGCTCGGCGTCGCCGCCGGCGTCGACAAGGACGGCAGGTGGTTCGGCGGGCTGACGGCGCTCGGCTTCGGCTTCGTCGAGGTCGGCACGCTGACCGCGCAGGGCCAGCCCGGGAACCCGCGGCCGCGCATCGCGCGGCTCCCGCGCGAGCGCGCGCTGCTGAACTCGATGGGGTTTCCCAACCGCGGCGCGGAGGCCGCCGCGCGGCTGCTCCGGGAGCGCCCGCCGGGCGTCGTCCTCGGCGCGAACGTCGGCAAGACGCGCGCCGTCCCGATCAAGGACGCCGCCGCCGACTACCGCGCCGCCGTGCGCTCTCTCGCGCCCGCGTGCGACTACCTCGCGCTGAACGTCTCCTCGCCGAACACCCCTGGGCTGGCCGGCATGCAGGCTGCGGCCCCGCTCCGGGAGCTCGTCCGCGGGGTTCGCGCCGAGCTGACCGCGGGCGGGCTGAAGGTTCCGCTGCTCGTCAAGCTGGGGCCGGATCTGGACGACGAGGAGCTTGACGCCGTGGGCGATCTGGCCCTGGAGCTGGAGCTCGACGGGATCGTCGCCGTCAACACGACACGCCGGCACGAGGCGGTCGGCGCGGCGCTGGCCGCCCCGCCCGGCGGCCTCAGCGGCGCGCCGCTCGCGCCCCGCGCCGTCCACGTGCTCGAGCGCCTGTGCGCGCGCACGCGGGGCCGGACGATCCTCATCTCGGTCGGCGGGATCCAGAGCGCCGAGGATGTCTGGGCGCGTATCCGCGCGGGAGCCACTCTGGTGCAGGCCTACACCGGCTTCGTCTACGGCGGCCCGCTGTGGCCCCGGCGCGTGAACAGGGGTCTCGCGCGCCTGGCGCACGAGGACGGCTTCGCCTCGGTCGGCGAAGCCGTCGGGAGCGCGGGGCCTACACGCGGCCCATCAGCAGCAACACCAGCAGGATGATGGCGACGAGCCCGATGATGCCGCCGATCGCCGCGGCCTTCAGGATCAGAAGGACGATGGCGATGACGATGAGGATGCCTATTAGTGCCTGGATCATGAGGAGCATCTACCCGCCAACGGCCGGACGAACCCTGCCCCAGACAAATGTCTCGGACCGGCACGCGTGAACCGAGCCGACCTGGTCTTCGAGGGCGGCGGCGTCAAGGGCATCGGGCTCGCGGGCGCCTACTGCCACCTCGCGCGAAACGGCTACGTGCCCGCGCGTGTGGCCGGCACCTCGGCGGGCGCGATCATCGGATCCCTCGTCGCCGCCGGCTACGGGGCCGACGAGCTCGAGCGGCTCGTGCTCGACGACATGGAGTTCCGTCGCTTCGCCGACGGCTCCCACCTCCCGTGGAGCGGCCCGCTCGAGCTGCTGACCCGCAAGGGCCTGCATCCCGGGACCTACTTCGAGACGTGGATCCGCGAGCGGCTGGCCGAGAAGGGCGTCGCGCGCTTCGGGGATCTCCGCCGGCCGGGCGCGGCCGAGCAGCCGCTCCAGGTCATCGCCTCGGACGTCTCGCACGCGCGGTTGCTCGTCCTGCCCCGCGACGCCGGGCTGCTCGGCGTCGACCCCGACGCGCTCGAGGTCGCCGCCGCCGTGCGCATGAGCATGTCGATCCCCGTCTTCTTCGACCCCGTCACCTTCCGCAATCCGCGGGATCGCCACGACGTCCATCTGATCGTGGACGGAGGGATGCTCTCGAACTACCCGGTCTGGCTCTTCGACGTCCCGGAGGGCCAGGAGCCGCGCTGGCCGACCTTCGGCTTCCTGCTCGTCCCGCCGAGCACGCGCGACCCGCTGCTCCCCGCCGCGCTCGTGGCCCACGACGACTCGGACCTCTCCCTCCCCCGCTACCTCGAGCTGATCGGCGCCACGGTGATCGAGGCCCACGACCGCATCTACGTAGAGCAGGCCGACTACGCGCGGACGATCTCTATCGACACCCTCGGCGTGCACACGACGCAGTTCTCGATCGACGACGACCCCGGCCTCAAGCGGCGGCTGTTCGACTCGGGCGCCGCGGCGGGGGCGAAGTTCCTCTCCACCTGGGACTTCGCGGGCTACAGGCGCGAGTTCCGCGCGGGACGCGCGCAGGCGAGCCGCCACGAGCGGATCGCGCGGCGCTACGAGAGGGCGCCTAGCTAGATGCTTGGGGTCGGGCGGCCGGAAAGGCCGGGTTGACGAGGTCGATGGCCCGGCGCGAGCCGTCCGCGGGCAGCTCGGCTGTGAGGAGGGGGGGCGGGGTTTCCTGTAGCGGGGTGGGCTGCATTACGTGACTCCTGCGGCGCGAAAGGCCGCCCACCCCGCGCGCACGCGGCAAGCGCGCCCGGCCGGAGCGCCCCGGAAACGGCCACTCAGGACGCTTGGGCCGCGACCGCGGCGGGCGCCGAGGTCGACGCGCGCTCAAGAGCGTGGCGGACCACCGGGTGCTCGCGCAGGAGCGGCGCTTGGTCTTCCGGAATCCCGGCCGCCCGGCTGAAGAGGCGTGCGCACTCGTCCTCGCGCAGCGCCGGGTCGGCGTCGACGGCGAGGTCCCCAATCCGGTTGGCCAGGGTCCGGTCGCCCAGGGTGATGTACTCCGGGCGGATCGCGCGCGCGGCGCGCGCCACGAGCTCCGGGTGCTCACAGATGGCCTGCCGGCGGACGGCGTCGCGGTTCGTCGCGTCGATCGGCATCCGCGCCACGCCGGCTACGGCCTCGGCCACGCTCGGCAGCCACCCCTCGGGGGGCACGCCCACGAGCGCCGCCTCCCCCAGCCGCCGCGCGGCGCCCTCGTCCGCGCCGGCGAGGCGGAAGACGGATTCCATCTCGGCTCGCAGGAGCTCGTGCGCCGCATCGGCGACGCGCTCGACGAGCATGCGGTCGTTCGCATCGATTCTCATGCCCGACCTTCGGCGCCGCGGCGCGCCGGGCTTAGCGCGGCGGCGCCGGGCTCGACGCATGTCGTGGGAGCGCCGGCGGAGGCGCGAACACAGCCCCACCCCATTACCGCCGAAGCGGGGGGCGGCGCGAGCGGCGCCCCCCGACTCCTGCCTAGGACCAGGCTGGACCCTGGGCCGAGGTTCCTACGCCGTGGTCGGCGCGACCGTCGCGGTGCCGATCGCGGCGCCGGCGGAGACGATGTGCTTCTTGGCCAGATGGTTGACCGTGAAGGCGAGCGCCTTCGAGGCCTTGAGCGTGACCGTGACGCTCGAGCCGGCGGTGGCCCGCTGCGGGTTGGTCAGGGTCGCGAGGCGCACGAGCACGATGCGAGCGACGATGCGATGCGCGCGGAAGCGCTTGTGGTGACGCCGGACCCAGCGGTAGATGCGGTGCGGGACGCGGGTCGTCGCGTACAGCGCGGCGCCCTTCTTGCCTGAGTTGATCACGAAGTGGCGGAAGCGCACGGTGCGCTTCCCGTTCGAGATGGCGATCCCGCCGGCGTGGAAGAGCCGGGGGCGGAGGTTCGTCGGGTTGAAGTGCCCGCCCTTGATCGGGAGGACGATGGAGCCGTCAGCTGCAGTGCCCGGGGCGAGGGGAGCGAGCGTGAGGCCCGCGCCGTTGAGCGCCTGAGCGGCTTTCGTGGACGGGGTGATCGTCGTCGTGCCGCCGGTCGCCTTGGTCTTGGCGGCCTGAGCACCGACGGCGACGACGCCGAGCGCCGCGATGGAGAGCACGACGACGAGCGCGCGCGTGCGGAAGAGAGAGCGCATGTGACCTCCGGGTTGGGACATCCGTTCGGTGGGGAGAACCCGTCCCTGCGACCGAAGTTGCGGCGGGCCTCGCACGGCCCGGTTACGTCGTGCGGTGGGGCTCCCGGGGATCGGCGTCGTCGTCCACGTCCGGGTCGAGGTCCCGGGCCTCCTCGTGGTGCTCGTCGGCGGCGCGGCGCTCGCGACGCGCCTCGAGCGCCTGCTCCTCGGCGACCGCCTGCTCGCGCTTCGCGCGGGCGGCGCGCTCCTCGGCCTCGGCCTCGGCGGCGTCAGCGCGCGTGTCGCGCAGCTCGCCTTCCTCGCGGCGCTCACCCGCCTCCACGCGGTTGCGCTCGTCCCGCTGCACGCGCGCGCGGCGCGAGGCGAGCACGAGCGCTGCGATGAGAGCGAGCGCGACGATGATGACGACGACGACGACGAGCACGGTGCTCATGGCTGGTCCTTCCTTCCCTGGGGTGGTGTCGGGTCCTTTACCCATCCCCGCCTGAGCGCAACGTGAGGAGCACGACCTCGGGCGGCTGGAGGAAGCGCACCGGCAGCCCGGCCTCGCCCGTGCCCGCCGTCACGTAGAGGATCCGGCCGTCCTCCCGCACGAGCCCCCGGGCGTACCTCGCCCCCTTGCGCGACGGGATCATCCGCGCGCGCAGCCCGGGCACGCGGACCTGCCCGCCGTGGGTGTGGCCGGCGACCGTCAGCGAGAAGCGTGGCGGGATCCAGCCGAACAGGCCCGGGTCGTGCGCGCTTCAGCCCGCCCACGCCCAGACGCCGAACCGCGCCGAGAGCACGGCGAGCCCCGCCACGAAGACGACGGCGAGCGGTCGTAGCGCTCGCTCGCGCGTGCCGAGCCAGAGGAAGAGCGGGAAGAGGACGGCGAGGAACCGCGGCAGCGACATGAGCGGATGGACAGGCCAGGGGGAGGACAGCGGGACGGCGAGCGCGAGCGCCGCGTAGAGGCCGAGCCCGGGGCCGAGCCGGCGCAGCGCGCCCGCGCAGGCCACGAGCGCGCCGAGGAGCATGGCGAGCAGCGCGAGCTTCATCCACGGCGGCTCGAACTGCCCGGGGACGGCAGCCTGGAGCGCCCGCGGCAGCGCGGCGCCGGCGTCGCCGAAGGCGTAGGGGATCGCCGAGAGCGGACCGTGGAAGGCCCGGCCCCAGATCTGCTCGGCGTGCACCGGCGCGAGCGCGTCGTGCGCGTGCGCGTGCGCGTACAGCAGCCAGCCGCCGAGCGCGGCGGGCAACGCGGCGACGGCGGCGAGCGCGCGGCCCCGCCCCGCGCCGCCCGGCGAGCGCCACGCCAGGAGCGCGAGCGGCACGGCGAGGAGCACACCGGTCGAGCGGGTCAGGGTGGCCGCGGCGCCGAGCGCGCCGGCCAGGAGCCAGCGCCGACGCTGCGCCGCGAGCACCGCGCCCGCCGAGAGGGCGAGGAAGAGCCCCTCGGAGTAGAAGGCGGTGAGGAAGAGCGAGCCGGGAAAGAGCGCGAGAAGCCAGACCGCGCGGCGCGCGGCGGCGGGGCCGACGAGCGCCTCCCCGAGCCCCCGGACGGCCCATAGACCGAGGAGCGCGCCCGCGAGCGAGACCGCGAGGCCGGCCCACCAGCTCCCGCCGAGCGCGGCGACGAGCGCCGGGTACCCGGGCAGGAAGGCCCAGTTCTCCCCTCCGAAGGCCCCCGCTCCCGGGTAGCCGTGCTGCCCCAGGGCGTGGAGATGGGCGGCGTCCCACCGCAGCCCGAGGGCGCCGACCCAGCCGGGCATCCCCGCCGGCCCGCCGGGCGCGCGCACGGGCAGCGTCGCGTAGGCGAGAAGCGCCGCGCCCCAGGCCAGCGCGCGGGAGACGAGGAGCGCGAGGGCGGCGTCGCGCCAGGCGGCGGCAGCCGCGCGGGGCGGCGCGGAGGCGTGCGGCATAGTCCCCGACATGGACCGGGGAAACAAGTGGTGGACGCTCGGGGCGGTCTGCATCGGCATGTTCATGCTGCTGCTCGACATCACGATCGTCAACGTCGCGCTGCCGAAGATCCAGTCTGACCTCGGCTCGAGCTTCTCGGACCTCCAGTGGGTCGTTGACGCCTATTCCCTCTCCCTGGCGAGCCTCCTGCTCACCGCCGGCGCCCTGGCCGATCTGCTCGGTCGCCGCCGTGTGTTCGCCGGCGGCCTCGTCATCTTCACGCTCGCCTCGGTCGCCTGCGGCCTCGCGGGCACCCCGCTCGTGCTGAACTTCGCCCGCGCCGCCCAGGGCGTCGGCGGCTCGGTCATGTTCGCCACCTCGCTGGCGCTCGTCGCCGACGCCTTCGAGGGCAAGGAGCGCGGCACCGCGTTCGGGATCTACGGCGCGACGATCGGCGCCGCGGTGGCCGTCGGGCCGCTCATCGGCGGCGCGATCACCGACTCCGTGGGCTGGCAGGGGATCTTCTTCGTCAACGTGCCGGTGGGCGCGCTGGCACTCCTCGTCACGCTGACCCGCGTCAAGGAGAGCTCCGACCCCGAGGCCACCGGGATCGACTGGGCGGGCCTCGTGACCTTCTCCCTCTCCCTGTTCGCGCTCGTCTTCGCGGTCGTGCGGGGCAATGCCAAGGGCTGGAGCTCGCCGCTCATCGTCGTGCTCTTCATCGCCGCGCCGCTGCTCATGATCGCCTTCGTGGTCATCGAGCTGCGCCAGGAGCGGCCGATGTTCGACCTCACGCTGTTCCGCAACCGCACGTTCACCGGCGCCGCGCTCGTCGGCTTCACGATCTCCGCGAGCATGTTCGCGATGTTCCTCTACATCACGCTCTACATCCAGGGCGTGCTGGGATACAAGCCGCTCGACGCCGGCCTGCGCTTCCTGCCCATCACCGTCCTGTCGTTCTTCGTGGCGCCGATCGCCGGGCGCCTCTCCGTGCGGATGCCGGTTCGCGCGCTGCTGTCCTTCGGGCTCGTGCTCGTCGGCACCGGGCTGCTGCTCATGGGCGGGCTCTCGACCGACAGCGCGTGGACGGCGCTCCTGCCCGGCTTCCTCGTCGCCGGGGTCGGGGTGGGGATGGTCAACGCGCCGCTCGTATCGACGGCGGTCGGTGTCGTCGCCCCGGCGCGCAGTGGCATGGCCTCGGGGATCAACAACACGTTCCGCCAGCTCGGCGTGGCCACGGGGATCGCCGTGCTCGGCGCGCTCCTCCAGCACGAGATCACGCTGAAGACCGAGCGCGCGCTGCAGGGGATGCCGGGTCTGGCCGGGCGCGCGAAGGGGATCGCCGAGGCGTTCGCGGGCGGGCAGGGGCAGATGGTCGCGGCGAAGGCCCCGCCCGCGGCGCGGCCGCGCATCCTCGAGCTCTTCACCTCGAGCTACGTGAACGGGCTGAACCACCTGTTCGTCGTCGGCGGGAGCGTCGCGCTCGTCGGCGCGGTGGGAGCGCTCGCGCTGATCCGCGCCTCGGACTTCCACGGCGGCGCGGCGGGGCCGGCCGCGGCTGCGTAGGGGTCAGCCGTCATCCCGGCGGAGGTCGATGACCTCTCCGCCCCGCTCCTTGACCCACGCGACGATCTCCGGGTCCTCGGTCATCAGCGTCGTCCCGAGACGCTCCGCGGTCGCCACGCAGAAGGCGTCCGCGTAGGAGATCCGCCCACGGCGTTGACCGCGGCCCGGACGAGCGGCCAGTCGGGATCGACGCAGTCGAGATCCCGCCGCGCCGCCTCGACCGCCGACCCCGTTTTCCTGGGCTCCGCGCGCCCGGAGCTCGAGATAGCGCGCCTCTCCCAGGTTGATCGAGCACATCGCCGCACCCTCCTCGAGCCACGCCTCGCGCACGCTCGCCGGCGTCGCTCGGTGAGGAGGTCGCTGGCGCTCGCTTGTATGACTCACCGCGTAGGGGCGAAGGGCCAGGTGGTGATCCCCAAGGCGATCCGGGATCGGCTCGGGATCGAGCCGGGAGACGAGGTTCTCTTCGAGGCCGACGGGTCCGACGTCCGCGTGCGCCGAGCAGCCCGTGAGAGCGAATCCCGCCCCGTTCGGATCGAGGCGCTCCGGACGCCTGGGCCGGCGCCCCCGGTCCGTATGACCGAGTTGACCCCCGGCCATCCGAGCGATCCCGGCCCGGATTCCGCTTAGAATCGCGGCATGCGAAGCTCAACGCCCCGCCCCCTCCGCTTCACCATCGTCAGATAGCAGCGCCTGGCGTGCAAGCTGCGCGGCGACGAGGAGCGTCAGGACGGCGAAGCCGAGCTCGAGCGTGCGGTCGGGGAGCACGTTGGCCAGCGCCACCCCGCCGACGGCGCCGCCCGCCGAGAGCGCGCCGACGAGCAGGGCGTCGCGCGGGCGGAGGTTGCCGTAGCGGTGCTGGCGCCAGGTCCCGAGCGCGGCGACGGGGACGATGGCCAGCAGCGAGGTCGCCTCCGCGTGCACCTGGGAGAGACCGCCGACGAGGGTCAGCGCGGGCACGAAGAGGATCCCCCCGCCCACCCCGAAGAGTCCCGAGAGGGCTCCCGCGAGCAGGCCGATGAGCGCGAGGGCGATCACTTGAGGATGAGGTGGACCGCGACCGCGGCGAGCAGCGCGGCGAAGGCCAGGGTCAGGTTCCGCGACGAGAGCCGCTGCTGGAGTGCGGTGCCGAGGACCACGCCGAGCAGCGCCGGGATCCCGACGAGCGCCGCTTTGCCCACGTCGACGTTCCCGTAGGCGAGCTGGGCGGCGACCCCGACGGTCGCGGTGATGATGATCGCCCCGAGCGAGGTCGCCGTCGCCGCCTTCTCGTCGTAGGCCATCCACAGGATGAGCAGCGGGACGATGACCGTGCCGCCACCGACGCCGAAGAGCCCGGAGAACAGCCCGGCGAGGGTGCCGATCGCCGCGAGCTTGCCGGTCCGGGCGGATACGGCCATGGCGCCCGGGCATACTAGGTCCGTGACCGCGGCGCCCTCGCTCGCCGACGCCCTCGCCCCTCTCCGCGAGGCCCCGGCCCGCGCCGCGATCCTGCTCGACGTGGACGGCACGCTCGCGCCGATCGTCCGCCGCGCCGACCGCGCGGCCGTGCCCTCGGGCACCCAGGCCTGGCTCGCGCGACTGACGGAGATCTACGGGCTCGTGGCCTGTGTCACCGGCCGCCGAGCCTCGGACGCGCGGGGGATGGTCGGGCTCGGCTCGGTGCACTACGTCGGGACCCACGGGGCGGAGCTCCTGCGGGCGGGCTGGACCAAGCCCCGCCTCGACCCGCGCCTGGCCGAATGGCCCGCGCGGGTGACCGCGTTCGTGCGCGCGGCGGAGACTCCCGTGCTCAGGACCCTCGGGGTGCGGCGGGAGGACAAGGGGCCGATCGCCGCCTTTCACTGGCGCGGGGCGCGCGACGAGGAGGCGGCGCGGGCGGCCGTGCAGGAGCTCGCCGCGCGCGCCGAGGCGGAGGGCTTCTGGATCCACTGGGGCCGCAAGGTGCTCGAGGTGCGTCCCTCCGTCCCCATCGACAAGGGGGAGGGTGTGCGCGCGCTCCTGGCCGGGACGCCGGTGCGGGCCGCGCTCTACGCGGGGGACGACGCCACCGACCTCGACGCCTTCCGGGCGCTGGCCGATCTGCAGGCCGAGGGCAGCCTCGAGCACACGGTCCGCGTCGGCGTCGCCTCTGAGGAGGGACCGCCGGCCATCCTCGCGGAGGCCGACGTCACGGTGGACGGCCCGGGCGGCGTCGTCGGGCTGCTCGGCGAGCTGGCGGCGGCCTGATGCGCTTCGTGGACTTCCTGCGCGCGACCGTGCTCTCGAGCGCGGCGACCGCGAGCCTGCTCGGCGCGCTGGCCGTCACCGGGGCCTCGCGGGAGGGGGACTCCGTGCTCGTGCTCGCGCTCGCGGGCTGGTGGGTCGTGTGCGCCGGCTACGGGCTCTACCTCGGGCGCCGGGACGAGGTCAACCCGGGCATCCGCCGCCTGGTGGCGAGCGCGCGCGCGACCCCGACGCTGCCCGAGGCGCGGGCCGGGCGCGTGCTCCTGAACCGCCTGTGGCCGCTCCTGCTGCTGACGCTCGTCGCCGCCGGGCTGTCCTTCCTCTTCCCCCAGGTGCCGGGGATCTTCGCGGGCGGCGCGATCATCTGGGCCTTCCACTGGCGCCGGCAGGACGGCGCCGTGGCGGCCATCGAGGAACGGGACGGCGTGCGCTTCTTCCTCGAGACCCGCAAGGCGTGGGAGCCGATCGCGCTCGTGCGCACCCCGGGCTTCAAGGCGTCCTTCTTCGAGCTCGATCGCGCGCCGGCCGAGACGGCCGGGTAGGAGCGACCGCGGCGCGGCGCTACCGCAGGAGCGAGACGAGGCCGACGAGCGCGGGGGCGATGACGAGCGCAGGGAGGAAGTTCCCCACCTTGACGTCCTTGAGGTCGGCGAGCCGCAGCGAGATCCCGATGATGAGGATCCCGCCCGCGCTCGTCAGCGCCTGCAGCGCCTCGCCGGTGAGCACTGAGTGAAAGAGGCCGGCGCCGAGCGTCAGCGCGCCCTGGATGACGAGGACGGAGCCCGCCGCCAGCGCGACGCCCCAGCCGAGCGTGGCCGAGAGCGCGATCGAGGCGAAGCCGTCAAGCACGGCCTTGGTGGCGAGGCTCCGGTAGTCGCCTGTCAGGCCGTCCTGGATCGAGCCGAGCACGGTCAGGGGGCCAACGCAGAAGAGCAGGCTCGCGGCGAAGAACGCCTCGGAGAGGCGCGAGGCGGCGCCCGAGGCCGGAGCGGAATCCTGAGCGGGGTCAGACCCCTCCCCGCGGGTGCCGAAGCGCCGCTGCAGCGCATCGCCGAGCGTCCCGAGGCGGCGCTCGATGCCGATCGCCTCGCCGATGATTCCTCCGATCAGGACGCCGCCGAGCACGTAGAGCGGGTTCGTCGCCCGCCAGTGCAGCGCGTCGTCCATCCCGATCACGAGCGTGACGAGGGCGAGTCCGGCGAGCACGCGCGCCTGGATGCCCGCGGGCAGCCGTCCGCCGAGCGCGCCGCCGACGATGGTGCCCGCGAGGATGGTGCCGACGTTGATGAACGTTCCGGTCATGCGCGGCTCATAGTGTCAGCGCGTGGACGTCCTCCTCGTCTCGCTGGGCACGACGGGCGGCCTGCGCGCCGCCGACGACGAGCTCGCCGCCTCGCTGCGGCGGGCGGGCGCGTCGGTCGCCGTGGCGCGGGCGGCGCGGCCGCGCGAGGTGCGGACCCTCGCGCTCACGGACCTCGCGCAGGCGCGCGCGGCGCGGTCGGCGGCGCGGGAGGCGATCGCCGGGGAACGCCCCCGCGCCATCATATACTCGACGGTGACCGCGGCGCTGCTGTGGCCCGAGGCGGGCGCGATCCGCTTCGACGCCCCCGCCGCCACCACCCGGCCGGGGCGCCACGGGATCTGGCAGCGGCCGCTCGAGCGGCGGCGGCTCGCCACGGCCCCTCTGCTCCTGCCCTGGGCCCCGGGGGGAATGGCCGAGGCGGGCCTCGCGCCCGGGCGCGGGATCGTCGTGCCCGCGCCGGTGGCGCCGTCCGGACCAGTCCCCGAGACCCCCGCGCGCGACATCGCCGCCCTGACCTACGCGGCCAACCCTGCGAAGAAGGGCCTTGACCGCGTGCTTGCCGCGTGGGGGCAGGCGCGGCGGCCGGGAGAGACGCTCGTCGTGGCGGGCACGCGCGCGCCGGTGGCGGGCGACGGCGTCCGCGCCGCCGGGGTCCTGCCGCCCGCCGAGTACCGCGCGCTCCTCCGGCGCGCGCGGGTCTTCCTCACCGCCCCGCGGCGCGAGGACTACGGGATCGCCCAGCTCGAGGCGCTCGCCGACGGCTGCCGGCTCGTCACGACGCCGGCGCCGGGGCCCTACGTAGCGCTGGCGCTCGCCCGGGCGCTCGACCCGCGGCTCGTGGCCGCCAACCCGGGCGGGCTCGCCGCCGCAATCCGTGCCGCCCTGGACGACTCCGTCCCGGACTACGCCGAGCGCGCGGCGGAGCTTCTGCGCCCGTTCTCCCGTGTGGCCGTCGACCGCGTCGTGGCCGAGGAGCTGCTGCCGCGGCTGCTCCCAGGCTGATCGGCGGGGCTGCGCCTACGCCTTCGCGCGGCCCGGCTTGCGGAGCTCCTGCAGCTCGGCCCAGGTGCGCGTGTTGGCCACCTGCTCGGCGGTCAGCCACGCCCGCCGCGCGGTGGCCACGCCGTAGACCACGAGGTCGAGGTTCTTCGGGGCGTGGGCGTCGGTGTCGACCGTGATCCACACTCCCGCCGCGGCCGCCGCGCGCGCGTGGAGGTCGTTCAGGTCGCGGCGGTCGGGCGCGGAGTTGATCTCGAGCATCGTCCCCGTGCGCGCGGCGGCGGCGAACACGGCGTAGGTGTCGAGGGCGTAGGGCGGGCGGGACTCGATCTTCCGCCCCGTCAGGTGGCCGATCGCGTCGACCGAGGGGTGCTCCATCGCGCGCACGACACGCGCGGTCATGCGCTCTGATTCCATGCGGAAGGAGGTGTGCACGCTGCCCACGACCCAGTCGAGCTCGGCCAGGAGGTCGTCCGGGTAGTCGAGCCCGCCGTCGGTCCCGATGTTGACCTCCGAGCCGATCAGCAGGCGGATCCCGGGCGTCTCGGCGTCGGCCTCCCGCACGGCCTCGATCTGCGCCCGCAGCGCCTCGGCGGGGACGTCGTTGCCGAACCCGTGCGAGGCCGAGTGGTCGGTGAAGACGATGTACTCGAGGCCGCGCTCGGCGGCGGCGGCGGCCATCTGCGCGACCGTGCCGCGGCCGTCGGAGAGGAGCGTGTGGCAGTGGAGCTCGCCGCGCAGGTCCTCGCGGCGCAGGAGCTGGGGCAGCGCCCGCTCGCTGGCCGCCTCGAGCTCGCCGCGCCCCTCGCGGAGCTCGGGGGGGATCCACGCCATCCCCAGCCGCTCGTAGACCTCCTCCTCGGTCGCGCACGTGACCGTCTCGCCGGTCGAGTCGTCCTCGATCCCGTACTCGGAGACGTGCAGCCCCCGCCGGACCGCGGCCTCGCGGAGCTGCACGTTGTGCGCCTTGGCGCCCGTGAAGTGCTGGAGCAGGTTCCCGAACTGCTCGGGCGCGACGACCTTCAGGTCGATCCGCAGCCCTGTGTGGGTCACCGCCCGGGCGCCCACCTCACCGCTCGAGGACACCGACTCCACGAGATCGAGCTCCCCCAGCGCGCTGACGAGCGCGGCGGGGTCCGGCGCCGCCGCGATCACGTCGAGGTCCTTGACCGAGTCGGCCCAGCGCCGGGCCGAGCCCGCGAGCTCGACGCGCGCCTCCGGCCCGCCGCGGGCGCGCAGCGCCTCGACCACCGCGTCGCCCACGACCCGCGCCTTGGAGAGCAGCATCCGCGCCCCGGGCTCGCCGGCGTGCTCGGCCGAGAGCGCCGTCAGGATCGCCTCCTCCGCCTTCTCGCCGAAGCCGCGCAGGCCGCGGATCCGCTCGGCCTCCGCCGCGGCCCGGAGCGCCTCGAGCGAGTCGATCCCGAGCTCGTCGAACAGGCGGCGGACCTTCTTCGGGCCGAGGCCGGGCAGGTGCCCGACGGCCACGAGCCCCGGCGGGTACTTGGCGCGGAGCTTCTCGGCGGCGGGGATCGTGCCGGTGTCGAGGAGCGCGCGGATCTTCTCCTCGAGCGTCCTGCCGATCCCCGGGAGGCTCGTCACGGAGCCGGCCCGGGTCAGCTCGGCCACCGACCGCGGCGCCTCGCGGACCACCTTGGCCGCGTTGCGGTAGGCGAGCACGCGATGGACAACCGCCCCGTCGAGCTCGTAGAGGTCGGCCAGTTCGTCGAAGGCAGAGGCGATCTCCCCATTCGTGACGCTGGCCATTCCTGCCGATGGTAGGCCCGTGGACGCCCAGGACTTCGTGCTCGTCCAGGGCCTGTCACACACGCGCGAGACCCTCTGGCGCTGGAACCGCGACCCGTGGCCGGTGCTCGCTCGCTGGCTGGCCGGGAGCGTCGCGGTGGCCGTGGGGCTGCTGGCCGCCGTCTACGTGGTGGCTCGGCTCTCGCGGCCCGATCTTTCGCCGGTCTACATCCCCGGGCTGGACGAGCCGACCTCGCTGCGCGACGCCGGGCTCGTGCTGTTCCGCAACTCGCTCGTGCTCGCGCTCCACGGCTTCGCCTGCGTGGCGGGCTTCATCGCGGGCTCCTCCCTGCCGCTCGAGGCCGAGCGCCACTCCGGGGTCTGGCGCTTCATCCACGACCGCGCGGGACCGCTGGCCATCGGCTTCGTCGGGCTGGCGAGCGCCTTCTCGCTGACGACCCAGGCCTACATCCTCGGCCACGGCGCCGCGACGCTCGCCGACCAGCTCCACGCCTCCCCCCTGAAGCTCCTGCTCTGCCTGCTGCCCCACGCGCTTCCCGAGCTGACGGCGCTCTTCCTGCCCCTGGCGGCGTGGCTCATCGCCTCGCGGACGGGGGACTGGCACGAGCTCCTGGCCGCCACGTTCGTCACCGTGACGCTGGCCGCGCCGGTGCTCGTACTCGCCTCCCTCGTCGAGGTCTACGTCTCCCCGCTCCTCATCCGGGCGGTCTGCGGGCCGCTATCGCACCACATCGTCGTGTTCGTGCGGTAGAACGAGCGCTCCGGGGGCACGGCGCGCCCTGGGCCCGGGGGCGCGACGCGGCTTTGGCCTCTCGCTATACTAAATGAAGTAAGCAGCCATCATCGGCGAAAGGCAACCATGGCAGGCAACGTCAACGAGGTCACCGACGCAAACTTCCAGGCCGAGGTCATCGAGTCCTCAGAGCCCGTGCTCGTGGACTTCTGGGCCCCGTGGTGCGGCCCGTGCCGCATGGTCGCCCCTGTGCTCGAGGAGATCGCCTCCGAGCGGGAGAACCTCCGCGTCGTCAAGCTGAACGTCGACGAGAACCAGCAGACCGCCGCGCAGTTCGAGGTCCTCTCGATCCCGACGCTCATCCTCTTCAAGAACGGCTCCGTGGCCAAGAAGGTCGTCGGCGCCTACCCGAAGAAGAAGCTCGAGGCCGAGCTCGAGCCGGCGCTGGCGTAGGGCGATGGCAACGCGGGCGAAGCCGCCGAAGTCCCGCGGCGGGAGGAGAGGCGAGCGGGGCCTGCGGTGGAACTGAGGGTCATCGCCGTGGCGGTACGCGAGGGAGAGGCGATCACCCAGCGCGCACCCGCGGCGTCCCGATAGCCGCGGACGCGCGGCGTCGCGCCCGCGCACCACTGTCTGCGCAGTCACCACCGAAAGCCCGGTCCTGCCACTCCACCAGCGAGACGTAGGCCTCGTCGCGGGCGGACGTGAGGGCGCGGGGGGCGAGGTAGGTCACGCGGTGGTAGCGGACGCCGAAGCAGTCCTCGCGGATCCAGCGGGCACCGATCTCGGAGAAGAGAGGCTCGCCGGACACCAGCTGATCGCCGTTTCCGCGGGAGCCCTGCGCGACGGCGTCGACGCCCGGATGAGCACGGTGCGCCGCATCGCGAGATCGAGCGCGACGGGCCGGTCGCCGCCCTCACCGCAGGCCCACAGCAGATAGCCGCCACCGAGCGAGCTGATCCCGCGCCCGCCTATCCCCACCCGGCATGAGGTATCCGGAGGCATGACGGAGTGCGCCGCGCCGGTGCGGGAGTCGAGGACCCGCGGGAACGTGCGAGCGGGCCCGGAGTTGCGCTCAGCCCCCGAGGCCGCCGAACCAGGCGAACGGGTGCAGCGCCGACCACCAGGTCTGGCCGTTGCCCTCGACCTCGAAGCGCGCGCCCGCCGGGGCGTCGGCCTTCAGCCGCGCGGCGAGCGCCTCGGCGTCCTCCTCCGTGTTCGCGCCGGCCATGACGTGGGCGGCGCGGCGCACGACGGGCATGCCCTCGTCCTGCAGGCGCTCCTCGTAGTCCCGCGCCTCGGTCTCGGAGGCGAGCGTGACGCGGACCTCCCACTGGGGGACGCCCAGCTCCTCGGACTCCTCCCGCTGGCGCTCGGTGCGCCGGGCGCGCCCGGCCTCGTGCTCCGCGGGCGTGCCGGGGAGCGGCACGGCGGCGTCCCGCCAGGCCTCCTCCTCCGGATGCCAGCGCTCGAGCGACGTCGCGCCGTCGAGGTTCAGGTCGTGCTCTGAGAGCAGGCCGAGAACGACGCGCTCTGCCGTCCGGGCGTCCTCCTCCGAACCCGCGTAGAGCAGCAGGTGATCGCCGGAGCCGGAGACGACGACGCGATCGCCGAGCTCCGCGGCCGCCTCGTGCTCGACCTCGCCGGCGCGGAAATGCTCGAGCAGCTCGCCGACCACGCCCTCGCCGTCGTAGGGGACCTTCACGCGCCAGTCGTCTCTCACGTCTCGCTCCTCGTCAGCTCGATCTGAAGTTCGGCGCCGTTCACGCTGAGCGAGACGGCGGTGGCCAGCGTCTCGCCCGCGAGGTAGCCCTCGTGGGCGCGCGCCGCCTCCATCATGTCGCCCGGGCCGGAGAGGCGCAGCTCGATGCGATCCGACACGTCGAGGCCGGCGTCCCGGCGCGCCGCCTGGACGGCGTGGACGAGCTCGCGCGCGAGGCCCTCGCGGCGCAGATCGTCGTCGAGCGCGAGGTCGAGCGCGACCGCGTGAGAGCCCTCGCGCTCGACCTGGAAGCCCTCGAGCGGGCGCATCGCCGTGAGCAGGTCCTCTGGTGAGAGCTCGTGATCGTGCCCGGCCACGGAGACGGCCACCGGCCGCTCCTCCTTGAGCGCGGCGGCGACGTGGGCGGGGTCGAGCCCGGCTACGGCGCGTGCCACGTCCGGCATGTGCTTTCCGAAGCGCGGGCCGAGCGTGCGGTAGTTCGGCTTGACCTCGACCGAGCCGAGCTCGTCGGCGGCCGCGGCGAAGGACAGCTCCTTGACGTTCAGCTCCTCGGCCACGACGCCGGCCAGGCGCTCGATCGCCGCGCGCTCGCGCCCGGCGGCCACGACGACCGCGGTGCGCAGCGGCTGGCGGACCTTGATCTTGGCGGCCCCGCGCGCCGCGAGGCCGAGGCGGACCGCCTCACGCGCGGTCGCCATGTCGTCCTCGAGCGCGGCGTCGCGGGGGCCGGCCGCCGGGAAGTCCGTCAGGTGCACGCTCTCCTCGGCGCCGTCGAGGTTCACGTAGATCGCGTCGGCCACGAACGGGCAGAAGGGCGCGAGGAGCTGTGAGACGGTGACGAGGCAGGTGCGCAGCGTGGCGAAGGCGGCGGGATCGCCGGACCAGAAGCGCGGGCGCGAGCGGCGGACGTACCAGTTGGAGAGATCGTCGACGAAGGCGGCGATGGCCCGGCCCGCCGCCGTGGCGTCGTAGGCCTCGAGGCCGTCGCGGACGGCGCTCACCGTCGCGGCCAGGCGCGAGAGCGCCCAGGCGTCGAGCTCGGTCGGCTCGCCCATGGGCAGCTCGTCCGGCATGTCGTTGGCGCGCGCGTAGAGCACGTGGAGCGAGTAGACGTTCCAGAGCTGGCGCAGGAAGAGCCGCACCGACTCGCCGATCGTCTGAAGCGAGAAGCGATAGCCGCCCCACGGCTGCTTGGCGGTGAAGAAGTACCAGCGCAGCGCGTCGGCGCCGTAGCGGGAGAGCACCTCCTCGGGGTCGACCACGTTCCCCAGCGACTTCGACATCTTCCGCCCCTCCGGGTCGAGGATGAGGCCGAGGCAGACGACCTCGCGAAACGAGGAGCGGCCGTGCACGAGCGTCGCGGCGGCGAGCAGCGAGTAGAACCAGCCGCGCGTCTGATCGAGGCCCTCGCAGATGTAGTCGGCGGGGAAGCGCTCGGCGAAGCGCTCGGCGTGCTCGAAGGGCGCGTGGTACTGGGCCCAGGGCATGCAGCCCGTGTCGAACCACACGTCGATGACGACGGGCTCGCGCGCCATCCGCTCGTGGCACTGGGGACAGGGGAAGGCGACGTCGTCCACGAAGGGGCGGTGGGGATCCTCGAGCCGGACGCCGGAGAGTTCCTCGAGCTCGTCGAAGGACCCGACGCAGTGGACGTGCCCGCCCGCGCAGCGCCAGACGGGCAGGGGCGTGCCCCAGTAGCGCTCGCGCGAGAGCGCCCAGTCGACGTTGCCCTCGAGCCAGTTCCCGAAGCGGCCGTGCTTGACATGCTCCGGGTGCCAGGCGACGGCCTCGTTGGCGCGCAGCATCTCCTCCCGCCGCGCGCTCGTGCGGATGTACCAGGAGGGCTTGGCGTAGTAGAGGAGCGGCGTGCCGCAGCGCCAGCAGTGGGGATAGGAGTGGACGCAGCGCTCGGCCCGGAGCAGGCGGCCGCGCGCTTCGAGGTCGGCGACGAGATCGGCGTCGGCGTCCTTGACGAAGCGCCCGGCGTAGGGCCCGATCCGCTCGTCGTAGGTCCCGTCGGCGCGCACGGGGTTGACGACGGTCATCCCCTGCTGCTCGCCGAGGCGGAAGTCGTCCTCCCCGAAGGCGAGCGCGGTGTGGACGAGGCCCGTGCCGTCCTCCGCCGTGACGAAGTCTGCGGGGAGGACGGTGTGCCCCTTGGGCCCGAAGGCGCTGCCGGGGACGAAGGGGAAGGGCGGGTCATAGGCGGTGCCGACGAGCTCCGAGCCCGGGAAGGTCTCGAGCACCTCGGCCCCCTCCCCGAGCACGCGCGCGACGAGCGCCTCGGCGAGCACGGCGACGCCGTCCGGAGTGCGCACGCGGGCGTAGGACAGCTCGGGGTCGACGGCCACGGCGGCGTTCGAGACGAGGGTCCACGGTGTCGTCGTCCACACGAGCAGGGCGTCCTCCTCCCGCACGGTCCCGGTGGGGCGGGTGACGGGGAAGCGCACGTAGACGCTCGGGTCCTCGACCTCCCGGTAGGCGCCGGGCTGGCCGAGCTCGTGCGAGGAGAGCGCGGTGCCGCAGCGCGCGCAGTAGGGGACGACCTTGTAGCCCTCGTAGAGGAGATCCTGCTCCCAGACGCGCTTGAGCGTCCACCACACGGACTCGATGTAGTCCGCGTCGAGCGTGCGGTAGGCGTCGTCCATGTCGATCCAGAAGCCGATCCGCTCGGTCAGCGCGCGCCAGTCCTCCACGTAGCGGAAGACCGACTCCCGGCAGCGCGCGTTGAACTCGGCGATGCCGTAGGCCTCGATGTCGGGCTTGCCGTTGAACCCGAGCTCCCTCTCCACGGCGATCTCCACGGGCAGGCCGTGGCAGTCCCAGCCGCCCTTGCGCTCGACGCGGTGGCCGGTCATCGTCTTGAAGCGCGGGAAGATGTCCTTGAAGACGCGGGCGAGGACGTGGTGGGTGCCCGGCCGCCCGTTGGCGGTCGGCGGGCCCTCGTAGAAGACCCAGGGCTCGGCGCCGGCGCGCCGGCGCACCGACTCGGCGAAGACGTCGCGCTCGCGCCAGCGCGCGAGCACCTCCGCCTCGAGCTCGGGAAAGCTCTGGCGGGGGTCGACGGGGCGGGGCGGCATGCGCTTTCCAGCTTAGGATGTGGGCCGTGGGCCGGCTCGATGATCTCGACCTCTCCCTGCGCCTGAAGAAGAAGGAGTACGAGAAGCGCCTCGCCGCCGCGCAGGACCGCCTAGTCGAGCTGCGGCTCGAGGCCGCCGGTCTGCTCGACGGGCCCGAGCTCGGCCCGCCGCTCTGCGTCGTGCTCGAGGGCTGGGACGCCTCGGGCAAGGGCGGGGCGATCAAGCGCCTCGTCGCCCCGCTCGACCCGCGCCACGTGCGCGTGCGGTCCTTCTCCGCTCCCACTCCCGACGAGCTGCGCCACCACTGGCTCCGGCGCTTCTGGCCGGCGCTCCCGGGCTGGGGCGGGATGGCCGTGCTCGATCGCTCCTGGTACGGCCGGGTGCTCGTGGAGAAGGTCGAGGAGCTGGCCGACGCCGACGAGCTGGCGCGGGCCTACGCGGAGATCGCCGACTTCGAGCGCTCCCTGGCGGCCGAGGGGATGGTCATCGTCAAGCTCTGGCTCCACCTCTCCCCCGAGGAGCAGCTCGAGCGCTTCGAGAAGCGAAAGGACGAGCCGCTGAAGGCCTGGAAGCTGACCGAGGAGGACTGGCGCAACCGCGGCAAGCGCGACGAGTACGCCGAGGCGATCGAGCTGATGCTCGAGCGCACGAGCCTCGAGGAGGCGCCGTGGACGCTCGTCGCGGGCGAGCAGAAGAAGTTCGCCCGCGTGAAGGTGGCCGAGACGGTGGCCGACGCGCTCGAGCGCGGCCTGGCGGAGAAGGGCCGGCGCCCGTCGCCCGGGTGAGGCGGGCGCGGTCGCGGTCCTGACTTCGTACGCCAGGGGCGTAGCAGGGCAGGACAGCTCCGTCGGTTGCGCCCTCCCGCGCCGCGCCGCGCCGCGCGACCTAGGATCAGCGCGATGCGGGGGGCGTGGCGGGCGGCGGCGATCGGGTTCCTCCTCGCGGGCTGCGGCGCCCACGCGCGACCCGTGGCCGAGGCGTGCGTCGGCCAGGGGGAGGGCCGGGAGATCCTCGCCGCGCTGCGCGCGGCGCCGGCCCGGGTCGCGCTCGCCGACGGGACGCGCCTGTCGGACTGCGTCGCCAGCGCGCGCTCCGGCTCGGACCTGCAGAACGTCGGCGCCGTCTTCACGCGGGCGGGCTCCCTGCTCGCCGATCGCGCCCCCCGGGACGCGACGGCCGCCCTGAGGCTCGGGTACCTCGTCGGCGCGGTGGAGAAGGGCTCGGGGGGCACCGCCGGCTTCCAGGCCGAGCTCGAGAACCGGATGCGCTCCTACATCGAGGACCCCGCCGTGCGCGGAGCCGAGCGCGCCGCGCTTGATCGCGGGCGCGCGGCCGGGCGCCGTGGCGGCTGATGCGCCTGCGCCTCTACCACCATCCCGACGGCGCCCGAGTCGCCTACCGCGAGGCGGGGACCGGGCCCGCGCTCGTGCTCCTGCACGCCGCGGGGCTCTCCCATCGGGAGTGGGAGCCGATCGTCGAGACGCTCGCCGCGCGCTTCCGTCTCGTCATGCCCGACCTCCCCCTGCACGGCGACTCCGAGGACCGTGCCCGCCATCCCTACACGCCGGAGTGGCTCATCGACGTCCTTGCCGGATTCTGCGCCGAGGCCGGGGGGCCGAACCTCGTGCTCGGCGGCCACGGAGCCGGTGCCGAGCTCGGGCTCGCGGCGGTCGCCGCGGAGCGGATTCCCGCCCGGCGACTCATCCTCATGCCGAACCGCCTGCACCGCGACTCGTCCCGCGGCCGCGAGACGCTCCTGTGGCGCACGGCCTGCCGCACCGCCGCCGTGCCGGGGCTCGACCGCGCCGCCTCGCACGTCGTGGCGCGCGCCGTGCGCCCGTCGGTGGCGGACCGGCTGACCGTCCATCACGACCCGGCCGCCCGCGACCTCCTGCGCCACGCCTTCGCCGACGTGGCCGGGAATGCCAACCGCGCCCGCGGCTGGTCGCGGCTCGCGCGCCGCTGGCCCCGTGGCCCGCAGCGCCAGCTCCTCGACGCCTACCCGAAGCTCACGCTCCCGGTCCTGCTCCTGTGGGCCGACGCCGACCCCTTCCACGCGCTCGGCGCCGCCCAGGAGGCGCTCGATCTGCTGCCCGACGCCCAGCTCCGCGTCCTGCCCGACACCGGCCACCTCCTGACCTACGACGACCCGGTGGGGGTGGCGCGGGAGATCGTCGCGTTCTGCCGATAGCCCGGAAGGCGAGCGAGTTGGGTCAGCCGCAGGACGCGCGCGGCGGCAGTGAGGTCGCGTTCGCGATCCTGCTCGCCGGTGACCGATGAATCGAAACCGCGTGGCAGACTCGAGAAGACCATGAGCAGCAGAGCTGACCGTTGACTTGTTCGCCACCCTCGAGGGCTTCGCCTTCGGCACCAAGTCGCCGGCGTACTTCGGCTGCTTCGGCCCCGACCTCGAGCGCTGGATCGCCGAGGAGATGAGCCGGCCGCAGGTCGTTCTGATGGGACCGAGAGGCTGCCCATGGTGCGCATCGGTGGGCCGGGCTCGTCCTTGAGGGCGGTGATCGCGTCGGACAGGTCGGCGTCGATAAGCCGGCGTTGGGCCGTCTCGGCTCCCGGAGCGTTCCCCAGAACACGATCTTCGCGGCGTTTTTCAGCGGGTCGGCGTCGGACGCGTGAGCGGCCAGCGTCTCGTAGGTCACCCCCTGGTCGCCAGCCTCCTGCACCTCGCGGCCGTCGACCGGATCAGGCTCGTCGTCTTCCCCCAGATCCTCGGCGCCACCGGCCGCGAGCCGATCTTCGCGGGCGCTCCCGACGTGAACCTCGAGCTCACCAACACCACGACCCTCGACGGGCGCCTGGTGCTGCTCGAGTACCGACCGGCCGCGTAGCGCGCCACCCGTCGAATGGCCGCGAGGATCCGAGCGAGCCCATCAGCTTCAGGCTCGTGAGACGATGCCCCTGACCGACGGTCGGGCGTCGTCGCCGAGCAGCGCGTCGGAGTAGAGGACGATGGCGGTCCCCGCCGCGCCGAGGGCGAAGCTCGCGCAGAGCTCGAGCGCGAGATGCGACTCACGAGCGCGGCGTTCTCCCATCCGGGCCGATCCGCTCACCGCGCCACCGCGCTCCCCCGCGCGCGCTCCCACGCCACCGCGCCCGTCAGCAGCAGGACGCCGAGGGCGAGGAACGAGGCGACGTGGTAGATCGACGTAAGCGTCGAGAGGTCGACGAGGACGACCTTGCCCATCGCGACGAGCAGCAGCCCGAGCGCGGCGAGGCGGACGGCCCGCAGCTCGAGCCGCAGGCCGGCGATCAGCCCCGCGAGGCCGGTCAGCGCCCAGAAGACGCTCAGCGCGAGCTGCGCCGGCGGCGCACGCCGAGCGCGAGCGCCGGGTCGGCCGGGCCGAAGGCGGCCACGACCGCGACCGAGGCGGCGTGGAGCCCGGTGAGCGCGGTCGCGGCCACGAGCCCAGAGCGCACGCGCCGGTCGCGCCCCCGTCCCACCGAGGCGAGCGCAGCGAGGCCGACGGCGAGCAGGGCGAGGAGGGCGGCCCCGAGCGCCGGCGGGCCGGCGGAGAGCGAGCGCAGGGGCGCCTCCCAGAGGAGCGCGTGCCCAGCGGCGAGCGCGAGAAAGGCGAGCCCGCCGACGTCGGCGACCTCGTCCCGCGTGCGGCGGGCCAGCCGATGCAGCGCGACCGCCTCGGCCGCCCAGGCGAGTACGAGGGCGGGACCGTCGAGCGTCACGGCCGTCAGGTAGGCGACGGCCGCAAGCCCGAGCCCGTCGAGCGCCACGCGTAGCTGCGGGCGGCCGTCGGCGAAGCGCGCGGAGGCCAGGGCGGCCGAGCGAGAGGACGCCCGCGGCCGAGACCGGCTCGCCGAGCGCGCTCGGCCCCGCGTTCAGGTACACCTGGACGAGGGTCAGGCCGATGTGTGCGCCGAGACCGAGCGTCGCGAGGCTCCGCTCGCCGCCCTCCTTCGCCCTCCGCGCCCCGAGCGCGGCCAGGCCGAGCGCGGCCAGCGCCCAGCCACCGGCCTGGGCGGGGCCGTGGAGGACGGCGGCGAGCGCCAGCGCGAGGAGGCGAAGCGGCGGCGAGACGCGCGCCGAGCGGCGCCCGGCGAGGCCGAGCGCGAGGTGGCCGACGGCGAGGGCGAGGAGCCACGCAGGTGCGGCCAGCGCGAAGGACGCGTGCACCGCGAGCGCGCCCGCGACCCCGAGCACGAGGGCATTTGCGGCCACGCAGAACGCGGAGATGGCGCGCAGCGTGCGGTCCCGCTTGCCCAGCTCGTAGCCGGCGGCCGCCAGCGCGGTCGGCAGGCCGAAGGCGAGGAGGACGAGGAGCACGCCGGCCGGCAGCGGGCCCGGGCGCAGCGCCCAGCCCGCCCACAGCGGGGCGACGAGCGCGAAGACGCCGAGGGAGAGCCACCCCCAGCGCCGCCGCCGCGCGACGGCCGCGGCGCTGAGCGCGGCCAGCCACGCGAACGCCAGGGTCAGCACGTCGGTGGAGTGCGCGACGAGGTAAGGCGCGAGCAGTGCTCCGGCGAGCCCGAGCGCGGCCACCGGCTGGGCGTCCCAGCGCAGGGCGAGCAGCACGGCGAGCACGCCGACCCCGCCCGCCAGGGCGGGGTCGGCACCCGGCGGCAGCAGTCCGTAGCCGGCGGTGGCCACGACCGCGGAGGCGAAGAGACCGAGGATCCCGGCCCGCGTCGCCGCCATCCCCGCGGTCTCCGATCCGCGCCGCTCGCGCAGCCAGACCCCGGCGGACACGAGGGCCGCGCCGAGGCCCGCGCCCAGCACGCAGCGCGCGCCCTCGCCGAGCCAGCCGCGGGAGATAGCGAGGGCGAGCAGGAAGGCGAGCCCGGCACACAGCGCGATCCCGCCGAGCCAGGCGAGCACGCGCCCGCCGAGGAGTTGACCGAGGCCGAGCCGGGCACGCCGCCGGTCGACCAGCTCACGCTCGCGCTCGACCGCTACCTCGCGTGGATCGAGGAGCACGAGGTCCCCTACCGCAAGCTCCTGCAGTCCGCGGGCCAGGTCCCCGAGCTGCGGGAGCTCGTGGAGGAGGTCCGCCGGGCGACCGCGGCGCGCATCCTCGCGGGGCTCCCGCTCGAAGCCGGCGATCCCGCGCGCGTGCGCGCCGCCGTGCTCGGCTGGCTGTGGTTCGTCGACGGCGCGACGCTCGCCTGGCTCGACGAGCGCTCCTTCACGCGGGAGGATCACCGAGGCCTGCTGCTCGGGGCGCTTCTCGGGGCGGTGACCGCGGCCGGAGGCCGGGTAGCTTTGAGCGAGAGAACCTCGATTCCAAGGAGAGCGGGACGGCATGAGCGTGGGCGAGCAGGAGCAGCTCTGGGGCGGCGAGACGACCAAGGCGATCGCGAACTTCCCGGTCTCGGGGGAGACCATCCCGGTGCCGCTCGTGCGCTGGCTCGGGCGGTTGAAGGGCGCCGCCGCGCGCGTGAACGCCGAGCTCGGCCTGCTCGACGACGATCTCGCGCGCCGCATCGCCGAGGCGGGCGACGCGGTGGCGGGCGGGGACCACGACGACCAGTTCCCGATCGACGTCTTCCAGACCGGCTCGGGGACGTCCTCGAACATGAACGCCAACGAGGTCCTCGCCAACCTCGCCGGCGAGGGCGCACACCCGAACGACCACGTCAACATGGGCCAGAGCTCGAACGACGTCTTCCCGAGCGCGGTCCACCTCGCCGCCCTCGACGAGGCGACGAGCGACCTCCTTCCCGCCCTCGCCCAGCTCGAGCAGGCGTTCGCGGCCAAGGCGGAGGAGTTCAAGGACATCGTCAAGTCCGGCCGCACGCACCTCATGGACGCCGTGCCCGTGACGCTCGGGCAGGAGTTCGGCGGCTACGCCGCCCAGCTCCGCCTCGCCCAGCGCCGGGTCGGCAACGCCCTGCCTCAGGTCGCCCAGATCCCGCTGGGCGGCACGGCGACCGGCACCGGCCTGAACACCCACCCGAACTTCGCCGAGGGCGTGCGCGCGAAGCTCGCGGAGGCCAGCGGCCTCGAGATCTCCGCCCCCGAGGACCCCTTCGAAGCGCAGGGCAACCGCGACGCGCTCGTCGAGCTCTCGGGCGCGCTCAAGGTCATCGCCGTCTCGCTGACGAAGATCGCGAACGACCTCGCGCTGATGGGCTCCGGCCCGCGCGCGGGGATCGGCGAGCTCCTCCTCCCCGAGCTGCAGAAGGGCTCCTCGATCATGCCGGGGAAGGTCAACCCGGTCATCCCCGAGGTCGTCCTCCAGGTCTCCGCCCAGGTCATCGGCAACGACGCGGCGATCACCATCGGCGGGCTCGAGGGCAACTTCGAGCTGAACGTGCGCATCCCGCTGATCGCGCGGAACCTGCTCGAGTCGATCCGCCTGCTGGCGGCGACGAGCCGGCTTTTCGCCGAGAAGTGCGTCGACGGGATCGAGGCCAACCGCGAGGGCTGTGAGCGCTCGGCCGAGGGCACGCTCGCTGTGGCCACCGCGCTCAACCCGTTCATCGGTTACGACAAGGCGGCGGAGATCGTCAAGGCGGCCTCGGCCTCGGGCGGCACGCTGCGGGAGACCGCTCGCGAGTACGGCGTGGACGAGGAGACGCTCGAGAAGGCGCTCGACCTGCGCAGGATCGCCGCGGGGTCGCAGCCCGAGGAGTAGGTCGCATGGGCACGGCGCCGGCAATTCCCACGGGAATCGAAATGACTGCGCGGGAACTGGGCCAACTTCCGCGCGGGCGGGCGAGATTCGAGCTCGTGGCGGGAGAGTTGCTCATCATGGAGCCGGGGTTCGCCGAACACGGGATCATCGCCATCGAGGCCGGTGGCGTGCTGCGCAATCACGTGCGCGAGCGTGACCTCGGGATCGCCTTCGGCGCGGAGACCGGCTTTCTGCTCACGCAGGCCCCCGGCACCGTCCGCGCGCCTGACGCCGCCTTCGTCTCCCACGCGACCGCCGCGCGCGCCGGAAAGGTCAAGGGCTACTGGCCGGGCCGGCCCGGCGCCGGCTGCACGCTTGTGCTCGTCCTCCAACCCGAGACCCGTACCGCCACCGCCTTCCGCCACGCGACGCCGCCGACGATCCACGGCGCGGGGGAGACCATCGACTGCGGCGACGCCGTGCCCTGCCTGCGCCCGCGGGTCGCCGAGCTGTTCCCCTGACGCTCGCCCGGCTTCGCGCCTACACTCCTCTGTGGCGGCCCTCTCACCCGGAGCCAGACTCCGCGCCGCCTCGACGGTCCGCCCAGCCCCGATGTCTGCTCGCCGCGCGTTGACGACCACCATCACCTCCCTCGTGCTCGCCGTGCTCGGCGTGTTCGGTGCCGCGCACGTGCGGCCGGACGCCTCCGGCGCCGCGGTCCCCGGCGGGGCGGGGTCGCCCGCGCCCGCCCGGCCGAACATCGTCTTCGTGCTGACCGACGACCTGTCGGGCGACCTCCTGCGCTTCATGCCCCACGTGCGCCGGCTCCAGCGCGACGGCATGAGCTTCACGAACTACTACGTCACGGACTCGCTCTGCTGCCCTTCCCGCGCGACGATCTTCACCGGCCAGTTCCCCCACAACACCGGTGTGCTCGGCAACGTCGAGCCCACAGGCGGCTTCTCGGCGTTCCTGGCCCACGGCGACGAGCGGCGGACGTTCTCGATCGGCCTCGAGAACGACGGCTACCGGACCGGGATGATGGGGAAGTACCTGAACCGCTACGAGCCGCAGAGCCGCTACGTGCCCCCGGGCTGGAGCAGCTGGGCCGTACCGGGCTGGGGCTATCCCGAGTACCACTACACCCTGAACGTCGACGGCCGCCTGCAGAAGTACGGGGGCCAGCCGCGCTCCTACCTGACGAACGTGCTCGCGCGCCGAGGCGCGAGGTTCATCGACGAGGCCGCCTTCGCGCGGCAGCCGTTCATGCTCGAGCTCTCGACCTTCGCGCCGCACCGCCCGGCGACCCCCGCCCCGCAGGACCGGCGGCGCTTCCCCGACCTCCGGGCCCCGCACGGGCCGGCGTATGACCGCGCGGTCACCGATCCGCCCAAGTGGCTGCGCGGCCACCCTCGGCTCAACCCCTTCCAGAAGGCGGCGGAGAACATCGAGTTCCGCAAGCGCGCGCGCTCGGTCCTCGCCGTCGACCGCATGGTGGGGCGTCTGCGCGCGCAGCTCCGCGCGCTCGGGATCGAGAAGAACACCTACTTCGTCTTCTCCTCGGACAACGGCTATCACCTCGGCCAGCACCGGCTCGTGGCCGGGAAGATGACCGCCTTCGACGACGACATCCGCGTGCCGCTGATCCTGGCCGGCCCGGGGATCGCGCCCGGGTCGACCAACGCCGACCTGACCGAGAACGTGGACCTCGCGCCGACGTTCCTCAGGCTGGCGGGCCGGCCCGTGCCGGACTACGTCGACGGCCACGCCCTCGGGCCCCTGCTCCACGGCCGCGCGGTCCGCGACTGGCGCGACGCCGTCCTCGTCGAGCACCACCGCGCGATCGACTCGGGCCTCGACCCCGACCAGGAGACCCGCCAGAGCGGCTCGCCGCCCACCTACGACGCGATCCGGATGCGCACGGGCGTCTACGTCGAGTACATCGACGGCTCGCGCGAGTACTACTACACGCGCACCGACCCGCACGAGCTCCAAAACGTCTACGGGAGCCTCCCGCCGGGCGAGCAGGCGCGGCTGCACCGAGTCCTTCGGCGGCTCGTGCACTGCCACGGCGGCACGAGCTGCTGGCGCGCGGGGCACCTGCGACCCCCCGGGCCGCTGCTGGACAACGCGACCGCGCCGTAACTTTTCCTGAACGAATGGGTTTGCGCAACATATGAGCCGCTCTCTGCCCGCCACCCTCGCCACCCTCGCCCTCCTCGCGCTCGGCGCCGCCGCGCCCGCGCGCGCCGACCGCTTCCTGCGCACCTACCACTCGCGCCCGGATCTGCGCCCGCCCAAGGTCTTCGTGACCCACAAGGCCGCGCGCAACAACCCCGGCGACGTCTTCCTCTCGCCGCGCCCGGCTCCGGGCGCGCTCAGCGGCCCGATGATCATCGACGGCCAGGGCAATCTCGTCTACTGGCATCAGCTCGCGAAGGGCCGCACCGCGATCAACGTCCAGCCCCAGGACTATCGCGGTCAGCGGGTCATGACCTACATCGAGCGTCCGGCGATCACCGGCGCCAACATCTACTCCGGCAACTCGACGGACACCTACGCGGTCATCATGGACGAGCGCTACCACGAGGTCGCCCGCGTCCACGCGGTCGGCCCGGGCGTCGTCACCGACCTGCACGACTTCGTGCTGAACCGCGACGGCACGGCCTTGCTGCTCGGCTTCCGCGTCGAGAAGGCCAGCCTCTCCTCGGTCGGCGGCACGAGCCACGGCACGATCGTCAACAACTTCATCCAGATCGTCGACGTCAAGACCAACAAGCTGCTCTTTGACTGGCACGCCAACACGCACATCCCGCTCTCGGAGTCCTACGCCCCCGTGGCGCCGAGCCCGATCCCCTACGACTACCTGCACATGAACTCGGTGGCACTCGACCGGGACGGCAACATCGTCGCCTCCGCCCGCCACACGTGGGCGATCTACAAGATCAGCCGCAGCACGGGCCGGATCATCTGGCGGCTCGGCGGCAAGCGCTCCACCTACCGGCTCGGCCGGGGCGTCAAGTTCCACTACCAGCACGACGCCCAGCCTCAGCCCGACGGCACCTACACGTTGTTCGACAACAACGGCTCGGACTTCGACGCCCGCGGCGGCGAGTCGCGCTCGCTGCGGGTGCGCCTGAGCAACCGGGGCGGGAAGAAGACGGCCACGCTGAGCGACGAGCACCGGCACTCCCCGCGACTGCTCGCCCTCTCCCAGGGCAACATGCAGCTGCTGCCCGGCGGCGAGCGCTTTGTCGGCTGGGGCAACTCCCCGTTCTTCACCCAGTACTCGAAGTCCGGCAAGGTGCTCCTCGACGGCCACATCATCTTCCAGCGCTACCAGTCCTATCGCGCGTTCCACGCGAGGTGGAGGGGCCGCCCGGGCGGACGCCCCAAGGTCGCCGCGAGCTCCAGGAAGGGCCGGCTGAAGACCTGGTCAACGTGGGACGGCTCGAGCCTCGTCGCCCGGTGGCAGATCCTCACGAGCGCGAGCGCTAGCGGCCTGCGCCTGCGGCGAACGGTCACGAAGAGCGAGTTCGAGCAGGAGATCAGCTTGCGGACGAGCGACCGCTACGTCCAGGCCCGCGCGCTCGACTCCCGCGGCGGCGTGCTCGGCAGCTCGGCGGTCCTGCGGGTCAAGTAGCACGAATCGGCGCCGGCCGTCCCATCCTGGTGTGCTCTGAGCGCACCGCGCTCCGACGGCCTAGAGATACGCCCCGTGCGGCAGCCAGGGCCGGAGCGGGCCGAGCTCGCCCCGCGTCAGATAGGGACCCTCGGGGCGCAGGGGCAGCCGGGCGGCGTGGGCGACGCGGATCGCCCACTGCTGCGCCCCGGTGATCCAGCTCAGGCTGTAGGTCCCGCCCGGCCCGTTGCCCGCGAGGCAGCTCCAAAGGAGCGCCTCGGCCTCCGCCTCGTGCTCGGCGGCGAGCATGAGCAGCCGTTCGGGCAGGGTCATCGCGTAGCCGCGATCGGTCAGGAACAGGCGCGCATCCTCGAGGCCGAGCAGGAGCTCGAGGTCGGGCGTGCGCGCGCCGCCACGCACACGCCGGTCGATCTCCGCGCAGCGGCCGAGGTCCGCCGCGCTCCCCTCGCGCACGCCGGCGACGGCGGGGATGAGCTCCCGGCGCACCGGCCCGTCCGCCTCGACACAGGGGTGCAGGTGAAACCCCGCCCCGGCGTAGAGGCGCCAGCCGCGCGCGTCCTCCGAGGCGGCGATGAGCCACCCCCGCGCCTCGGCGCCGTAGGCGAGCGCTCGATCGAAGAGGGCGCGCCCGAGCCCGCCGCCCTGGGCGCCTGGGTGGACGGCCAGCAGCGTGAGGACCCAGATCCCCTCGCGGACGTGCGCGCAGGCGACGCCCGCGAGGCCGGCGTCGTCCTCGCCCACCCAGACGCCCTCGGGGTCGAGCGCGATCGCCTGCTCGAGGCGCCGGCGGAACCACTCCGCGTGGCCCTCGCGCCATCGCTCCTGCGCGGGCGGCAGCGGCATCGCCGCGTAGAACAGGCGGCGGATCATCGGCACGTCGGCCGGCTCCGCGAGCCGCAGGTTCACGTCTGGACGGTCTCGACGCCCAGCTCCTCGGAGATCCGCACGTCGATCGAGTAGTCGATCGGCACGACGATGACGGCCGGCTCGTCCAGGCCGAGGGCGTGGTTCAGGTGCTTGGGGAAGTCGGCCACGGACTCGCAGCGCCAGGCGGGAAGGCCGAAGGCGTCGGCCAGCTTGACGAAGTCCGGGTTCGTGAAGTCGACCCCGAAGTGGCGGCCGAACTTGTTGTCCTGCTTCCAAACGATCGAGCCGAACTGCCGGTTCTCCCACACGACGCTGACGAACGGGGTCTTCATCCGCTTGGCCGTCTCGAGCTCCTGGAAGTTCATGAGGAAGCCGCCGTCGCCGTTGACGGTCACGACCTTGCGGTCGGGGTGGACGAGCTTCGCGCCGATAGCGCTGGGCACGGCGAAGCCCATGCCCGCGAGGCCGTTGGCGATCATCACCGTGTTCGGCTCATGGGCGGGGAACATGCGGCCGATCCACAGCTTGTGCAGGCCGACGTCGGAGATGAGGATGTCCTCCCGCCCGAGCGCCTGGCGAATCTCCCACAGCACGCGCGGCGGTTGCATGGGGAAGGCGTCGTCGTCCTTGGCCTGCTCGAAGCGCCCGAGCACGATCTCGCGCAGCCGGCGTGAGCCGCCGGTGTGGGGCACCTCGCGGCACTCCTCGCCGAGCCGCGCGAGCACGTGGTAGGGGTCGCCGATCAGCTCGACCTCGGGGATGTAGAAGCCGTCGATCTCGGCCGGGACCGTGTCGATCATGACGATGCGCTTGTCCGCCTTGGGGTTCCAGTGCTCGGGCGAGTGCTCGACGAGGTCGTAGCCGACGGCGATGACGACGTCGGCGTCCTCGAAGCCGGCCATGGCGTAGTCGCGGTCCTGCAGGCCGACCGTGCCGAGCGCGCGCGGGTCCTCGAAATCGAGCAGCCCCTTGGCCATGAACGTCTCGGCCACGGGGATGCCCGTTGCGCGGGCGAACTCGCGGAGCGCCGCCGATGCGCCCTGGCGCACGACCCCGTTTCCGGCCAGGCATATGGGGTTCAGCGCGTTGCGGATGAGGTCGGCGGCCTTCAGCAGATCGCGCGCGCCCGGCTCGGGCCGCACGATGCGCCGGCGCGGCAGCGGGACGGCCTCGAACTCCTCGGCCATGACGTCCTCGGGCAGCTCGAGGTGAGTCGAGCCCGGCTTCTCGGACTCGGAGACCTTGAACGCCTTGCGCACGACCTCGGGGATGATCTCGGGCGCCGTGACCCGCGCGTTCCACTTCGTGATCGGCCGCATGACCTCGACGAGATCGATGTACTGGTGGGACTCCTTGTGCATCCGCTCGATGTCCGCCTGGCCGGTGAGGGCCACGAGCGGGGCGCGATCGAGGAAGGCGTCGGCCACGACGGTGACGAGATTTGTCGCGCCCGGGCCTAGAGTTCCCAGGCAGACACCGGCACGGCCCGTGAGCCGGCCGTACATGTCGGCCATGTAGGCGCCGCCCTGCTCGTGGCGGACGGGGACGAACTCGACCGAGGAGCCCGCCAGGGACTCGTTCAGGTCGAGGGTCTCCTCGCCGGGAATACCAAAGACATACCGAACGCCCTCAGACTCAAGACACTCGACGAAGACGTCCGACGCCTTGCGCTTTCCCACCGATAGCTCCCGTTCCTCGCTCGCGCGGCGCAGCCTACCTGGCTCGGCCATCGCGGCCGTGCTCGCCCTGCTCCTCGCTCTCGCGGCCCCGGCTCCCGCCCCTGCGGCCACGCGCTTCACGATCCACGGCGCCGGCTTCGGCCACGGCATCGGGATGAGCCAGTACGGCGCGCAGGGCTACGCGCGGCACGGCTACCGCTACGCGCGGATCCTCGCCCACTACTACACGGGCACGCGCCTCGGGGCCATCTCCCCCAACACGCGGGTCCGGGTGCTCCTGACCTCGGGGAACCGCACCGTGACCGTCACCCACGCCACGCGCGTGAGCGGCATGAGGCTCCGGGCGAGCCTGACCTACCTCGCCGTGCCGTCCCGGGGCCGGGTCCTCGTGCGGGCGGTGGGCGCGCGCAAGCCGGTCGGCCGCTTCTCCTCCGCCGCGTTCTCGGGCCGCGGCTACACCGTCATGGCCGAGCGCTCGGACTTCGGACTCGCGGGCGGGGGATGGCGGGGGACGCTCCGGGTCACGCCGGCGGGAGACGTCGTCAACGAGCTCGGCGTCGACGACTACGTCCGCGGCATCGTCGGCGTCGAGGAGTCCCCGAGCTGGCGGCCCGAGGCGCTCAAGGCCCAGGCGGTGGCGGCGCGGACCTACGCGATCACCGCGGGCGGCGCGGGCAGCATCCTCTACGACGACACGCGCTCGCAGGCCTACGGCGGGGTCGCGCGGGAGAGCCCGACGACCGACGCCGCCGTGCGCGCGACGCGAGGCCAGGTCGTCACCTACCACGGCGTGCCCGTCGTCACCTTCTTCTTCTCGACCTCGGGCGGGCGCACGGAGAACATCGAGGACTCCTTCCTCGGCTCGGCCCCCGAGCCCTGGCTGAAGAGCGTCCCCGACCCCTACGACACGATCTCCCCGCTGCACCGGTGGACGCTGCGCATGAGCTTCGCGCGGGCGGCGCGTGAGCTCGGCCCGAACGTGCGCGGTCGCCTCCGCGGGATCCGCGTGCTCGAGCGCGGGCGCTCACCTCGGATCGTGCGTGCGCAGGTCGTGGGTACGCGCGGCGTGACGACGGTCACCGGCTCGATCCTCCGCTCGGCCTTTGGCGCCTACGACACGTGGATGAGCTTCACGGCGATCGAGACCAAGAAGGCCAAGCCGAAGCGCGGCGGCTCCGGTGGCGGGAGCGGCTCCGGCGGCGGGAAGGGGGGCGGGGCGGCGCCCGCGCGGGTCGCACGCCTGCCCTCGCCGCCCCTACCCGGGCTCGCGGGCACGGTCATGGCGCCCACGCGCTCGGCGAGCGTCGAGCGCCGGACCGGGCGGCGCTGGGTCCGCGTGGCCCGGGTCCGCCTGCGCCGCGGCGGCCGCTACGCGTGGGCCGCCCGGCGGCCCGGTGTCTACCGCATCCGCGCCGCCGGGGATCCGGGGCCGGCGGTCACACTCACCCGGCCGTGAGCGTCTACGGGACGGCGCGCCCGGGGTGGCGCAGCCGCCTCGGCTCCCGCGCCGCCGCCTGGGCCCGGGCCCGGCGCCACGCCCGGTTCGTCTCCCTCACGGGCGCGACGCGCGCGACGCGGATCCTCGACGTCGGCTGCGGCACGCTCGGCCTGCGCGCCCAGGCGCCGGACTGGGACGTGACCGGCACGGATATCGTCGCGCGCCCGTCCTACCCCGGGCCCTTCGTCCGCGCCGACGCCACGGCCGAGCTCCCCTTCCCCGACGGCGCGTTCGACCTCGTGTACTCCTCGAGCGTCGTCGAGCACCTGGCGTCCGCCGCCCGCGCGCGCTTCGCCGCCGAGGTGCGTCGCGTCGGGCGCGGCTGGTGGGTGCAGACGCCGGCCTTCGGCTTCCCCCTCGAGCCCCACGCGCTGCTGCCCGCCGCGCACTGGCTGCCGCCGCGCCTGCGCCGCCCCTACTGGCGCCTCGGCGTGGCCGGGGAATGGGAGGACATCGCCCTGCTCACCCGCTCAGAGCTGGCCGGGCTCTTCGGCGAGCCGGTCGTGGCCGAGCGCCTCGGCCTGCTGGCCAAGAGCTGGATCGCCGTGCGGGCGCCCGGCCCGCCGGCGCCGCCCCGCGCTCAGCCCTCGTAGACCCGCGCGAGCGACTCGGCGACGCACACGGGCTTCTCCTCGCCCTCGCGCTCGAAGGTCAGCTCGGTCGTCAACTGCGCGCCACCGGGGATCTCCTCGACGGAGGCCAGCTTGGCGCGCATGCGCACCTTCCCGCCCACCGGCATCGGCGCGGGGAAGCGCACGCGGTTCAGCCCGTAGTTGATCCCGAAGGCGAAGCCCTCCATGGCGAACATCTCGTAGGAGAGCATGGGGGCGAGCGAGAGCGTGTAGTAGCCGTGGGCGATCGTGCCGCCGAAGGGGGTGTCCTGGGCGCGCTCGGGGTCGACGTGGATCCACTGGTGATCCCCCGTGACCTCGGCGAAGGCGTCGATCTCCTTCTGGGTGACCTCGACCCAGCGCGAGAAGCCGAGCTCCTTGCCGACGTACGACCTGACCTCGTCCATTCCCGTGAGCGTGAGCATGCGGCGCACGTTATCGTCGCCGCGTGTGAGCGGAGCCCTGCTCGTCGTCGACGGCCCGTCGCTGCTCTACCGGTCCTTCTTCGCCCTGCCCGACTCGATCGAGGGCGGGAACGCGCTGCTCGGCACGGTCAACCAGGTCCTGCGCGTAGTCGAGGCCCACGCGCCCCGGGCCGTCGTGATCGCCTTCGGGGAGGAGGCCGCGCACTACCGCACGGAGGCCTACCCGCCCTACCACGCCGATCGCCCGCCGGTCCCGGACCTGCTCGCGCCGCAGTTCGACGCCGCGGAGGAGTTCTTCGGCGCCTTCGGCTGGACGGTCGGCACCTCGCCGGACCTCGAGGCCGACGACCTGCTCGGCTCCTACGCGCTGATCGAGGCGGGCGCCGGCGGCACGGCGCTCCTCATGACCGGCGACCGCGACCTCTTCCAGTGCGCCACGGACGCCGTGACCGTCCTCTACGTCAAGACCGGCACGCGCGGTTGGGAGGATCTGGGGCCGGCCGAGGTGCGGGCGCGCTACGGCGTCCCGCCCGGGCTCGTGCCGGACTTCATCGCGCTGCGCGGCGATCCGTCCGACGGGCTGCCGGGCGCCAAGGGGATCGGGGAGAAGACGGCCGCCGATCTCCTCGGTCGGCACGGGTCGCTCGAGGGCGCGCTCGAGAATTGCCTGCGCGAGAGCCCGCGGGTGCGGGCGGCGCTGCACGAGAACGGGGAGGTGCTGCGGACGTTCCTCGACATCGCGACGCTGCGCTCGGTGCCGCTCGACCGCCCGCCGGATCGGGAGACGGACCGCGAGGGCGGCGCCAACGCCGCCGAGTCCCGCGGGCTGCGCCAGCTCGCCAAGCGTCTCAGGGCGTGAACTTGACCGTGAGGACGTCGCCGTCGGCCATCACGTAGTCCCGGCCCTCGAGACGCAGCGTTCCCTTCTCCCGCGCCCCGGCGTAGCCGCCGGCGTCGAGCAGCGCGTCGGAGCCGATGACCTCGGCGCGGACGAACCCGCGCTGGATGTCCGAGTGGATCGCGCCCGCCGCGTGCCACGCCGTGAGCCCGCGGCGTAGGTGCCAGGACTGCGCGGGCTTGTCCTCCCCGGCGGTGAAGAACGCGATCAGGTCGAGCAGGACGAAGGCGCCGCCGACGACGCGCTGGAGCGAGGAGACCGAGGCGACGCCCAGGTCCTCGCGCATCGCGGCGGCGTCGTCGGGGTCGAGCTCTGAGAGCTCGGCCTCGAGGCGAGAGGAGACGGCCACGGCCCGCGCGCCCTGTGCCTCGGCGTGGGCGACGAGCTCGGGAGGCAGCTCGTCCTCCCCCTCGTCGACGTTGGCCACGAAGAGGACGGGCTTGGCCGTGAGGGGGGAGAGGTCCCGCATGGCTTCCGGTGCCTCGGCGGGCGGCGGCACCGAGCGGACCGGCCGGCCGGCGTGCAGCGCGTCGACGACGGCGCGCAGCCACGCCTCCTCGGCCTGGGCCGCTCGCTCCCCCGAGCGCGCCTTGCGCACGACGCGCTCGAGCCGCCGTTCGGCCTGCTCAAGGTCCGAGAAGATGAGCTCCGTCTCGATCGTCTCGACGTCGCGGAGCGGGTCGACCGAGCCCTCGGAGTGGATGACGTTCGGGGAGTCGTGGACGCGCACGACGTGGACGAGCGCGTCGGTCTCGCGGATGTTGGCCAGGAAGCGGTTGCCGAGCCCCTCCCCGGAGTGCGCGCCGCGCACGAGCCCGGCAATGTCGTGGAAGGCGATCGTGTCGGGCACGACCTTGGAGGCGCCGACGGTGGCGGCCACGCGGTCCAGGCGCTCGTCGGCCACGGGGACGACGGCGACGTTCGGCTCGATCGTCGTGAACGGGTAGTTGGCCGCCTCGACGCCCGCGCTGGTCAGCGCGTTGAACAGCGAGGACTTGCCCGCGTTCGGCAACCCCACGATCCCCACCTTCATCGCATCGCCGCCCGCCCGATCAGGGTGCCGAGGCCGGCGCCGGCGAGGACGTCCGAGGGATAGTGGACGCCGAGGTACAGGCGTGAGGTCGCGAGCAGGAGCGCGGGAAGGACGAGGAGCGGCGCCGGCGCGAGGCCGCGATAGGCCTGGACGGCGGCGGCGCTCGTCGTCGCGTGGGCGCTCGGGAAGGAGAGCTCCGAGTGGGTGCTCGTGAGCGGCGGGAGGCCGGGCAGCCGGGGGCGCGGGCGGCGGAGGCCGAACTTGACCGCCTGGTTCACGACGTAGGCGGCGGCGACGGCGGCGGCCCCGCGGCGGCGGCCCGTGGCGAGGCCGAGCAGGATCCAGCCGAGACCGTGCTCGCCGAGGCGGGAGAAGCGGGCCACGGAGCGGTCGCGCTCCGGCGCGTGACCGATCGTCCGCGCGCGGCGGAGCAGCGCGCGGTCGAGGCTCCCGAGCCGGGTCAGAGCCCGAAGCCGACACGATGCTCGGCCGTGTCGGTCGTCACGTAGAGCACCTTCCCCGTGTTGACGAGCGCCGAGCCGTCCTCGGTCTCGAGGTCGTGCCAGCTCCCCGCCTCGAGCGCGGTGCGCAGCCCCGCGAGCGCCTCCTCGGAGAGCCGCACCGCGAGCGGCATCGTGCCCTCGAAGCCGATGGTCACCTTGCGTACGCCGGCCATGGTCAGTGATCCTCCGCGGGTTGGACTAGTTCGGTGAGCACGCCGCCGGTGGCGGCGGGATGCAGGAAGGCGACGCGCGAGCCCCGGATCCCGGTGCGCGGCGTCTCGTCGATGAGGCGGGCGCCCTGCCCCTTGAACGTGGCCAGGGCGGCCTCGACGTCGGGGACGGCGTAGGCCACGTGGTGCAGGCCCGGGCCCTTGCGGGCGAGGAACTTCCCGACGGGCGTGTCCGGCCCGAGCGGCGCCAGCAGCTCGACGTGCCCCTCGCCGACGTCGAGCAGGACGGCCTCGACGCCCTGCTCCTCCACCACCTCGCGGTGGGCCTCGGGCATGGCCAGGGTCCCGCCGTAGACGGCGATGGCGGCGTCGAGGTCCTCGACGGCGACGCCGATGTGGTCGATCCGGCTGAGCATGCGGGCGGGAGGATATGGGGCGGGCCGGGCGGCCGGGCTCGGTCCCCCGCGGTCGGCTCGCAAGGCCTGCCTGCCTCGGGGCATTCCCCGGCTGGGGAAGAGGAAGGAGGGACCGTCGGTTTGTTCACCCCGCGCGCTACGGCGACGTGAGGTCAACGAAACGATCCCCCCTCGACGGTTTCGTTGCATCGACGGTTCGCGGGCGCGCGCGGGCACCGAAGCGGCGCCGAGGGAAACCGCTCACCCACCCTTCCCGAGCCCGGCCCGGCGGCGGAGAACCCGGCGGCGCGCCCGCCCTAGACCCTATGTAGTGGTCGGCCCGTGGGGTTGACTGTCGGGGTTGTTGGCCGGACGCTCCTCGCGGGGGTTTGTCTGGCCGGAGAACGGCTCCGGCTGACCCCAGAGAGATTGAGGAGGTCCGGCCATGGCTGGAATT
>JBBQAA010000012.1:0-10757 GCA_038276395.1 Solirubrobacterales bacterium | reverse complement strand
ATGAGACCGACCGCGCTCTGCGGGCGGAACTGCTCCTTGCCGAGCAGCTTGGCGATGTCGGCCAGCGGCTGGAGGAGCCCGAACGGGCCGACGCGGTTCGGCCCGTAGCGGCCCTGGAAGCGCCCGAGGATCTTCCGCTCGACGAGCAGCACGATCGGCACGATCTGGAGGATCACGGCGAAGATGACGACCGCCTTGATGATCTGCACCCACCAGTGCTCGACGAGGAGGGTGTCGGCGAGGGGGATCACGCGGGCCGCACCTCGACGAGGCCGGGCGCGAGCGCGTTCGCGGCGGTGTCGGTGACGAACACCGAGCCGGCGGGCACGGCGCTGCGCAGGACGGCCTCGGCCCGGGTCGAGTGCCCGTTCGTGCCGACGGTCACGGTCTGGCCGGCGGCGATGCCGAGGCGCTTGGCGTCCTGCGGCGAGAGCTCGGCCACCGGGCGGGCGGCGAGGAAGCGCAGGGCGGGCGAGGCCTCGACCTCGGGCCCGGCCCAGACGGAGCGGAAGGTGCCGAGGCGGAGGGCTCCGTCGGGCGCGGGCGCGGGCGCGGGGGTGTCGAGCTCGAACGGGCCCTCCTCCCCGTCCGGCAGCGCGGCGGCGGCCACGGACTCGGGCCAGCGGATGCCCGTGCCGCCGAGCGCCTCGAGCGTCAGCCCGGCGTAGAACGGGACGGCGTCGATCAGCTGGGTCGTCACCATCGGCCCGACGAGCGCGCCGGTGTCGAGCCCCACCCGCCTGGCCAGCTCGGCGAGGACGCCCCACTCGGCCCGCACCGAGCCCGGCCGGCCGATGGCGGGGCGCAGGCGCTGGACGCGACCGTCGGGATGGACGACCGTGCCCTCCTTCTCCGCGTAGGACTCGGCGGGGAAGACGACGTTTGCGTGCTCACGGATGCCCTCGGTGAGGACGGAGGCGTGGGCGACGACGAGGCCGGCCGTCTCCAGCGCGGCGCGCCAGGCGGCGGCGTTCGGGCGGGTGGCGAGCGGATCGTCGTGGAGCAGGTAGAGCGCGGTCAGGTCGCCCTCGGCGGCGGCCGCGGCGATGTCCTGCGCCGCGAGGCCGGTCTCCTCGGCGGAGAGCTCGGCGTAGCCCGGCCCGGCGTTGGGCAGGACGCCCGCCTCGCGCAGGCCGCGCCCGTTGGTGCCCGCCGGCAGCTCGAGCAGCCCGGCGCCGTCGGCGCCGCGGAGGTTCAGGCGCGCGGCGAGGTTGAGCAGCGCGCGGAGCGCGTCGGGGTCGGCGGCCAGGCGCTCGCTCCACACGACGACGACGTCCTCGCCGACGTCGGTCAGCAGCGCCGCCACGGCGCGCACGTCGTCCTCGCTCGTACCCGCCGCCCCGGCCAGCGATGACAGGTCTCCGGGTCCCCCCGCGGCGGCGTCGAGCGCCTGCACGAACGCGCCGGCGGCGCTGGGCGCGAAGCGCGCCGCGGCCCTGGCGTTCGCGTCGAGCGACGATGGCCGCGAGGAGGCCACGGCGAGCTGCACGCCGCGGCGGCGGACGCCCTTGCGGATGCGCAGGTCGACGATCGGCGCGGCGTCCACGGGCTCGCAGTCGAGCACGAGGACCGTGTGGGCGTACTCGAGGTCGGGGATCGTCGCGCCGAGCTCGGGCGAGGCCAGCGCGCGGGCGATCCCCGCCGGCACCGGCGGCCCCGAGGCGCGCGAGTCGAGGTCGGGCGAGTCGAGGCCCTCGCGCATGAGCCGCGCGAGCAGGAAGCCCTCCTCGTTCGTCGTCTGGCCGCCCACGAGGGCGCCGACGCGGCCCTTGTGCTTGGCCAGGCCCGCCGCGGCCGCGAGCGCGCGCTCCCAGCTCACGGGCGTGAGCGTGCCTCCGTCGCGCAGCAGCGGCTCGGTGACGCGCTCGTCGGAGTGCACGGACTGGTAGGCGAAGCGTCCCTTGTCGCACAGCCAGCCGTCGTCGACCTCGGGGTTCGGGCGGGACATGACGCGCAGCACGCGGTCGTCGCGGACGGTGAAGGAGACGTTGCACTGCGCCGGGCAGAGCGTGCACACCGAGCCCGACTGCTCGATCTCCCAGGGCCGCGCGCGGAAGCGATAGGGCCGCGAGGTCAGCGCGCCTACGGGGCAGAGCTCGACGATGTTGCCGGAGAACGGCGCCACGTAGGGATGGCCGTCGAAGGTCGCGACGTAGGAGTGGGCGCCGCGCTCGAGCAGCACGAGCTGGTAGTCCTCGGCCACCTCCTGGGAGAAGCGCACGCAGCGGTAGCAGAGGATGCAGCGCTCGCGGTCGATGGCGATGAGCGGGGAGAGCTCGAGCGGCTTGACGAAGTGGCGCTTGGGCTCGATGAAGCGCGACTTCCCCGCACCCCAGCCGACGGTGATGTCCTGGAGCGGGCACTCGCCGCCCTTGTCGCACACGGGGCAGTCGAGCGGATGGTTGACGAGCAGGAACTCGACCACGGCCTGCTGGGCGCCGCGCACGCGGTCGGTCCGGGTGTGGACGACCATGCCGTCCTTGACCGGCGTCGAGCACGCGGTCTGGAGCTTCGGGATCCCCTCGATCTCCACGAGGCACATGCGGCAGGCCCCGACCGGCTGCCCGAGCTTCGGCTCGTAGCAGAAGACGGGGATCTCGACGTCGCCGCGCTTGGCGCCGTCGACGAGCATCACGCCCTCGGGGGCGCGGACCTCCTTCCCGTCGATGGAGAAGGTGACGAGCTTCTCTTCCGGGCGCGGCACGGCGGGAGACCCTAGAAGTGCACCGGCATCGGGCCGGCGTGCTCGTCGGCGACGGACAGGGGGATGATGTCCTCCGCGGGCAGGCGTTCGTGCTCTGCGCGCCGGCGCTCGATGTGCGCCTCGAACTCGCCGCGGAACTTCTCGATCATCGAGCCGACGGGCATGGCCATGGCGTCGCCGAGCACGCACAGGCAGTTGCCGATGATCTGCTCCTGCACGCCGGCCATGATGTCGAGGTCCATCGGCGTGGCCTCGCCGGAATCGATGCGCTCGAGCATCTTGACCGTCCAGTTCGTGCCCTCGCGGCACGGCGTGCACTTGCCGCAGGACTCGTGGCGGTAGAACTTCGCGAGCTTCAGCGCGACGCCGACGACCGAGTTCGTGTCGTCGATGACGATGATCGCGCCCGAGCCGAGCATCGAGCCCGCCTTCTGCATGGTGTCGAAGTCGTAGGGGAGGTCGAGGTCCCTCTCGAGCAGGACGGGGGAGCTCGAGCCACCCGGGAACCAGAACTTGATCGAGCGGCCCTCGGGCGGGCCCCCGGCCAGGCCGTAGATGATCTCGCGCGAGGGCGTCCCCAGCAGGACCTCGTAGTTGCCGGGGCGGCGGACGTTGCCGCTCACGGAGACGAGCTTCGTCCCCGTCGAGCTCTCGACGCCCAGCTTCGCGTACTCATCCCCGCCCATGCGGATGATGTGCGGGACGGTGGCCAGCGTCTCCACGTTGTTGATCAGCGTCGGCCCCTGGTAGAGGCCCTGCACGGCGGGGAACGGCGGCTTCAGGCGCGGGTTGCCGCGCTTGCCCTCGAGCGAGTCGAGCAGGCCGGTCTCCTCGCCGCAGATGTAGGCCCCCGCCCCGCGGTGGAGCACGAGCGAGAGCGAGTGGTCCGAGCCGAGGATGTTCTCCCCGAGGTAGCCCGCCTCCTCGGCCTCGGCGATCGCCGCCTCGAGGATGCGCGCCTGGAGGGCGTACTCCCCGCGGATGTAGATGAAGGACTTGTTCGCGCCCGCGGCGAGCGCGCCGATGACGATCCCCTCGATCAGCATGTGCGGGCTCTTCTGCATGAGCTCGCGATCCTTGAACGTGCCGGGCTCGGACTCGTCGGCGTTGCACACGAGGTACTTGTCCATCGCTCCCTTGGGCAGGAAGGAGGCCTTCTTGCCCATCTGGAAGCCGGCGCCGCCGCGGCCGCGCAGCCCCGAGGCGTTCAGCTCGGCCAGGACCTCCTCCGGGGTCATCCTGAGCGCGCGCCTCAGGGACTCGTAGCCACCGCGGCGCGCGTAGACCGCGAGCGTGTTGAGGCCCGGCTCGTCGATGTCGCGGAAGAGGAGGTGCTCAGCCACCGGAGTCGTCCTCCTCGGACTCCGGGCGCTCGGGCTGCTCGATGGGGGCGGAGGGGCCGAGGCGGTCGTCCGGGTCCCCGCCCTCGGGCAGGACGGAGTCCGCGCGCCCCGCCGAGCCCGCGCCGGGATCGACCGACTCGCGGCGGGCGAGCTGGCGGTCGGGCAGCACCTCGCGGCGCTCGCGCAGGGCGAGCACGATCTCCTCGGCGTCCTCGGGCGCAAGGGGCCCGACGTAGTCCCCGTTGATCGAGGCCATGGGTGCGATGTCGCAGGCGCCGAGGCACTCGAAGGGACGGACCTGGAGGTCGGGCACGCCCGCCGCGGCCTCTTCCACAGCGGCGAGCAGGCGATCGGCGCCGAGCAGCGAGCAGGAGATGTTCGTGCACACGAAGACGCGGTTCCGGCCCAGGGGCTCGGTATCGAACATGTCGTAGAAGGTGGCGATGGATGCGCAGTACGCGGGGGTGATGCGCATCACCGCGGCGACCTGGTCCATCGCCTCCGGCGAGCACCAGCCGTGCAGCTCCTGGGCGGCGTGCAGCGCCGGGATGACGGCCGAGCGGTGGTCCGGGTACTTGGCCATCGCCGCCTCGATCGCCTCGCGCAGGGAGTCCGGGACCGGCGTCGTGGCCAGGTCGGGGATCTCCGCGGGGTCCTTGTCGAGGTCGACCGCGGCGTCCCAGCCGGGCACGCGCGAGCCGTGGGCGAAGCGCTGCACGCCGCGGCCGAGCGCGTCGGGCAGCGCGCTCACCGGTCGATCCCTCCGAGGATCGGGTCGAGCATGGCCAGGGTGGCGATGAGGTCGGCGATGTAGGCGTCCTTGGCCATCGGCGCCACGGCCTGGAGGTTGACGAAGCTCGGGTCGCGCATGTGCACGCGCGCGGGCTTCGAGGAGCCGTCGGAGCGCACGAAGCAGCCGAGCTCACCGCGCGGGGACTCGATCGGGAAGTAGATCTCCCCGGGCGGCACGCGGAAGCCCTCGGTGACGAGCTTGAAGTGGTGGATGAGCGCCTCCATCGAGGTGGAGAGCTCGTGGCGCGGGGGCAGCGCGACCTTCCGGTCGCTCGTCACGTGCGGGCCCTCGGGCAGGCCGTCGAGCGCCTGCTCGACGATCTTCACCGACTCGCGCATCTCGGCCATCCGCACGCGGTAGCGGTCGTAGTTGTCCCCGACCGTGCCCACCGGCACGGCGAAGTCGAAGTGGTCATAGCTCGAGTAGGGGTCGGCCTTGCGCAGATCCCAGGGCACGCCGGCGGCGCGGAGCAGCGGGCCGGTGACGCCGAGGCCGAGCAGCGTCTCGGCGTCGAGCGGGCAGACGTGGCGCAGGCGCTGCAGGACGATCTCGTTGCGGTCGAGGATCGCCTCGTACTGGTCCACGCGCGAGGGCATGATCGCGCAGAACTCGCGGACCTTCTCCGCGAAGCCCGCGGGGATGTCCTCCATGACCCCGCCGACCTGGATGTAGCGGGTGTGCATCCGCTGGCCGGAGGACTGCTCGAAGAGGTCGAGGATGCGCTCGCGCTCGCGGAACGCGTACCAGAACATCGAGATCGCCCCGAGGTCGAGCATCGAGGTCCCGAGCCAGACGAGGTGGCTCATGATCCGGTTCAGCTCGAGATGGATGACGCGGAGGTACTGCGCCCGCGGCGGGACGTCGACCTCGAGCAGCGTCTCCACGGCGCCGCAGAAGGCCATCGCGTTGAAGTAGTAGGCCAGGTAGTCCATCCGCTCGATGACGGGGATGACCTTCCAGTAGGCCTTGTCCTCGCAGGTCTTCTCGATGCCGGTGTGGACGTAGCCGATGATCGGCTTCAGGTCGCGCACGACCTCCCCCTCGAGCGTCACGAGCAGGCGGAGCACCCCGTGCGTGGCGGGGTGGTGCGGGCCGATGTTGAGCGTCATCAGCTCCTGGTCGGGCGCGCGCTCGGCGAGCTGCTGCCCGGCCGGGGAGAGATCGATCGCCGCCTCCTGCTGCCGGTACTCCGAGACGCTCACGGGTCGATGCCCCCGCCCTCGGGCCAGCCGGGGATGCGGTCCTCGGTCTGGGTGAAGATGATCGGCTCGCCGCCGACAGGGAAGTCCCGGCGCTGCGGATGGCCCTCGTAGTCCTCGGGCATGAGGATCCGCCGCAGGTCGGGGTGGCCCGTGAAGACGACGCCGAACATGTCGTAGACCTCGCGCTCCTGGTGGTCGGCCCCGGGGTGCAGCTCGACGATCGAAGGCACCTCGGCCGCGTCCGTGGGGACGCGCACCTTGACCGTCATCCGGTCGACCTTCTCCATGTCGATCAGCTCGTAGAGCACGCCGAGCCGAGGCTCCTCGGGGTGGTAGTCGACGCCGTGCACCGAGGCGAGGAAGCCATAGCCGCGCTCGGCCAGGTGCTCCAGAACCTCGCGCACGCGCGCGGGATCCACCTCGAGCGTGCCGCGGCCGCGGAAGTGCAGCGTGGCGCGGACGAGCGTCTCGTCGCGGTCGCGCAGCTCGCCGGCCAGCAGCTCGAGGCCCGTGGCGTCAGGCACCGGCGGTGTCCCCGGGGGGCGAGGCCCCGACGGCGGTCCCCGCGGCGGCCTCCGGCACGATCAGCTCCTCGGTCCCCCGCCCGCCGTAGCGCGTGCGCCAGCCCTCGTCGGCATGGCCCTGGATCATCTTCTGCAGCTTCAGCACCCCGTGCATGAGCGCCTCGGGCCGCGGCGGGCAGCCGGGCACGTGGACGTCGACCGGCATGAACTTGTCGGCGGGGACGATCGCGTAGTTGTTGAAGACGCCCATGGAGGAGGAGCAGGCGCCCATGGCGATCGCCCACTTGGGCTCGAGCATCTGGTCGTAGATCCGCCGCACGACCGGGGCCATCTTGATCGAGACGCGGCCCGAGATGATGAGCAGGTCGGCCTGGCGCGGCGAGGCGCGGAAGGCCTCGAAGCCGAAGCGCGCGACGTCGACGCGGGCGGCGACGATCGACATCATCTCGATGGCGCAGCAGGCGAGGCCGAAGGTGGCGGGAAAGAGCGCGTTGGAGCGCGCCCAGTTCAGCGCCTTGTCGAGCGTCGTCGTGAGGACGCTCTCCTCGACGAAGCGATCGAGATCCGCGCCCTCGAGGTCGCCGCGGAGCATGTCGCGGGCGCGGAGCTGGCGGGCGCGGAAGTCGTCGGGCGCGCTCGCGCCGGGGGCGGGCGGGCCGGCCGGCTCGCGACGGACTATCTCCATTCGAGCGCCCCCCTTCGCCAGACGTAGACGAAGGCGACCATGAGCAGCGCGATGAAGACGACGGTCTCGACCATGGCGAAGGTCCCGAAGGCCTTGAGCTGCACGGCGATCGGGTAGAGGAAGACCACCTCGATGTCGAAGAGGATGAAGAGCATCGCGATCAGGTAGAACGAGATCCCGAAGCGGAACCCGTGGCGGACCTCCGAGGGCAGGCCGCATTCGTAGGGGCTCGTCTTCGTGAAGGTGCGGTTCGTGCGCCGCGGGCCGAGGTAGTTGTTCAGCACCCCGAAGGCCGTCCCGACGATGACCCCGAGGCCGACGAAGACGATCGCGGGAAGGTACGAGCGCAGCACGACGCTGGGACTTATAGCACCGCCCCGGGGGAGTTCGTAACAATGTGTCACTTAGTGCCCAAGGTTGCGAAATGACGACTGTTCACGTGGCCACCGGGACGCTCGCGGTGCTGCTCTGCGCGGCCGCCGGCGGGTGGGGCGCGTGGCGCTGGTTCCGCGTCGAGCCCAGCGAGCGCTTCTGGCCGCTGCTGCGCGGCGCGCAGGCGGTGCTCGGCGTGCAGGTCCTCCTCGGCGTCCTGCTCCTGCTCTTCGGCCACAAGCCGAAGGGGAACCTCCACATCCTCTACGGCGTTCTGCCGCTCGTCGTCATGTTCTTCGGCGAGCAGCTCCGCGTCGCCGCCGCCCAGCAGGTGCTCGACGCCCGCGGGCTCGAGCGCGCGGAGGACGTCGGGGGGCTGCCCGAGCGCGAGCAGCGCTCGGTCGTCGTGCAGATCCTGCGCCGCGAGATGGGCGTCATGGCGCTCGCCGCGCTCGTCTCGCTCGTGCTCGCGCTGCGCGCTGCGAGCACCGCCGGCGCGCTGTGATCTCCCTGAGAGGGGTCTGACCCAGTCAGGAACGCCCGGCGCCGGCGCTCCATGGTTGCCGCCGTGGGAGGCCGGCCCGTGCGAAACGCGGGGGCCGGCTCAGTGGCCGGCGCCGGGACGGCTCCGGGGTTCGCCCCGCGGTGGCTGACTCCTCCTGTACCCTGCGGCGCCGTGCTCCGCGCCCTGCTCAGGACCGTGCCCGCGCTCGGCCTCGTCGTCCTCGTCGCGGGATGCGGCACGCAGTCCATCTCGGTCTCGAAGTCCCAGGCCCAGCTCTACTCGGGGGCCAAGCTCTTCCAGCAGCGCTGCGCCGGCTGCCACACGCTGGCGGCGGCGGGAACCCACGGCTCGGCCTCCAACATCCGCACGCGCGAGCGCAACGACGGGCCGAACTTCAACGTCCGCTGCGAGACGATGGGCCGGGTGCTCTACGCGATCCGCAACGGCGGGTTCTCGGGCGCCATCATGCCCCAGAACATCGTCGTCGGGGGCGACGCGGACGCCGTCGCCGCCTTCGTCTCGAAGTACTCGGGGCAGAAGGCGATCGCGGCGCCGAGCGCCCAGGGCGGGAGCAACAAGCAGACGGGCCGGGGCGCGACGCCGAAGTCGGGGGCCCCCGTCGGCGGCGCCTGCGGCACCTCGCCCAAGGCGCAGTAGACCCCCCGGCGTGCTTGACCTGAGGCTCGTCCGGCGGGAGCCCGAGCGGGTCCGCGCCGCGCTCGCCCGCCGCGGTGAGGGCGACGCCGCGCGGCTCGACGCCGTGCTCCTCCTCGACGAGCGCTGGCGGGAGCTGACCCAGGCGCTCGAGGGCATCCGCGCCGAGCAGAACGCCGCCTCCAAGGGCCGCCGCGGCGCGCCCAGCGAGGAGGAACGGGCGGCGCTCGCAGAGCTCGCCGCCCGCGGCCGTGCGCTCTCCGACGAGGAGAGCGGCGTCCGGGCCGAGCTCGAGGCCGCCGCCGCCGTGCTGCCGAACCTGCCCGCCGAGGACGCCCCGCTCGAGGACACCGTGCTCTTGGAGGCCGGCGTTGCCGGGCGGACCGGCCGGGATCACCTCGAGCTCGCCGGCGCGCGGATCGACATGGAGCGCGGCGTCCGGCTCTCGGGCTCGCGCTTCGCCTACCTGCGCGGTGACCTCGCGCTGCTCGAGCTCTCGCTCGTCTCCTTCGCGCTGCGCCGCCTCGCCGCCGAGGGCTTTGAGCCCGTGATCCCGCCGGTGCTCGTGCGCGAGGCCGCGCTCTTCGGCACGGGCTTCCTGCCCGATACCGAGCAGCAGATCTACCGTCTGGCCGACGACCCGCTCTACCTCGTCGGCACCTCCGAGGTCGCGCTCGCCTCGCTGCACGCGGGGGAGGTCCTGCCCGCCGAGTCCCTGCCGCTGCGCTACGCGGGCTTCTCCCCGTGCTTCCGTCGCGAGGCCGGCGCGGCGGGGAAGGACACGCGAGGGATCTTCCGCGTCCACCAGTTCGACAAGGTCGAGATGTTCGCCTTCGTCGCGCCCGAGGACTCCGAGGACGAGCACGAGCGGCTGCTCGCGCTCGAGCGGGGCATCCTCGACGATCTCGAGATCCCCTACCGCGTCGTGTCGATCGCGGTCGGCGATCTCGGCGCCTCGGCGGTCAAGAAGTACGACCTCGAGGCGTGGCTGCCGGGGCAGGAGCGCTACCGCGAGCTGACCTCCTGCTCGAACACGACGGACTTCCAGGCCCGGCGGCTCGACGTCCGCCTGCGCCCGGAGGGGGGCGGGAGGCCCGTGACGGTGCACACACTGAACGGCACCGCGGTGGCGGTGGGAAGGACCATCATCGCCCTGCTCGAGAACGGCCAGCGCGACGACGGCACGATCGCTCTCCCCGCCGTCCTGCAGGAGCACGGCGCGCCGGCGGCACTGCCGGCGGCGTGAGGCACGCCGTCCCTCTCCCCCGTGCCGTGGGGCGGTCGCCGCGCTCGCCCTGACGCCCGCGCTCGCCTTCGCCTCGGACGGCACGCGCGTCACCCGGGGCCTGGTCGACGGCCGGGCGCAGGTCGGAGCTCCGCAGCCCGCTCGGTCCGTCTGCGTCTGGACCTGTACCGGCCCGGCAAGCGGTTCCGCACACCCCGGCCCGTCGTCCTCCTCATCCACGGCGAGGGTTCGTCAAGCAGTCCCGCACCGATCCGGGGATCGTGCGCATCGCCCGCGCGCTCGCCGCCCGCGGCATCGTGGCGGCGAGCATCGACTACCGGCTGCTCGGCCAGGCGCCGCGGCCCTCTCGTCGGGTCGGACCGCTCCTCCCCGCGCTCCTCGCCGCGCCGCTCTCGGCGGCGATCGCCGCGGCGGTCGACGACACGCTGACGGCCACCGACTACCTGCGCGCCCACGCCCGGGGGCTCGGGATCGACATCCGTCGACTCGGGCTCGTCGGATCCTCGGCCGGTGCCATCACCGCCGACCGGGTCGCCTACGTCCTCGACGACCACGGGATCCGGGGCCCGAGGCTCAGGTTCGCGGCCAGCCTGTGGGGCGGACTGATCGTGGCCCGCCGAAGGGACGGGGCGGGATCGCGGCGATCCAGCTCGAGCGCGGGGAGCCCGCCCTGTTCGCCTTGCCCGGCGACGCCGATCCGACGGTCCCGGTCGCGCTCGACGACGAGCT
>JBBQAA010000011.1:0-30411 GCA_038276395.1 Solirubrobacterales bacterium | reverse complement strand
GGCGTTCACCGAACCCGTGGCGCACGACGAGGTGGGAACGACCAGGAGTCGAACGTCAACGACGCCTTCCTCGCCGCGCTGGCCCACTTCGGCCGGCGCGCCCCCGCCGTCGGCTTCCCGGACGGCGCTGAGGCCTCCGACTGGCACGCCCATTACGCCTACCTCCGCTTCTACGCCGCGGCGCTTCGCGCGCTGCTGAGGAGCGAGCGTCGCGCGGCGCGCACCCCGCCGGGCTCGAAGCCGCTACGCGACGACCTCGACGCCGACCAGGTCGCGGGCGTCGGCCGCGCCCGGCGCCTCCCGCTCGAGCACGGCCTCGAGCGCGGCCACGGCCACCTCGAGCTCGAGCTGGTCGGGCTCGCGCGTCGTCAGGCGCTGGAGCTGCAGCCCCGGCCACATGATCGCCCGGACCCAGCCGCGGCCGCGGTTGCGCCCCGCCCACTTGATGATCTCGAAGGAGATCCCCGCGATCAGCGGCACGCCGAGGATCCGCGTGAGCACGAGCACCCACCAGGCGGGGAGGCCGACGGGCGCGAAGACGAAGATCGCCACGATCATGACGACGAGCAGGAAGCTCGTGCCGCAGCGGGGATGCAGGCGCGAGAACCGCGCGGCGTTCTCCGGCGTGAGCGGCAGGCCGGCCTCGTGGCAGGCGATCGTCTTGTGCTCGGCCCCGTGGTACTCGAAGACGCGACGCAGGTCGCGCAGGCGGGAGAGCAGCACGAGGTAGCCGAGGAAGATCGAGGTCCGCAGGACACCCTCCACGAGCCAGAAGAGCAGCGAGGACCCGAGCTGGCCCTTGATGAGGCTCGTCAGCCCGACGGGGACGACGAAGAACAGCCCGACGGCGAAGGCCAGGGCGACGACGATCGTGCCCGCCCAGACGCCGCTCGGTATCTCCTCCTCCTCGCCGAGCTTCGACTCGGCCGAGAGCCCAAGCGCGCGAAAGCCGATCTTCAGCGACTCGCCGAGCGCCACCACTCCGCGCACGACGGGCAGGCGGAGCGCCCGGTGGCGCGCCGTCCACGGCCGCAGCGGGAAGGCCTGCACGCCGATCCCGCCCTCGGGGATCTCGCGCTCGTCCTGCCCCTCCCGGGGCCGGCGCACCGCCAGCGCCCAGGTGCTGACGCCGCGCATCATCACGCCCTCGAGCACGGCCTGGCCGCCCACGGGCGCGTCGCGCGGCGCCATCACGCGGCCGTCGGGCAGCAGCGTGGCGCCGTCGTCCGGAGGGGCGGCGGCGCTCACGGGCGGGACGTCAGGCCTTGGCGGCGCGGCTCTTGCTCTTGGCCACGCGGCGCTGGAAGCGCTCGACGCGGCCGCCGGTGTCCACGAGCTTCTGCCGGCCCGTGTAGAACGGATGGCAGTTCGAGCAGATCTCCACGTGGATCTCGCCCTTCGTGGAGCGCGTCGTGAACTCGTTGCCGCACGTGCAGCGCACGTGGGACTCGATGTACTCGGGATGGATCTCGGTCTTCATGGTCCCCCTCAGTGTAGCCCGGGACCCAAGCCGCGAGCCCGGCCGAACGCCGCTCAGAAGGCCGGGCAGGCCGCGACCAGCGAGTTGTTCTGCTCGTTCGACTCGTCGATGACGGCGCCCGAGTCGACGGTCGCCGTCGGGGCTCCGCCGGCGCACGCCGGGCCCCCGGTGAGGGTCCGCGTGGCACCCCGCCCGGGCCCGAGCCCGCCGGTGAGATCCCAGGTCTGGATGAGCCCGCCGGAGAAGGCGAGGCGCAGGGTGAACGGAGCGGCCGCGGTCGCGCCCGCGTTGCGGATCGTCACGGCGTAGCGGTCGTGGTTCCCCCTCCGGCCGTGCTCGACCCGGATGCCGCGGACGCTCAGATCGGGCCGCAGATCGCGCTGGCGGCAGGGCGGGGTCAGGCGGTAGACCGTGCGCTCGATCTTCCCGTGCCTCTCGTACCAGCGGAAGCCGACCCGGAAGCGGACCGTGGCCGGCACGGTGTCGGGATGGGAGTCGTAGATGTAGCGGAAGACCGAGCCGTAGGGGCGCGGCTGCCGGTACCAGCGACCGAATCCGTAGGCGGAGCGGAGCGGTACGTACCCGCGCCCGGGCAGCCGCTGGTAGGAGTCGACCCGGATCGCCATGCGCACGGTCGCGCGGTCGGCGGTGATCTGCGAGACGAGCCGCACGTCGCGATCGGCCGGCAGCAGCGCGGACCGGCAGATCGCGAGCTTGACCGCCGACCGCGGCGAGGCGGCGGCTCGGCCCGGCCCGGCCAGGCCGAGCGCGAGCAGGCAGACGGTTACGGCGAGACGCTTCATCACGAGCAGTTAACAACGTGCGGGTGAAAAGGTTGCGGCGCTCAGGGCGACTCGCCCCGCGGCGGCTCCGGCGCGGCTCTCAGCGGCAGGTGAACGCAGGCGCGAACAGGAAGCCCTGCGCGGCGTCCACGCCGAGCGCGGCGACGGCCTCCCGCGTGGCCTCGTCCTCCACGCCCTCGGCCACGACCTCGTGCCCGAGCGTCCCGCACACGTCGACGATGGCCCGCACGATGCTCTGGCTGCCGCGATCGACGACCACGTCGCGGACGAAGTAGCGGTCGATCTTCACGACGGAGATCGGCAGCTCGCGCAGCGAGGCGAACGAGGAGGACTTCGCCCCGAAGTCGTCGAGCGCGAAGCGGCAGCCGGCCCGGCGCAGGCGCTCGAGCCACGGACGGACGCGGACGAGGTCGGCCAGGAGCGCGTCCTCGGAGACCTCGAAGACGAGCCGGCCCTCGAGCGCCCGGCCGGCGGCGGCGGCGCGCACCTCGTCGAGCAGCGCCGGCGAGCCGAGCGTCGCCCGCGAGAGGTTGACCCAGATCGGCGCCTGCTCCGGATCGGCGAGGGCGGCGAGCGCCTCCTTGGTCATCCAGCGGTCGATCTCCGGCATCAGGCCGAGCGCCCCGGCGAGGGGCAGGAAGGAGTCGGGCGGCGCGAGCCCGTCCGGTCCCGGCAGGCGGATGAGAGCCTCGACGCCGAGGACCGCCTTGCCGTCCACCGCGAACAGGGGCTGGTGCTCGATGGCGAAGCCGCCCGTCGCCAGCGCGCGGCGCAGCGCCGTCGCCCGCCGGCCCGTCTCGGCCAGCTCGAGCGCCTTGTCCTCGGCCTCGGAGACGACGAGCACGCAGTCCCGCCCCCCGCGCTTGGCCGTCTGCAGGGCGTGGTCGGCGACGGCGAGGACCTCGGCGGGCTCGAGGCGCCCGTCGAGGATGGCGCCGCCGACGGTGGCCGTCGCCGAGACGCGGCGCTCGCCCTCGAGCAGGGCGATCCGCGCCACCGCCGCGCGCAGGCGCTCGGCCACGACCCGCGCGGCCCGCCCGCCGCCGTCCGTGAGGATGACGGCCAGCTCGTCGCCGCCGAGCCGCCCCACGACCTCGCCGGGGCGGACGGCCCGCTCGATCGCGCGCGCGGCGGAGACGAGCAGCTCGTCGCCGGCGAGATGCCCCGCGGTGTCGTTGACCGCGTGGAAGCCGTCGAAGTCGACGATGAGCACGGCGCCGTTGGGCCGTCCCGCCGTCCGCCGCGCGCGCCGGGTGACGCGCGCGAGCATCTCCTCGAAGGAGCGGCGGTTGAGCAGGCCGGTGAGCGGGTCGTGGGAGGCCAGGTGGCGGACCACCTCCTCCCGGCGGCGGCGCTCGGTGAGATCGGAGAGGATGGCCACGACGGCGGTGAGCGCGCCCTCCTCGTCGCGGACCGGCGCGGTGGAGAGCGCGACGTCGAGCCCCCCGCCGTCCGCGCGGCGGACCCGCAGCTCGCGCTCGGGGCCCTCCGCGGTGACGGGGAAGGGGCACGGGCGCCCGAGGAGCTCCGCCTCGCACCAGCCGAGCATGCGCTCCGCCGCCGGGTTCCAGGCCAGGACCCGCCCCGCCCCGTCGGCCCGCACGATCCCGACCGGCGCGGTGAGCGCGACCACGCTCAGCGTCTGCTCGGCCTCGAGGCGGGCGCGGGCGCGGGCGCCCCGGCACCGTCCGATGCCGGCGCGCACGGCGCCGCCGAGGGCGGTCCGCGACTTGTCGACGCTCGCCCGCGCGCTCATGCTCCTCGTCCAGGTGATCGGCCAGAGCTCAAGGGCTTGAGATTCGGCCGACCGGGCGCGCTTCCTGCGCGAGGCTTCCCTACATCAGCGTGTAGAGCGGCCCGTCGCCGCCCTCGGGCGGCGTCAGGCGCCCGCCCTTGGCCGTGATCGCCCCGCACTGCACGCAGTTCGTGTAGTTGACGACGAGGTCGACCGGCCCCTCCTCCGGGGCGTCCTCGGGGATCTCGTAGACGCCCGCCGGGCACATCCACTTCCACGTCTCGGCGATCTCGCGCGGGACCTGCTTCTGCACGCGGATGTGGTTCGGGGCGTCGTCGCGGGTCGCGTTGCCCGTGATGAAGACCGAGGAGAGCTTGTCGAAGGTGTATTTGCCGTCGGGCTTCGGGTAGCTCTCGGCGGTGTCGCCGATGAACATCGGCTGGGCGTCGTTGCGGTGCCAGGAGAGCCGGCCCGGCGGGAACTTGCCCTTGGTGGCGATCGCCAGGTTGACGATCGGGCCGCCCTGGATGAAGCCCTTGGAGAACGGCTGGCGGGTGTTCCTGACCGTGTAGAGCTGCCGCCCGACCGAGGAGGAGTCGATCGCCTCCTCGTAGTCCGAGAAGTCCGTCGAGGACGCCTTGAGCGAGCGGTAGATCTGCTCGGCGGCGAGGATCCCCGCGGCGATGCAGTGGTGCACGCCCTTCAGCGAGACGGTGTCGACCATCCCGCCGGCGTCGCCCACGAGCAGCGCACCGGGCATCGTCAGCTTGGGCATCGACCAGTAGCCGCCGCCGGGCAGGGCCTTGGCGCCCCAGCCGACGCGCTCGCCGCCCTCGAGGATCTTCCGGACGAGCGGATGGGTCTTGAAGAGCTGGAGGAGGTCGTGCGGGGAGGTCGTGGCGTCCTTGTACTCGAGGTCGACGACCATGCCGATCGACACAAGGTCCTCGCCCTTGGCGTTCTTCATCGGGTAGATCCACGTGCCGCCGATCTGCCCGTACTTCGCCGAGAGCTTGAGCGGCCAGGGCCCGATCGTGTGGATCACGCGGTCGAGCGGCCGGGCGACCTTCCAGACCTCCTTGACCCCGAGCTCCCACACCTGCGGCTCGCGGTTCTCCGAGAGGTCGAACTCGCGGATGGCCGCGCCGGTGAGGCTGCCCCAGCACCCGTCGGACAGCACCGTGGCCCGGGCCACGACGTCCGTGCCCGGCTCGAAGTTGCCAAGCGGCTCACCGTCGCGATCGCGGCCCTTGTCGCCGGTGCGCACGCCGCGCACCGCGCCGTCCTCCACGAGCAGCTTGGTCGCCGAGGTCTCGGTGAGGACGTAGGCGCCGCCCGCCTCGGCCTGCTCCTGCTGGTAGCGGGCGAGCGCGGCGACGGAGACGACCTCGTTGCCATGGTTCTTGAACGGCGGGGGCACGGGGATCTTCACCGAGCGCTTCCCGGAGGGCATCAGGTAGACGGCCTCCTTCTTGACCTCCCCGAAGGCGAAGCCCTGCTCGCGCCACTGCTCCCGGGTCAGGTCGGGGAAGAGCTCGAGCAGCGGCTCGGGGCGCATGACCGCGCCCGAGAGGTTGTGCGCGCCGCACGTCTTGCCCTTCTCGATGATCGCCACCGGCACCTCGCCGAGCCTCTCCATGGTCTCCGGGTCATCGCCCAGGAGCTGGAGGAGCCGGTTGGCGGTGGCCAGGCCGGCGGTCCCGCCGCCGACGATGGCCACGCCGACCTCGATGCGCTCGTCCTCGGAGTCGATCTCCCGCTTCACGAACTCCGCCGGGGAGTCGACGGGCGGGGGGAACTCGATCGGCGCGTGGTGCGAGCCGTTCGCGGAGGCCATCGCCGGGTCCCCCTAGCCCTTCTTGGCCTTGATGGCCTCGGTCAGCTTCGGGACGATCTTGTTGAGGTCGCCGATGATGCCGAGGTCGGAGAACTCGAAGATCGGGGCGTTCGAGTCCTTGTTGATGGCCACGATGTTCTCCGAGGCCTGCATGCCGACCTTGTGCTGGATCGCGCCTGAGATGCCCGCCGCGAGGTAGAGCTTCGGCGCCACGGTCTTGCCCGTCTGGCCGATCTGCCCGGCGTAGGGGAACCAGCCGGCGTCGACCACGGCGCGCGTCGCCGCCACCGCGCCGTTCATCGACCTGGCCAGCTCCTCGAGCTGCTCGAAGCCCTCGGCCTTGCCGAGGCCACGGCCGCCGGCCACGAGCACGTTCGCGTCCTCGATGTTGACGTCGGCGCCGCGCTGCTCGCCGCGGTTGACCATCTTCGCCCTGGTCGAGAACGGCTTCAGCTCGACCTCGACGTCGACGACCTCAGCGTCGCCGGAGCCGGACTCCGCGACCTCGAAGGCGTTGATCCGGCCGATGATGATCCCGAGGTCGGAGCGATACTTGGACTTCGAGATCTTCGAGTCGCCGAGGATCGGCCGCTCGGCCACGAGCTTGCCGCCCTCGGCGGAGACGCCCGTGACCTCCATCGTCACGCCGGCGTTGCGCCGCGCGGCGAGGCCGGCGCCGATCTCGAAGCCGAGCAGGCCGCCGCCGAACAGCGCGTAGGCGTGGCCGCCGTCCTCGATGACCTTGTCCATGACGTCGACGACGGGCTGGGCCAGGCCCTCGGGGCCCTTCCCGCGAAAGACCTTCGTCGCGCCGTAGGCGCCGAGCGTCTGGCACAGATCGTCGGTCAGATCCTCGCCGCCGACGACGACGGCATGGGCCTCGCCGCCGATCTCGCCGGCGAGCTTGGCGGCCTCGGAGACCGCGCCCAGGGAGTTCTTGTTCAAGGCGCCCTCGTAGTGGAGGACGTAGACCAGGATGTCAGCCATTTCGTTCTCCTTAGATGAGCTTGCGCTCGTCGAGCCAGGCGACGATCTTCTCGACCGTCTCGTTCGTGTCCTCGTCCTCGATCAGCTCGCCGGCCGCCTTCTGGGGCGGATCGGTGAAGTCGCCGCAGTCGACCTTCGAGCCGCCGGCGCCGACCTCGCCGGCGTCGATGCCGGCGTCGCCGATCGCGAGCTTCTCGAGCGGCTTCTTCTTGGCGCCCATGATCGCCTTGAGCGACGGGTAGCGCGGCTCGTTGATCGCGTCGCCCACGGAGATGACGGCGGGCAGCTCGACTTCGACCGTGTCGTAGCCGTACTCGGCCTGGCGCTCGCAGCGGAGCTTGCCCTCGGAGGCGTCCATCTGGATGACCTGGGTCAGCGAGGGCATCTCCAGGTGGTCGGCCACGACGGCGCCGATCGTGTAGCACTCGCCGTCGTCGGACTGCTGGCCGAGCAGGACGAGGTCGGGGCTCTCCTTATCGAGCGTCTTGGCCAAGGCGTAGCCGGTGGCGGCGACGTCGGAGCCCGCGAGGGCGTCGTCGGAGAGATGCACCGAGCGGTCGGCGCCGAGGGAGACGGCCTTGTGGAGCGCGCGCTGCGCGGTCTCCGGCCCCATCGTCACCGCCACGACCTCGTCGATCTCGAGCGCGCCGCCCTCCTTGAGCTGCATGGCCGCCTCGATGGCGTGCGTGTCGTAGGGGTTCAGGTTTCTCTCCCCGGAGCGGTCCATGCGCCCCGTCGAGGGGTCGATGCGCTTCTCGACGGCGGCGTCCGGAACCTCTTTCACCAGGACGCAGATCTTCACGTGTCGGTCCTCCTTCGAGGGCAAGTCGGGTGGCGGGCAGTCTACCGGTTGACTGACGAGTCAATCGGGGCGCAGCGCGCCGAGAGCGTCAGGCGCGGGCGCCCGTCTTCTCCCGGATGAAGTCGATGATCTCCTGCGTCGAGGCGCCCGGCGTGAAGACCTCGGCGATGCCGAGCTCCTTGAGCTCGGGGATGTCGTCGGCGGGGATGGTCCCGCCCACCGTGACGATGACGTCGCCCGCGTCCTGCTCCTCGAGGAGCCTGACGACGCGGGGCACGAGGGTCATGTGGGCGCCGGAGAGGATCGAGAGCCCGACGGCGTCGGCGTCCTCCTGGATGACGGTCTCGACGATCTGCTCGGGTGTCTGGTGCAGGCCCGTGTAGATGACCTCCATCCCGGCGTCGCGCAGGGCGCGGGCGATGATCTTCGCGCCGCGGTCGTGGCCGTCGAGGCCAGGCTTGGCGACGACGACGCGGATCTTGCGCTCGGAGGCGGCCATGACGGCGCCGAGTGTACGTCAGAGCTTGCGCGAGACGACGCTGCGCGCCTCCCGCACGCGGCCCGAGCGCGCCGAGAACGTGATGCGGTGGAGACCGCGCGGGAGCCGCCCGGCGCGCAGGCGCAGATGATGGACCCGGAGGCCCGTGCGGCGCAGGGTGAAGCGGTGCACGACGTGCCGCCCCCGGCGCACCGTCACCGTCGCGCTCCCGGTCGAGAGCGTGCGGAACTGCATGCGCCGCGCGGCGCGGTTCTGACCGCCCCACACCGGCAGCGCGGCGCGGGCTCACAGAGCAGTCGGCAGCGCTCGAAGTTCACGTGCGTGGGAACGCCGGAGAAGCGTGCGCGGCGGCGGATGAGCGGGACGCGCGCGCACATCGGTCAGCGGGCCGCGGCGCGTGGTGAGCACCGCCACGTAGTAGCCGTCCTTGACGAGCCGGCCGCCCCGCCCGTTCCAGGTGAACGCGCCCCGTCGCCGCTCGAAGCGCTTGACGACGATCGGGAAGAGGACCCGCCGGCCGCGGCTCACGCGGGAGATGACGACCGAGTAGCGGCCTCGGCGCGCGACGACGGCCGAGAAGCGCAGCCCGTGGCGCACGTGACGGACGCTGACCCGCGCGCGCAGGTGCGAGGCCACGCAGGCCCTGATGCGCGCGTGCGTGCCGGACGAGCCCGGCCGCAGGGCTGGAGCGTGTGCAGCCCGGAGTTCGCGCCGTTGCCCCAGCGCGTGTTGTCGAGCTGCTGACCAGGGGCGACGTGCTGGCCGTAGACGCCGCCGTCGTTGGCGGCGAGCAGCGTCACGCCACCGGGCCGCGGGCGCCGCCGGCCTCAGCGCTCGAGCGGTCGGCCTCCTGCCCGCCGTCGGCCTCGGCGGAGCAGGCACGGTCTCGCCCCGCCCGCCCTCGCCTCCGCGAGTGAGCGCGAACGTGGCTCCGGCACCCCCGAGGAGCAGCAGCAGCAGCAGCAAGGACGGCGAACACACGGCGCGGCACGGACCGCGGACACGATACACCGGACTCCGGGGGTATGTTGCAGCGGGCGCTACCGCACGACCACCGTCATCGTCATCCCCAGGGAGGCGTGGATCGAGCAGAAGACGTGGTATGTCCCCCGCTTCTTGAACGTGAACGCGTAGCTGCCCTTCGTCTGCAGGCGCGAATGCGAGCGCGCGCCCTTGACGTGGACGTCGTGGGGGTTGTAGCCCGCCCACAAGAACCTGACCTTCGTCCCCCTGCCGACGCTGAGCTTCTTCCGCTTGACCGCGAAGAAGTCGTCCTTGACCTTGACGGTGCTCGTCCGCGCCGCGTGGGCGGTGACGGCGCCGCCGGGGGCGGCGAACAGGAGGGCGGCGCCCAGGGCGAGGAGGAGCAGGAGGGGGCTGAGGGGCTTCTTCATGGACACCATCCTGACCGCGCTCGGGATGAATCGGGTAGGAAGCCGCGCCGGCCTCCGCGTCCTCAGAAGACCGGCGTCTCGGTGTAGGTGCCGAAGACGGCCTGCAGCGCCTGGACGATCTCGCCCTCGGTGGCGTGGGCACGGGCGGCGTCGAGCAGGGGCTCCATGAGGTTCTCCCCCTCGCGGGCGGCTCGCTCGCGCAGGACGCTCAGGGCGGTCTCGACGCGGCCGGTGTCGCGGCGGGCGCGCACGGCCTGCACGCGGCCGATCTGCTTGCGCTCGAGCGCCGGGTCGATCCGCAGGAGCGGAAGGGGGGCCTCACCGCCGTCCTCCTGGAAGGCGGTGACGCCGACCTGCGTGCGGATGCCGTCCTCGAGCTCTGACTGGAAGCGGAAGGCGGCGTCGGCGATCTCCCGCTGGGGGTAGCCGCGCTTGACCGCCTCGACCATGCCGCCGAGCTCGTCGATCTTGCCGAAGTACTCGTAGGCGCGCGCCTCCAGGGTGTCGGTGAGCGCCTCGAGGAAGTAGGAGCCGCCGAGCGGGTCGATCGTGCTCGTCACCCCGGTCTCGTGGGCGATGATCTGCTGGGTGCGGAGCGCGACCCGCACGGCCTCCTCGGTGGGCAGCGCGAGCGCCTCGTCGAAGGAGTTCGTGTGCAGCGACTGCGTGCCGCCGAGTACGCCGGCGAGCGCCTCGATCGCCGTGCGCACAATGTTGTTGAGCGGCTGCTGGGCGGTCAGGGAGACACCCGCGGTCTGGGTGTGGAAGCGCATGAGCCAGGACCGCGGGTCCTTCGCGCCGAAGGTGTCCCTGAGCTCCCGTGCCCAGATCCGCCGCGCGGCGCGGTACTTGGCGATCTCCTCGAAGAAGTCGATGTGGGCGTTCCAGAAGAACGACAGCCGCGGCGCGAACGCGTCGACGTCCATCCCCCGCGCGACGACCTCCTCGACGTAGGTCAGGCCGTCCTTCAGCGTGAAGGCGAGCTCCTGCGCCGCCGTCGAGCCCGCCTCCCGGATGTGGTAGCCCGAGATCGACACCGGATGCCAGCGCGGCATCCGCTCCGCGCACCACTCGATCATGTCCCCCACGAGGCGCATCGCCGGGTCGACGGGGAAGCACCACTCCTTCTGGGCGATGTACTCCTTGAGGATGTCGGTCTGGATCGTCCCCGCCAGCGCCTCGGGGGGGATGGGGTGGGCGGGGTTAGTTTCCGCCGCCACGACGTAGAAGGCGAGCATGATCGCCGCCGGCGCGTTGATCGTCATCGAGACCGAGACCGCGCCGAGGTCGATCCCCCCGAACAGCGTCTCCATGTCGTCCAGCGTGTCGAGCGCGACGCCCTCCCGGCCGACCTCCCCCTCCGAGCGCGGATGGTCGGAGTCGTGGCCCATGAGCGACGGCATGTCGAACGCCGTCGAGAGCCCCGTCTGCCCGTGCGCGAGCAGGTAGTGAAAGCGCTCGTTGGTCTCCTCCGCCGTGCCGAACCCCGCGAACTGCCGCATCGTCCACAGCCGCCCCCGGTACATCGAGGGGTAGACCCCGCGGGTGAAGGGATAGGCGCCCGGCACGCCGATCGTGGGGTGGGCGGGATCGTCACCCGAGAGGTCGGCCGCCGTGTAGAGCGGGCGGACATCCTCCCCGGACATGGTGGAGAACTCGGCGTCGCGCTCGGGCGCCCGCCCGTAGGCCTCCTCCCAGCCCTCGAGCGGCGTCTGAGGGGACGTGGTCGCCATCGCGCGGAGTGTAAGGAGTGCAAGGAGCGCGGGCTCGGCTGAGGACCGGCGGCCTCGGCCTTGGGTTACCGCCGCGATCGCGGGCAGACTGGCGTTGTGAGCCGAGTTCGAGATGGCCGCCACGCCGCGCCGCAGGGCGCCGGGGCGGCCGGGCTTGAGCCCTCCGCGCGGCTGCTCGCCCGCACGGCCGGAGCGCTCTACGCCACGGCGTGCCTGGTCTGCCTCGGCTGGGCGCTCTTCGCGCGCCTCGCTGCCGGGCACCGCCTGGCGCTCGTCGTGCTGATCGGCGTCGGCCTCGGGATCGCCGGCGGCATCTTCGCCTACGCGGAGCGGACCCCGGCCCCGGCCCACGGGTGGCTCGTCGGCGTGGCCATCCTGCTCATCTCCGCCGCCGTGGCGCTGTCCCACGGCATCGGCAGCCCGCTGGCGCTCCTGTACCTGTGAAGCGCGGTGTGGGCGATCGCCTTCCTGCCCCGGCGCCGGTCGGCGATCCTCTGCCTGCTCTCCGTGGCCGCCTTCGGCGTCGCCGCCCTCATCGCCGGGGAGGGGGTGACGCGCGAGCAGGCGGCCGGCTGGGTCGTCCTCGCTGGAACCCTCGTGATGGTCGCCCTCTTCGTGGCGGTCCTCGTCAACGCGCTGCGACGTCGTGACGCGGAGGCCCTCCGCCGCGAGCACCACTACCGAGCGGTCTTCGAGTCGACGGCCGACGCGCTCTACATCACGGACGACGAGCGCCGTTTCGTCCAGGTCAACGACGCCGCCTGCGAGCTGTTCGGGCGCTCGCGCGAGGAGCTCCTCTCCCTCCGCCTCGACGACACGTGGACCGACTCGAACTCCCTCGAGGAGACCTGGGCCATCTTCCGGGCCCGGGGGGAGGTCCGGTTCGAACGTGACCTCGAGGATCCCGCCGGGCGCGTGCGCCGGGTCGACGTGATCGCCCAGTCAGACGTGGAGCCCGGCCGTCACGTCTCCTCGATGCGGGACGTGACGAGCCGGCATGACGCCGAGGCCCGTCTCGCCGCCCGCGAGGCGCAGCAGGCCGCGGTGGCGGAGTTCGGCGCACGCGCTCTGACCGAGCGGGCGGTCGGAGGCCTGATGCAGGAGGCGGCCGACGCCGTGGCCCGCACGCTCGGAGTGAGCTTCGTGCTGATCGCCGAGCACGACCCGGCGGGCGACTTCCGCGCGCGTGCCGCGCGCGGCGTGCCGGAGGGCCTGTTCGCCGGGAATCGCTCCTTTCCCGCTGCACTGCGGAGCGCGTCGGCCTTCATCCTCGCCACCGACGCGCCGGTGCTCGCCGAGGACCTGGCTCGCGAGCACCGCTTCCGGGTCCACCCCGCTCTGCTCGAGGACGGCCTGCAGAGCGGGCTCGCGGTCCCGATCCGCGGCCGCAACCGGCCCTTCGGGGTCCTGCTCGCCGCCGGGCGGGAACGTCGCCGCTTCGTGCCGGAGGACGTCAACTTCCTCTCGGCGCTCGCCAACCTGCTCGCCGGCGCGGTCGAGCGACAGGCCGCGGAGAGCGCCATGCGCCACCGCTCCTTCCACGACCCTCTGACCGAGCTGCCGAACCGCCTGCTCTTCCTCGACCGCCTCGGGCTCGCCCTGTCGCGGCGGGGGCGCCGGCCCGCGGCCCTCGCGGTCATGTTCGTCGACCTCGACAACTTCAAGGGCGTCAACGACACGCTCGGGCACCGAGCGGGCGACGAGCTGCTCGTCGGCTTCGCGCCGCGACTGCGCGCCGCGGTCCGGGAGACGGACACCGTCGCGCGGCTCGGCGGCGACGAGTTCGCCGTCTTGTGCGAGGACGTCTCGGGGCCCGCGGAGGCGGAGGAGATCGCCGTCCGGCTGCTCGACGTGCTCGGCCGTCCGCTCAGCTTCGGCGGCCAGCAGGCACCGGTGCGCGCAAGCGTCGGGATCGCCATGGCCGAGGACGGCGCAAGCGCGGAGAGCCTGCTGCGGGACGCCGACGCCGCCCTCTACGGCGCCAAGGAACGCGGGCGCGGGCGCTACGAGCTCTTCGACCAGTCCCATGCGGCGCACAGCGGTCGCGCGCACCCGGACGGAGTCAGAGCTCCGCCGCGCGCTCGAGGACCGCGAGCTGCAGGTCGCCCTCGAGCCCATCATCGATCTCGAGAGCGGCCGCATCCACGGCGTCGAGGCCCTCGCGCGCTGGGATCACCCGCGCCACGGGCGCCTCTCCGCCGACGAGTTCGTCCCCGTCGCCGAGGCCAGCGGCCTGATCGTCCCCCTCGGGCGCTGGATGCTCGCCGCCGCCTGCCGCGAGGCGGCGGCGTGGCCGGGGGAGGAGCCGCCGTGGATCTCGGTCAACCTCTCCGCGCGCGAGATCACCGAGCCCGGCATCTTCGAGGCGGTCGAGTCCGCCCTGGCCGACAGCGAGCTCCCGCCCCGGCGACTGCGCGTCGAGATCACCGAGAGCGCGCTGCTCGAGGAGGCCGAGCTGCCCGAGGACGTGCTCACGCGGCTGGCCGAGCTGGGGGTCTCGCTCGTCCTCGACGACTTCGGGACCGGGTACTCCTCGCCCGCCGACCTCCACCGCTTCTCCGTCGATGCGCTCAAGGTTGACCGCTCCTTCGTGGCCGGACTCGCGCGCTCGGAGGCCGACACGCCGATCATCTCCGCGATCGTCCAGCTCGCCGGGGCCCTCGGGATCGAGGTCATCGGCGAGGGCGTCGAGCGCGAGGATCAGGCCGCCCGGCTGACGGGCCTCGGCTGCCGGCTCGGCCAGGGCTGGTGGTGCGGGCGTGAGCGCACGGCCGAGGAGATGGCCCGTGAGCTCGCCCGCTCCTCCCCGCCGCACGTGTTCGTCGCGGCGGGCCCGGAGACGCGAACGGCCCCGGCCGCCGCGAGGCGACCGGGGCCGGACGAGCCCCTCGGGGTGGAGGACGTCTAGGAGACGTCGACCGTCACCGGGTCGGTGACGCCGCGGGCGTTCACCGGGCCGCCCGGGATGAGGACCCGGAAGACGTGCGGGCCCGTCGTGGCGAACGTGTGGCTGAACGAGTACGTCGAGCCGGCCTGCACACGGCCGTACTGGACGACGTGGAAGTACCCGTCGTCGCCCTTGCGCTCGAGGTAGATCACGTGGCCCGTCTTGTTCGGCAGGACGCTGCCGGAGAACGCGACCGTGTCGCCCACGTGCGCGGTCGTCGCGCTCGCGGTCACCGTCACCACGTCGTGCACGGCGACGAACAGCTGCGACGTGCGGCGGCCGGTGCCCGTGCGAACCTGGTAGATCTCGTTACGGGGCGGCGACTGCGGTCCGAACGTGTAGTTCCCGCCGGCGTCGGTCGCGGTCGTACCCACCTTGTGGAACCGCCCGCGGTACTGCTCACGCGCATAGAGCGTGAGGGTCCGGTTGGCATTGTCGGGCGCCGCGAGCGCACCGGAGACCGTCACCGAGCCGCCGGCGTCGATCGAGGTGTCCGACGCGTTGATCGTGAACCCGATCCGCTGCGCCTGCTCCACGTCCACCGACACCGGATCGGAGGCCGAGCGCAGGTTGAACCGGTCGCGCGGAAGCACCACGCGGACCGTCTTCGTTCCGGGCTGGCGGAACCGGTGATCGATCGTGTAGGACCCGTCGCCGAGGACGCGGGCGGAGTCGACATTGCGCCACTTGTCGCCGTTCAGGCCGTCCTGCGCCTGCAGGAAGACGCGCTCCCCGCGATGGGCGCCGCCGGGCGTGACCGTGCCCGAGAACCTGACGACGCGATGCGTGAGCGCCGGGCTCAGCGGGGTCGCGGGGGACACCTCGGCGTAAACGCGCTCGTGAACGGTGCGGCTCTGGGCGCCCGCGGAGCGGACGAACCAGTTGCGGTTCGTGCGCACGATGCCGTCGGCGCGATTGAACCGATAGAAGCCCGTCGCGTCCGTGTGGGTCTTCTGGATGACGGTGAAGCGGCGCTGGCCCGCGACGCGGTGCCACAGGAGCACCAGGCGGTCCGAGACGTCATGAGCCCGCAGCTGGCCGTAGATGGTGAGCGGCGTGCCCGTGACGTCGGGGTTGGGGGTGGCGTTGATGCTGACCTTCTGGCCGTAGTAGCCGGAATGCTTGTGGCCATGATGCTTGATGCCGGCCTGCGCACTGGCGGGGACGGCGACCGTCGCGAGCAGCGCGACGGGCACGGCGAAGCGACCTCTCATCAGAGAGCCTCCTGAGTCTTGATGGACGGTTGACCGGCCTATCGCTTCACCCTCGCCGTCCAGAGCGCGGGGGCCGGTTCTGCTGAGTCGAACACAGGCCCTTCCCAGGAGTTGCGCCGCCTGCGAAACTTGACATACGTCCCGCTCGGCCGTTCCCGCAGTTGTGGTCGTGGAGCGCCCACAGGTGCAGGAACGCCGCGCGCGCGGCGAGCACCGGCAGGTCCGTCCCGTCAGCCCCGGGCCGCGTCGCCGAGCAGCGCGCGGGCGATCACGAGGCGCTGGATCTCGCTCGTTCCCTCGTAGATCTCCGTGACCTTGGCGTCGCGGTAGTAGCGCTCCGCCGGCAGCTCCTTGGTGTAGCCGTAGCCGCCGAGGACCTGGATGGCCTCCGCCGTCTGGACCCGGGCCACGCGAGAGGCGAGGAGCTTCGCCTGCGCGCCCTCGACGCCGTGCGGACGCCCGGCGTCCTTCAGGCGCGCGGCGCGCCAGGTGAGCGCGCGGGCCGCCTCGATCTCCGTCTGCATCTCGGCGAGCTTTGACTGGATCTGGCCCTGGGCGCCGATCGGGCGCCCGAAGGCGCGGCGCTCGCGCGCGTGGGTCACGGCCACGTCGAGCCCAGCCTGGGCGATCCCGACGGCCTGGGCGGCGATCCCGATCCGCCCACCGTCGAGCGTCTGGAGCGCCACGCGCATCCCGCCGCCGGGGGCGCCCAGGCGCTCCCCGGGCGTCTGCTCGAGCACGAGATCGGCTGTGGAGGAGGAGCGCAGGCCGAGCTTGTCCTCCTCGCGGACGGCGGCGAAGCCGGGCGCGCCGCGGCGGACGACCCAGGCCGAGATCGGGTGAGGCGGATCGTGATCGCGGGCGAAGACCGTGAAGACGTGGGCGTGGGAGCCGTTGGTGATCCACTGCTTCTGGCCGGTGAGGCGGCCCTCGGCGTCGGCCTTGGTCCGCAGCGCGCCGGCATCGGAGCCCGCTTCGGCCTCGGTCAGCGCGAAGGCGGCGAGCTCGTGGCCCTGGGCGAGCGGCGGCACGAGGCGCTCGCGCTGCTCGCGGGTGCCGTGGTCGATCAGCGGCAGCGTCCCGGCACTCGTGTGCACCGCCACGGTCACGCCGAGGCCGGCGTCGCCGCGCGAGAGCTCCTCGAGCACGAGCAGGTAGGAGAGGAAATCCGCCCCCGCCCCGCCGAGCTCGGCGGGCACGCAGACCCCGAGCAGGCCGAGCTCCCCGAGCTCGCGCAGCGCGTCCCGGGGAAAGGCCTTCTCCCGATCCCAAGCCGCGGCGTTCGGCGCCACGCGCTCGTCGGCGAAGCGCCGGGCGAGGTCGCGGATCTCCCGCTGCTCGTCGGAGAGCTCGTGGAGGCTCACCGCCGCGCCGCCAGCGCCGCGCCCGCGCCCGCCGCGCCGGCGCTGAGCACGAGGCCGGCGGCGATCCGCAGCCGGCGGTGGATCCGGTCGAGGCGAAGGATCCGCCAGCCCTCCTCCCGCGCCGCGCGGGCGAGCTCGGCGTCCGGGTTGACGACCACGGCGTGGCCGACGGCGCGGAGCATGGGCAGGTCGGACTCGGAGTCGGAGTAGGCGTAGGAGCCCGCGAGGTCGAACCCCTCGCCGGCGGCCAGCTCGCGGATGGCCACGGCCTTCCCCTCGCGGTAGGTGAAAGGTCCGTCGGGGCGCCCGGTGTAGACGCCATCGACGATCTCCGAGCGGTAGCCGATGCCGCCGTCGAGGTCGAGCACGTGGGCGAGGATCTCGGCGATCTCCTGCGAGGCGGCGGTGACGATGTACACGCGCCGCCCTTCGTCCTGGTGGGCGTGGGCCTCGGCGAGGATCTCCGGATAGATCCGGGGCAGGACCCCGGCGAGGACCGCGGGCGCGAGGCGGCGGAGCTGCACGACCGGCACGCCCGCGACGGCCTCGGAGATCCGCGCGCGCAGCTCGTCGGCGGCGGCGTCGGTCGAGCCCCGCAGGCGGAAGCGGAGGTTGGCCAGCGCGTCGGCGGCGAGCCGACGGCGGCTCAGCAGCCCCGCGGCGTGGGCGGCGCGGCCGAAGTGGTAGACCGAGGACCCCGAGATCAGGGTCCGGTCGAGGTCGAAGAAGGCGGCGGTGCCGGGTGCGCCGGTCAGGCCGCGACCTCGATGATGACGGCGTCGCCCTGCCCGCCGCCCGAGCAGATCGCCGCGCAGCCGAGGCCGCCACCGCGGCGCCGGAGCTCCAGCGCGAGCGAGCCGAGGATCCGAGCGCCCGAGGCGCCGATCGGATGCCCGAGGGCGACGGCGCCGCCGTTGACGTTGACCTTGTCCTCATCGATGCCGAGGACCCGGATCGAGTTGAGGGTGACGGAGGCGAAGGCCTCGTTGATCTCCCACAGGTCGATGTCGCCGGCCGTGAGCCCGGCCTTCTCGAGCGCGACCTTCGCCGCCGCGGCCGGCGTCCGGGCCAGATAGGCGAAGTCGTCGGCGACCTGGGCCTGGGCCAGGATCGTGGCCAGCGGCGTCTTGCCGTGCTGCTCGGCCCACTCGTCGGAGGCGAGCACGAGTGCCCCCGCGCCGTCGTTGACGCCCGGGGCGTTGCCCGCGGTGTGCGAGCCGTCCTTCATGAAGATGGGTGGGAGCTTTGCCAGCGACTCGAGCGAGGTGTCCCGGCGCGGGGCCTCGTCGATCTCGACGACCGTGTCGCCCTTCTTCCCCTTGACCGTGACGGGGACGATCTCGTCCGGGAGCCGGCCCTCGTCGGTGGCCTTGACCGCCAGCTCGTGGGAGCGCACGGACCACTTGTCCATGTCGGCCCGGGTCATCTCGAGCTCGGCGGCGACCTCGGAGGCCTCGTGGGCCATGTGCTTGCCGGAGAAGGGATTCGTCAGGCCGTCGCTCAGCATCGAGTCGATGGCCTTGCCGTCGCCCATGCGGAAGCCGAAGCGGGCACCCTTGAGCAGGTAGGGAGCGTTGGACATCGACTCCATCCCACCGGCGACCGCGACCTCGAGGTCCCCGGCGCGGATGGCCGCGTCGAGGATCCCGGCGGCGCGGATGCCCGAGGCGCACACCTTGTTGACCGTCTCGGAGGAGACCTCCTTGGGGATGCCGGCCTTGATCTGGGCCTGGCGGGACGGGATCTGGCCCTGCCCGGCCTGGATCACCTGGCCCATGACGACGTGCTGGACCTCCTCCGGGGCGACCTCGGCGCGCTCGAGCGCGGCCTGGATCGCGGTGCCGCCGAGCTCGGTGGCGTCGACGGAGGACAGCGCGCCGCCGAGCTTCCCGATGGGGGTGCGCGCGGCCGAGAGGATCACGGTCTTGGGCATGGGACCATCCTAGGACGGGCCGCGGTGAGCCTGGGGTCTCCGAGGGAGCGAGCGCCGCGGGCGCCCGTTCATCTAATTCCTTACCGAGTTTGTTTTGTATTCTCGCGACCCATGGATCCCCTCATCATCGTCTTCGGCCTCGGCGTCGGTGTCCTCGTCGGCCTGACCGGCATGGGCGGCGGCTCCCTCATGACCCCGCTGCTCATCCTCGTCTTCGGCGTCAAGCCCGTGACCGCGATCGGCACCGACCTCGCCTACGGCGCGGTGACGAAGACCGTCGGCGGCTGGCGCCACGTCAGGTACCGCACCGTCGACTTCGGCGTGTCGAAGTGGATGGCCTGCGGCTCGGTGCCCTCCGCCCTCGCGGGCGTCTACGTCCTACACCTGCTGGAGAAGTCGACGGGGCCGAAGTTCGACGACGGGATCCTCATCGCCGTGGCCGCCGCGCTGCTGCTCTGCGGCATCGCGATGCTGTTCAAGACCCTCATCCTCACCGACACCTCGGGCGAGCTCGACTCGGCGCTGCCCACGCGGCGCAACAAGGTCATGGCCGGCCTGCTCGGCGCGTCGGTCGGCTTCGTGCTCGGCGTGACGAGCGCGGGCAGCGGCTCGCTCATCGCCGTCGGGCTCATCCTCGGCTTCCGCCTCGCGCCCCGCCGGGTCGTGGGCACGGACGTCTTCCACGCCGCGATCCTCCTGTGGGCGGCGGCGATCGCGCACATCTTCGCCGGGAACGTCGACTACGCGCTGGCGGGCACCATCCTCCTCGGCTCGGTGCCGGGCGTGTGGATCGGCTCGGCGCTCTCGGTCCGCGTGCCGGTGCGGTCGCTGCGCGTCGTGCTCGGGGTCGTGCTCCTCGGGGCCGGGCTCGGGCTGCTCTCCAAGGCGGGCGCGCCGATCCCCGCCGCGGCCATCGCCGCCGTGCCGGTGCTCATCGTCGTGCTGCTCGTCTCCTCCTGGCGGCCGGGACGGCGGCCGGAGCCGGCGCTCGAGGGCTCGGGCTCCTGACCTTTCGGCCGCGAGGCGCCCCCTAGCCTGCCTCGCGATGGACGTCCGCGCCACCACCGACGCGCCCGCCACGACCGACGCCGACACCGTCGCGGTCGGGCTCTACACGGGCAAGGGCGTCGCCCACGACACCGAGGAGCGCGCTCTCGGCGCGCTCGTGGACTCCGGGGAGGCGCGCGCGGCGCGGGGGTCCCTCGCGGTCGGCCACGCCGCCGGGAGGCGCTGGATACTCACCGGCCTCGGCGCCCGGGAGGACTGGGACGGCGAGGCGGCGCGGGAGGTCGCGGCCGCCGTGCAGGAGCGCGCGCGCGAGCTCGGCGCGCGGCACCTGTGTTGGGAGGCTCCCCACCACTCCTCACCCGCGGCCGTGGCCGGGCTCGTGCACGGCACGCTCCTCGGCGGCTACCGCTTCCGCCGCTACAAGGCGGACGCCGAGGACCGGGCGCTCGAGCGGCTGACCGTCTCCGCCCACGACGACGTCGCCGCGCCGGTTGCGCGCGCCGAGGTCCTCGCCCGGGCCCAGAACCGCGTGCGCGACCTGCAGAACGCCCCGGCCAACGACATGACCCCGGAGGCGCTCGAGGCCCGGGCGCGGGAGATCCCGGGCGTCGAGGTCGCCGCGCTCGGCCGCGCCGAGATCATCGCCGAGGGCATGGGCGCCTTCGCCTGCGTGGCCCAGGGCTCGCTGACCGAGCCCCGGCTCATCACGATCCGCCACGAGCCGAGCGGCGCCCGCGGCCCGCTGCTCGCGCTCGTCGGCAAGGCCGTGACCTTCGACTCGGGCGGCTACGCGCTGAAGCCCAAGGCCGGAATGGAGGCGATGAAGTTCGACATGTCGGGCGGCGCCGCCGTGCTCGAGACCCTCGCCGCGATCGCCGAGCTGGAGCTCCCCGTGCGCGTCATCGGGGTCGTGGGGGCGACGGAGAACCTGATCAACGGGCGCGCGGTCAAGCCCGGGGACATCGTCCGCACCCGTGAGGGCCTGACCGTCGAGGTCGACAACCCGGACGCCGAGGGCCGGCTCGTGCTCGCCGACTGCCTGAGCTGGGCGCGCAGCGAGGGCGCCGAGCGGCTGCTCGACGTGGCGACGCTGACCGGCGGGGTGGTCACCGCGCTCGGGGACGTCTACGCCGGACTTTTCTCTTCCGACGAGGACTGGGCGGCCGAGGTCGCCGGCGCGGCCGAGGCGGCCGGGGAGCTCGTCTGGCGCCTTCCCCTGCACCCCCGCTACGCCAAGGCGATGGAGGGCCGCTACGCCGACCTGCGGAACTCCGCCGCCGCGCGCACGAAGGCCCAGCCCGCGACCGCCGCCGCCTTCATCTCCCGGTTCGCCGGGGACGTGCCCTGGGCGCATCTCGACATCGCCGGCGTGGCCGACGACGCCGGGCTGCCCTACGCGAAGACGGGCGGCTCGGGCTTCGGCCTGCGCACGCTCGTGGCGCTGGCCGAGCGGACCGCGGAAGCGGGCTGAGCCGCCGCTCACCGCCGCGGGTCAAGCGCGATCAGCGCGATCAGCCGCCGTGCGAGGCCGCGCCGGCCGCTCACGCGGATCTCGCGGCGGGCCAGCGCGCCGAGCCCGGCGCGCGAGCGCGGGACCCCGCCGAACAGCGGCGTGACGAGGAGCGCCGAGAGCGCGGCCAGCGATCCCGAGACGGTGGCGTCGGGCGTCTCCGAGGGCTGCTCCCCCACCTCGATCTCCCGCTCCCCGAAGCGGATCGAGACGGGTGGATAGCCCTCGTCGAAGGCGAGCACGACCTCGCCGCGCGTGGCCGCCGCCATGCGCGGGCTGCGCGCGGCGCCGCGCTCGACGAGCACGAAGAGGCTCGGCGCGATCCCGCCGGGCTTCAGCGGACCGAGGACGACGAGAGGGCCGGGCGGCACAATCCCGACGTTATGGACTTCGACCTCTCCGACGACCACCGGCTCATCCGCTCGACCGTCCGCGAGTTCGCGCAGGAGCGGGTGGCGCCCGTGGCCGGGGAGCTTGACCGCACCAAGAGCTTTCCCTACGAGATCGTGCGCGAGCTCGGGGAGCTCGGCCTCATGGGGATCCCCTTCCCCGAGGAGCACGGCGGCGCGGGCGCCGACACGCTGGCCTACGCGCTCGCCGTCGAGGAGCTGACCCGGGTCGACTCCTCGGTGGCGATCACGCTGTGCGCGCACACCTCTCTCGGCACCCAGCCGATCCACGTGTTCGGCACCGCGGAGCAGAAGGCCGAGTGGCTGCCGAAGCTCTGCTCGGGGGAGATCCTCGGCGCCTTCGGGCTGACCGAGCCCGAGGCGGGGTCGGACGCCGGGAACACCCGGACCCGCGCCCGGCTCAAGGACGGCGAGTGGGTCATCGACGGCGCCAAGCAGTTCATCACCAACGCGGGCACGGACATCTCCGGGGTCGTCTGCATCACCGCGCGGACGGGCGAGGAGGAGATCTCGAACCTGATCGTCCCCCAGGACGCGCCCGGCTACGAGCAGGGTGAGCCCTACCGCAAGATGGGCTGGAACGCCTCGGACACCCGGCCGCTGACGTTCACCGACTGCCGCGTTCCCGAGCAGAACCTCCTCGGCGAGCGGGGGAAGGGCTTTCACCAGTTCCTGCACATCCTCGACATCGGGCGGATCGGCGTGGCGGCGATGGGCGTCGGCCTCGCCCAGGGCGCGCTCGACGAGGCGCTGGCCTACGCCAAGGAGCGCCGCGCGTTCGGCAGGCCGATCGCGAAGTTCCAGGCCATCCAGGGAAAGCTCGCCGACATGGCCACGGAGATCGAGGCCGCCCGCCTGCTCACCTACAAGGCCGCGCGGGAGAAGGATGCCGGGCGAGACTTCTCCCTGACCGCGGCCCAGGCCAAGCTGAAGACCGGCCGCCTGGCCGTCCGCTGCGCCGAGGAGGCCGTGCAGATCCACGGCGGCTACGGCTACATCGAGGAGTACCCCGTGTGCCGCTTCTACCGCGACGCCAAGATCCTGACGATCGGCGAGGGCACCGACGAGGTCCAGCAGATGGTCATCGCGCGGGCGCTCGGGGCCTGAGCGCAGGCGCGGCCGGGCGGCGCTCGAGCGCGGCGCGGGCGACCTCCCGGTCCACCAACGGCCGGCCGGCGCCGGCGTCGTTGGTGTACAGCACCTCGCGGGCGCCAGCAAGGCCGAGCTCATCGCGGCGCTCCCGCCCGGCGCCGCATCGCGGTGCTCGGGGCGCTGCCGGACCTGGGCTGCGAGATCGACGCCTACCAGCGCGAGACCGCAGCACTGGCGGCCGAGCTCGGCTACATGGCGATTGTGTGCGTAGGCCCCGAGGCGGCCATGTATCTCCCGCGCGGCCATTCTCGTCCTCGCCCGTCCCGGTGATCGCGTGCTCGTCAAGGGCCGGCGCATCGCCGCCCTCGAGCGCATCGCGGAACCGGCCTAGGCCCCGTCCCCCAGCCGGCGCCCGAGGATCTCGGCCGCGGCGCTCGCGGGATCGGTGGTGCGGGCGACGACTTCGTCGAGCAGCTCCTGCACGCGCGGGTCCTCGCGGAGGGACTCCACGAGCTCTGAGCGCATCCGGTTCGTGGCGATGGCGATGACCTCGTTCATCAGGTTCCGCCGCCGGCGCGCGGCCAGGAGCCCCTCCTCCTCCAGGTGCGCGCGGTGCTCGGCCAGGCGCTCGACGAGCTCCTCGGTCCCCTTGCCGCTCACCGCCTCGGTGCGGACGATCGGGATCCGCCACGGGGGCTTCGGGCCGAGCGAGAGCACGCCGCGGACCTCTCGCACCATGGTGTCGGTGAGCGGATGGTCGGCCTTGTTGACGACGATGACGTCGGGGATCTCCATGACCCCGGCCTTCAGCGCCTGGATCGAGTCGCCCGAGCCGGGCATCAGGACGAGCACGACCGTGTCGGCGTGGTCGATGATGTCGACCTCGGCCTGCCCGACGCCGACCGTCTCGAGGAACACGGAGTCACAGCCCGAGGCGTCCATGAGGAGCGCGGCCTGGAGCGCGGCCTCCGAGAGGCCGCCGAGCGCGCCGCGGTTGGCCATCGAGCGGATGAAGACGCCCGGGTCGAGGAAGTGCTCGGAGAGCCGGATCCGGTCGCCGAGGAGCGCACCCTTGGTGAAGGGCGAGGAGGGGTCGATGGAGAGGACGCCGACGCGCCGCTCCCGCGCGCGCTCTGACTTCGTCAGCGCGGAGAGGAGCGTCGACTTCCCCGCCCCCGGCGCGCCGGTGAAGCCGACGACCGCGGCCCTGCCGGTCTCGGGATAGACGGCGGAGACGAGCTCCCAGCCGGCGGGGTCGTCGTCCTCGACGAGCGAGATCCCCCGCGCCAGGGCGCGCTTGTCGCCGGCGAGGAGGCGCTCGGCGAGCGGCGCTTTCGGCGGGGTCTCGGGGTCGGCCATCGGGGGCCGGGATGAATAGCATCCCGCCCCGATGCCGCCCGTCGACGCGCCCTCCCGGCCCGCGGCAGCCGTGCGCGGCGCGCCGCCGCCGCTCGCCGGCGGGCCCCGGGCCTTCCTCCGCTTCGCGCGGCGCAACAACATGCTCCACTGGAAGTACGCGGGGCTCGTCCTGCGCTGGGCGTGGCTGAGGCTCCGCTTCCGCGGCCGCCTCGTGACCGACGGCGTCTGCTTCATCGGCCCGGGCGTGAAGATCCAGATCGGCCGCCACGGGCGGCTCCGGCTCGGGCGCTGGGCATGGATCGGCCACGGCTGCAAGCTGCGCGTGCACGAGGGCGTCGTCGAGATCGGCGCGAAGACCGTGCTCGGCCAGGAGTGCACGATCTCCGCCTTCCGGCGCGTCGAGATCGGGCGCGAGTGCATCGTCGCCGACCGCGTGATGCTGATCGACTTCGACCACGGGGTCGTCGAGGTCGAGCGGCCGATCCGCCAGCAGGGGATCTACAAGCGCGACGTCCGCGTCGGGCACAACGTGTGGATCGGCTACGGAGCCTGCCTGCTCCGCGGGGTCACCGTGGGGGACAACGCCATCGTGGGAACGAACTCGGTGGTGACGCGCGAGGTGCCGGAGAACGCGGTCGTCGGCGGCGTCCCCGCCCGCGTCATCCGGATGCGCGAGGAGCCGGAGACGCTGCGCTGGCGCTGAGGGGGACCGATCCCGCGCCTCCAGCGAGGCGCGCCCTCGCCGGAGCGCCGGCCCGGTGTGGTGCGAGGGCGGGCCGCCGGAGCGATCGTTTCGTTGCCTTCGCGCGCCGCTGCCCCGTGAAGTCAGCGAAGAGGTTGCGGGCCGATGGTTTCGTCGCTGCGGCACAGATCGGCCGCGGTCGACCGACAAAGCGACGGGGTCGGGCACCCCCGCGGACCCTCCCGCACATTCCGGCCCCCCCTTCCTCCCGGCCCGTCCCCTCGCGCCGGACCGGGCGCCGGGAGCGACGGCCGGGGGGCGCGCTACCGCGCCGCGCCGAGCAGCGCGGCGTACTCCTCCGCCGTCTGCCGCGCGATGTCTCCCCAATCGAAGGAGAGCACGTGCTCGGAGGCCTCGGCCACGAGCCGGTCCCGCAGCGCGGGGTCGGTCAGCAGGCGCTCGACCATCGTCTCGAGCGACGCGGAGTCGCGCGCGGTGAAGCGCAGCCCCACGTCCTCGTTGGGCACGACCTCGCGCAGGCCGCCCGTGTCGGCGACGATGCACGGGCAGCCCGAGGCCATCGCCTCGAGCGCGACGAGCCCGAACGGCTCGTAGATCGAGGGGACGACCGTGAGGTCGGCGATGCGGTAGAGCGAGTGCAGGACATCGTCGCCGATCCAGCCGAGGAACGTCCCGTGCTCCATCAGGCCGAGCTGCTCGGCCTGGGCCCTCAGGTCGGCCTCGGCCGTCCCCGAGCCGGCGACGAGGAAGCGCACGCCCCCGACCCGCTCGATGATCCCGGGCAGGGCGTCGAGCGCGAGCTGGAAGCCCTTCTCGTAGACGAGCCGCCCGACGAGCAGGACCAGCGTCTCCTCCGGGGCGGCGAAGTGCGAGCGGAGCGTCGGCAGGTCGTCGACCGGCTGCAGGTCCAGCGGGTCGATCCCGTTGGGGATGACGGCCACGCGGTCCTCGTCGAGGCCGAAAATGTCGCAGACGTGCTCGCGCATGTAGGACGAACAGGCGATGACGCGGTCGGCGCGGTTGGTGATCCACTGCTCGACGCCGTGGATGTAGGACTGCGGATGGGTCTCGACCCAGCCCTGGTGGCGCCCGAACTCGGTGGCGTGGATCGTCACCGCGAGCGGGGCGCGGAAGCGGCGGGCGAGGTGGTCGCCGGCCGAGGCCACGAGCCAGTCGTGGCCGTGGACGAGATCGAAGCCGTAGCGGTCGCCGAGCTCGACCCCCGCCGCGAGCATGTCGGCGTTCATGTGCTCGATCCAGGCGACGAACTCGCCGAGCTCCCGCGGGCGGCCGGGCTCGCGCACGCGGTGGACGTGCACGCCGCGCACGAGCTCCTCGGCCGGCATCGACTCGTCCCCGCGCGTGAGCACGTGGATCTCCTCCCCCTCGGCCGCGAGCGCCTCGGAGAGCTTGCGGACGTGGCGGGCCAGGCCGCCCTCGACGATCGGCGGGTACTCCCAGGAGAGGACGAGCGCGCGGGCCATCGGCGGCGCGGGAGGCTAGTAAACGGTCCCGTACACTCTCGCGCCGATGGCGGCACCCGCGACGGCCGAGGAGATTCGCGACGTCAACGTCCGTTACCACGACGTCGCCGCCGGCGAGTACGACGCCAAATGGGGGATCGACTTCGGCGACGGCGGGGCGGCCCAGGTGCGCGTGAAGCTCGAGAAGGCGCTCGGCCGCGATCCCGGCCCCTTCGCGCGCATCCTCGAGATCGGCGCCGGGACGGGCTACTTCTCGCTGAACCTGCTGTGTGCGGGGATCGCGCGGGAGGCCGTGTGCACGGACATCTCGCCGGGGATGCTCGAGCGGCTGGGGGAGAACGCGGAGGCGCTGGGGCTCGGGGCGCGCGTCGAGGCCGTGCGCGCCGACGCCGAGGCGCTTCCCTCCCCGGATGAGAGCTTCGACCTCGTGCTCGGCCACGCGGTGCTCCATCACATCCCCGACCTCGAGCGCGCCTTCGCCGAGTTCGCGCGGGTGCTCCGGCCCGGGGGCCGGGTCGTTTTCGCGGGCGAGCCCTCGCGCCACGGCGACCGGCTCGCCGCGCTGCCCAAGCGCGCTGCGGTGCGCCTCTCCCCCGCCTGGCGCTGGGCGATGGGCGCGGGCGCGGCGCCGCTCCCCGCGGACTCCGAGAACGGCGCGGCGGCGGACCACTTCCTCGAGTGGCAGGTCGACGTCCACGCCTTCGATCCGGGCTCCCTCGCGCGCGTCGCGCGCGCCGCGGGCCTTGCGGACGTCCGCGTGCGCGGGGAGGAGCTCCTGGCCAACCTGTTCGGCTGGACGAGCCGGACCCTCGAGGCCTCGGCCGACCCCGCCGAGGTGCCCTGGTCGTGGAAGATGTTCGCCTTCCGCGGCTACCTCGCCCTGCAGCGGGTCGACCGCGCGCTGCTCGAGCCGCGGCTCCCGCCGGAGCTCTTCTACAACCTCATCGTGTCGGCGCGGAAGCCGGAGTCAGACGAAACGCTGACCTAGCCGAGCCCACGTCGGGCGGGTATCCACCGGAGCCGTCCTGCCCTCGTACGCCCTGGGCGCAGGGCAGGACACCTCCTAGTCGAGAGCCTCACGCCGCGCTGAGGCCCGCGCCGATCGGGCAGGCGACGCCCGTGCCGCCGAGCCCGCAGTAGCCGTTCGGGTTCTTGGCCAGGTACTGCTGGTGGTAGTCCTCGGCGTAGAAGAACTCGCCCTCGGGCGCGATCTCTGTGGTGATCTCGCCCTTGCGGGCGGCGGCCAGGCGCTCGTTGTAGGACTCGGCCGAGGCGCCGGCGAGGCTCGCCTGCTCCTCGCTCGTCGTGTAGATCGCCGAGCGGTACTGGGTGCCGGCGTCGTTGCCCTGGCGCATCCCCTGGGTCGGGTCGTGGCCCTCCCAGAACGCCTTGAGGATCTCCTCGTAGGTGATCTTGGCCGGGTCGAAGACGACGAGCACGGCCTCCGTGTGGCCGGTCTTGGCCGAGCAGACCTCCTCGTAGGACGGGTTCGGCGTGAAGCCGCCGGCGTAGCCGACGGCCGTCGTGTGGACGCCGGGCAGCGTCCAGAACACGCGCTCGGCGCCCCAGAAGCAGCCCATCCCGACGATCGCCCGCTCGTAGCCCTCCGGGAAGGGCGGCGTCAGCGGCGTGCCAAGCACCTCGTGCCGCGCGGGCACGGGCATGGTGGACTCGCGGCCCGGGAGCGCGCTCTCGGGCTCGACCATCTGGGTCTTGTGACGGGAGAGGAATAGCATGTCCTGAGAGTACGCGCGCGCGGTTACGCCGGGATTACAGATGTATGATCCACTCATATGTCGGACGCCCGCACCGCCAACCTCCTGGGCGCGGCCGCGCTCACGATCGTCGACGAGCTCGCCGCGGCGCTGCCGCCGGAGCGCGACGCCGCCGCGCTCGTCCTCGTCGGCCAGTATCCGGACGAGGGCGTCGACGCTCTGGCGCGCCGGCTCGAGCTCACGCACTCCGGCGCCGTGCGCCTCGTCGACCGGCTCGCGGCCGCGGGTCTCCTCACGCGCGCCGCGGCGCGGGACCGCCGCCGAGTCACGCTCCGGCTCACCCGCCGCGGCGAGACCCGGGCCCGGGAGATCCTGCACGCCCGCTCCGGCGTCCTCGAGCAGCTCGTCGGCGGCCTGGCCGCCGGCGAGCGCGCCGCCCTCGAGCGCGTGCTCGAGCGCTGGCTGACCACGCTCACCGCGGACGCGACGCACGCCGAGCGCATCTGCCGCCTGTGCGACCTCGAGGCATGTCCCCTCCAGTCCTGCCCGGTCGAGCAGGCGGCGTGACCCGCGGCCGCGCGCTCGCGCTGCTCGTCGCCGCCACCGCGTGCTGGGGCGCGGCCGTCGCCGCCAGCGAGCGCGCGGTGCGCGAGATCTCGGCGTTCGACCTCCTCGCCGTCGAGCTCGGCACGGCGACCGCGATCCTGTGGCTGGCGCAGCGCCGCCGCCCCCGCGTCGAGCCGCGATGGTCCTTCGCGCTCCTCGGCCTGCTCGAGCCCGCGCTGACCTTCATCGGGGTCAACCTCGGCCTCGAGCGAACCTCCGCGGCCACCGGCTCGCTGCTCCTCACCCTGGAGAGCGTGTGGGGCGTGGGCCTGGCCGTCCTCCTCCTCCGCGAGCGCCTCGAGCGCGGCGCCGTGGTCGCGCTGGCGCTTGGCGTGGCCGGAGCGGTGCTCGTGGCCCTGTCGGGCCCACGCTCCGGGGACAGCCTCCTCGGAGCCGCGCTCGTCGCCGCGGGCGCCCTCGCGGCGGGCGGCTACGTCACAGTGGCCCGGCGCCTGGCCGGCTCCGCCCCGGCGCTCGCGCTGACCACCTGGCAGTTCACCCTGGCCTCGGCCATGTGCGCGCCGCTCGTCGCCGGGGCTTGGCTGACGAGCGGCTCGAAGCTCGGCCACGCGAGCGCCACGGCCTGGCTCGCCGCGCTGTTCGCCGGCGCCGTGGGCTCGGCGGGGGCGTTCCTGCTCTACACGACCGCCGCGGCGCACATCCCCGCTTCGACCTCGGCCGCCGCCCTCAACCTCATCCCGCTCTTCGGCCTGCTGGCCGCGGTACTCGCGCTGGGCGAGCGCCCGGCGCCGCTCCAGCTCGCGGGGGGCGCGCTCATCCTCGCCGGCCTCGCCGCCCTGCGGGCGCGCTCGCATCGAGTCCCGGCGGCATACTCGAACGCGTGAGCCCCGAGCCCTCCGCCGAGACGATTCGCGCGACGCTTCTGCGCCTCGGGGCCGAGCGCGCGCCGCGCACGTTCTGCCCGAGCGAGGCGGCGCGGCGCTCACGGAGGAGGACTGGCGGCCGCTGATGGGCTCCGTGCGGGCGCAGGCGGGCCGGCTGGCCGCCGAGGGCAGCGTCGAGGTCACCCAGGGCGGGGCGTCCGTGGACGCCCTCTCCGCCCGCGGGCCGATCCGGATCCGGGCGACGGGTTCGTGAGCGCCGCCTCCGCCATCTCCTTCCGCGGCGCCGTCAAGACCTTCGGCGACATACACGCCGTCGACGGCCTCGACCTCGAGGTCCCGGCCGGGATCTGCTTCGGCCTGCTCGGTCCCAACGGCGCCGGGAAGTCAACCTCCATGCGCCTGCTCACCGGGCAGTCGGTCGCCGACGCGGGGGAGATCACCGTGCTCGGCCTTCCCCTCCCCGCCGAGTCGAAGGCGGCGCGGGCCCGGATGGGCGTCGTCCCCCAACAGGACAACCTCGACCAGGAGCTCTCGGCCCGCCAGGTGCTGGCCGTCTTCGCGCGGCTCTACAAGGTCCCGCGCGCCGAGCGGGAGGAGGCGATCGACCGCGCGCTCGCCCTCGCTCAGCTCACCGACCGCGCCGACACCGAGGTCACCGCGCTCTCGGGCGGGATGCGCCGGCGCCTGCTGATCGCCCGCGGGCTCGTGCACCAGCCCGAGCTCGTGTTGCTCGACGAGCCGACGGTCGGGCTCGATCCTCAGGTCCGGCAGGAACTCTGGAGCCTCATCGACCGCCTGCGCGGCGAGGGCGTGACCGTGCTCATGTCCACCCACTACATCGAGGAGGCCGAGCGCCTGGCCGACGTCGTCGCGGTCATGGCCCGGGGCCGGGTCGTGGCCGAGGGGCCCCCGCGCGAGCTCGTGGCCGCCCACGCCGGGCGCGAGGTCGTC
>JBBQAA010000010.1:0-9267 GCA_038276395.1 Solirubrobacterales bacterium | reverse complement strand
GGCAGCGACAGCCAGCTCGCGCTGTGGCAGCCGGCGACGGATCGCATGTGGGAGTTCTTCGAGATGCACCGCGAGCCCGACGGCTGGCACGCCAACTGGGGCGGCGCGATGGCGCACGTCTCGAGCAATCCCGGCTGGTTCTCGACCGCGGCGTGGCCGGGCGCCCAGGACGACTGGGGGGCGACGGGGACAGGCCTGGCGCTGGCCGGGGGGCTCATCACGGTGCGGGAGCTCGAGCGCGGGCGGATCGACCACGCGCTGGCCCTCGCGCTCCCGACGGCCCGGGCGGGCTGCCGGGCGCTCCCCGCGCCGCGGACCGACGGGGCGGATCCGAGCCCCGGCGTGCTGCCCGAGGGCGCTCACCTGCGCCTCGACCCGAACGTGAACGTCGGGGCGCTCGGGCTGCCGCGCGCGGCGGAGATCATCGCGCTGGCCGCCCAGCGCTACGGCATCGTCGTGCGGGACAAGACCGCGCACGCGATCGGCTTCTACGCCGAGGATCCGCACCGTCTGGGTCGCGATCCCTACCCGTCGCTGTTCGACGGGCTCTCGCCGGGAGAGCTGCTGCGCGACCTCCCCTGGGGCCGGCTGCAGGTGCTCCGCGCGCCGCTCCGGTGTTCGACGGGATGAGATCGCCGCCCGCCAGCCCCGGGGGGGCCATGCAGGCGCTCGGGCTGACCGTCGACGGTGATGCCGGTCCCGTGGGCTTCGCCGAGGGCCGGGCTCCGGACGGGCGGCGGTGCACGGTGCGCATGCGGCTGGACGAGCGCCTGGCGTGGCCGTGGCGCGGCCCGGGGGTCGCCCGGGTCGCCGAGCAGCGCCACCCGGACGGCCGGGTCCTGCTGTCGGTGGACAGCCAGACGGCGCGCGGCCTGCGGGTCGAGGCGCGGGGCTACGGCGTCCAGATCGTGAGCCCGGACGGGCGGGAGATCTCGCAGGTGGCCGGAGGGGAGCGGCCGGAAGTCCGGCCGCTGCTCATGCTCTGCGCGCGCGCCCTGCCGATCGCCGCGGTGCTGCAGGGGCTCGAGGTCCTCCACTCAAGCGCCGTGGTCATGGACGGCCGCGTGCTCGCGTTCGTGGCGGCGTCGGGGACCGGGAAGAGCTCGATCGCGGCGCACCTGGTGGCGGCTGGAGCGGAGTTCATGACCGATGACGTCCTGGCCGTCGAGGGCGCGGGCGAAGGGATTCGCGCCCATCCCGGACCCCGGCTCACGAAGATCTCGAGCGCGGAGCGGAACGCGATCGGCGGGCGCGGGAGGGCGCGACTGGGTCCGCTCCTCGGCCAGGTGGAGGGCGAGTACGTCACCGCCCCGGTCGCGGGTCCGGGAGCGGGTCCCCTGGCCGGGATCTACGTCATGCGCCGCGCCGGGTCCGACCCGCCTCAGCTCCGCGGGATCGCGCCCGATCCCCTGCTCGTCCATGCCATGACCTACATCTTCGACATCGAGAGCGCGGAGCGGCGGAGGCGGCATCTGGAGCTCGCCGGAGCGCTGGCGGCGCGGGTGCCCTTCTACGAGCTGCGCTTGCCGGAGCAGGGGACGGCCGCGCGGGCGGCGTCCTTGATCTCCGCTCACGCCCGCGGGTCCTGACGCGACGGGATGGCGAGCCGGCGGCGGCGCAGGATGGCCAGGCCGAAGCGCGGGAGCACCTGGAGGGGGACGGCGAGCTGGGCGGCCCGCAGGCGCCGCCGCCCCAGGCGGACACCGCGCTGCGCCGCGCGCGCCCGTAGGACCCCGGCCGGGGGCATGAGCGAGCGCCGCACGAAGCGCCAGAGACCCGTCCGGGGCGTGAGCAGGCCGTCGACGAGCGACCGCTCGGCGGCGAGCTGCTCCCCTCCGGCGGCCAGGAACGGATCGGCGAGCCGCGCGGCGAGCCGGGCGCGTATCGACGGCCGCGCGGCCCAGGGTCGCTCGGGCAGCCCGATCAGCGATTCCAGCGAGGCCCAGGCCGCGGCGAACGAGCGCTCGAGGGCCGGATAGGCAGCGATCCGCGCGCGAAACGCCTCGGCGTCGATGCCGGCCCCGGTGCCGTCCCACCAGGCGGCGATGTCGGCCGGGACCCGCAGACCTTCCAGCCCGTCCCGGGCGTGGAACAGCAGCAGGGCCAGTCCCTCGTCCAGCGGGTCGGGTCTCCGCCCCCAGCGAGGATCCGGCGAGCTCCGGGCGAGCATGTCCTCGCCGAACGCCTCCTCGTACCAGTGCAGGCGCCAGTGCAGCTCGACGGCCGGGAGCCCGGGGGAGCTGAGGATCCGATGCAGGGTGGGCAGACCGCGACGGTCCCGCCACTCGACCTGCGGCCGGTAGCCGACGCCGGCCAGGCGCTCGACCGCTTCGTCCAGGTGCGCCCGGCCGACCAGGAGGTCGAAGTCGCCCGAGGACCTGAGCGCGCCGTCGCCGTGGAGCCGCTCGGCCAGCGGGATGCCCTTGAGCACGAGCGCCGGGATCCCGCTCGAGCCCAACACCGCGAGGAGAGGCTCGAGCGCGAGCGACTGCAGCTCGCTGAGCTGGCGGGCCCAGTCCGTCGCGTCGCGCACGCGCTCTACGAACTCGCGCGGCGGGCGCTCGGCCAGCTCGAGCGCACGACCGCCCAGGAGGGGTAGCAGACGCTGGTGCTCGAGCGCCGTCGCCAGAGCGCCGTAGGCTCGGTCGGAGAGCCGTTCGAGGCCGGCGTCACGGGCGGTACGGCGGTGGATGGCGAGGCCGGCCAGGGCGCGAGCGCCGGCGGCCGCCCGCTCGGCGCCCGGTCCGCGTTCGGCCGAGTCCGAGCCGGCGAAACGTGTGAGCCTGCCCGACGTCAGTTCCCGATCACTCCCCTCGAGCGGTGCTCGGCCCCTTCGCGCGAGCCTGGGCCGCACTTGCCGGCACCTTACCTGAGGTGCTCGCGCACACGTGGCAGCGCAGCGTAGAGTTGCCGGAAACCGTTGGTTTGGCTATGATCCGCTCATGCAGAGCGCGGGTCTCGCGAGCTACTCCCCTCCGATCCTCACCGACCATGGATCGCTGAGGGATTGGACGAGCTCCCACTACCTCGCCCTCGGCCACCAAGTTCTCGGCGTGGCCTCGGCGCTCTCCTCGGTCTCGCCGACCGGCGGCGTCAAGCCCATCGGCGTGTCCCACGGGATGACGCCCATGGGCACCTCGCCCGGGCCGGGCACGTCGCCCGGATCGGGCACGTCACCCGGATCGGGCGCCCTCGGGGTCACGAGGAGCGGGGGCTCGCATCCCGGCGCGGCCCACGCGACCGCGCCCGGCAGCCTCTCCGGTGGCCCCGCCGCGATCGTCGGCGGAGGCGGGGGAGGCAGCCTCCCGTTCACCGGTCTCCCGGTGGTCCTCACGGCTTCCTTCGGCGCCGCGCTCGCGACGGTTGGGGCGCGGCTGCGGTTCGTCGCTCGTCGCGGCGGCTCCTAGCCGAGCGGCGATCCCGGCCGGGGGCGTTCGGCGGCGCGCAATTCATCCGAGTTTGCGCGATCTCTCCAACGAAAGAGCACCGCGGCCTGTAAAAGCAGTGTTTACGACCGGGGTCCCTGGGAACATCTCCGGCGGCGACCTCCCTGAGTCGTCGGCGACAGGTCGAGAAGATGCTCACCTTACTGGCGATCACAGCGGTCCTCTGGCTTCTCGGAGTCGTGCTCGCGCTGTCGCTGTGCGCCGCCGCCGGGCGGGCGGATCACCGCCCGGACCGGCCGGCTCCCGAGGCCTGCAGCTCATTCCGCCGCCGACAGCGCGAACGTCACATCCGGCCGGTAAGACACCGATAGCCTTCCATAGAGCGGCTTCGCCCTCGCTCCGGCGAAAGTTGCGGCGCCCCGCTCCGTTTAGTCGACTGTAGGCGATCCCGCCCAGACGGGGACCTTCTCCAGCGGGTGCTTCCCTGCCGATGCGTCGTTCCACTCCGACCTTTTCACGTCCCCTCCCTCTGCGGCGAGTCGCGCAGCGGTTGCGTCGCGACCCGGCCGAACCGTTTGCCGACGGCTCGGCCGCGCGGCAGACCTCATCTCGGCGCAAGCGTGTCGTGCAGGGAGGCCTCGTGGCGGCCGACCTGGCCGCGCTCCTCGGCAGCACGGCGTTTCTCGGCGCGATCACGAAGTCGGAGTACGGCCCGCTGGAGGTTGCGCTTGCCGCGCTCGTCATGGTGGTGGTGGGCAAGCTCTCGGGTACCTACGACCGGGCGCTCGACCGGCTTACCAGCCGTGCGCTGGACGAGCTCCCACAGGTCCTCGGGGTGGTGTCCGCGGCCACCGCGACGGTCGCGTTCAGCAGCAACATCAGCGGGCACGCGCTCCTGGGCTTTCTCGTCTGTGTCACGGCGATCGCCTTCCTGCTGCGCATCGTCGTCCGGACCGCCGGCGGCCGGTTGCTCCCGCCCGAGCGCTGCCTGGTGATCGGCGACGAGTCCAGCGCGCGAATGCTCGCGCAGCGACTGGCGGAGGAGCCGAGCGCTCGGGCGGAGATCGCGTGCCACCTCCTCCCGCCGGAGCCCGTGGTCGCCGGCGGCAACCTCACCCTCGAGGATCTCCGTCACGTCGAGGCTGAGATCGAGCTCTTGCGGATCGATCGGGTCGTGGTCGCCCAGGGCGCACAGTCCGGCACCCAGGCGGGGGTGGATCTGATTCGCTACGCCAAGTCCCTCGGGGTGCGCGTCAGCGTCATCCCCCGGCTCTTCGAGGTACTCGGAGCGTCGGTGCGCTTCGAGGAGGTACAGGGCCTCACGCTGCTCGGGGTCCCGAGCTTCGGCCTCAGCCGAACGTCGCAGCTCGCCAAACGCGGGATCGACCTGGTCGGCGCGGTCCTCGGCCTGATCGCGGTCGCGCCCGCGCTGGCGTTGATCGCGATCGTCGTCCGACTGGACTCGGCCGGGCCGATCCTGTTTCGCCAGCCGCGCGTGGGGCGCGATGGCTGCCGGTTCTCCCTCTTCAAGTTTCGCACCATGGTGGCGGATGCCGATGCTCGCAAGCACGAACTGCTGACTCGAAACGAGGCGGGCGCGATGTTCAAGATCGCGGATGATCCTCGAGTGACGCGGGTCGGCAGGCTGCTCCGGCGGACCTCGTTGGATGAGCTTCCGCAACTGTTCAACGTCCTCCGCGGCGAGATGAGCCTTGTCGGGCCGCGCCCCCTGGTGCTCAGCGAGGACGAGCTGATCCGGGGGTGGGATCGTCGGCGGCTTCATTTGAAGCCGGGTATGACCGGGCCCTGGCAGGTGCTCTCCGGCTTCCGCGTGCCGCTCGACGAGATGGTCAAGCTCGACTATCGCTACGTGGGCGGCTGGTCGCTCTGGGGCGACATCAAGATCCTCATACGCACCGTCGTGCACATCGTCCGCGGCCACGGGCTCTGAGCCGGAGCCGCATCGGGAGCTCGGCGCCCGCCACCGCGGCGCTTCGGCACAGCGCTACGACGACCCGTGCTCAGACGAGCCGGGCGGCAGGACGATGGGCGCTCAAGGAGCTTCGGCCTCCGGCCGAAGGGGAGGGATCACCGCTGCGCTCCTCCATGTCCTCGCCTTGATCGCGGTCACCTACTTCGGTGTGGGCCTGCTCGCCGGCGTTGTGCTCGCCGTGCTCGCGTTGCTCTACCCGGCCCCGCCGGCGGAGGCAACCGACGCGCCATAGGGTGGGCCGTAGGTCACCGTCCGTGCCATCAGGGTCAGCAGGCGCGCCTCTGGACGATGGTCGGCCACGTCATGCACGCGCGCGCGGCGAGCACGAACACCGGCCGGCTCGCCTAACGCGGAACTCGGGCGCGACGCCGGACAAGATCACGGGCGCGGCGAACCTCATGGCCACCGCGGGCGGCGCCGTGACCTACGTCCTCTACGAGCTCGACCCCGCGGGCAACCGCAGCGCGACGGGGACGACCCACACCGTCGCCTCCGGGTAGCGCTCAGCGCACGATCCACGCGTCGGGCTCGGCCGCGCGCTCCCGCACGCAGTCCGGCAGGCGCCCGGCGGCCACGTCGGCGAGCGTCACGTGCTCGAGCACCTCCCGCAGCGCGGCGCGCACGGCCACCCAGACCTCGGGCAGGCTGGCGGCGGAGCCCTCGTACTGCAGCCGGTCGGCCGCCGCGCCGCCCACCGTGGCCAGTGGCCCGTCGACGGCGCGGATGACGTCGGCGAGGACGATCTCCGCCGCCGGCTTGGCGAGCCTAAAGCCCCCGTCCGGCCCGCGGCGGCTCTCCACGAGGCCGGCGTGGCGCATGGCGAGCATGATGTTCTCGAGAAAGCGCGCGGGGATGGCCTGCGCCGCGGCCAGCTCGTCGACCTTGACCGGCTTCTCCTCGGGGTGGGCGGCGAGCTCGACCGCCGCGCGCACCGCGTAGTCCACCTTGGCCGAGACGCGCATCGCCCCGGATTGTGCCAGCGGCGGCGCGCGAGCACTCCCGCCTATCCTTCCCCGGTGCTTCCCGCGCGCGACGAGCTGCCCGTCCGGATCCCCAAGCCCTGGGGCCACGAGATCTGGTGGGCGTGGACCGACGACTACGTCGGCAAGATCCTCCACGTGGCCGCCGGCGAGCGCCTCTCGGTCCAGTACCACGAGGCCAAGGACGAGACGAGCTACGTCCTGCGCGGGCGCCTGAAGTTGCTCAAGGGCCCGTCCGAGGAGGCGCTCGAGCCCACCGAGCTCGGCCCCGGCGACTCGTGGCGCAACCTTCCCGGCGAGCTGCACGCGCTCGAGGCGCTCGAGGACTCCGACGTCGTCGAGGTCTCCACCCCGCAGCTCGACGACGTCGTGCGCGTGAGCGACCGCTACGGCCGCGGCGGCAGCGCCCCGTAGCCGATCGCCGCCTAAGGGGCGTCGTTGACCATCCCCGCGCCGACGGTGTCGTTCGTGGCCTCGTCGATCAGCACGAACGCGCCGGTGGTGCGGTTGCGGCGGTAGGGATCGACGATGAGCGGAGCGCTCAGGCGGAGCGTCAGGCGCCCGATCTCGTTCAGCGCGAGCTGCTCGGCCGCCTCGTCGCGGTGCAGGGTGTTGACGTCGACCCGGTACTGGAGCTCAGAGACGACGGCGCGCGCCTCGCGGCTCGTGTGGCGGATCGCGTAGCGGCCCCCGGGCGCGAGCGGTCGGTCGGTCATCCAGCACACCGTGGCGTCGAGCTCCCGCGCCAGCTCGGGGTGGTTGTGCGGGCGGCAGATCATGTCCCCGCGGGAGATGTCGAGCGGGTCCTCGAGGCGCAGGGTGACCGACAGCGGCGGGAAGGCCTCCTCGAGCGGGCCGTCGAAGGTATCGATCCCGGCCACGCGGGTAGTTCTTCCCGAGGGCAGGACGAGCACCTCGTCGCCGGGCCGGAACACGCCGCCCGCGACCTGGCCGGCGTAGCCGCGGTAGTCGTGGTGCTCGTCGGTCTGCGGGCGCACGACCCACTGGACGGGGAAGCGGGAGTCCTTCAAGTTGCGATCGGAGGCGATGTGCACGTGCTCGAGGTGGTAGAGCAGCGAAGGGCCCTCGTACCAGGCCATGTTCTCCGAGCGCTCGACGATGTTGTCTCCGTGCAGCGCCGAAATGGGGATGAAGGTGACGTCCGGGAGCTCGAGCTTCGCCGCCCAGCTCGTGAAGTCGTGCTGGATCCGCTCGTAGACCGCCTCGTCGTAGCCGACGAGGTCCATCTTGTTGACCGCCACGACGAGGTGGGGGATGCGCAGCAGCGAGGCGAGGAAGGCGTGGCGGCGGGACTGCTCGACGACCCCCTTGCGGGCGTCGATGAGGATGATCGAGAGGTCGGCCGTCGAGGCGCCCGTGACCATGTTGCGCGTGTACTGGACGTGGCCGGGGGTGTCGGCGATGATGAACTTCCGCCGGGGCGTGGCGAAGTAGCGGTAGGCGACGTCGATCGTGATCCCCTGCTCGCGCTCGGCCCGCAGGCCGTCGGTGAGCAGGGAGAGGTCGAGCCGGCCCCCCCCGCCGCGGCGCGCGGAGACGGTGCGGACGTGCTCTAGCTGATCCTCGAAGATCTGCTTGGAATCGAGCAGGAGGCGCCCGATCAGGGTCGACTTGCCGTCGTCGACCGAGCCCGCCGTGGCGAAGCGCAGGAGCTCGGAGGAGCTCGCGTCCACGAGCGCGGGGGCGATCGAGCCGTTGGTGGCCGGGCCGGTCATCTAGCTAGAAGTAGCCCTCGCGCTTGCGGTCCTCCATCGCCGCCTCGGTGACGCGGTCGTCCGCGCGCGTCTCGCCGCGCTCGGTGATCCGCGTGGCGGCGATCTCGGCCACGACCTGCTCGAGGGTCGCCGCCGTCGAGGCGACGGCGCCCGTGCAGCTCATGTCCCCCACCGTGCGGTAGCGGACCTCTGCCTCGAAGGGCTCCTCGTCCTCTGAGAGCGTGACGAAGTCCGAGGTGGCGTAGAGCATCCCGTCGCGGCGGAAGACCTCGCGCGAGTGGGAGAAGTAGATCGAGGGCAGCTCGATGCCCTCCTCGCGCACGTACTGCCAGACGTCGAGCTCGGTCCAGTTCGAGAGGGGGAAGACGCGGACGTGCTCGCCCTTGCGCACGCGGCCGTTGTAGAGATTCCACAGCTCGGGGCGCTGGGCCTTCGGATCCCACTGGCCGAAGTCGTCGCGAAAGGAGAAGACGCGCTCCTTGGCCCGCGCGCGCTCCTCGTCGCGGCGCGCGCCGCCGAACGCGGCGTCGAAGCCGTGCACGGTGATCGCGTGCAGCAGCGCCACGGTCTGCAGGCGGTTCCGCGACGCGCGCGGGCCCGTCTCCTCGACCGCCTTGCCGGAGTCGATCGACTCCTGCACCGAGGCGACGACGAGCCGGGCGCCGGTCTCCGCCACGCGGCGGTCGCGGTACTCGACGACCTCGGGGAAGTTGTGGCCGGTGTCCACGTGCATGACCGGGAAGGGGAAGGCCGCGGGCCAGAACGCCTTCTCGGCCAGCCGCAGCAGCACCGCGGAGTCCTTGCCGCCGGAGAACAGCAGCACCGGGCGCTCGAGCTGCGCCGCTACCTCGCGGAAGACGTGGATCGCCTCGGACTCGAGTTCGCGGAGGTGGGAGAGTTCGTAGGACATAGGGGGTAAAACGGGTCGGACTTTAGTGGTTTTGAGCGCTTACGCTCAGGGCGGGCCCGGGCGCCTACTTTACGCCGCGGTGAGTGGCAGAAGGACGAGCGGCGGCGGGCACTGCGGCGGCGGGCCGGCTCCGCCGCCCACGGCGTGAGGAGAGGCCGGAGCGGTCGCGATCGTCCGGATCCCGAAACCGCCGGCTGGGAATCAGCTCGCGACTCACCCGTTCCGGGAGACATACACACCGGCCCGGGCTCCGCGTTACTCG
>JBBQAA010000009.1:0-5967 GCA_038276395.1 Solirubrobacterales bacterium | reverse complement strand
TTCCCGAGTTGATCGCCGCGATCGAGCACTTCATCGAGGGCTACAACGAGCGCGCCCAGCCGTTCGTCTGGACCAAAACGGCCGACGCCGTCGTCACCAAGGCCGCCAAACAACAACCCACTTCAGGAACGCTGCACTAGGAACCGCGCGGTGACGCCGGCCGGTCGATCCGGGTCGGCACGGGTTCTTCCGGCCCGGCGGGGCGGCGGCGGCGTCGCGCCCCCCCGGGGCTCGAGGTCAACGCTGGGCCGAGCGCGCGCGGCGCCTCGGACGAATCCGGGCCGCGTCTAGACTCCCGGCTCAGCGCGGGCGTGGTGTAACGGCTGCACTAGAGCCTTCCAAGCTCTCAGTACGGGTTCAAGTCCCGTCGCCCGCTTCGCCGCCGTGCCCGCGCGGGCCACGGCCCCCGGCCTCACCCCTCCGCCGGGGGCTCGATCTCCCGCTTGAGGATCTTGCCTGTAGGGCCTTTGGGCAGCTCGTCGACGAACCAGATCTTCCGCGGGTACTTGTAGGCGGCCACGCGCTCCTTTATGAAGTCGCGGAGTTCCTCGGCGCTCGTGGCGTCCTGCTCCTTGAGCGCGACCGCGGCGCCGACCTCCTCGCCGAGGGAGTCGTGGGGGACGCCGATGACGGCCGCCTCGCGCACGGCCGGGTGCTCGTAGAGCACCTCCTCGATCTCCCGGGGGTAGACGTTGTAGCCGCCGCGGATGATCAGGTCCTTCTTGCGGTCGACGATGAAGTAGTAGCCCTCGTCGTCGACTGTGGCGACGTCGCCCGTGTGGAACCAGCCGCCGCGCATGACCTCCTCGGTCGCCTCCTCGCGATCCCAGTATTCCTTCATCACGAACGGGCCGCGCATGACGATCTCGCCGGGCTCCCCCTCGGGCACGACCTCGTCCTCATCGTCGACGAGGCGGAACTCGGTGCCGCCGACGGGGACGCCGATCGAGCCGGGCTTGCGCTCCCGCTCGGGCAGGTTGAACGAGCCCATGCCCGTCGTCTCCGAGAGCCCGTAGCCCTCGAGGATCTTCGCGCCGAACGCGTCGTCGAAGCCGCGCAGGACCTCGACCGGGAGCGCCGAGCCGCCCGAAATGCACAGGTCGAGCGTCGAGGTGTCGTAGCGCTCGCGCTCGGGCGCGTGCAGGAGCGCCGTGTACATCGTGGGCACGCCGGCGAAAGTCGTCACCCCGTCGCGCTCGATCACCTCGAGCGCCGTCTCCGGGATGAAGCGCGGGATCAGCGTGAACTGGGCGCGGGCGACCACCGTCACGTTCATGACCGAGTTCATGCCGAAGACGTGGAACAGCGGCAACGTGGCCACGGTCACGGTGTCGGGTCCCGCGTCCACGAGCTCGCGCGCGGTCTCCGCCCCCGCGCGCAGGTTCTCGTGGGTGAGCGTCGCACCCTTGGGCGTCCCGGTGGTGCCCGAGGTGTAGATGATGACCGCGGCGTCGTCGTCCGCGCGCTCGACGACCTGCTCGATCGCCTCCGCGCCCGCGAGCCGCTCGTCGAAGCCACCCGGCTCGACGATCACGCACCCGGCGCCGGCCTCCCCGCCCCCGGACTTTGCCGCCTCGGCGAAGCCGTGCCACGCCACCATCACCTTCGCCCCCGAGTCCGAGAGATGATAGGCGACCTCGCGCCCCTTCAGCAGCGGGTTCATCGGCACGACGACGGCACCGAGCCGCAGCGCGCCGTAGTAGACGATGGGGAAGTAGGGCACGTTCGGGAGCTGCATCCCGACACGGTCGCCGGGCTCGACGCCGAGCCCCCGCAGGAGTCCGGCGGCGCGGCTCGCGGCACCCTCGAGCGCCGCGTAGGACAGCACGACGTCGTCGAGGCGAACGGCGGGACGCTCGGCGGCCTCCGCGGCGGCGCCGGAAAGCTCGCTGGCGAAGTTGGTCATGTCGCGATCACGTCCTCGCTCTGGCTCTTGGGGTCGATGAGGATCTTGGCATGGACCTCCGGATCGGCGAGCGCGTCGAACGCGCGCTCGACCCCGGCGAGGCCGACCGTGCCCGTGACCATCGGGGAGGCGTCGACCTCGCCATCGGCGAGCATGTGCAGCGTGTCGCGGAACTCAAGCGGGGTGTAGCCGACGACGAAGCGCAGGTCGATCTCCTTGTTGACCGCCAGCGCGGGGCGCACCTGGTCGGCGCCCATGCACACGCCGACGACGACGACGCGGGAGAACAGCGGCGCGCCGGCGATGATGCCGTCGATCATCCCGGGCACGCCGACGCACTCGAAGACGACGGGCGCCTTAGGGGTGGCGAGCCCGGTGACTTCGAGCGCCCGCCAGAAGTGCCACCAGGGCACGGGCAGTTTCCCGAGCTTCTCGACCGTTCCCATCGCCAGCTCGACCGCGGCGGGCATCGAGACGAGATGGCCGTGCTCCTCGGCCGAGGCGTAGGGGGAGTCCTTGACCGGATCGACGACCACGTGGGCGCCGCACGCGGTCGCCAGCGCTCGGCGGCCCGGGGAGAGATCGGAGGCGATGATCCTCCGTACGCCCTTGGCCTTGAGCAGGGAGATGACCGCGAGGCCGACCGGCCCGCAGCCGATGACGATCGCCACCGAGCGCTTGCCCACCTCGCTGCGGCGAACGGCGTGCCAGCCGACCGCCATCGGCTCGGTCAGCACCGCGTGATCCGGCCCGAGCCCGTTCGGAACCTCGAGCGCGAGCGCCTCCTGCACGAGCACCTGCTCGGCGTAGGCGCCCGGGGCGGCCGCCGAGAGGCCGAGCACGTGCACCCCGCCGGCCTGGCGCACCAGCGGGAGGGCGACGACCGGAGTGCCCTCCGGGAGGCGCTTGCGCGGCGTCTTGGCCCCGTGCCCGGCGACGCGCCCGTAGAGCTCATGGCCGAAGACGACCTCCTGCTCGGATCGCATGAAGTCCTCGTAGCCCGTCTCGACCATCACGTCGGCCAGCTCGTCGCAATGCCGACGGGCGTGCAGGTCCGAGCCGCAGATCCCGCAGCGCTCGACGTCGAGCACGAGCTGCCCGGGCGCCGGCGTCGGCGCCGGGCGCTCAGCCAGGGCGAGCTCGGCCTCGTGGCAGGTCACGACCCGCATCAGACACCCACCGGGATCCGGGCCTCCGCCGGCGCGGGCGAGCCGAGCCGGTAGGCGCCACGATCAAAGCGCCGCGCGCGCCGGCGAAACTCCCACGTCCAGCTCGGCCACAGCGTCGCGTTCCGGCCCGTCGCGTCGAGGTAGAAGCTCCGACAGCCGCCGATGTCCCACACCGTACCCCGCATTCTCTCATCGACCACCCGGTTGTGCGCGTCGTGAGCCTCGGGGCGGACCTCGATCACGCTCGCGCCCTCCCGCTCCATCGCCTCGATCGCCCCGCGGACGTGCTCGACCTGGGACTCGATCATGTACACCATCGAGGAATGTCCGAGCCCGGTGTTCGGGCCGAGCATCATGAAGTAGTTCGGAAAGCCCGGCATCGCCGTCCCCAGATAGGCGCGCGGGCTGCCCTGCCACACATCCGCCAGGCGGATCCCCCCGCGCCCGTACACATGGTTCGCCGCGGGGATGTCGGTCACGTGGTAGCCCGTCCCGAAGATGATCACGTCGACCTCGCGCTCGACCCCCTCGGTATCGATCACCGACCGCGCGCGAATCTCGCGCAAACCCGCGGGCACGAGCTCGACGTTCTCCCGCATGAGCGCCCGATACCACTTGTTGGAGGGTACGAGGCGCTTGCAGCCGAGCGTGTAGTCCGGCGTCACGAGCCGCAGCAGCTCGGGATCCCTGACCTGCTTGCGCATATGCGCGCGAGAGAGCTTCTCGATCTGGCGCATGAGGCCCGGGCGCTTGGCGAAGCCGAGCACAAGCAACTCGCGCTGCGCGTAGACCGCGCCGCGAACGAGCTTCTGCAGGAGCGGGAAGCGGCGGTAGAGCCGGTGCTCGACACCGGTCAGCGCCCGCTTGCCGTGCGGCATCACCCACGGCGCCGTGCGCTGAAAGACGAGCAGGCGCTCCGGCCCGGCGCAGATCTCCGGCACGTACTGGATCGCCGAGGCGCCCGTGCCGATCGACGCCACCCGCTTGCCCGCGAGGGCAAGATCATGATCCCAGCGCGCCGAGTGCATCACCTCACCCTCGAAATCGCCGAGCCCGGGGACGTCGGGGAAGTTCGGCTCGGTCAACGGTCCCATCGCGCTCACGAGCACGCTCGCCGTGAACGCGCCGGCGCTCGTCTCAAGCTCCCACACCTGCTCACCCTCCCGCCAGCTCGCCGACCTGACCTCGACACCCGTGCGCAGATGCGGGCGCACCCCGAGCTCATCGGCGCAGCCGCGCAGGTAGTCGCGGATCTCCGGCTGCGGCGAATACGTCGAGGACCACTCCGGGTTCGGCGCGAAGGACAGCGAGTACAGATGCGAAGGCACATCGCACGTGCAGCCGGGATAGGTGTTGGCCTCCCACGCCCCACCGACATCACCCGCGCGCTCGAGGACGACGAAGTCCTCGATCCCCGCCGCCTTCAGCCGCGCCGACATGGCCAGACCGGAGAACCCGCCCCCGACGACAATCACCCTCGCGTGCTCGGCTGCGCTCGTGCTCACCTGGTCCGGGCCTCCTCAGGCCGCCGCCGCGGCCGCTCGTGTGCGATCCTCACTTGCCGGCGAGGTTGCAAAAGTATATACATGGTGCTTATGGAAGAAAAGGGGCGCTGACGACGATGCCGACCTACTCACCCGAGCTGTTCCGGGACCGGCCGCGCCGCGTCCAGGTGATCGCGGGCGGGGTCATCCCCGCCGTCATCGGCACGATCGCCGGGATCCTCGTCGGCATCTCCGCCCCCGCCTACTGGGCGGTCGCGATCCTCGCCGGGATCGGCGGCTTCCTCAGCGGCTTCGAGCACCAGGACGGCTGGGGCGGGGCCGACCGCGGGGTGGCCGGCGGCGCGATCTACGGGCTCTTCCTCCTGCTCGCCCACGCCGTCGCCGGCACCGACGCCAAAGTCTCCCTCGGCTCCTTCCCGCCGCTGCTCATCGTCGTCACGGCCATCTTCGGCATGCTGCTCGCCGCCCTCGGCGGGTTCCTCGGGCGGCGCGGACGCGGGCCCACGCGAGCCACCTGACCCGCCGAAGCCGCGCCGCGGCTCAGCCCACCCGCTGCGCCCCCACGTAGTGCGCGCCCCAGTAGGAGTCGAAGATCTCGTGCTCGCGCACGCCGTGGCTCGTGGCCGAGACCGCGTGGGCGGCGTCGACGGCGATCCCCACGTGCGACGGCCCCCGGCCGCCCGTGTCGAAGAAGACGAGGTCGCCGGCCCGGATCGCGCCGGCGGCAACCGTGGTGCCCGTCTGATACTGATCGAAGCTCGTGCGGGGCACGCTCAGCCCGGCCTGCCCGGCGGCCCACATGACGAGGCCCGAGCAGTCGAAGGAGTCCGGGCCGACGGCACCCCAGCGGTAAGGGTCCCCGACCTTCGTCAGGGCGGCGGCGAGCATCGCCTGGGCGCGGTGGCTGCCGGGGGCGGCGAGCGCGGGCGCGGGTGCGACCCCGAGGGCGGTCAGGAGCCGCAGGCCGGGTTCGCCGTCGACGGGAAGCCCCGCACGCCGCTCGGCGAGCCGGATCGCGGCGCGGGTCATGGGGCCGAGTTGGCCGTCGGAGGTCACGCCCAGCGCCCGCTGGAGCGCGACGAGCTGCGCCCGGGTCAGGGCGACCGCCGCGGGCGCCGGGACGGGGGTGAGCCCGAGTCGCGCGCGGGTCGCGCGGTCAAGGCAGCCCGTGGCCGGGAGCCGGCGGGAGCGCTGGAAGCGCAGCACGGCGCGCTTCGTCCCTGGGCCGAAGGCACCATCGGCGGCGATGCCGAGCGCCCGCTGGGCGGCGACGACGGCGCGGCCCCGGGCGCCCAGGCGGAGCAGGCAGGCGGCCGGGCGCGGGCGCGGCGCGGGACTCGGCGGCGCGGGCCCCGCCCGGGGGATCGCCGGCGGGCGGGCCGGCGCG
>JBBQAA010000008.1:0-4191 GCA_038276395.1 Solirubrobacterales bacterium | reverse complement strand
GGGGCGCGCCCGGAGACCCACGACGTGCACCGCGGCGCCGGCTCGTGGCGGAAGGCGATGGCGGGGATCGCGCTCGCCCGCGAGCTCGACCTGCCCGTCCGCGTCGCCCTGACCGAGACGCCGGACAACCCCGGCGAGGCGGACGCCCTGCGCCCGCTCCTCGCGGGCCTGGGCATCGAGGACGGGGACTTCGCCGTGCGCCCGCTCGTCCAGCGCGGCCTCGCGGTGGGCGGGATGGCGGTGAGCGACGCCGTCATGGCCCCCGAGCTCACGATCACGAGCGACGGCGCGCACTGGCACCCCGTCGGCGGCGACCTCGCCTCGAGCCCCGATCTCCTCGTCGCCCCCGCACCGATCTCGCTCGCCACGGCCAAGCGCCTCGTGGTGGAGCGCTTCCTGCGCCTGCGCCAGGACGACGGGAGCCTGCCCCGCACCTACCGGTGCGCGGTATGAGCGGCGCGGTCGGGATCCTCACCGGCTCCGGCACCTACGCCCTGCCCGACTTGGCCGGCGCCCGCGCCGAGGACGTCACCACGCCATGGGGCACCGCCGCGGTGACCCGCGGGCGCTTCGCCGGCGTCGAGGTCCTGCACGTTTCCCGCCACGGCGAGGGCCACGCCCGGCTCTCGAACCACGTCCGCTTCCGCGCGAACGTGTGGGCGCTCGACCAGCTCGGCGCCACCGCGGTCATCGGCTGCACCGCGTGCGGCGCGGTCGCCCCCGAGGTGCCGCTCGGCTCCCTCGTGGTCTTCGACGACCTGCACTTCCTCTCGAATCGCCTGCCGAACGGCGAGGTCTGCACCTTCTTCGACCGGGAGGGGGACCCCCGGCGCGGCCACTGGATCTACGAGGCGCCTTTCTCGAGCCACGTCCGCGAGGCGCTCGTGGCGGGCGCCGCGGACGCCGGGCGCGCGGCGCGCGAGGGGGGGACCTACGGCCACGTCGACGGGCCGCGCTTCAACACCCGGAGCGAGATCGCCCAGCTCGCCGCCGCGGGCGTCACCGCGGTGAGCCAGACCGGCGGCCCCGAGACCGTCCTGTGCGGCGAGCTCGAGCTGCCCTTCGCCCTCATCGGCTACGCCACCGACTACGCGAACGGCGTAAGGCCCGGCGAGCCCACGCCGGTGGAGGAGCTCATCCGCCTCATGGGGGAGAGCACCGGCGCCTTCGCCGCCGTGCTCGCCGCCGCGCTCCCCCAGATCGCGAAGCTGACCCGGCGGCCAGCTGGCATCGTCTACCGCTTCGAGCAGGAGACGTGAGCGCGGGCGCCACCGCGCCCCGGTGAGCAGCCCGCTCGTCTCCGTCGTCGTGCCCGTCCTCGACGAAGCGGCGGGCCTGCCCGCGCTGCTCGACCACCTCGCTGGCCTGCCCGGGCGCTTCGAGGTCATCGTGGCCGACGGCGGGTCGCGGGACGGGACGCCCGCGCTCGCCCGCTCCCACCCGGTGGGCGCGACCGTGCTCGCGACGGCCCCGGGTCGTGCCCGGCAGATGAACGCCGGGGCGGCCGCGGCGGACGGCGAGCTCGTCGTCTTCCTGCACGCGGACACGCGGCTGCCGGCCGACGCGTACGCGTCGCTCGTGGCCGCGCTCGCCGACGGCGGCGCGGGCGGCGGGAACTTCGCCCTGCGCTTCGACGGCGAGGACCGCTTCAGCCGCATCCTCGGTGCGTGGTACGCGGTGCAGCGCCGGACCGGCGTCTACTACGGGGACTCGGCGCTGTGGCTGCGCGCCTCGGTGTTCGCCGCCCTGGGCGGCTACCGCGAGCTGCCGATCATGGAGGACTACGACCTCGTGCGCCGCCTCGAGCGCCATGGGCGCACCGCCTGCCTCCCCGGTCCGGCCGTCACCTCCGCGCGGCGCTGGCGGGCCTTCGGCGTACGGCGCACGGTGCTCTCGTGGGTCGTCATCCGCTGGCTCTACCTCGCCGGCGTCGCGCCCGAACGACTCGCGCGCATGTACCGCGACGTGCGGTGAGGCGGAGCGAATCCCCGCGCGGGTGAGGCGCGGCGAATCCCCGACCGGCGAACCGCGCTGAATCCGGCGGTCGCGCGCTCCCCGGCCGTGCGCGGCGGCCTACCGCCGAAGCAGCCGCCCCACCGCCCCCATGAGCTCGTCGACCTGCGCGTTCGGGTCGGACGGCTCCGCACCCTTCCCCTGCATGCAGTGGCGCGCGTGGTCGTCCATGAGGCCGAGTGCGACCTTGTCGAGGGCGGCCTGGACGGCGGCGACCTGCGTGAGGACGTCGATGCAGTAGCGGTCGTTCTGCACCATGCCCTCGAGGCCGCGCACCTGGCCCTCGATGCGGCGCAGCCGGGTCAGGAGCTGGTCCTTGGTCGCGGTGTAGCCGCGGGTGGGGGATGGGGTATCGGGGTTCATGCAGCTCATTGTTGCATACCACTAGGGGGTATGTATGATGGCGGCCGTGAGCGGCGTCCTCGACACGATCGGAAAGGGCTTCGAGCAGGCCTTCCTCATGGCCTACGAGGTGTGGTGGGCCCTCGTCCTCGGCTTCGCGATCTCGGCGATCGTGCAGGCGTGGGTGCCGCGACAGCGGATCGAGTCGGCGCTCGGCGGCGGCGGCGTCCGGCCGCTCGTGAACGCGACCGGCCTCGGCGCCGCCTCCTCGTCCTGCTCCTACGCGGCGATCGCGATCGCCAAGAGCCTCTTCGCCAAGGGCGCCTCGGCGGCCTCGGCGCTCACCTTCCAGTTCGCCTCCACGAACCTCGTGTGGGAGCTCGGGCTCGTCCTGTGGGTGCTCATCGGTTGGCAGTTCGCGCTCGCCGAGTACCTCGGGGGGATCGTGATGATCGTCCTCATGGCCGGCATGCTGCGGCTCTTCGTCTCGCGCCGGCTCGAGGAGGAGGCGCGCGCTCACGCCCAGGCGGCCGACACCGGCCACCAGCACCATGCGGCCGGAGCGGAGATGGGCTGGCGCGAGCGCCTCACGAGCGGCTCGGCGTGGTCCGACGTCGCCCACAACTTCCGCGGCGACTGGCAGATGCTGTGGAAGGAGATCACCCTCGGCTTCCTCCTCGCGGGGTTCATCGCCCTGCTCGGCGACGATTTCTTCAACGGGCTCTTCATCGAGGACGCCCCGCCGCTGGTCGTCGCCCTCGAGAACGTCGTGGTCGGCCCTATCATCGCCGTGCTCTCGTTCGTCTGCTCGGTGGGGAACGTTCCGCTCGCCGCCGTCCTGTGGTCGGGCGGGATCTCGTTCGCCGGCGTGATGGCCTTCATCTTCGCGGACCTCGTCGTCCTGCCGATCATCCTCATCTACCGCAAGTACTACGGGACGCGGTTCGCGCTGCGGATCACGGCGCTCATGCTCGTGACGATGGTGCTCGCCGCCCTCGCGGTCGACGGCATCTTCAGCGTGCTCGGGCTCGTGCCGGGCGGCGCTCGGCCGAGCCGCGCGGACGTCTTCGGCACGATCCAGCTCGACTACAAGCTCGTCCTCAACGTGCTCGGCGTGGCGATCTTCGCCGTCCTCCTCTGGCTCACGACGCGGCGCGGCGCCACCGACGCAACGGCTGCCCCGAGCGAGGCGCGCGTGGCGACCCACGCGCGATGATGGGACGCGCGGGGGCAGCCGGGTTGGGCGTGGTGGCGGCGGTGGCCGGTGTCGCGGCCTGGTGGCGGCGCCACCCGTCGGCGTGCCCGTACAACCAGCGGTTCTGGGTTCAGGCACCGCATCCCTTCATCACGCGCTCCCGCCTGCGCGAGGCGCTCGACCCGCAGCCGGGCGAGCGCGTGCTCGAGGTCGGCCCGGGGACCGGGTACTACAGCCTGCCGGTGGCCGAGTGGCTTGCGCCGGGCGGGACGCTCGAGCTCTTCGACGTTCAGGACGAGATGCTCGCGCACACCATGCGCCGGGCGGGCGAGCGGGGGCTGGACAACCTCGTGGCCACGCAGGGCGACGCTCAGGCGCTCCCCTTCCCCGAAGGAGGCTTCGACGCCGCCTACCTCGTGACCGTCCTCGGCGAGGTCCCCGACCAGGCGGCGGCGCTGCGCGAGCTCGCGCGCGTGCTGCGCCCGGGCGGCCGACTCGTGGTGGGCGAGCTCTTCGGCGACGTGCACTGGGTCCGCTTCGCCACGCTCCGGGATCGCGCCGAGGGCGCGGGGCTGCGCTTCGACCGGTGCGTCGGCGGCCGGGTCGGATACTTCGCACGGTTCGACGTCCCCACCGCAGGC
>JBBQAA010000007.1:0-6265 GCA_038276395.1 Solirubrobacterales bacterium | reverse complement strand
TGGTACACGTGGATCAGCCCGGACGATCACGGAGACCAACCGTTCCACTTCGCCGGCCTGCGCACCGTCCGGCGTCCGCGCCACGTCCGCGCCAAGCCGGCCGAGCGCGCCTACCGCGCGGTCGCGCGCCGGCTCGAGGGGTGCGCCAAGACGACGAACGCGAGGGTCTGCGAGTAGTCGAGCCGGGTTCCGAGACGCTCGGTCCCCTTGCGAGAGCGGCCAAGCCGCTCGCCGCCGCGGCGACCGCGACCATCAGATCGGCGGGCCGAAAGCCGTTGGGAGCTGGGCTCCTCAGAGCGCCGGCGGCGGACCGACGGCGTCTACGCCGTAGACGTCCTCGCGGGGTGCGAAGGCTGCGGGGTCGGGCTGGCGGGGCTCCGGTGGCTGCTCGCCCTTGACCACCTTCTCGCAGACCTCCGTGAAGAAACCGTCCACGCCGTAGCCCTCGGGTCCCTGCGGGCCCGCGGGCGAGTAGGTGATCAGGAGCTTGGCGCGCGCCGAGGTCACGTGGAAGGCGTGCGGCACGCCCATCGGTCCGAACGCGAAGTCGCCGGCGACCATGTCGATGCGCTCGTCGCCGACCCAGACCGTCATCTCCCCCTCGATCAGGTGGAAGGTCTCGTCGGTCTCGCGATGGGGGCCACGTTCGTGGTCGACGCGCTGTGCGCGTTTCGCCGGGAGCACCCGAACGTCGATGTCACGATCGCGGAGGGCATGCCCAGCGCGATGATCAAGCGCCTGCGCACCGGCGAGCTCGACCTGGCCGTGATCTGGGACCTGCCCGAGGCCGGCGACGACATGGGGATCGGCCTCGAGGTGCACCACCTCTTCGACGACCCGTGGGTGCTGGTGCTCACCCCCAACCACCCGCTGGCCGCCCGACAGCGTGTACGAGGGCGCGACCTCGCCGACGAGGACTGGCTGTTTCCCTCCTTCCTGCCGAACGGCCCGTCTGCCCGCACGCTGAACCGCTGGTGCGCCGCCGAGGGGTTCGAGCCGAGGATCGTCTTCCGCGTCAACGACTGCCAGATGACAAAGGCGATGGTGGCCGCCAACGAGGGCGTCTCCCTGATCCCCCGGATGATGCTCGACCCCCCACCGGCCGACGTGGTGGTAAAGCGACTGGAGGGCGAGGGGATCCACCGGCGCATCAGCGCAGTGCGGCTGCCAACGCGCTACCTGAGTCCGGCGACGAGCGCGTTCCTGGAAGCGACGAGGCAGGCCGCGAAGAGCCGAGAAGCACTTCAGCGGGCTTGAGCGAGGGGAGATTGCCTGTGACCACCGAAGGCTGTCGCTGTGTGAGCCAGGCCCGGTTCCACGGAGACCGGACTTCCCACCTCGGTGTCAGCACTCCTGTGCGTCGGGAGCGAGTGCCTCACGCACGGCTTCGGCCTCCGGGTGGGCGTGGGCGAGGCGTCGCCTTGCGCGCCCGGTCCGACCGCGGCGATGCGGATCTCCTTGGCCCTGGCGCGACCACCGCCCGTCTTCGCGCGCCCGCGCGCGATGCCCCGGCGTGCGCGACCTCCGCTCGCTCAACCACCGTGTGCGCTCAGGCTCCGACGTCTCGACGTCGGTGGCCTCACAACGCGGGTCGAGCAAGTGCGCTGGCATCTTCCCGGGAGACAGCCGCCGGGTGGGCGCGATCCGCCTGCTGTCCGTGCTGCGGTGGGGTAGAGTCGGCGCATGGAACGGGCGTGGGCACCACGGGCCGGTCCTGAGACAGAGCGTGCGCCCGATGCCGCGTCGCCCGGCCGGGCCACTCGCGCCCTGGAAGGTGCCGAGATTGCCGCTCTGTCGCGGAGTCGCCTCGGGCGCGCTCGCTCGGCGGCGTTGGCACGTTGTGTCGCGGCCCGCACGCCGCTGAGCAACCGCGCCGTGGCGCAGATCCTTCAACGCCAGGCCGGCTACGGCTTTGACTTCAGCGACGACCCGCTGAACGCCGGCGGGTTCGCCGAAAGCGACGCGACGATCAGGGTCAAGCCCGGGCCGATCCGCGCGACGCTGATCCGGCCGCGGTGGCAAGACCTCCTCGACGCGTTGCTGCCCGTCCGCAGCGGCCTACTGTTCCATATGCATCGCGACGCCATACTGACGAGCCTCTTCGGCGATGTCCTACAGGAGGTAGTGCGCTCCGTCGACGCCAGCCCGGAGGCGCGCGCGTTCGTCAAGGAGAAGGGCATGAGCGGCCTGATGGCCCTCGGCGAGACCAGCCCCGGCGACGGCAAGGTCGACGTGGACCGCGCCCGCCGCTGGCTCGCCGAGCACCCCGACCGCTACCTGCCGAACAACCGCACGGCGCTGAGCGCCCAGCGGCAGGCCTTCGTGCCACGCAGCGCGGGGACTACGCTCACCTTTGAGGAGGCGCTGAGGGAGGGTGCGGAAATCGTCAAGCCGGCGTTCGGCATGGCGGGCGGCCTCGCCCGTGGCATCGACGACCAGGACGGCTACGACGCGCGCGACTGGGAGGAAGACACCTCGCGCGAGCGCGTCGTGCGCGCCAGGGTCGAGCCGTGGCTGGCCTTCAGCGGCCTGCTCCTGAACCTTGGCAAGGACGTCCCGAAGGCGGGCGGCGGGACCACAAGGTGGTCCGCGGACTGCTTCGAGCACGTGCGTCTCCTGCGCACCTACGCCTTCTGGCGCACGCTCTCGCGCCACGAGTTCAACTCCCGCTTCTCGCCGCTCGAGCTCGGCTTCTTCGGAGCGTCGGGCCGGCAACTCGGCTTTAGCAAGGACATCATCCTCTCCTCCAAGCCCGGCGAGATGCCGTACACGTGGGTCGACCAGCCGATCATGGTCGGCGGTCAGCTCCAGATGGCGACCAAGAAGCCAGTCGGCAAGACTTGGGAGCAGGTGCTCGAGGATCTCCCGATCGGCTCGCACATCATCTGGACGAACGCCGACGCCTACAGGCAGTGCAGCAGGAGCCCCGGACTATCCTTCTGCGAGGCTTGGCGCAACGAGAACGCGACGAAGCTCGGCCCGAACCAGTACGCGGCCCACCCGTTCGGCGTCGTCGACGAGCAGACGATCAAGATGGAGATGGCCAAGGCCGTCGTCGGCGACCACGTCCCGCCCAGATACATCGAGAAGAACATCTACATCTCGGCCGCCACCCCGCCCGCGTCCGCGCCGTGAGGCCACCGCCGCAGCATCGCAGCGCGTAGGCGGGATCGCACTATCCGGAGTTCGGGATCCTGGTTTCGGCGCGAACCGATAAACGCGGGGGACGCAAAGCAAGTAACCACGATGCAACCTCCGCTCGCTCCCCCGGACGACCTGGAGGAGCCCGAGTCGCCTGTCGGCAAGCGCCGCTCTCGATGGCTCGGTTGCGTGAGGTGGTGATCAGCCAGGTGCTTGGGTGGGCGGGGGCCCCCTCGCGACGAGCAGCTCGACCCGGCTGGCGTCGAGCGCGGTCTCGTTTGGGGGCCGGCTCGCGCTGGCCACGTCAGGGTCGGCGATGGGTTCAACCGTCCCGCTTGGCCTCCGATAGCGCCCCGTCGGCCTGCTCGAAGATGCGCTCGCGTTGGAACCGCTCCACGGAGCCCCGCGCGGGGGCAGGAACCGCGAGGCCGGTGAGCAGGGCGTCGACCGCGCCCGCCGTCCTCTCCCACGTCAAGGTGCCGGCGCGCCGGCGACCGGCGGCGGTCAGGCTCCCGCGCAGCTCCTCGTCGGCCACGGCGCGGCCGAGCGCGGCGGCGAACCCCTCCTCGTCGTGGGGATCGACGAGGAGCGCGGCGTCCCCGCAGGTCTCGGGCAGCGCGCCCGCCGCGGCGGCGACGACGGGCACGCCGGCGGCCATGGCCTCGAGGCAGGGCAGGCCGAAGCCCTCGTACAGGGAGGGCAGCACGAACGCGCGCGCGCCGGCGTAGAGCCCGGGCAGGAGCTCGTCGGGCACAGGTCCCAGGAAGCGGACCTCCCCGCCCGCTCCGCCCGGGCGGAACTGGGGGCGGTAGCCACCGGCGGCCACGAGCTCGAGGCCGTCCCGGTCGAGCTCCCGCGCGGCTCGCCCGAGCGCTCCGAGGTTCTTGCGCGCGATCCTGCTGCCCACGGTGAGCACGTAGGGCCCGGGAAGGTCGAGCGCCCGGCGAGCCGGCTCGGGGTCGGCGGAGGGCGAGAAGCGCTCCCCCACCCCCAGCGGGATGACCGTGATCCGCGCCGGATCGGCGCCGAGCAGGGAGACGAGCTCCCCCCGCGAGAAGCTCGAGACGGTGATCACGGCGAGCGCCCGGCGGGCGAGCGCGGGCATCGCCAGCCGCTGCCACCGGGCGTACGAGCGCGAGTACCACCCGGGACAGCGCAGCGCCGCGGCGTCGGAGATGAGCACGACGTTGCGCGGCCAGGCGAGCGGGGCGAGGTGGGCGGGCGAGAAGATGAGCGGCGCCCGCCGGGTGGCCGCCCAGGCGGGCAGGAGCGCCTGCTCCCACGCGTGCCCGGCGCGGTGGCTGAGGATCGCCGGCGGGCGGACGACGCGGTAGGCGCCGGGGCGGCGGGCCGGGAGCCGGGCCGCGAGCTCGCGCGTGAGGCGCTCGACGCCCCCGAGCTCGGGCCGCGACGCCGCGCGCGCGTTGACGAGGACCGGCCCGCGCGGCGCGCTCACCGCGGCACGAGCACGTCGTAGGCGCCGAAGCGCTGCAGGAGTCGGTACTCCGCGCCCAGGAGGTCGTCGAGGGCGTGGTCGCCCGTGGAGCGCCCGCGTCGGTTGGGCTCGCGACGCTCCGAGAGGAGGTCGGTCCAGCGCACGACGACCCGCGGGCGCAGGCGAGCGAGGGTGGCCACCAGGCGGGCCTGGTCGGCGGGACGGGCCTGGAGGGAGAAGTCCTCCCGCAGCGGGTTGGGTCGCCGGGTCAGGAAGTAGAGGAGCGGGTCGGCGAAGGCCACGAGATCCGAGCGGCGCGGGGCCACGTAGATCGGCTCACCGGGCGGCACGCGGGCGTCGACCACCTCGACTAGGCGGGGCAGCGCGCGCGCCTCGGCGGGCGGGACCTCGATCCCCCGGGCCACCGCCAGATCGACGGCCTCCAGGCGCGGCGGGTGGACGAGGGCGGCGAGGCGGTCGGCCGCTCCGGCGCCGAGCAGGAGCAGGAACGCCGCGGCGAGCACGCCCCCGAAGACCCGCGAGGACGCGCGCCACAGCCGCCAGGCCAGCGCGGGGAGCAGCGCCACGGCCACGACCACGACCGGCTGGGCGTGGAACTCGTCGGCGCGTGAGCGCTCGTAGAGGGCGAGCGCGGCACCGAGCACGAGGAGCCCGAGCGCGCTCGGGACGAAGCCCGCGAAGGCCGACCGGCGGCGCGCGAGCGCCACGGCACCGACCCCGAGCCCGGCGAGCGAGGCGAGCGGGACGTAGAAGCTCGCGAGGTCCTTGAGGTCGTGGGCCAGCGCCCCCGGCGGCCAGCCGCGGAGCGACCCGCCGTAGGACCACGGGAAGGGCAGCGACCACCACGCCCCGTCGCGGGCCGAGTTGCCCACGAGCTCCTGCCCCAGGCGCGGAAGCCCGGCGGACATCGCGAAGGGGATGTACAGCGCCACCACGACGCCGACGGCGCTCGCTCCGAGCCCCCCGAGGGCCCGTCCCCGCGCCGGCCCGGCCCGGGTCGCGAGCGCGGCACCGGCGGCGAGCAGCGCGAAGGCGCCGAAGTCCGGGCGCCACCACGCGGCCAGGGCGACCAGGAGCCCGGCGGCCGCGCCCCGTCGCGCCGAGGGCGCCCGACCGCCCGTGACCACGAGCAGCGCTCCGAGCGCGAGCGCCAGGGCCGGGGCCGAGGGGCTGGCGCTCGTCGGCTGGGCGATCGCGGCGGCGGCCGCGAGCCATCCGAGCCCGGCGACCCACGCCGGCGCCGCGCGGCGCACGAGCACGAAGGCGGCGAGGGCGACAACCGCGTCGACGAGCACGCGCACGATCCGCCACCCCAGGACCGAGGGCCCGAAGGCCTGGAAGAGCCCGGCCAGCAGGTACGGCTGGCCGGGGCCGTAGGCGAGGCGGAAGTCCCGGTAGGGCGCCTGGCCGCCGGCCAGGCGCTGGGCGGCCTGCATCATCACGCCCTCGTCCAGGGGGTCGAGGCGACGTGGCAGCGAGAACCCGGAGATCGCCGCACCACCGAGGACGAGGAGGACGAGCCCGCCGCTCAGGGCGAGGCGACGCGCCGCGGGCTGCCGGGCGGCATGGGCCGGGTCGCGGGCGGGCTCGCGGGCGGCGAGTGCCCGGCTCACGGCGCCGCGGGCCCGGGCGGCACGGGGACGACCGACGCGGCGGCGAGAGGCACCG
>JBBQAA010000006.1:0-25968 GCA_038276395.1 Solirubrobacterales bacterium | reverse complement strand
GGATGAGCGGATCCGTCGGCGAGGTCTCGAACCCGAAGCGCTCGTAGAACGACCGCGCGGTCTCATTGATCGCGTGAACCAGCAGGACCCGCACCCCGACCTCCTGGGAGGCAGTCAGAGTTCGGCGCAGCGCGTCTTGGAGCAGCCAGGCCCCCACGCCCTCGCCCTGCACGGAGAGGTCCACCGCCAGCCGCGCGAGCAGCACGGCCGGACCGGTTGGTTCGGCATGCCCTTCGCGGCTCGCGGGGCGGACCGCGCCCGCTCCACCGAGGCGGCGGCCATCGCGTGGTACCCGACCACGCGATCCTCCAGCTCGTGGTCGGCGACGACGTACGTGCGGGCCGAGCCGGCGCGGGCAGCCTGCAGCGCGTGGTCGACGAGCCAGCTGTCGAGCGCAACGACCCCCGACGCGAACCCCGCGATTCGGTGTGTCTCGCTCAGCGGCTCGGGATCGCCGAAACGCGCCACCTACGCAGGGCGCGCGCGGCCGAACAGCTCCGCAACGCCAGACCGGACCTCGGCGGGCCGGTCGAGCGCCGCCGTGAGCGTCTTCCACTCCCGCTCGCCCAGCACGAACCGAGTGCGGTCAGCGAGCAGGCGCTCTGCGCGCTCGCGTCCGCTATCCAAGAGGAAACGCGACAGCGACTCCCCCGAGAGCCTTGCCGCCTCGCGCAGCAGGGCATCGTCGGCCGGCGCAACCCGGAGCTCGACCGGACATTGTCCGGACATTTCCAGCCAAACACCTTCCTGCGAGAGGCGTCGCGTCATTCGGTGATCCTGCCGGCGACCGGCGCCTGGCCGAGGATGCTGAGCGTGCCGTCGCTCTCCAGGACGATCGCGCCGACCTCATCGAGGTCGGCGTGCCCCTGTGAGCGGGCCGCCTGGCGCAGCTCGTCGGCGGTGACCCGCTCCTCGCGCATCGCCTCGTGGAGGAACCCGTCGCGATAGACCAGCGTCGGCTCCGAGCTCACCAGCCGCTCGACTCGGCGACTCCGCGTCGAGGCCCATGCCACCACGTACTGCATCCCCAGCAGGAGTGCCATCGCGGTGAGCCCCTCGGCCAGGGCCACCGACGCGGAGAGCAGCACGGTGGCGAGCGTGGACCCGAGTGCGATCGTCACGATCAGATCGAACGCGTTGAGCTTGGCGAGCGATCGCTTGCCCGCTGCGCGCAGCATCAAGATCAGCGCGACGTAGGCCGCGATCCCCAGGATGACGACACGGAGCAAGCCGAACCAGTCGTCGAAGAACACAGCCGCCATGCTCACAGCGTGACACCCTCGCCACTCGCGACCGGGCGCCGCGCACCGGGCCCCAGGTCGGCGCGAAGCCTACAGGTCGACCTCACCGGCCGGGAGGTGATCGGGTTCATGAGCGGCAACCAGCAGGATCCCGACATGATCTGCGAGGTCTTCGTGCTCGACGACTCAGACCTCTTGGAGGACCGGACGGCGTAGACGTCGCGGAGGTCGAGCACCACTCGTGAAGCGGATTCGGGCCGCCCGCAACGCGTCGGCGAGCCGCGGCGCGGTCGCGAGGTCGAGCTCACCGGTCGGCCTGACCCAGGCGGCTCCGGCACCCCATACGTCCACACGCAGGAGACGCCGGGCGCGCCGCATCCGCTCGGAGCGCGAAGTGTCGCGGATCTGGGTGGTCCTGCTGGCCGGGACACGTCGACCTCCGAGTCGCATGGCTGTTGCTCGAAAGCCAGGTGGCGCTCCCGCCCGCGGCGGCCTCGCCGTCAGTGTCCCTCCGGTGACCCAGGCTAGCGGAAGCGAAGCGGTACAGAAGTCTCGGTTATGCCGGGGCGGGTAGCGCCTCCGGACATTCGCACCTGTCCCATTTGCGACGCGCGAGAGGTGGGATGACCTGGCCGTGAGCTCGCCGAAGTAGGCGAGGACGATGACCTCGCGCTGCGCGGCGGGGAGCTGCCGCGAGGAGTTCGCGGAGGCGGGCGGCGCGCTCGCGCTCGCCCGCGCTCTCCTCGACGCTGCCGGGGGCTTGTCGTCGTGCGTCGATGTTGTCCTCGCCGGCTCGCCGGTGGTCGTGACGTCCGTTACGGCGGAGGGAATCGATCGCGTTGAAGCGAACGATGCTGAGCACCCAGGCGACGACGGAGCCTCGCGCCGGGTCGTAGCTCGCGCGGCTCCGCCACACCGAGAGGACGAGTCCTGTACGGCGTCCTCGGCGCGATCGCGGTCACCCAGCATCCCGTAGGCGACGCGATGCGCCCGAATCTCGAAGCGGTCGAACAGCTCGCCGAACGCGTCGGGGTCACCGTCTTGGACCTGCAGGAAGAGCGCGTCGGCGCTCGCGTCCGCGGGGGCCGCGCGTGCCGGTCACGAACCGCCGGCCAGGCTGGCCGGATCTCCGTGGACGTCACCGGCCGACGTCGCTGCTTCTTACCGAGACATCAGCGTCGCCGAGAAGCGTTGCCTTCGCGCGCTGCCGGGCCGGGTCGATGCGCGTCACATCCCGAGCCAGGCCGACACGCTCGAGTCCGGTGATGATAAGCGCGGAGAGGTCGAGCTCCCGCCGGCGTAGGCCATGCGCGGCGGACGTGGGGAAGGCGTGATGGTTGTTGTGCCACGCCTCCCCCAGCGAGAACGGGGCAAGCCAAGCGAGGTTCCGTGACTGGTCTGCGGTGCCGAATCGACGCCGGCCGTAGAAGTGGCAGAGCGAGTTGATCGAGTAGGTCACGTGGTGCAGGACGAAGATCCGCACCGCACCGCCCCAGAGCAGTCCGGTCAGGCCGCCGGTCAGGGTGCCGGTGAGCGCGACGCCGAGGCCGAACGGCGCCGCGAGGCCGGCGAGGATCCAGACGAGCGTTGTGCGGCTGATGAACAGCGCCACCGGATCCTTGAGCAGATCGGGTACGTAGCGCTCCAGCCGCGGCCGCTGGGTGTGGAGGAACAGCCACCCCAGATGCGCGTGCGCCAGGCCGCGAAGCGGGGGCAGGAGGGCGCCGCCGTGGCCCACATGCGGGCTGTGCGGATCCCCTTGGCGGTCGGAGAACGCGTGATGCTTACGGTGGCTGGCGACCCAGAAGATGAGCTGCCCCTCGACCGCGGCCGTGCCGAGGGCGCCGAGGATCCCCCGCACCACCGGACCCGTTCGAAAGCTCCGGTGCGTGAACAGCCGGTGAAAGCCCACGGTGACGCCGAGGCCCACCGGGATGTACATGATGGCGAACACGACCAGGTCCTGCCAGTGCAGGGCACGATCCCACGCCAGCCACCCGGCAAAGCCGACGAGCGCGAACGGAACCACCGTGACCACCGCGCTCAGGAACGCGTGCGCGCGCTCGTTCTCGAGCGGCGCCGTATCAGCGGCCGGTGAAGGAAGGGGGAGCGAGGAAGAGGCCATCAGACGTCCTGGTCTCGGATCGAGCGATCAGAAAGTCAGACGGCGCTGCTCCAGTCGAATGAGCGTCGGCGAAGCTGCCCTTCGGTCCTCATCGTATCCACTCGGTGGAGAGCGTGCGCTGCCGCATCCTCGGCGTCAGCGCGCCGGGCAGCCGGTGGGGGCCGGCCGGAGCGGCCTTCCGAGGTGGACCGCGTCCGCCCGGGGCGGCCGAGGCCGCCACGGTCGCGCCCTCCTGCTCGACGGCCCCGGCGCGCGCGCCCTGGCCGCCGGAGCGCTCATCGACACCCGGCGGAGCTTCACGCTCTCGGCCTGGCTGCGCTTCGCCCGCGCGTGCCGGCCCCGAGCGCGACGAAGGACTCCGCCGGGGAACGCCGGGCGCGAGATGACGCGGAGCGTCTCAGACGCCGAAGCCACTCGAGGACCGCTGATCGCGCGCGCGTGTCATTGAGCAGTTCGACGCCATGTCCGCCGGAGGGGATGATGAGTCGGCGGGACCGGAGCGGACCGGGAAACGCGTTTTCGAGGCTCGACTCCTCCGCAGGGCTGGAGAGCATCAGCACATCGTGCGGGTGCCAGTGGCCCGCCTCCTGGAGGTGAAACTCGGTGCCGGAGTCGGCCGGAGAGAGCGCGACCGCGGCGCGGATCTTCTGTCCTTGCCGGCCGTTGGCAGCGAGCAGCGCGACCGTCCCGCCGATGCTCGCGCCCACCACCCCCAGCGCTGGGGGATTACCGTGTTGGCGTGAGGTGAGGAAACGAAGCGCACCCTCCGCCTCCGGTAGGAGTTGCGTCTCGTCAATACCGCCCCGCCCGTCGTAGGCCAGCGTCGAGAACCCCGCCCGGTGCAGGTAGGGCACGAACTCGTTCCATTGCTCCGCGCCGCCATCGGACTGATGGACGAGGACCAGTCCCGGGGCGCGAGGACCTGCTGAGCTGAAGAACCCCTTGACCGTCCGTCCGTCGGTGGCGCGAAACCGCACGACCGATCGGTGCACGCGCGGTGGCAGGGCCTGCCCGGCGGGCGGAGAGTCCGCCCTGGACGAAGCATGATGCCCGCCCCCGCAGCCCACGAAGAGCATCAGCAGGACCGGCACGGGTCGCCGAGCCGTTGAGATGAGCGATACCAAGCGGTCGCGGATGCGCCGTACCGGCATAGTCCGCTACAGACTATGGCATGATCGAGCCCCAGTCGGATTCACCGATAGGTTCTTCGCTCCGTGCCATCCGGGGCTCTCACGCGGACCGAGCAGGCCGTGCTCGGCATCCTCGCCTGGGGCGGCGAGTCCTCGGGCTACGACCTGCGCCGCCGCGCCGACCGCTCGCTCGCCTTCATCTGGACCCCGGTCCGCAGCCACCTCTACACCGTCCTGCCCCGCCTCGTCACCGACGGTCTCCTCGACGTGCGCCACGTCGACCAGCGCGGCAAGCCCGACAAGCAGATCTACGCGATCAATGACGCCGGACGCCGCGCCCTCGCCCAGTGGATCGACACCGTCGACCCGATCGAGCCCGACGACCGCGACGGACTGCTCCTCAAGGTCTTCTTCGCCGCCTACGGCTCCCCCGGCTCCCTCGAACGCCAGCTCACCGACTTTCGAGAACGGACGCTCGCGCGCCTGGACGCCTACCGCCAGATCGAGCGAGAGATCACCGCCTCAGGCGAGGCCGAGCGCGACCCGCACCCCTTCCTCGCCCTGCGAATGGGAATCGCGCTCGCCGAGACGAACCTCACCTGGCTCGACGAGACGCTCCAGCGCCCCGCGCCCTGCGACACAGCCTCACGAGCTGACCTTTCACCCTGAGCTCCATGCAGTCGGGCTGGCCGGGAGACTCAGGATCAGGCGGTCCCGGCGAAAGGACTCGGTCCACCGGCCGGTCCGGACAGGCGCCGAGTCCTTTCTGACCGGAGCCGGAAGCTGCCGGATCGAGACCGGGGACGTCGACGGCCTCCATACCGAACTGGTGAAGGCGCTGGTCCTGCATCCGGTGTCGCGCCACGGCGGCACCGAAACACACTTCGGGACGCGAGTTCGCCGCCCTCGACGCCGACGGCTCGTTGAGTTCTTGCGCCGGCTGAGCCGAGCTCATCCGAACGCCGTAGCCGCAGCCCGCTACGGCGCTACTCGTAGCCGTGCTCGGCGCGGAGTCGTGGACCGCGGATCTCCCTCAGGACGCCCCGGTGACCTCGTGGATGCGCCCGGCCGTCTTGTCGCGCAGGCGGCCGCCGTCGCGCCCGTTGCGCACCGCCACGACCTCGGCCATGATCGAGAGCGCCGTCTCCTCCGGCCCGAGCGCGCCGAGGTCGAGACCGATGGGGGCCGCCATCCGCGCGAGGTCGGCCTCCGTCAGGCCCTGGGCGAGCAGGCGCTCGCGCCTACTCGCCTGGGCGTGGCTGCTGCCCATCGCGCCGACGTAGGCGGCGTCGGAGCGCAGCGCGATGCCCAGTGCGGCGTCGTCGAGCTTGGGGTCGTGGGTGAGCACGCAGACGTAGGTGGCCCGGTCGATCCCGCCGAGCGCCGCGAAGGCCTCCTCCGGCCACGCCGTCACGACCATCTCGGCGTCGGGGAACCGCTCGCGCGTGGCGAACGCCGCGCGGGGGTCGCAGACGAAGGAGCGCCACCCGCAGGCGGCGGCCAGGCGACACAGGGCCGTGGTGTAGTCGACGGCGCCGAACGCGACGAGCCGGGGCGCCGGGTAGGTGGCGTCCACGAAGAGCAGCGTGTCGCCGACCGCGCGCGTCTCTGAGCGCTCGATCCACATCATCTCCTCCGCGGCCGCGACGCCCGCCGCGTCCAGCTCCGCGCTGCCGAGGCCGCCTTCGCGGCTGCCGTCCTCGCGCACCAACAGCTTGGCTCCGAGCCGGGCGCCCTCGATCACCGTGACGATCGCGCCGCGCCCCTCAGACGCGGCCAGCGCGGCGTATCCGCCCGCGGGCGTCACTCGCGGTACTCCTCCACGAACACCGCGATCTCGCCCCCGCAGGGCAGGCCGACGCCCCAGGCCTCGTCGTCGGCGATGCCGAAGTGCAGCAGGCGCGGAGCGCCGCCGCTGAGCACCTCGCTCGCCGCCGCGACCACCGCGCCCTCCACGCAGCCGCCCGAGACGGCGCCGGCCACCTGGCCGGAGTCGCTCACCGCCATCTTGGCTCCGGGCGGGCGGGGGGCCGATCGCTTGACGCCGACCCCGGTGGCGATGGCGACGCGCGACCCCTCCTCGACCCACAGGCGCACGTCCTCGATCACGTCCTTCACGACTCTTCCTCTCCCATGAACCTAGATGGTTGGTTCCTTGTTCCCGCACTCACGGATAACGTGGCATACCGGCGCTGGATGGGCACCCGCAAGCACGGAACTTCGGAATCAACCATCTATGTGGGGGAAGCTTATTCGCGGGCTGGCGGACCGCCGGGGACGGCGCGCCTCAGCCGATGCGGATCATCTTCTTGTTGACGAACTCGTCCATGCCGTAGCGGCCGAGCTCGCGGCCGAAGCCCGAACGCTTGACCCCGCCGAAGGGGAGCTCGGCCCCCTCGGCGCCGACGGCGTTGACGAAGACCATGCCCGCCTCGATCCGGTCGGCGACGCGCAGCGCCTGGTCGGAGTCGTCGGTGAACACGTAGGAGCCGAGGCCGAACGGGGTGTCGTTGGCGAGCTCGATCGCCTCGTCCTCCGAGCCCACGCGGTAGACCGAGGCGACGGGGCCGAAGAACTCCTCCCGGTAGGCGTCAGAATCCGGCGTGATCCCCGTGAGGATCGTCGTCGAGTAGAAGTTGCCGTCCCGCTTTCCCCCCGCCACGAGCTCTGCGCCCTGCTCGACGGCCTTGTTGACCTGCTCCTCGAGCCGGTCGGCCGCGCTCTGCGAGGACAGCGGCCCGATCGTCGTCTCCGGCGAGCTCGGGTCCCCGGGCTCGACCGCGGTCAGCGCGGCCGTGAACTTCTCCATGAACGGCTCGTAGAGCTCGTCGAGCACGATGAAGCGCTTGGCCGCGTTGCACGCCTGGCCGGTGTTCTCCAGGCGCCCGCCGACCGCGGCCTCGACCGTCGCGTCGAGGTCGTCGGTGCCGAGCAGGAGGAACGGATCCGAACCGCCGAGCTCGAGCACGACCTTCTTCAGGTTGCGCCCGGCGATCTCGGCGACCGCCGCCCCGGCCCGCTCGGACCCGGTCAGGGAGACGCCGCGTACGCGCGGGTCGCCGATCGCTGACTCGATCTGCTCGTTGGTGGCGAAGATGTTGACGTAGGCGTCGGGCGGGAAGCCGGCGTCGTGGAACATCTGCTCCATCGCCTCCGCCGACTCCGGGCACTGGGGCGCGTGCTTCAGCAGGATCGTGTTCCCCACGACGAGGTTCGGCCCGGCGAAGCGCGCCACCTGGTAGTAGGGGTAGTTCCACGGCATGATGCCGAGCAGCACGCCGACCGAGGTGCGGCGGATGAGCGCCGAGCCCTCGCCCTCGAGCAGCTCGATCGGCTCGTCCTTCATGAGCGCGGGGCCGTTCTCCGCGTAGAACTCGTAGATCGCGGCGGCGAAGTCCACCTCGCCGAGCGCCTGCTCGATCGGCTTGCCCATCTCGCGCACGATGATCTCGGCGAGCTCCTGCCGGCGCTCCGAGTGCAGCTCGCCCACCCGGTGGAGGAGGCCGGCGCGGTCCTCCGCGCTCGCGGATCGGCTCCACTCCCGGTGCGCCGCATCGGCGCGACCGATCGCCGCCCTGAGCTCCTCGTCGCCGATCGTCGAGTACTCCTTGACCGTCTCCCCCGTCGCCGGGTTGACCACCGCGTAATCACTCATCGAGCCTCCCTGGATCCTGCCGTCGCTCAAGCCTCTGTGGCGCCTCTCACGACAGCCTAGGTGGAGCGCCCGCGCGGAGTCGGAGCAGCATCGAGGGACGGATTGTCCGACGGCGATGACGGCGACTTCGAACCGGCGCCGAGCCCTGCGGGCGGGCTCTGCCGCGCGTCGGCGGCCCGTGGCGGGCGCCGCGTTATCCGGCTGTCCACACCCGCAAGCCAGGAGCCCCGGAGTGGCTCACTTCGGCGGGGCGCCTCGGGCCCGGTCGCCTCTCAGCCGGTCGAGCGGGCGGGCGAGTCCGCCGCCCGGCTCACGCGGCCGTGCGACCTTCGTGTAGGTGAGGCGGGCACCCGGGCTCGGGCGGACGGGCGCCCCGCGCGCGCTCCCGTCCGCGTACACCGCGTGCAGGTGCTCCTCCAGGACGCCCCTCGCGCCAGACCTCCGTGAAGAGCCGGTGCTCGGCGGCGGTCTCGGAGCTGGTCATCTCGACCCGCCCGCGGGACGGTGCGGGCCGCCGCCACGCTACCGGCCCGCGCGGCCCGCGGGGCCTGTCGTAGCCTGGCCGGATGAGCGATCCGATCGAGACGGACATCCCCATCACCACCGCGCTCGAGCTCCCCGGCCGGCCGACCGCCGAGAGCCTCGGGCTCGTGTTCGGGCTCGTCGTGCGCTCGATGGGCGTGGTCAAGGGCTTCACCGCCGGCTTCAGCGCGCTGCGCAAGGGCGAGGTCACCCAGTACACCGAGGTGCTCGAGGACTCCCGGCGCCACGCGATCGACCGCATGGTCGCCAATGCGCACCTCGTCGGCGCCGAGGCGATCGTGGCGGTCCGCTTCGACTCCTCCGAGATGGCCCAGAACCTGACCGAGATCCTCGCCTACGGCACCGCGGTCAAGCTCGGCTGAGATGGACCCCGACGCGACCGCGCGGGAGCTCGGGCGCCACTACCTGGCCGGGCACCTCGAGGCCGGCGAGCTCGACTCCCGGCTGACGCGGCTCTACATCGAGGACGATCCCGGCGGGGCGCTAGCCGACCTTCCCGCGCGCGCGCGGGAGCACGACCCCGAGCCCCGGAGTCGGGGCTGGTGGCGGATCCGCCACGGCGAGTCCGGGGCGGCCGAGTCAGATTGGCTGCCCACCACCGAGCGCTTCGTCGATCCGACGACCCAGCGGGTGATGCGGGTCTGGACCCACCCGGCGACCCAGGCCCGGCACTACGTCGCCGAGCGCTGAGCCAGACCCGCGGCCGGCCGATCGCGCCCGACGCGCCCCTTCGTCACGCCGCTGACCGCCCTCCGAGCCGATCCGGCCACCAACCGCAACACGAGCGGGCGGATTCCGTCTAGGCTCCCGCTATCTACCCCGAGGAGGGAACTCGCATGAACGAAGCAAGTAGCCGCCGGTCGTGGCGTGCCCCGCTGCTGGGCGCGGCGGTCCTGGCCATCGGATCCGCCGGTATCGCCGTGGCGGCATCGTCCAGCGGATCGATCACCCCGGTCTCCCGGTCCGCGGCGGACGCGACCGCGCTGGCCCGCGTCATCATGGCGGACAAGAGCCAGCTGCTCGGCGCGACGTTCATCACGTCACCGCCGAACAACCATCCGAACGCCATCTCGAGCAAGCGGATCCAGTACAAGCCCGGCAAGTTCGGGGCCTACCCGCGTCAGGGCCAGCGTTACGCGATCCTCACGAACGGCTGCTCGAACCTCGTCACGAAGAAGAAGTTCGCCGGGCGTCCCGGCTGCCGTGACGGCGGCGTCCGCACGCACGGCGCGCGCGACGTGACGATCCTGCGCATCCACATGCGCGCCCCGAGCGGGTCGAACTGCCTGTCCTTCCGCTTCCGGTTCCTCTCCCAGGAGTACCCGGACTTCGTGGGCAGCCAGTACAACGACGCGTTCATCGCCGAGCTCGACCACAGCACGTGGAACGCGGGCGGCACGCCCGTCAAGGCGCCGGACAACTTCGCCAAGACGCGCAACGGCAACGTGACGAGCGTCAACAAGGCCGGAGTGGCCGTGATCAGGTCGTTCAACTCGCGCGGCACCACCTACGGCGGGGCCACGCGGGTCCTCCGCGCCTCCACGCGGATCAAGCCCGGCAAGCATTTCCTGTACCTGTCGATCTTCGACCAGGGCGACCGACAGTACGACTCGGCCGCCTTCGTCGACAACCTCGTCATCAAGCACAAGTCGGTCTGCAAGTCCGGCCTCTCGAACTTCTAGGAGAAGCCGGCCGTATCGGGGGGCGGTCCGCGCGGCGGGCCGCCCCCCTTCGGTCGCTGGGACGCGACCGAGCCTCGCTCAGACGGACTCACCCTTGCGAATCCGGGCGAACTCGCCCTCGTCGCGATGGGTGAGCACCTCGCCGCCGCCGGCCTCCCGGGCCAACGACTTGGCCGCCCGCTCGGCCTCGGCCTGGGTGTCGTGGGTACCGGCGACCTCGCCGTTCTCCCGCTTGATGCTCCAGCGGTCGCCGTCGGGGATGATGTGGTAGTTGGTCATGCCGCGACATATACGGGACAACCGGGACAGAGCGCCCGGCCGAGATGGGTTTTGTCGCGCCGGAAGGAACTCTTTGGTCTCCTGTCTCGTTTCATGGCATCCTGCAGGCTCAGCGTCATGCGGCGCTGAACGCCAAAGGAGCCTTTGCACGAGATGAAGATCCAGGACACCCTGACGAAGGCCGGGCCGGTGGCGCAGTCCATCTGGCAGGACGACGAGTTCCAGGACCGGATCCGCAGCGCGGGCGCGGCCGGGCGCGAGGCGCTGGCCAAGAAGCGCCGCGGCGCCCCGCCCCCCACGATCCTGCAGCGGGTCGGGCTGACGCTCGCCGAGAGCGGCCGGGCCCTGGCCGCGGCCGCGGCGGCGGGGGGGCAGGCACCGCCGCGCCGGGCGCGCGGGCGCTCGCTGGCGCCGGTGGTGCTGGTGGCGAGCGGCGCGGCCGCGCTCCTCTTCATCCGGCAACGCGACAACGACGAAGCGCACGAGGTGACAGCGAATGGCTGACGGCACGAACCCCGAGCTGGCGAGCGAGTCCACCGCGGATCTGCTCAAGCGGCTCTCCGAGCAGACCTCGCGGCTTGTCTCCCAGGAGATGGAGCTGGCCAAGGCCGAGCTGACCCAGAAGGGCAAGCAGGCGGGCATCGGCGCCGGGATGTTCGGCGGCGCCGGCGTCCTCGGCGCCTACGCCGTGGGGGCCCTCATCGCCGCGGCGATCGCGCTGCTGGCGACGGCGATCGCGACCTGGCTGGCGGCCCTCATCGTCGGAGTCGTCCTGGCCGCCGTCGCCGGCGCCCTGGCGCTCACGGGCAAGACCAGGGTCCAGAAGGCGGTGCCACCCATGCCCGAGCAGGCGGTGGACAGCATCAAGCAGGACGTTCAGGTGACCAAGGACAGCGCACAGAGAGGCCGAGCATGAGCACGAGCAAGGACACGGAGGACGTGGAGACGGCGGAGACGGCCGCGTCCGAGCCGAAGGCCAGCGGGTCGGTGCGTCGCAGCGGCGCCGGTACGGAGATGGACAAGGACAGGGCCGGCGAGTCGACGACCGCCCCCGCAGCGAAGGACGACGCGCCGCCGGCCGAGGAGATCACCCCTGAGGTCGCGGAGTCCGAGCAGGGCCCGGCGGCGGGCGGCGGGGCCGAGGCGGACGAGGCCCGGACCCCGGCGGAGATCCGCGCCGACATCGAGGAGACCCGTGTCGAGATGGGCGACACGGTGGAGGCGCTGGCCGAGAAATCCGACGTCAAGGGCCAGGCCAAGGCCCGCGTGGAGGAGCTGAAGGGGAGGGTCCAGGAGAAGCGGGAGCAGTACACGGCCAAGGCGAAGGACACGACCCCCGAGTCCGCCCAGCAGAGCGCGCAGAACGTGCTCGCCAAGGTGCAGGCGAATCCGACGCCGGTCATCGTCGGCGCGGCGCTGCTCGCCGGCATCCTCATCGGGCGCAGGGGGTAGCCGCGATGGGCGCGTTCTTCACCCCGTTCTCGATCCTCACCGGCCTGCTCGCTGGCCAGCTCTCCAAGCGGCTCTTCCAGAAGCTGTGGGGGGTGATCGACGACAACGAGGCGCCGAAGTCGAAGCACCGCGAGATCACCATGGCCCAGCTCGTGATCGCGCTGCTCGTCGAGGGCGCGGTCGCGCGGCTCGTCAAGGGGCTCGTCGACCACGGCGGGCGACGCGGCTGGGCGCGGTTGACCGGCGAGTGGCCGGGCGAGGAGCGGCCCGAGCCGGAGGACTGACCTCCGGCTCGGCGCCGCTCCGGGAGCGCTCAGCGCTCGGAGTCGCTCGTCTCGACCTGCTCCTTGCAGAGCTCCTCGGAGACGGTCTGCTCCTCGGTGACCGTCTCCTTGCCGAGCTTCACGCGCTCCTTGGCCACGGTCTCCTTGGCGACGACGGGGCGCTCCTCGTGCAGCACGACCTCGTGCTCCTCCTCGGAGATGTCCGGGCCGTCGACCGCGTCGCCGCGGTTGGCGTCGGTGATCGGCTCGGTCTCGAGCCGCACCTCCTCGCGCTGCACGGGGACGGTCTGCGTGACGTTCTCCGTGACCACGTGCTTCCGCAGGCGGACGCGCCCGGACTCCCGACTCTCGGTCCCGACCCGCAGCTCCTCCTCCGAGCGCGTCATGGCCTCGTCGGTCTCGGGGCCGGACACATCCCGGCCCGAGCTCGTGTCGGGGCCGCCCCGGGTGGTGTCGCGCTCGCCGGTCTCGCGCCCGTCCCCGCCGCCCGAGTAGGCCATGCCGTAGTGCTCGTAGAGGCTGCGCTCCTCCGCCGCGGAGAGCGCGCCGTCGTCCTCCACGCCCGGCGCGTCCTTGACCTGGGCCTCGGTGACGCCGACGCGGACGCTCTCGCCCTCCGGGGACGCGCCGGTGAGCGGCACGAAGTGCTTCTTGGTGCCGAACAGGCCGCTCTTGACGAGCGCCCACTCGGGCCGGCCGGTCTCCTGATCCTCGTAGATGTCGGCGACGGTGCCGATCTTCTCACCGTCTGAGCCGAGCAGGTCGCGGTCCTTCCAGGCGTAGGCCTCGGTGGTCTCGGGCATGGTGCCTCCTCTGGGGCGTATGGGGTAGAGGTCGGGAGGCGGCGGCGGTTCGAGCGCCTGTCCAACCTCCCTCGAAATATGTCTTCCCAAAACGAGACATCTACAACCCCTGAACCGCCGCCGAGCTGGACGACGAGAAAGGGGGCCCGAGGTGGGTTTACTTCGGGTCAGATGGGACATGCTGTCTCTCCATGGAGATCCCCAAGCAGCAGATCATCGACCTGCTTCGTCAGCAGGGCAAGCACGACCAGGCCGACAAGGCCGACCAGAACCTGCCTGACCCCGTCGATCACGAGCAGCATGCCGACGCGCTCAAGGAGCACGGGGTCGATCCGCAGCAGATGCTGTCCATGGCCAAGGGCAAGTTCGGGCTCTGAGCCGGCCGCGGGCGCCGACGAGCGTGCGGCTCGTTACGCGGTGCTAGCACACGCAACCCCTCGACTCGAACCCCGGGAGTGACCAATGGCCATAGAACATCGTGAGGAGCGGGAGACCCTCGACGCCAAGCGGCGCGACCGGGGCGCCGAGGACGGCCGCGCCCCCGGCGGGCCCTCCGAGCTGGGTGGGACCTCGAAGAAGGAGACGCTCAAGCGGACCTTCCGGGAGTTCTCGGCCGACAACTGCACGGACTGGGCCGCGTCGCTCACCTACTACGGCGTCCTCGCCATCTTCCCGGCGATCATCGCGCTCGTCTCAATCCTCGGGCTCGTCGGCCACTCGGCGACCCAGCCGCTGCTCGACAACCTGGGCAAGGTCGCCCCGGGCCCGGCGCGGGACATCCTGACGAGCTCGATCAAGAGCGTCGCCAACTCCAAGGGCGCGGCCGGGATCGCCTTCGTCGTCGGCATCGTGCTGGCGCTGAACTCCGCCTCGAGCTACGTGGGGGCGTTCACGCGCGCCTCGAACGACATCTACGACGTCGAGGAGGGCCGCCCCGTCTGGAAGCTGAAGCCCCAGCAGATCGGGATCGTCCTCGTCCTCATCCTCGGGCTCGTCGTCATCGCCGTCGGCGTCACGGTCTCCGGCCCGCTGGCCAAGGAGGTCGGCAAGGTCATCGGCGTCGGCTCCTCGGCGGCGACGATCTGGGACATCGCGAAGATCCCGGTGATCCTGCTGCTCGTCTCGTTCCTGTTCGCCTTCCTCTACTGGGCGGCGCCGAACGTCAAGCAGCCGGGCTTCAAGTTCGTCAGCCCGGGCGGGCTCGTCGCCCTCGTCATCTGGATCATCGCCTCGCTGCTCTTCGCGCTCTACGTGGCGAAGTTCGCCTCCTACGCGAAGACCTACGGCGCCATCGGCGGCGTCATCGCCTTCCTCACCTGGCTGTGGATCACGAACCTGGCGATCCTCTTCGGCGCCGAGCTGAACTCCGAGCTGCAGCGCAGCCAGCAACGCGAGGCCGGCGAGGACGCCCCGCTCGACCTCCCCTTCCTCGAGCCCCGCGACGCGAGCAAGCTCGAGAAGAAGGGGAAGAAGGGGAAGAAGGGGAAGAAAGACGAGCAGGAGAAGAGGGAAGACGACGAGGAGGAGCAGGACAGCGGGCCGGGGACGGAACGGCCGGCGGAAGGTTCCTCCCCGGGCGCTCGCCGACGCGAGTAGCCACCGGGTCACAACGCCCCGCTCCGAGCGCGGGCATCTGCAGTAGTCCACAGCGAAAGGAAGATCATGGCTGAAGAGAGGGCCTCCCTCGGAGCATCAGAGGTGGCGCGACGCGGCGAGACCGACTCGCCGCTCAAGACCGAGCAGGGCACGACGACCATCGCCGACGGCGTGGTGACGAAGGTCGCCGGCCTGGCCGCGCGGGAGGTGCCGGGCGTGCACGCCCTCGGCGGCGGCGCCACCCGCGCGCTCGGGTCGATGACCCAGCGAGTCGGCCTCGGCGACGAGCGTACCCAGGGGGTGACGGTCGAGGTGGGCGAGCGCGAGGCCGCCGTCGACCTCGTCATCGTGGTCGAGTACGGCGAGTCGATCCCCGAGATCTCCAAGCAGATCCGCGAGAACGTCGGCAAGCGCATCGAGGGCATCACCGGCCTCTCGGTCACCGAGGTGAACATCGCGGTCAACGATCTCCACTTCCCGGGGGACGATCAGGAGGAGGAGCCCGAGCAGCCGGCCCGCGTGGCCTGAGATGGCCGCGAGCCACCCAGCTCCCGCCCCCGGACCGGCCGCCCGGGAATCGCCGCGCGTCGCGCTCGCCGCGCTGGCGCTGCGGGCGGCGCTCGCTCACCCGGCCGTGGCGGGGGCCGATCCGGGTCCGCGCGGGATCTACGTCACCGCCGCGACGGGAGGAGCGCGCGTGGCCGGTGCGCGGGTGATCGCGCAGGGCCCGGCGAGCTACGAGCTCGGCCTCTCCCTGATCACCGCGCCCGTCCCGCTGCGCGAGCTGGCCACCGAGATCCGGGCCCGCGTCCGCCGGAGCGCCGAGGCGGCCGGGTCGGCGCCGCGTCTGGGCGCGATCCAGGTCCACATCGCCGATCTCGACGACGGCGCCGGGTTCCCGACGGGATCGAGGACGTCGTGATCCACCTGGCGCGCGCGCTCGCGAGGCTCGTCGCGCTCCTCCTGCTGATCGCTCTCGCGACCACCGGCCTGGCCGTGGCGGTCTTCTCGATAGAGGGCGGGCGCAGCGGCCTCAGCCTGCCCGCGCTCGCGCGGCATCTCCATCTGCCGGAGCTCCGCGGCACGGTGGGGCGCTTCCTCGCCCAGCTCGAGCGCGGCGGCGGGATCGACCTCGTCCCACTGCTTGCCGGACTCGGCGCCGTCATCCTCGGCGTGGTCCTCATGATCGGCGTCCTGCGCTCGCCCCGGGATCGCACCGTCGTGCTCGACGAGGACGACGACGCGGGATCGACCGCCGCGCGGCGGAGGCCGCTGGCCGAGCTCGCCGGAGTGCTCGCGGGGCAGGCGGACGGGGTCACCGGCGCGCGTGTGAAGGTCAGGCCCGGGCGCCACGGGGGCGGCCGGCTCGCCGTCCGCGTCTCCCATCCGCCGGCACGCGCGGGCGCCGAGGTCAAGGCCGCCGCGACCGATGCGCTCAGCACCCTGACGGAGGAGACGCCCCTGTCGGCTCGCGTCTCCGCCCGCCGTGCCGGACCGGGCGAGCGGGGGCGCTGATGCTGCGCCAGCGGATCCGGGCGCGCACGTCGCGCCTCGGATGGCTCGGTCTCGTGCCGGTCCTCCTGCTCGCCCTCATCCTCATCTGGTACGGGCTCATGTGCGTGCTCCTGGCCGTCAAGGTCTCGCCTTCGACGGTCAACGGGATCAGCGGCTACCGGAGCGTCTTCGACGCGCTGGCGGGCGCCGGGCCGCTCGTCTCCCCGACGGCGCGCGCGATCGCGGCGGGGGCCGGCCTGCTGGCGTTCGTCGTCTTCGGTCTGCTCCTGCTCGCGCAGATCCCTCGTCCCTACCTGGCCCGGGGCGAGCTCGATCTCGAACCGAGCGAGGGCGGGCGCACGACCGTCGAGCCACGCGCTGTCGAGCGCCTGGCCGAGGCCGCCGCGATCGGCCACGACGCGGTCAGCGGCGTCCACGCCCGCTACGGCACCGAGGATCTCGCGGTGCTCGTCAGCCTGCGGCGGGCCGACGGCCTGCCGGCGGCGCTGGCCGAGGTCCGCCAGCGCGTCCACTCCGCGATCTCCACCCACGGCCTCCCCGACCTACCTGTGAACGTAACCCTCGACGGTTTCGACCGTCAGCACGGAAGAGAGCTGAACTGATGACCACCAAGCAATACGCCGCGCTGCTCGGCTTCCTGTTCGCCGCCGTCTGGATCTCCCGGGACTTCGGCGACGCCCTGCTGTGCCTGCTCGGCGCCGCGGCCTTCTACGCCTTCGCCGCCTTCGCCACGGGCGAGCTCGAGCTCGGCGAGGTCCAGGACCGCCTGCGGGGCGCCGCGCCGCCCTCGTCCCCGCCCGCCCCGTCGGGCTCCCCGCGCCGGCGCGTGCGCTGAGAGCTCGCGCGCCTCAGCCGAACAGCGGCAGGGTCCGGCGGCGCGCGAGCGCGTCCATCCCCGACTGGATCCGCTCCTCGACCTCGCGGTAGACCGACGCGACGTAGTCCTCGTCCTCGGCGCGCTCGGGGTCGGAGTCGACCTGGACGGCCGGCTGGAAGGCGGTGCGGATCTTGGCGGGCAGCGGGAGCTGGGGCAGCGCGGCGGGGGCGATCCCCCAGGGCAGCGAGATCGCGATCGGGAAGACGCCAGGTTCGCGGTGTCGCGGTCGCGCCAGGTGCGCAGGGAGTCGACTCCCCGCCGGGCCACAGGGCGACGTTCTCAGCCTTCCGCTCGCTCATCCTCCCGCCGGTGTCGTGCGGGCACCCCTCGGGGTAGGGAAGCAGGGTGGCGCGCGACCCGTACCCGGCGATCTCCGACTACGGCCTCATCTCCGACGGATACACCGCGGCGCTCATCTCCCGCGCCGGCTCGATCGACTGGTGCTGCCTGCCGCGCCTGGACTCGGCCTCCTGCTTCGCCCGGCTGCTCGACGCCGAGCGCGGCGGGCACTGCTCGATCACCCCCACCGAGGACGCCGACCTCACCCGCGAGTACCTCGACGGCACCGTCGTGCTCACCACGACCCATACGGCCTCCGGCGGCGTCGTGCGGGTCACGGACGCCTTCCTCGGCGGTCCGGACGAGGACAGCGGCTTCGCCGCCGAGCGGCGGCTGCTGCGGGTCATCGAGGGCGTGCGCGGCACGCTGGAGATCGGCGTCCGGGTCGCGCCCCGCTTCGACTACGGCGCGGTCAGCCCGTGGATCCGCCGGGCCGGGGCAGAGAGCTGGGCGGCGATCGGGGGCGACGACGCGCTGCTCGTGCAGGGCGATCTCGCGCTCGAGCGTGATGGCGAGCATGAGCTCGGGGCCCGGGTGACCGTGCGCGCCGGCGACCGCCTGCGCCTGGCGCTCGTCTACTCCCGCCCTGAGACGCTCGACCCGGAGGCGCCGGACCCGCCCTCCGCGGCCGAGCTCGACGCGCAGCTCGAGGCGACGATCGGCGCCTGGCGCGCGTGGACCGAGCAGGCCGAGCTCCCCGCCACCGACGAGGCGGGCGTCCTGCGCTCGGCGCTCTCCCTCAAGGCGCTCGCCAACCCGCTGACCGGCGCCATCGCCGCGGCGGCCACGACCTCGCTGCCCGAGACGCTCGGCGGCGCGCGCAACTGGGACTACCGCTACTCCTGGATCCGCGACTCGGCCTTCGCCGCGCGCTCGCTGGCCGAGATCGGCTTCGACGCCGAGGCGGATGCCTTCCGGCGCTTCGTGCAGCGCTCGGCCGCGGGCAACGCCGCCGAGCTGCAGGTCCTCTTCGGAATGGGCGGCGAGCGGCGTCTCGGCGAGCAGGAGCTCGACCTCGCCGGCTACCGCGGCTCGGCGCCCGTCCGCGTCGGCAACGGCGCCGCCGGGCAGCTCCAGCTCGACGCGTTCGGCGAGCTGCTTGGCCTGACCTGGCGCTGGCACGCCCGCGGCCACTCACCCGACGACGACGGCTGGCGCTTTCTCGTCTCGATCGCCGACCGGGCGGCCGAGGAGTGGTCGGAGCCCGACGCCGGGCTGTGGGAATGGCGCTCGGATCCCCGGCACTTCGTGCACTCCAAGGTGCTGTGCTGGTCGGCGCTCGATCGCGCCATCGTGCTCGCGCGCGAATGCCTGCGCCGCGCGCCCACGCGCCGCTGGGCCAAGGTGCGCGACGAGATCCGCGACGCCATCGAGGAGGAGGGCTTCGACTCCGAGCGGAACACCTACCTCCAGGCCTTCGGCCATACGGACCTCGATTCGGCGCTGCTGTTGCTGCCGGTAGTCGGCTACGTCGGCTGGGACGATCCCCGCATGGTGGGGACGACCGACGCGGTGCGCGAGGAGCTCGGCGCCGGCGGCGGTCTGCTCTACCGCTACCGGCGCAGTCGCGCGATGGGCGGCAGGGAGGGGGCCTTCCTCGCCTGCTCGTTCTGGCTCGCCGAGTGCCTGGCACGGCAGGAGCGCCACTCCGAAGCGCGCGAGGTGTTCGACGCCACGGCGGCCACGGCCAACGACCTCGGGCTCTTCACCGAGGAGTGGGACGTCGAGCACGAGGAGGCGCTCGGCAACGTGCCCCAGGCGCTCACCCATCTCTCGCACATCACCGCGGCGCTGGCGCTGGCCGCGGCGGAGGGGCGGGCGGCACGGGACTGAGCGGGGCGTGGGCACGGGAGCGATCGGGCCGCCGGCTACCGCCCGCGCGGCGGAGGATGGCCCGGCCGCCGAGGCTCTCCTCCTAGGAGCGTCCCTCCGCGGCGGCGACCCTCAGCCCCGCGCTTGCGAGCAGCGCGGCGGAGACCGCGTTCAGGGCGGCCAGGCGCCGGTGGTGGTCCCGCTCGGCGAGGAACAGGGTGGTGACGGAATGGATGGCGTCGACGAGCGCGCCCGCGCGCAGGCCGGTGGCGGAGGGAAGGGCGGTGAGCAGCGCCGCTTCGACGAGGTGCCGGCCACCGAGGACGCGGGCGAAGACCCGAGCGTCGCGGTCGGGCGGGCGCCCGCCGGCGAGCGCGAGCAGGGGCTCGGGTCGCAGGAGCAGCACGGCGCCCGCCCCCGCCCGCGCCGCGGCGAGCGCCCGGGACTCGGCCGACGGGCTCATCGCTCTACCGCCGGGCGAGCGCGGTGGCGAGCCCCGCCCCCAGGCCGGCGACCCCCGCGGCGACGGCCCCCCGATGCGTGGCGACCGCGAGCTGGACGCTCCGGCCGTGGGCCTTGTCCGTGAACGGCCCGGCGCTGCCGTGATCGCGCTCATCGTCGAGCGGGGCGAAGAGGTAGTCGGGGCGCTCGGGATCAAGCGGCTCGTCGGTCTGCTGGCCCGAGACGGCCGTCCGGGCCAGGTAGCGGTCAGCGACCCAAGATGCCATCCGGTTGCCGAGGATCGTGTACACGGTGGGCAGCCCGACCCACAGCTCGCGCCGGTCGTGCGCGGCGGCCCAGGCGATCGCGCGCGCGCCGACCTCAGGCGCGTAGATCGGCGCGACCGGCTGCGGCTTGTTCTTCGTCCGCGCCCGCACCCAGGTGAACTGCGTCGTGTTCAGGCCCGGGAGCTGGACGATCGTCAGCGAGACGTTCGAACCGCGGTGCTCGAGCTCGGTGCGCAGGGACTCGACGAAGCCCTGGACCGCGTGTTTGGAGGCGCAGTAGGTGGCCTGCAGCGGGATCCCCCGGTAGCCGAGCGCCGAGCCGACCTGGACGACCTTCCCGGAGTCGCGAGGGACCATCCGGCGCAGCGCCGCCTGAAAGCCGTGGACGGCGCCCAGGTAGGTCACCTCGGTGACGCGGCGGAACTCCTCGGCCGTCGTCTCGGTGACCTCGGCGAGCACGGCGCACATCGCCACGTTGATCCAGCAGTCGATCTCCCCGCACTCCGCCTCGAAGCGGGCCGCGGCGGCCTCGACCGCCTCGGCGTCGGAGACGTCGCAGGGAAGGACGAGCGCCTCACCGCCGCCCGCCCGGACGTCCTGCGCCGCCGCCTCGAGCCCCGCCCGCCCGCGGGCGATCAGGCCGATGCGGACACCGGGCGCGGCGAGCTCACGCACGGTCGCGCGCCCGATCCCGGCCGAGGCGCCGGTCACGACGATCCGGGTGGGTGCGGCGCGGGAGGGCATCAGCTGGACCTACCCGTCCCGCGCGCGGCGAAGCCTTGGCGTCAGGCCGCGAACCTCCGAGGAGTGCACGTAGGCCCGGGTGGGAAACACGGGGAAGGAATTGATACAAGCTGACTCAAACGCGACGAGGTCGATATGAGCATCACGGTCGGGGAGTTCATTCTGCGCCGCCTCCACGAGTGGGGCGTCAACCGCATCTACGGCTACCCGGGGGACGGCATCAACGGGATCCTCGGCGGCTTCCACGCGGTCGGGGAGGACGTCGAGTTCATCCAGGTCCGCCACGAGGAGCTGGCCTCGTTCGCCGCCTCGGCCCACGCCAAGTTCACGGGCGAGGTCGCGGTCTGCCTCGCCACCTCGGGCCCGGGCGCCGTTCATCTCCTGAACGGCCTGTATGACGCCAAGCTCGACCACCAGCCGGTGGTGGCCATCGTCGGGCAGCAGGCGCGCTCCTCGCTCGGCGCCGACTACCAGCAGGAGATCGACCTGATCTCCCTGTACAAGGACGTCGCCCACGAGTTCGTGCACATGATGACCGTGCCCGAGCAGGCCGGTCTCTTCGTCGACCGCGCCATGCGGATCGCCGCCGCCACCCGCTCCCCCACCGCGCTCATCGTCCCCAACGACGTGCAGGAGGAGGAGTACTCAGAGCCGCCGCGCGCCCACGGCAGCGTGTTCAGCGCCCCCGGCTACCGGCCGCCCGAGATCGCGCCCTCGCCCGGCGACGTGGAGCGGGCGGCCGAGGTCCTCAACGCCGGCGCGCGCGTGGCCATGCTCATCGGCCAGGGCGCGATCGGCGCCGCGGCCGAGGTCCGGCAGGTGGCCGAGCTCCTCGGGTGCGGGGTGGCCAAGGCGCTGAACGGCAAGGCCGCGCTCTCCGACGAGCTGCCCTACGTCACCGGCTCCATCGGCCTGCTGGGCACGAAGCCCTCGAACGACATGATGGAGGGCTGCGACACGTTGCTCATGGTCGGGACGAACTTTCCCTACTCGGAGTGGCTGCCCGAGCGCGGTCAGGCCCGCGGCGTGCAGATCGACATCGACGGCCGCCTCGTCGGGATGCGCTACCCCATGGAGGTCCCGCTCGTCGGCGACGCCGCCACCACCCTGCGCGCGCTGATCCCGCTGCTCAAGCGCAAAGAGGACCGCGTCTGGCAGGAGGAGATCGAGTCGAACGTCAAGCGCTGGTGGGAGATCCTCGACGACCGCGCCCTCCAGGACGCCAAGCCGCTGAACCCTCAGCGGGTCTTCCACGAGCTGTCAAAGCGCGTGCCCGACCGCGCCATCCTCACCTCCGACTCGGGCTCGGCCACGAACTGGTGGGCGCGCCACGTGCGCGTGCGCGAGGACATGATGGCCGCGCTCTCGGGCACCCTCGCGACGATGTGCCCGGCGCTGCCCTACGCGCTGGCGGCGAAGTTCGCCCACCCCGACCGCCCGGTGATCGCCGCGATCGGCGACGGCGCCATGCAGATGATCGGCATCAACTCGCTGATCGACATCGCCCGCTACCACGAGCGCTGGGAGAACCAGCAGCTCGTGATCTGCGTGCTCCACAACGACGACCTGAACCAGGTCACGTGGGAGCAGCGCGTCATGTCCGGGGACCCGAGGCTCAAGGCCTCCCAGGAGCTGCCGGACTTCCCCTACGCCGACTACGCGAAGCTGCTCGGGCTCCACGGGATCCGCGTCGACTCGCCCGACGACGTCGGGGCGGCGTGGGACGAGGCGCTCGCCGCCGGGAAGCCGTGCCTGATCGAGTTCATCACCGACCCGGAGGTGCCGCCGCTCCCGCCCCACATCCGCTTCGAGCAGGTCCAGGGGATGGCCAAGACGCTGCTCAAGCGCGACCCCGCCTCGCGGCGGATCATCACCGAGTCGCTCAAGGGCAAGTGGGCGGAGATCTCGACCCGATGAGACCGCCGCGGAAGATGCTGCGGCGGGCGGTCCGCAACGCTCGCCGCGGCCGCGCGCAGAAGCTGCTCTCCGCGGCCACGGCGGCGAGCGCGATGCCGCTCGGCGCCGAGATCTACCTGAACCACTACGGGGGCTCGTTCGGCAACAAGTGGATGTGGACGCCGGTCTTCCTCTCCCCCGCGCTGAGCGCGGCGGGCGTCGCGGGCGTCGTCTCCGAGCGGGCGGCCAAGACGGTCCTGCCCGCGCTCTCGGCGTTCTACCTGGCCGACGGCCTCGCCGGCGTCTACTTCCACCTGCGCGGCGTGGCGCGGAAGCCCGGCGGCTTCCACGAGCCGACCTACAACCTCGTCATGGGCCCACCGCCCTTCGCCCCCGGCTCGCTGGCTATGATTGGCGGGATCGGCCTCGCCGCGGCGATCGCCCGCCGGGAGCGGTAGTGGCGCGCTCCTTCCGCGATGCCGAGCACCTCCCCAAGCGGCGCGAGGGCGGCCCCGCCGACCCGCGCGAGCTGCCCCGCCAGCGCCGGGGCCGGACGCCGCAGATGCACGGGCGCTACCCCGACTACGACGTGCTCGAGCACGCCCCGCGCTGGGATGCCCTGACCCGGGAGATGATCGAGCGGCGCGCGGCCGACACCCCGCCGCTGCGCTTCTTCGACCCCGCGCAGGCGCGCTGCCTCGGCCCGTTCCTCGACGTCGTGCTCGCCCAGGACGCCGAGCCGCGCGTGCCGGTGCTGGCGATGGTCGACGCGAAGATGCACGCGGGCAAGCTCGACGGCTACCGCTACGCCGACATGCCCGTGGACCCCGAGACCTGGCGCCGGGTCGCGCGCGGCCTCGACGAGGCCGCCGCCGCCCGCGGGCACGAGGACTTCGCCGCGGCCCCGGTCGAGACCCAGCGGGAGATCGTCGGCCTCCTCGCGGACGGAAAGCTCGAGGGCGGGACATGGGACGAGCTCGACCCCTCCCGCGCGTGGAGCGTCATCATGCGCGGCGCGCTCTCGGAGTTCTACTCCCACCCCTGGGCGTGGAACGAGATCGGCTTCGGCGGCCCCGCCTACCCCCGCGGGTACATGCGCCGCAACATGGGCCCCCGAGGCATCGACCCGAAGGAGCCCGTCGAGGCCTTCGACGTCGACCCGGTGGCCGACCTCGACGAGCAGGGCGAGGGCTGATGGGCACGACGCTCCGCCGCTTCGCCCGTGGCGCCCTGCGCCCGCCCGAGAACGACTCGGCGTGGCTGCTCGACGTGCACCGCCGCGGCATCCCCGGCCGGGACACCATGCGCAGCTTCGAGGACGAGGACGAGGTCGACCTCGTCGTAGTCGGCGCCGGCGCCGGCGGCTCGACGCTCGCCCAGCGCCTCGCGCGCCGGGGCTGGCGGATCGCCATCCTCGAGTCCGGGCCATTCTGGGACCCGGACGAGGACTGGGTCTCCGACGAGGCGGGCCAGCACCACATCTACTGGACGGCGCCGCGGGTGATCGGCGGCGGCGACCCGATCGAGCTCGGGAAGAACAACTCGGGCCATGGGGTCGGCGGCTCGATGATCCACTACGCCGGCTACGCGCCGCGCTTCCATCCCTCGGACTTCGAGACCTACACCCGCGACGGCGTGGGCAAGGACTGGCCGATCTCCTACGCCGACCTTCGGCCCCACTACGAGCGGGTCGAGCTCGAGCTGCCGGTCGCCGGACAGGACTGGCCCTGGGGCGACCCCCACTCCTACCCCCACGCGCCCCACCCCATCTCGGGTGCGGCGGGCCAGGCGTGGGAGGGCGCGCGCAAGGCGGGGATCGAGATGCGCGTCGGCCCCGTGGCCATCACCAACGGGGCCTTCGGCAACCGCCCCCACTGCATCTACCGGGGGTTCTGCCTCCAGGCGTGCAAGGTCAACGCCAAGGGCTCGCCGTTCGTCACCCACCTCCCCGACGCGATCGAGCACGGTGTCGAGGTCCGGGCGAACGCCCACGTCGTGCGGGTGGAGATCGACGAGTCCGGGCGCTGCACGGGCGTGACCTACATGCGCGACGGGCGGGAGCGCTTCCAGCGCGCGGCCGCGGTCGCCGTCGCGGGCTACTCGATCGAGAGCCCGCGCCTGCTGCTCAACTCGACGAGCGCCCGCTTCCCCCACGGCCTGGCCAACTCCCACGACCAGGTCGGGCGCTACGCGATGGTTCAGGGGGCGCCTCAGGTGGCGGGACGGTTCCCCGAGCGCGTCCACCAGTACAAGGCGCCCCCGCCGGAGATCTGCTCCGAGCAGTTCTACGAGACCGACGAGTCCCGTGGCTTCGCCCGGGGGATGTCGATCCAGACTGTCGGGCCGCTGCCGATCGGCTGGGCCGAGCACGTGCTCGCCGACGGCCACTGGGGCCACGCGCTGCGCGAGTACATGCGCGATTACAACCACTGGTCGACCCTCGGGCTGCTGTGCGAGCTCCTCCCCCGCGCCGAGAACCGCGTGACGCTGGCCGACGAGAAGGACTCCCACGGCGTGCGGGTCGCGCGCTTCGACTACACCCACACCGAGAACGACGAGAAGAACATCGCCTGGGGAAAGAAGCGCCTGGAGGAGATATGGGAGGCGGCGGGCGCCCAGGACACCCTGGCCATCGACCGCCACGCCCATCTCGTCGGCGGCTGCCGGATGGGCACGGATCCCGAGCACTCGGTGATCGACGCCGACCACCGGGCCTGGGAGGTCCCCAACCTGTTCGTGTGCGACGGCAGCGTCATGCCCACGCAGGGCTCGGCCAACCCGGCGCTGACGATCATGGCGCTGGCCTCGCGCCTGGCCGAGCGCCTGGGCGAGAAGCGCGTGGAGGCGCGCGGTAGCGCGGGAGCGGCGGCCGGTGCCTGACCCCGACGTCAGGATCGACGGGCTCGAGGCCCTCGCCTACACGGTCCCCACCGACGCGCCGGAGTCCGACGGCACGCTCGAGTGGGACTCGACGACGATCGTCGTCGTCCACGCCCGCGGCGGCGACGAGACCGGCCTCGGCTACACCTACGCCCCGGCCGCGGCGGCGAGCGTCGTCGCCGGCACGCTCGCCGGCGAGGTGGAGGGCCGCGACGCGCTCGCGCCCGAGGCCGCCTGGGCGGCGATGCACGCGGCGCTGCGGAACGCCGGGCAGTCGGGCATCGGCGCCATGGCCCTGTCCGCCGTGGACTCGGCGCTGCACGACCTGCGCGCGCGGCTGCTCGGGATCCCGCTGTTCCTCGCCCTCGGTGCCGTGCGCGACCACGT
>JBBQAA010000005.1:0-7424 GCA_038276395.1 Solirubrobacterales bacterium | reverse complement strand
CCGACTGACAGGGCACCAATCGGCGCATCGGTATCGCTCGTGAGTTGGCGCCAGTCTGGAGCTTCGGGCGGGGGGGGGGGGGGGGGGCGCCCCCCCCCCCCGGGCCGGGGGGCGCCGGGGGGGGGGGGCGCCCCCCCCACCCTCCCCTCGTGGCGCTCCCTCCTTGGGGCGGCTCTGGCCGGTGGGCTCGGCCGTGCGGTCCTCTCGGTCGACGGGGGGCGGTGCTCTCTCCTGCTCCCATCCCGGCCCGGCCGGGACTCCTGTCCCGTGACAGCGGGACCGCCGTGCGTCACCACCCGGCGGTGAGCTTCGGAGCGGCAGCAGCAGAGCGTCCCGGCGTTATTCGCCGGCGCCCCTCGGCCTGGGCTCCATTGCTGGCCGCGACCCTGTCGGTGGCCGTGGCGGGCGCGCTGCTCGCGTGGCTGAACCGCGGGACCGCCGGGGCCGCGCCGGACGAGGCGCCCACTCAGATCGCGGTCGGGCTCGCCTACCTCGCCGTCGGTGCGCTCGTGCTCGGCCGGGGCGGGAACCGCCGGGTCGGCGGGCTCCTGGCCGGCATCGGCGCGGGCAACCCGCTCGGCGCCGCGGGGCATTGACGCCGGGGGCGGACAGACCGCCCGCCCCCGGCCGCCGGCGCTCAGCCGGCCACCCGGATCGTCACGAAGATCGCCGTCCGCGCCGGATGGGAGACCACGGTCCCGCGGGCGGTGGCGTACGCGCCCGTCCCGCCGGTGATCGCGTAGGTCGAGTCGTTGCCGGCCTCAACGCCGGCCGAGGCGAAGGTCAGACGCCCGCGGGCGAGCTGGATCCCGCCCGCGCAGCTCGTGAGCAGGAGCTTGTGGAGCCTGGCGAGGTCACAGGCCTGCATGAGGTAGCCCTCGCGGCGGCCCGAGCGCCCGTTGAGCGCGGCGAAGTCGAGGGCGCGGTCACCCGAGGAGGGCCCGCGCGGCTTCGTGTCGATCTGCTTCATGCCCAGGTCCCTGAACGGGATCGAGCCGCGAATGGTCTGGGCGTGGGTGCGCGCGGTCGTCGCGGTGTCGGCGGCGGCGAGCGCGCCGCCGCCGGCGGCCAGGCCGGCGCAGGTAGCAAGGGCGAGGGGAAGGGAACGGGACCTGGACATGGGAGACTCCGATCGGTAGGGGAGCGCCATGCTTCCGCGTCCTCGCGCCGGCACATCGGCCGGCAGGAGGGACCGTCCCGCGACCCCGGGACTAGTCCTCGGGCCGCCCGATGCGCGGTCTTTCGGTGTCGAATACGGTCGCGGTCATGTCCGGCCTCCGCGCTCGTCTCCGCTCCGTCTCGGTGAGGACCGCCGACCGCCTGCTCGCCGCCGCGCTTCTTGCCTTCATCGCCGCGACGACGCTCATCGATGCTCGGGAGCTCCGGCCCTTTCCCGGGCTGGCGCTGGCCGCGGGCGCGGTCATCGGCGCCTCGGCGCTTCTCCGGCGCGCCAGGCCCGTGCTCGCGGCCGCCGTGGCGATGGCGGCGCTGCTCGCCGAGGAGGCCCTCGGCGGCCATCTCTTCTCCGGCAACACGACCCTGGTCGCCGGCGCGATCCTCGCCTACTCCGTCGGACGCCACGCGGCCGGCCGACGGCTTTGGCTCGGCGCGACCATCCTCGCGCTCGGGAGCGCGGCGGCCAACGCCATCGACGGCACGCCCGACGGCGCGCTGAACGACATCTTCTTCGACGTGGCGATCGCCACGCTGCTGCCGCTCGCCGCTGGCATGGCGCTGCGGCGGCGCTGGCTGCTCGTCGCCGAGCTTCGCCGGCAGCGGGCCGCGCTCGAGCGCGAGCGCGGTGCCAGGGCACGCGACGCCGCCGCCGAGGAGCGCGTCCGGATCGCGGGAGAGCTGCACGACGTCGTCGTCGACCAGGTGGCGGAGATGATCGTCGAGGCGAGAGCCGCGCGCGGGCTCGTGTGCGAGCGACCCGCCGCCGCGCTGGCGGCGATCTCCCGCGTCGAAGCGGGAGGCCGGCAGGCGCTCGAGGAGCTCCGGCGCGCGCTCGGGGTGCTGCGCTCCGCCGATCGCCCTCCGGCCGCGGCGCCCCTCGGGTTGGCGCCGCCGGGTGCACTCGGCGAGCGGGCGAGCGAGCCGCCGGCGGCCGCCGCAGCGGCGCCCGCCGGGCGCGAGCGCCGCTGGGCCTGGGCCTACGCTCTCGTCGCCTTCGCGCTCTACGCCGAGCAGGTCGGCCGCGGCCAGGGCCTCACGCCCGTCCGGGTGCTCCTGCTCCTCGCCGTGTGCGCGCCGCTCGTCCGCCAGCGGCGGCAGCCGCTCGAGGCGCTCGCCGCCGCCTTTGCACTGCTCTGCCTCGCCAGCGCGGCGGGCATTCGGACCAACGACCTGACGGCGAGCTTCCTGCTCGTCTTCGGCCCGGTCTACCTTGTCGCCCGCCACGAGGGTGCCGGCCGGGCCCGGCTCGGTCTCCTCGCCGCCGCGGTGGGTGTCCCGCTGGCCTCGGCGGTCGGGCCGCGCTGGGCGCCGACGACGCTCCTCGTCGTCCCGCTCTTCGTCTTGCCCACATGGTTGGCCGGCCGGGCGCTGCGCTCTCGCTCCCGGCTCGCCGCCGAGCTCGCCGAGGTGAACGCCGCGCTCGCGCTCGAGCAGGAGGCCGCCGCCGCAGCGGCGGCCGGCGCGGAGCGGGCGCGCGTGGCCCGGGAGCTCCACGACGTCGCCGCCGACGCGCTGAGCGTCATGGTGCTGAACGCCGCGGGCGCGCGGATGGCCGTGACGCGGGACCCCGGCGCCTGCGAGCGCGCGCTCGGCGTGGTGCAGGCCGCGGGCGAGGAGGCGGCGCGCGAGATGCCGCCGCTCCTCGGCGTGCTACTCGCGGACGATGGCGGACCGCCCGCCGGCCTCGCGCGCCTCGACTCCCTGACCGATCGCGCGCGGGCGGCGGGCCTCGCGCTCGAGGTCTCTCGCGCCCGAGACGCGGGCCCTGCCCCGCGCGCTGGATCTCGCCGCCTACCGGATCGCCCAGGAGGCGGTGACCAACGCGGTCAAGCACGCCGCGCCTACGGCGGCGCGGCTCGTCCTGCGGATGGGCGACGGCGCCGTCGAGATCCTGCTCGAGGACGAGGGTTGCCCGGGCCGGCCCGGCGCCGGACCCGGCACCGGCCACGGGCTGATCGGCATCGCCGAGCGCGTCGAGCTCCACGGCGGGGTGCTCGAGGCCCGTCCCCGGCCCCAGGGGGGCTTTCGCGTGCGTGCCATCCTGCCCGTGCCGTGAGCCCGCTCCGCCTGCTGCTCGCCGACGATCAGGCGCTCGTGCGCGCCGGCTTTCGCCTGATCCTCGAGGCGCACGACGACGTCGAGGTCGTGGGTGAGGCCGAGGACGGCGAGGAGGCCGTCCGCCTCGCGCGCGAGCTTCACCCGGATGTCGTCCTCATGGACATCCGCATGCCCGGGCTGGACGGGATCGCCGCCACGCAGGCGATCACCGCCGCGGCGGAGCCGCCGCGCGTCCTCATCCTCACGACCTTCGACCTGAACGCCTACGTCTACGAGGCGCTGCAGGCGGGCGCGAGCGGATTCCTGCTCAAGGACGCCCCGCCCGAGGAGCTCCTCGCCGCGCTGCGCATCATTGCGCGCGGCGACGCGCTGCTCGGCGCGTCCATCACCCGTCAGGTCATCGAGGAGTTCGTCACGCGGCGCGGCCCGCGCGCGGGTGCCGTCGTCGGCGAGGCGGCGGCTCGGCTGGCCGAGCTGACGCCGCGCGAGCGGGAGATCCTCGAGCTCGTGGGGGAGGGGATGTCGAACGCCGAGATCGCCGAGCTGCTCGTGCTCTCCGGCTCGACCGTCAAGACCCACGTGAGCCAGGTGCTGATGAAGCTCGGTCTGCGGGATCGGGTGCAGGCGGTGGTGCTCGCCTACGAATCCGGGCTCGTGCGGCCCCGGGGGTGAGCGGTCGGGCTCAGCTCGCCCGGAGTTCCGAGATCCGCCGCACGACGAACGCCGCGGCGGAGAGGGTGCGCCGACGCCCCTTCTACCCTCGAAGCGTGTCGCCCGTGACCGACACCCTGGACCTGGCGCGGCTCCGCCTCTCCCCGGGGGAGGGGCGGAGGGTGGAACTCGAGGTCCCGATCGAGGCGGTCCGGCTCGGCGGCGATCCCTACGCCGTCGCCCCCTCACCGGTGCCCGTGCGGCTCGACCTCTCCCGCACCACCGGACCGGGCTGGGCGCTGCGCCTCCGCTTCGCGGCCACGCTCGCGGGCCCGTGCATGCGCTGCCTCGAGCCGGCGGCGCCCGGCTTCGAGGTCGAAGCCTACGAGGTCTCCAAGCCCGGGAGCGGGGAGGAGCTCCGGAGCCCCTACGTCGAGGCCGAGACGCTCGACCTGCGCGCCTGGGGCCGCGACGCGCTCGCCCTAGCCCTGCCGGCGGCGATCCTCTGCCGGACGGACTGCCGCGGGCTCTGCCCGGACTGCGGGATCGACCTGAACGCCGCGCCGCCGGACCACGCGCATGAGCGCGCACCCGACCCGCGCTGGGCGGCGCTGCGCGAGCTGCGGGTCGAGGATCCCGCCGCGTAAGCGCCGCTGTCCTGACTTGTAGCGCTATAGGCGTATCAGGGCAGGACACCTACGTACGGGAGAGGTCCTGCGCGGCATGGTCCTATCCTCCTCGCCGTCATGGCCGTCCCCAAGCAGAAGCAGTCGCACTCGCGCACGACCAAGCGCCGCTCGCAGCACAAGCTCGCGGCGCCCGTGCACAACCTGTGCCCGCAGTGCCACGCGCCGCGCCGCCCGCACCGGGTGTGCCCGACGTGCGGCACGTACGGCGGCCGCGAGATCGTCGCCCCGGCGGGCGACGGCCTCGGCGACGTCTGAGCTCAGCACCGTGACCACCGTCGCGGTCGACGCGAACGGCGCCGATCTCGGCCCCGCCGAGGTCGCGGCGGGCGCCGCGCTCGCCGCCGCGCGCGGGGTGAAGGTGCGTCTTTACGGGCCGCGGGCCGAGCTCGAGCGGGGAGCGGGCGCGGCCGAGGGCGTCGAGCTCGTCGACGCGCCGGTCTCGATCGCCAAGGCCCCCGATCCCGCCCACGCCGCCCGCGCCACGCCCGAGGCCTCGATCGTCCAGGCGGCCAAGGCCGTGGGCGCCGGTGAGGCCGACGCGCTCGTCTCCGGCGGCTCGACGGGCTCGGCGCTCGCCGCCGGGCTCTTCCACCTCAGGCGCGCGAAGGGGATCTACCGTCCCGCGCTCGCGCTCCCCGTCCCCATCCCGGGGGCGCCCGTGCTCCTGCTCGACGTGGGGGCGAACACGGAGGTCCGGCCCGAGCACCTCGTGCAGTTCGCGTACATGGGGGCGGCCTTCGCCGAGGCCGTGCTCGGGGTGACGCGGCCGCGCGTGGCGCTCCTCTCCAATGGGGAGGAGCCGGGCAAGGGCACGCCGGACATCGTCGCCGTGCACGAGACGCTCGCCGGCCCCGGGGGAAAGGGCCTCAACTTCGTCGGCAACGTCGAGGGGACGACGCTCACCACGGGCGCGGCCGACGTCGTCGTCGCCGACGGCTTCACCGGCAACGTCGCGCTGAAGATGCTCGAGGGGACGGCCGGAGCGATCATCGGCGCCGTGCGCGACGCTGCGGAGTCGACGCCGCGGGCGAAGCTCGGCGGCCTGCTCCTGCGCCCCGCCCTCCGGGAGCTGCGCGACGGGCTCGACCCCGAGACCACGGGCGGCGCCTACATGCTCGGCCTGCGGCGCGTCGGGGTCGTGGCCCACGGGCGCTTCACCCGCCGCGGCTTCGCCCGCGCCATCGAGGTCGCGGCCCGCGCGGCCGACGAGCGCGTCATCGAGCGCACGGCGGCCGCGCTCGAGGCGGCGGGGGCGCTGCGCGCGCCGTCCGGGGGCGGGTCTAGCGTTCCGGCGCGATGACCCGCGAGCAGGTTCTAGAGCTCATCCGCACCCACCTGGCCGACGAGCTCGAGCTCGACCCGGCGCGCGTGGAGGAGCCGACACGCTTCAAGGAGGACCTCGACGCCGATTCGCTCGATCTGCTCACGCTCGTGCAGGAGCTCGAGGACTCCTACGGCGTGCGGATGACCGACGAGCAGGCGGCGGGAATCCTCACGGTCGGGCAGACGATCGACTTTGTCCTCACCCACGTTCCGCCCGACACCGCGCCACCCGACACCGAGCCGGGGCCCTGACCGATCGCCGGGCTCGCAGAGCTGTTCGACGCGCTGCCCGAGTCGCTCGCCCGGCAGGCGCTCACGCATGCCTCGTGGGTCGAGCACCGGGCCGAGTCCTACGAGCGCCTGGCCTTCTTCGGCGACTCGGTGCTCGGGCTCGCCGTGACCTCGCACCTGTTCCCCCGGCTCGAGGCCCAGGCCTTCGGCGCCGGGCGGCTGACGAAGATCCGCGCCCAGGCCGTCTCGGGGCGCTCGTGCCGCCGGGTGGCCGAGCGCCTCGGTGTGCCCGAGCGGATGCGGGCGATCGCGCCCGGCGACCGGGAGCGGAACGTCGAGTCGCTGCTCGAGACCGAGCGCGTCCTCGCCTCGGTCATCGAGGCGATCATCGGCGCCATCTCGACCCGTCTCGGCTACGAGGGCACGGCGCCCGCGGTCGTCGAGGCCTTCCGGGAGGAGATCGCGCGCGCGCTCGAGTCCTCGGTCGACTTCAAGTCAGAGCTGCAGGAGAAGCTGGCCCGGCACGGCGCCGAGGTCGTCTACGAGGTCGAGGAGGAGGCGGGGCCGCCCCACGACCGCCGCTTCACCGTCGTCGCGCTCGTCGCCGGGGAGGCCCGGGGCCGTGGCTCTGGGCGCTCGAAGAAGGAGGCGGAGCAGGACGCCGCCGCCGAGGCGCTCGAGGAGGTCTGATTTGTTCCTGAGATCGCTGTCGCTGAAGGGGTTCAAGTCCTTCCCGGACCGGACGCGGCTCGACTTCGACCCGGGGGTCTCGGTCATCGTCGGGCCCAACGGCTCGGGCAAGTCGAACGTCACCGACGCCGTGCTGTGGGCGCTCGGGGAGCAGTCCCCGCTGGCCGTCCGCGGAGCCTCGATGCAGGACGTCATCTTCGCGGGCGGGCACGGCCGCGCCTCGGGGCGCGAGGCCGAGGTCGAGCTCGTGCTCGACAACGGCTGCGGCACGCTCGGCATCGAGCTCTCCGAGGTCTCGGTCGTGCGGCGCCTGGATCGCAACGGCGAGGGGGAGTACCGGCTGAACGGCGCCCGCTGCCGGCTCGTCGACGTGCTCGAGGTCCTCTCCGACACGGGTCTCGGGAAGGAGATGCACTCCGTGGTCTCCCAGGGGCGGGTCGAGGGGATCGTCACCTCCAAGCCGCGCGACCGCCGGCTGCTGATCGAGGAGGCGGCGGGCCTCGGTAAGCACCGCAAGCGCCGGCGCCGCGCGCAGCTGAAGCTCGAGCGCACGCAGGAGAACCTCGACCGCGCGCTCGACGTCGCCCGCGAGGCGCGCTCGCGGCT
>JBBQAA010000004.1:0-15550 GCA_038276395.1 Solirubrobacterales bacterium | reverse complement strand
GCGCGACGGTAAGGGAGACGCCGCGCAGCGCGGTCGGGCCCTCGCGGCGCTCGCGCCAGCTGCGCTCGAGCGCAAGGGCGGGAGCCGGCCCGGCGGCGCGGCGGAGGGAGCGGCGCGCCCGCGGCGGCGGCGCGGCAGGCGTCGCCGGCGCGGGCGCGAGCCCCTCGGCGCGCAGCCGGGCGCGCGCCTCCTTGACGCCTGTCGGCGCCGGCGCGAGGCCGGCGGCGCGCCACAGCCGCGCCGCGGGGGTGAGCAGCGGGGGCGCGTGCTCCCCGGCCCAGGCCAGGAAGTCCCGTGGCGGCGCGTCGCAGGCGAGGCGGCCGTCCCGCAGCACGAGCACGCGGTCGGCGGCGGCCAGGCAGCGCTCGAGCCGGTGCTCGGCGAGGAGGACCGCCGTCCCCCACTCCTCGTTCAGTCGCCGGAGCAACCAGACCAGCTCGTCGCCGGCCACCGGGTCGAGCTGGGAGGCGGGCTCGTCGAGCAGGACCACGTCCGGCCGCCCGGCGAGCGCGGCGCCGAGCGCGACGCGCTGGAGCTCCCCGCCCGAGAGGGCGTGGGTGGGGCGGTCGAGCAGGTGCGGGATCCCCAGCGCGAGCGCGGCCTCCTCGACGCCCCGGGCCACCGCGCCCGGCGGCTCGCCGCGGTTCTCGAGGCCGAAGCCGAGCTCCGCCCGCACGGTCCCCATGACGATCTGGGACTCGGGATCCTGGAACACCGAACCGGCGCGAGCGGCGAGCGCGCCCGGCCCGTGCTCGCGCGTGTCGAGGCCGCCGAGCTCGACGCGACCGGCCATCTCCCCCCCGTGGAAGTGGGGCACGAGCCCGGCCGCGGCGCGCAGCAGCGTCGACTTCCCGCCGCCCGAGGGCCCGGCGACGACGACGAACTCGCCGGGCTCGATCGTCAGCGAGACGTCCGCGAGCGCGGGCTTGCCCCCGTCCGGGTAGGAGTAGGAGACGGCCTCGAAGCGGATCATCCGCGCCCCCGGCGGGGGAGGAAGGGCGCGAGCGCGGCGACGGGGAGGCCGAGCGCGAGGGCGAGCAGCGGCGGCCCGCCGGCGGCGTGCAGGCGCGGGTAGGCGGTGAACGCCGCCGCGCCCGTCGCACGGCCGAGCACGGCCAGCGCCGCGAGCGCCGCGGCGCTCCCCGCCACGGCGAGGTCGGCGCGGCTCCACGGCCGCCGCCAGGCGGGGGGTCGCCGCGCGCCCGCGTAGCCGCGAACCTCGAGCACGGCGGCGACGTCGACGGCGCGGTCGAGCGCGCCCGCCGTCGTCGCCCGGAGCAGCGCGACGCGGCCGGGCGCCGGGCCGGGCCGGGTGCGCTGGGCGTCGGCGATCCGCCGCCCGTCCCGCGCGAGCACGGGCACGAGGCGGGTGGCGAGCGTCGCCGTCAGGGCCGAGCGGAAGGAGAGGCGACGGAAGAGGCGCAGGACCTCGTCCGGGTCGACGACCGCGGTGTAGAGCGCGGCCGCGAGGACGACGGCGGCGATCCGGAGGCCCTGCACGGCGCCGTAGACGGTGGCCTCGAGCGTGACGTCGAGCCGCCCGAGCACCGGCAGCGTCCCGAGCCGGGCGATCACCGTGAGCCCCTCGCGCGCCACGAGCGGGTTGATCACCGCCGCCAGGAGGGCGAGCGGGACGGCGAGGAGCGCCGCCCGGGTGAGCGCCCGCCCCGAGCCCGCGAGCGCGCCGGCGGCGAGGGCGAGGAGCGCCAGCTCGCCCAGCAGCAGCGGCTGCTCGAGCACGAGCGCGCCGAGCGCGAGCGCGCCGAAGTAGGCGCAGCCAGCCGCGGCACGGGCGGCGTGGAGCGGGCTGCGGCGGCGGTGGACCACGCTCACGGGACCGACTCGCGGCGCCCGTCGCGGACGACGAGCGCGAAGCGGTCGCGAAGCGCTCCGGGCGTGAGCGAGGCGGCGGCGGCGCGGAGCCCGGCGGGGTCCGCGCCGAGGACGATCCAGGTCGGTTGCTGGCCGGCGAAGCGCGTGGCGGCGACGAGGCCGGTCCCCGCGCCGGCCCGGGCGCGCACCGTGCCGCGCGCGCCGAGGAGCGCGAGCGTCGTCCCGTCCCCGAGCGGTCGCGCGAAGACGCCCGAGGCGGCGGGTCCGCGGGCGAGCTGAGCCGCCGCGGCGTCGGAGCGGAGCGCGGGCCACGGGCCGAGCAGGATCCGTGCCGTGTCCCGGCCTGCCGGGGCGCCGAGGACGGCGCGGTTGACCGAGACGCCGGCGGCCGACAGCCGCGCCGCGGCCGTGGCGCAGGCGGCGTCGGTCCCCGCCGCGCACTCGAGGCGGAGCGGCGGGCGCCGCCCGTCCGTGCCGTGGAGGAAGGGTTCGGGGAACTGGGCGACGACAGCGGCGCTCGCGGGCGCGTTCGCCCGGTGGCGATCCCACAGGATCCGGTCGCCGGCGTGCACGGGCGCGCCCGGAAGCGCGGCGAGGCCGTTGATCCAGCCGGACCACCGGGTTCCCGGCGCGGGCGGCAGCGTGGCGAGGCGGTCGGTGACGCGGCCGAGGGTGTCGCCCGCGCGCGCCGGGCCGCTCCGCGCCGGGGCGGCGACGCGCGCGCCGTAGTCCCGCGTGAGCGTCACCCGCACGGGCCCCGTGGCGAACGATCCCGCCCCGCAACCGGCCGCCGCGGCGGTCGCGGCGGCGCCTGCGGCCAGGAGCGCCACCCGCCTCACCGCACCGTCACGTGCCCGGGGAACCCGGGCGAGAGCCCGCGCTTCGTCGCGCTGAGCGCAAAGGTCCCCGCGCGGGCGGGCGCGCGGAGCGTGGCGATCCCGTTCCGCCCGGTCGGCGCCGACGCCGGGCCGAGCGTCACCCGCGCGCCCGCGACCGGCACCCCGCGACCGCGATCGTCGTAGCCGCGCACGCGCACGTGGAGGGTCGCGCCGTGCGCGACCCTCCCGCGATCGGCGCTGACGCCGAGCGTGCGCTGGCAGTCCCCGCCCGCACGGCAGTAGAACCAGAGGACCTGAGCACCCGGCCGGATGCGCCGGCCCGTGCCGAACGGCCCCGCCGGATCGTTCGCCGCCGTCGTCCCCGCGCGGTTGCCGACCTTGTAGGTCCAGCCGCCCTGCCCGCGGTTGGCGAAGCGCCCGATCCGCGTGACGAACAGCGGGTCGCAGGCGCCCGCGCCGTAGTCCCTGACCGCGAGCCCCGGCCCGCGGGCGCGGCTGAGGCCCGCGAGCGCGGCGAGTGCCGTCCCCCCCGCCACGCGGCAGGGGCGCCCGCTCGCCCGCACGCGCGCCGCGCCGTCGCTCACGGTGCGCGGGCCGGAGAGGACGCGCTGCGGCCCGACGACGAGGATCCGCACCGAGGCGCGTGCCGCAGCGGGCGCGAGGAGAGCGGCCGCGATGAGGGCGGCGGGGACGACTCGCTTCGTGCGCATGAGACCTCTCCCCTTTCCGCGAGGGATCGCGAGCTCTGACGGCCGGAGGCGGGTGTCCTGGCTCCCGGTCCGCGCGGGCGGCGCGTCCGGTCACAGTGGCGGGTCCGCGCCGGATTCACACCGGGCTTCCCCCGTCCTCCGACCCTGGGTGGACGTGCGCCCATCCTACACTCGGAGCGCAGCATGACCGTCAACCTCACCCGCATCTACACCCGCCTCGGGGACGACGGCGAGACCCACCTCGGCGACATGAGCCGAGTGCCGAAGACCCACCCGCGGATCGAGGCCTACGGTACGACCGACGAGCTGAACGCGCTGATCGGGGTGGCCCGGAACGCCCCGGGGCTCGACGAGCGCCACGAGGCGTGGCTCCGCCATATCCAGAACGACCTGTTCGACGTGGGGGCCGACTGCTCGGTCCCGGAGACCGACGCGAAGGACCGCCTGCGCGTCGCCCTCGAGCAGACCGCCTGGCTCGAGGAGCGCTGCGACGAGGTCAACGCCACGCTCGAGCCGCTGCGCTCGTTCGTCATCCCCGGCGGCACGCCCGCCGCCGCGCAGCTCCACGTCTGCCGCACCGTCGCGCGCCGCGCCGAGCGCCTGGCCGTCGCCTGCGGGGAGGAGCTGAACCCCGAGGTCGTGCGCTACCTGAACCGGCTCTCGGACCTCCTCTTCATCCTCGCCCGCGCCGCCAACGCCGGCGCGGAGCCGCTGTGGGAGCCGGGCCGCTTCCGCGCCGCGGGCTGAGCGGCCTCAGCCGGTCGCTCCCCCGGGTCGAGCAGCGCGACGCCGGTCCCGCGCCACAGGGCAGCTCGCGGGAGCCGCTCACCGCGCCGGGAGCGCCGCCGGTGCCCCGCGGGCCGGGAGCGCGAGGGCGAAGCGGCGGCTGAGGTCGTAGGCGGTGAGGTGCTCCGCCGCGCGAGCGACCCCGGCGGAGTCCGTCCCGGTCACGAGCCACGTCACGGGATCCGGGCGCGCGATGACCGCGGCGACGAGGCCCGTCCCGGACCCGGCCGTGGCGGCGCGCCCGCCGCGGGAGTCGAGCAGGCCGAGGCGCCGACCGCCGGCACGGAAGCGCGCGAAGACCCCGCTCCCCGCCGGTGGCCCGCCCAGCAGCCGCGGCGCCCGCCCGTACGCGCGCGCGAGCGCGGCCCACGGGCCGACGAGCACGCGCGGGGCGCGGCCCGCCGGCGCGCCGCGGGTCGTCCGCACGCCCGCCGCGCGCAGGCGGGCGAGCGTCTCCGCGCAGGCGCCGCCGGCGCCCGCGCAGCGCACGGAGACGAGCGGCCGGCGCGCCCCCGCGAGCGGCGCGGGGAAGGAGCCGACGACGGCGGGGACGTCCATCGCCGCCCCCCAGAAGTGCCGATCCCACCACACGCGATCCCCCTCCTGGAGCGGATGCGCAGCCGCGCCGTCGCCCGCCTGGATCCCGTTGACGAAGTAGAACCAGGCGACCGGGGCGCCACCCGGGCCGTTTCCCCGCCGCCCGTCGATCGCGGTGATGAAGTTGCCGCCGTCGATCGTGCGGACGTCGTGGTGGCGCTCGAGGAAGCGCGCGACGGTGTCGGCGCCGGGCGTCCTCGTGCTCCGCAGCTCGCCGAGGCTGCGCGCGCCGAAGCCGTCGGTCACGCGCAGGGAGGCGTCGCGCACGCCCTTCCCCGCCCCGAAGCCGCAGCCGGAGAGGCCGGCCGCGGCGAGGGCCGCCGCCGCGACGGCGCGCCGCGCGCCCCTCACCGCTCGGCCGGACCGCGCGTGCTCGTCAGCGCCGCCGACATGACCGCGGCAAGGGAGAGCACGAGGGCCGCCAGGAGCGCGGCGCCCGCGACGAAGACGGTGTGGGCGCTGGCGTACTCCGTCACGGCCACCGGGCGGGCGAAGACGGCGAGGACCGCCACGAGCGCGCCCCCGAGGGCGACAAGCGCGAGCGGGCGCAGGGCCTGCCGGACCGAGAGCCGCACGGCGCGCGCCGGGTCGGGCGCGCGAGCACCGTCCACCGTCCACAGGACCGCCACCGCCCCGGCCGTCCAGGTGCCGGCCACGAGATAGCCGCCGACGACGTCGCTTGGGAAGTGCCAGGCGGCGACGAGCAGCGTGAAGGTGATGGCCAGCGTCCACAGCGCGCCGAGCGCGGCGACGACGGGCCGCCAGCGCACCGAGGCGACGAGCACCGCGGCGAGCGCCATCGACATCGAGGCGGTGGCGTGGCCGCTCGGCCACGCGTCGGGCTGGACGTCGGCGATGACACCGGCCACGCGGGCGTGCGCGAGGAGCACCTTGAGGACCTGCGTCGTGACGTTCGCGCCGAGCAGGATCGTCCCCGCCGCCAGCGCGACCCGGCCCCGGCGCCGGTAGAGGGCGATGCCCACGAGCACGAGCCCGACGAGCATGAACGGCTGCGGGTCGGCGAGATGGGGCACGACGTCGGCGAGCTCGGCCATCCGCCCGCGGTACAGGTCGGAGAATCCCCGCAGGACGCTCTCGTCGGCGCGGCGGAAGGGCCCGCCGTGGAAGGCGAGGAGCCAGACGAGGGGCAGCAGGAGCGCGCCGGCGAGGGCGCCCAGGGCGGGGATGCGGGGGTCGCGCCGCATCCTTCGAGGCTAGATGCTGAGGCGGCCCGGGTCAGGCCGCGGCGGCGGCTCTCGGCTTTCTCTGAGGCTTTCGCCCGTGGCGGTGGTGCCGCGGGGGCGCCACGCGGAACGGCGCGCGCACGATCAGCTCGACGTTGCGGTCGGTGAGCGTCCCCCGCCGACCGTCCGGCGCCGCGCTCGAGGCGAGGTCGGTGCTCGAGCGCAGCGACCCGTTCCAGCGCACCGGCCCGGCGGCGTCGATGATCGCGCCGAAGACGGACAGCGTCCCGTCGCGGCCTCCCGGCGGGTGATGCCCCTCATCCCTGCTCCTCTCCTCGCGGCGAGTGTAATCGACCGGACCGACGCGGGCGCCGTCAGCGCGGGCGCTCCGGAGCGCTCAGGAACGCCTCGATCGCGGCGCTCACCGCGGCCCGCGGGGAGGTTCGAGGCCGTCGGTCGGGTCGATCGCGAGCTCACCGTCGCGGACCGCGCGACGGCATATGACCTGCAGCGGGTTGAGCGCGTTCTGGAGGGTGCTCGGAGCCTTTCCTGACGCGTGGAGTCGCCGACGAACCGCTGGCCCTGGCGGCGCTCGAGCGCGCAGACGCGAACGGAGCCGAGGACCGGGAGAACGTGCAGGCGAGGCACACGCTCGTACCCGCGCCGGGTGGAGGGCTTGTAGGCCTTCCCGGACCGGTCCAAGGTCGACCCGTCCTCCATGCCGGCGATCAGCTCGGCCGCGGCCTCGTCGAGTGTCGTCCTCGATGGCGGCCGGAGCTTGCCGGCGCGGACGAGGCCGGCGGCGTCTTCCCGCCAGGTGCGGGCGGCGCCGAGGTGGTCGAACTGCTTGCGGAGGAGCTTCCGGTCCCGGCGGCTGTAGACGGTCGCCTGGTCGGGGCACGCGCACCGGCCGCGGGCGTTGCACCCTCGACCATGGCGGCGATAGATGCCGGGATACCGTCTTCTCTGTGGTGGCCTGCACAGGCGGATGCGTCAACGGCCGGGGGGCGTGGCACCGATCTCGTCGCCCCGGGTCCTCACGCGGTCGCCTCCTGGTGTGAGCGGTTTGGCAGCGATGAGGAAGAGGCTCGTTGGGTCCTTGCCGAGCACGCGGATGCGGCGGGATGGCGGTTGTGTAACGCCGGACACTTCTGGAAGCGAACCTCGCAAGGCGGGTAGAACCCGGCCGTGGACGAAGAGATCCTCTCGCGACAAGATGCGAGCCGAGCGCAGCGCGGTGGCCCAGGAACTGCTTCGTGTCGTGCCTCTCGCGCGCGACGCGGGTCCGAGCTCTGCGGAGATTGCCGCGCTCACTGGCCTGAGTCGGGGCGGCGTGCACGAGGTGCTGAACCGGTCTAAGTGAGCCGAGAGGTCAGTCAGGCAAGGACTTGACGCCAGCCGCGCTCGAGAAACTCCGAGCTGTTCCGGGTCTCGGCGGAGATTCGAGGAGAAGCTCGAGGCGGTCTCCGCAACAGTCCGAGCGCTGCCACAGCTTGAACGTGTCGAAGCGGATCGAGTACGCCCGGCCGCATCCCTGGCAGCGGACGAACTGCTTGGTCGCCTTCCATGGCCCCACGATCCAGAGAACTGGGCCCAGCCGCTGGAACTTTCACGAGGTGTGAGCGCGCGGACGACTGCCGGGCGCCTCACGTCGTGATTCCTGTGCGCTTTCTTGACGCCTCTCTGCCACCGATCGCCACCCGTCGACCCCTCCTCGCTTATCACCCTTTGGTCACGGCGACATCTGGTCGGACTCATCGAGGATCGACCTCTCGCTGCGAGACACCATCCGCGGACAACGCCCGCACCTGCGCCCACTCCGACACGTCACGCACCTCTCCGCCGCCCCTCGCTCGCTCTCGATCAACGAGCTCGAGCGTCCCGACGACATCGGTCGCCACCACCGGTGGCGCACAATTCACTTCCTAGAAGTGGCGCAGTATTGGGCTCCTGGCGTCGCCGTTTGCGTATCGCAGTCCTCTCGAGAACCGTTGTGCGGCTTGCCGTACCGAGGGTTCAAATCCCTCCCCCTCCGCTCCATGGGGTGCGACGGGTTTGTTGACGTTCCCAGGGCTTTGACATAGTCTCGGTCGAGGGGTGCCAGCCATCGGTCCGCGCCGCGGGGGCGGGCCGGAGAGGAGAGAGAATGCCGATTCCTACCGAGCTCGTGGGGTCGCTGCCGCGATCCGAGAAGCTCCAGGACGCCTACCAGGATCTGGACGACGGCAAGATCGAGGCGAGCGATCTCGAGAAGCTCCAGGAGGAGGCGGCGGAGGACTCGATCAAGCGCCTCGAGGAGACGGGCGAGACGCTCGTCACCGACGGCGAGCAGCGCGAGTCGTCGTTCGCGACCTACCCGATCACGACCACGCTCGCCGGGACCGGCCTCGCCCCCAACCTCGCGGGGGACGGCCAGTTCTTCGCCATCTTCGACGACGGCCATCACCGCCAGCTCCCGCGGCTGACCGGCGGCCCCTTCAGGTACCAGACCTACGCCTCGGAGTACGTGGAGAAGAACAAGAAGATCGCCGCGAAGGGCGTCAAGCAGGCGGTCATCGCGCCCTCGATGCTCATGCTCCTCTACCCCCTCGAGGGCGAGCTCGACGGCTACTCCCGCGAGCAGTTCCTCGACGACCTGTGCGACGAGGTGGAGAAGGACATCCGGCAGTGCTTCGCGGCGGGCGCCGAGCGCGTGTCGATCGACTTCACCGAGGGGCGCCTCGCCAACAAGAACGACTCGCGCAACCCCTGGACGAACAAGGACATGCTTCAGGAGTTCATCGACCTGAACAACCGCGTGATCGACCGCTTCTCCCCGGAGGAGCGCAAGAACATCGGGATCCACACGTGCCCGGGCGGCGACAACGACTCCGTGCACTCCAAGGAGGTCCCGTACGAGAAGCTCCTCTCGAAGATGTTCGGTCTCAACGCGGGCTACTTCCTGATCCAGTGCTCGAGCGAGGAGGATCGCGAGGAGGTCTACCGCCTCGTCGGGCAGTACTCCCGCGACGACGCCAACGGCGTGCCGCAGGTGTGCTTCATGGGCGTCATCAACCCGCTGAACCCGGAGGTGGAGACGCCCGAGCAGGTGCGCGACCAGCTCGTGACCGCGGCCAAGCACATCCCGAAGGAGCGCCTCGGCGCCACCGATGACTGCGGCTTCTCGCCCTTCTCCCGCGACCTGAAGCCGAAGCACGGCTCGCCCGACTTCGCCCGCGACGTCGCGATGGAGAAGATTGCGAACCGGGTCAAGGGGGCGCAGATGGCCTCCGAGGAGCTCGGGATCTGAGCACGTCGTCTCGGCGACCGTCGCTCGAGGCGGCCGTTCGCCTGGCCGGCGCCACGCTGGCCGAGGAGGACGGTCGTCTCGTCGCGCTCGACTACGGCTCGGTGGGCGCCGAGCTCGCCGCGTGCCGGCAGGCGGTCGGGATCGCGGCGCGCCTGGCCGCGGTGGTGCTCGAGCTCCGCGGTGATCCCCGGGGGGCAGAGCCGCTCGGGGAGGCGGTGGCGCTCGCCGGCGGACCGGAGCGCACGCTCGTGGTCGCCGACCCGCGCCGCGACCGCACGGTGATCGCGCGGCTCCGCGAGGGGGGCGCCCCGGACGTGAGCGACAGCCATGACGTGCTCGTGCTCGTGGGGCCACGAGCGGCCGCCGTGCTCGCGGAGGCGGAGCTGGAGGTGGAGGGCGAGCCGGCGCATGCGGTGCGCGAGGTCGCTGACCTCGTGCTCGCCGGCTCCCCCGCCCTCGTGTTGCGGGCCGAGCCCGAGCGCTTCCTCCTGCTCACCGACCCGGCGCATTCGGTGGCGATCTGGCACGCACTGAACGACGCCGGGCGAGACCACGGGATTGTCAGCGTGGGGCGCCAGGCGCTCGAGCTGCTCGAGGCGGGCGAGCGCGGAGCGTTCAAGGCGCCGCGGTGAGGAGCGACGCCTTCCCGCCCTGCACCGCGAACACCCGGATGGGCGCGGCGTCCGAGCCGGGGCGCGGGCCGGCGGTGAACCCCCCGCGCGGGCGAGGCCGCGGCCGTAGCGGCGCGCGACGTCGGGGATGTTTGGCGAGCAGTACAGCCTCGCCGTCGACGAACAGGGGCTGACGAAGGTCCTCGAAGCGCACCGCGCGCTGCCTCTGCGCCGTGGTCGGGCCGATCCCGTCGAGCGCGTCGAGCTGCTCCGCCGGGGCGGCCGAGCTCCTCCGCCACGCTCGCTGTGGCTGAACGATGCGCGCTGGTAGTAGCCCACCTGGCCTACGCCGCTCCCGCGAGCGCGCTGTCGACGACGGCCTGCGCGGCCGGCCCGTACGGTGGCATGAACGCCTCGATCATGTCGCCCTCGCCGCGCACGAAGACCCCGCGCAGGTTCGAGAACTCGCGGAAGCCCTCGAGCCCGTGGTGACGACCGGCGCCGCTCTGGCCGATCCCGCCGAACGGAAGCGACGGGAGCGCGCCGTGCACCGCCGCCGTGTTCACGCAGGCGCCTCCGGAGCTCGTGCGGCGAAGCACTTCGTCGGCGGTCCCCGCGTCCTTGGCGAACACGTAGAGCGCGAGCGGGCGCTCGCCCTCGTTGACGTAAGCGACGGCTTGATCGAGCTCGTCGTAGGCCTTGACCGGGAGGATCGGGCCAAAGATCTCCTCCTGCATCAGCGCGAGGTCCTCGGGCGGATCGATCAGCAGGGCGATCGGTAGCTGCCGGCGGTTCGGATCGACCTCTCCCGCCGGCTCGAGCTCACGGACGTCGCAGCCCCGAGACCGCGCTTCGTCGAGCAGGCCCTGGATTCGCTCGAGGTGCCGGTTCGAGATGATGCCCGTGCAGCTCTCCGAGGCGGCGTATCCCGTCATCGCGTCGCGCACGTGAGCCGCCGCGAGCTCGGCGAACTCCTCGAGCCGGCCGCGCGGCACGAGGCAGTAGTCGACCGAGATGCACATCTGCCCGTTCTTCACTGCCTTGGTCCCGAGCACCTGCTTGACCGATTCGGCATCGACGCTGTCCTCAGCGAGGATCGCCGGGCACTTGCCGCCCAACTCGAGCGTGACCGGGACCAGCTGCTCGGCCGCCGCCCTCGCGATCTCCCGGCCCACCGACGGGCTGCCCGTGTAGAGCAGGTGATCCCAGCGCACGCGCGCGAACGCGCGCGCGAGCTCGACGCCGCCCAGGACCACGTCGACCCGCTCGGGTTCGAACGTCTCACGGACCATCTCCCGCAGCAGCTCCCCGCACGCCGGCGCGTACTCCGAAGGCTTGATGACCACGCGGTTCCCCGCCGCGAGCATCTCGATCAGCGGCCCGACCGAGAGATCGAACGGGAAGTTCCAGGGCACGAGGTTGCCCACCACGCCCTTGGGCTGCGGCTGGACGAAGGCGCGGCCCGTCCCGAACAGCGCCGGATCGATCGGCCTCGGCTCGGGTGCCATCCACGCCTCGAGCTGCTCGGCGACGTATCCCGCCCGGCCCGCCGGACCCAGCACCTCGATCAGATCGGCGGCCAACGGCGGATGCACGCCGAAATCACTGCTCAGGGCCTCCTGGATCTGCGCGCGGTGGCCGACGAGCATCCCCGCCACGACTCCCAGCAGCTCCCGCCGCTCCTCCAGCGACGGGAACGGGTCGGCGGCGAACGCCGCCCGCTGCCGCTCGACGACCTCATTGAGCTCCGCGATCACCATGGCATCCTCGCCCCTCGTCGGTGTGCCGTTCTCCACGATCGCCACGTCCTGCTCCCCTCGCTCGCTCAAAGACCCACCCTAACCACGCCAGCTCGGCAGGACCAGGATCTCCGGGTGGCTAGCCGGCAAGCCGCCAAAGCGAGGCCCAGTCGCCGCCCCGATCCGTGTAAACGCGGGGGTGGGCTATCTGCTTCGGTCCCCCTTGCGCGGCAGCGCGGTGGGGATGGCCGAGCACCCGGAGGCGGGCGTGGACTACCCCCGGGCGTGGCATGAGCTGCTGGCGTGGTTTCCCGACGACCTCGCGTGCTGCGCTATTTGGAGCGGCTGCGCTGGGGCGATGGGCTCACCTGTCGGTTCTGCGGGGCGGTGGGCGGCGGGTGGTGGCAGCGCGCCGACGGCTGCGTCGCTGCAGCGCGTGCCGGCGTGACACGTCGGTGACGGCCGAGACGATCTTCGCGGGGGACTCGCACGCCGCTGACCAGTTGGTTTGCGGCTGTCTGGTACGTCGTCACCAGAAACGCAGACCGTCTCGGGCCGCGCGCGGGCGGCGTGCTTGCGGCCCTCCCCCTCCTGGCGGGGATCGCTGTCACGTTCGGCACGGCGACCGCCAGCGCGGTGGCCGCGCAACTCGCGATGTCGCGGATCCTGCGGTGGGGGCCGGCACCGCTCGCGCCGAGATATGAGACCGGAGGATGGGTAAGCCGCTCAGCATGAAGACCAGATCTCCTCTCCACGAGTTCGGCGACCGCTTCGGCGAGATCTCCGCTCTCGACCCGGCTGGACGCAAGGCCGGCGAACTCGTCCGCCGCCTGATCCCTCAGGGCCCGGTGAAGACCGTCCTGTCCGGCCGCATGCTCGGACACGCGCTGCACCCGGTGCTCTCCGACGTACCGATCGGGTCGTGGACGAGCGCGACCGTTCTTGATCTCATCGGGGGTCGCGACGCTGCTGGCGCCGCCGAAACGCTCGTCGGGGTGGGGCTGGTGGCCGCCGCTCCCACGATCGCAGCCGGCTGGTCTGACTGGGCCGACGCCGAACGGGAAGATCCCGGGGCCCGCCGCACCGGCCTCGTCCACGCCTGGAGTAACGCCACGGCGACCCTTCTCTACGCCGGATCGCTGGTCGCCAGACGCCGCGGAGCGCGAGGCAGAGGAGTCGCTCTCGGGCTGGCCGGCGCCGGGGCCCTCTCGCTCGGTGGCTTCCTCGGAGGCCATCTCTCCTACGCCGAGGGCGTCGGGGTAGGGACGCGACCGATGCACGAGCCGCCAGCGGCGGAGTCCTAGCGATGATCTGCGGTGCTGCCGCTGTCGCCGGTAAGGGGGTCTTTTCCGCTCTGCCCCTAGAGGCGGTCGTCTCCAGTGCCGCCGTCGATCCGGTCGTTGCCCGAGCCGCCAAGCAGAATGTCTTTGCCGCAAACGCCCCATCGACCCCGGGAACTCCGACTACACCGTCCTCGACGAGCCCACCGACGACGCGCCCACTCGCACGACTCCCAGCGCGGAGTGAGGCAGCCGTCGTGAGCGGGTAACCCAGACTCGCCGCTCCCGCGCTCTACCGGCCGCACACCCGTGATGCTGTCAGCCGACGAGATCCGCACGCTGTTTGACCGCTCGGCCCCGATGACCGTCGGGGCCGAGGAGGAGGTCATGTTGCTCGATCCGGCGACACTCGACCTCGCCCCGCTCGCCGGCTTGGCCCTCGAGCTGCTCGAGGACGATCCACGGTTCAAGCCCGAGCTGCCCGCCTGCCAGCTCGAGATCGTGACGCGACCGTGCCGCTCGGCACGAGAGGTCGCGGCGGCACTCACCACCGGGCGGCGCGACCTCGCGGCTGCGCTCGGCGATCACGCATGTCTCGCCGCCGCCGGTGCACACCCGTTCGGAGCGCCCGAGGGCCCGATCAGCCCCGGCCGACGGTATGCCGCCGCGAGGACCGAGTTTGGGCGGCTCGCGCACCGGCAGATCGTGTCCGCCCTCCAGGTCCACGTCGCGGTCAGGCCCGCCGATCGGGCGCTCGCCGTCTACCACGGGCTGCGCAACCATCTCCCAGAGCTCGCGGCGCTCGCTGCCAACGCCCCGTTCTACGCGGGTGAGGACACCGAGCTCGCCTCCGTCCGGCCGAAGATCGCCGAGCAGCTTCCGCGCCAAGGGGTCCCCCCCACCCTCGCCTCATGGGGAGAACTCGCTGACGCCTACGCCTGGCGTGAGCGCTCCGGCTATCTCGGTGACTGGTGGTGGGAGCTTCGCCCCCACCCGCGCTACGGGACGATCGAGCTGCGCGTCCCCGACGCGCAGAGCTCCGTGGCCGACGCCGCCGCCGTGGTCGCCGTCGTGCACACCCTCGCCGCCCGGCTCGCCGCCGGCTACGACGCCGGGGAGGTCCCGATCCCGGCCGCGGGCTGGCGTATCGCGGAGAACCGCTGGTCGGCGTGCCGGCACGGATCCGCGGGACGGCTCGCCGACCTGGAGACGGGCGAACCGCGCCCGACCCGCGAGCGACTCGCCGAACTGATCGAGGGCCTCGCGCCGTTCGCCCGTGAGCTCGGGTGTGTCGAGGAACTCGACTCGGCTCGTGCGCTTGCCCGCGAGGGCGGGGCGGCACGCATGCGACGCGCCGCAGCCGGCAGCCCGCATCGCGCGACCGCGTGGCTGCGTGACCGGTTCGTCGCCTAGCGGGGCGGGTACCTCCCGGGCGGTGCTCGGACTCCGGGAATCCCGTGGCGAGCTATCGGAGCGGGTGCTCGGCCTACTTGTCCGTCCGCCGCACACACCGGCTGCGCTTGATCCCCGGCTCCTCGACGGGCTCGACCCGCTGGGCGACGAGGACCTTCACCTCGCGCTTTACCTGCTCTACGAGCTGCACTACCGGGCCTGCCCGGAGTCGACGACGCGTGGGAATGGGAACCCGGGCTGCTCGCGATTCGCGCCGTTCTCGAAGCGGCATGGGAGCGGGGCCTCGAGTCCGCCGTCCCGGTTCCGGACTCAGTGCCCGCGGCATCAGAGTTCGATCTCGCCCTGCGCGCGATCGCCGAGAGCGATGAGGCCCCCTCGCTCTCCCGGTACGTCGAGCGGGAGGCCACCGCCGAGCAGGTTCTCTCGAATTTCTCGTGCACCGGTCGGCCTACCAGCTCAAGGAGGCCGACCCTCACACCTGGGCGATACCGCGGCTCACCGGTGCCCCGAAGGCGGCGCTCGTCGAGATCCAGGCGGACGAGTATGGCGGCGGGCGGCCGGATCGCCTCCACGCCGCGCTCTTCGCCAAGACGATGCGAGCCGCCGGCCTGGACGGCACCTACGGCGCCTACCTCGACCGCATCCCGGGCGTGACGCTCGCCGGGCGCGAAAGCGCACGAGCGCGTGGGTGCCGTCGCAGAACGGCCGCAACCGCGACTTTCCGCATCGGCACAGCGCCACGGTCGCGACCGATCGAGATCGCGTTGCCCTCCTGGTCGTGCATCCGAAACGGGCCGCGCACGAGCAGCGGCCCATCACGGTAGGGAACGATCGTCGCCATCTCACGCTCCGAAGCCGCCCCCGAGTCCGCCATCGTGAGCCCTACGTACCCGCCGTGCGCCGGTCCACGCGGCAACCCGCGCGCCGCGCGGACGAGGCTCACCCCACGGGTGCGGTGCTCGCCCCCCGCTGAAAACGGACGGTCGCCCTCGCAGCCTTCCAGAGGGCCGGGGCCGCCGCGCTTCGGTCCCCGACCGCTCTCGGCTCAGCGCGAGCCGATCCGCCTCGAATCTCCGGGTCAAGGGTCCGGCCCACACGCGATCGTTAGCTCCGGGCGTCTGCCAGGGGCCAGAACGGCGCACACGACACCCTAGCCCGGATCGTGCATGAAGCGACGTGATGTGAGTGGGTGGCTGTGCGTGGTCGGTGTTGGGGTGGGAGGTCGGGGGGTGGGGCCGGTTGGGGTCGTCGTAGGCCGTCGTGGCCGGG
>JBBQAA010000003.1:0-4460 GCA_038276395.1 Solirubrobacterales bacterium | reverse complement strand
TCTACCTCGCGGGCGGCCGCGGGTACTTCGATGAGGTCGGCCTGAACTCCTACTCGCTGCTGGCGCGCAACATCGAGCGGATCGTCCGTTACAACCGCGAGGTCATGGCGCGAAACGGCGACGCGCGCAAGCCCGTCGTGCTCTCCGAGGTCGGCTGGCCCGCGGCCCCGAGGAAGGCGCACCCCGCCACCTGCTACTTCTGCGTCAACACCGCCCAGCAGACGGAGCGCGCCCGCGAGCTCATCCCCCGGCTCGCGCGCCTACGCCACGCGCTGCGGCTGACCGGCGTCTACTGGCTGTCGTGGACGTCGACCTACCAGGGCACGGAGCCCTTCGACTACACGGGCCTCTCCGTCCAGCGCGGCACGCGGATCCGGCCGCGACCCGTGTTCTGGGCCTTCCGCAAGGCGGTCAGGCGCGCCGAGGGGCGTCGCTAGCGCGCTCGGGCACGGAGAGGACGGCTGTCCTCAGAACAGCCCGAGCTGAGGCGGCGGATCGGGCGCGGCGGGCGCCCGGGGATCGGCCGGCGCGGCGGCGGGCGGGAGCTCGGGCGCCGCCTCGGCCTCCGGCGGGGCGGGCTGGGGCAGCGGCGGCTGGGCGAGCAGCGCCGGGATCAGCGCGAAGTCCTCGGCCAGCGTCGCCCGCAGCGAGCGCGTGTACAGCGCCGCGGCCGGGTGCAGCAGCGGCAGCAGCCGCACGTTGCGCACGCCGAGCAGGAGCCGCTCCTCGACCTGGCCGCGCAGCCGGGTGATGCCGGTCGGATCCTCGCGCAGGAGCTTTGTGGCGAAGTTGCCGAGCGAGCAGACGACCTTCGGCTCGATCAGCTCGAGCTGGCGCTCGAGATAGGAGCGGCAGTTCTCGAGCTCGCCGGGGAGGGGGTCGCGGTTGCCGGGGGGCCGGCACTTCAGCGTGTTGGCGATGAAGACGTCCTCCCGGCTCAGGCCGATCTCGCCGAGCAGCTCGGCCAGGAGCTTGCCCGCCTGGCCGACGAAGGGCAGGCCGCGCTCGTCCTCGTGGCGCCCGGGGGCCTCGCCCACGAACATGAGGTCCGCGTCGGCGTCGCCCGCGCCGAAGACGACCGTCGTCCGCGCCGCCGCGAGATGCGGGCAGAGGGTGCAGACCCGGGCGTCCTCCCACACCGCCTTCAGCTCCTCGCGCCGCTCCGCCGCCGTTCGTGAGGCCACCGCGGCGATGGTAGGGCGGGGCCGCGGCGTTATCATTCCTGACGGCGCCGTCACCTTCGGGCGCGGACGCCGAGCCTCACCCGCCGCACCCTTCCCCGACCACCGACCGGTATCTCCCCATGCGGGAACTGGAACGGATCCCCCCCTCTCTCCCCGAACGTCCGGTCTGCGCCGTCGTCGGCCGCGGGCGCGCCGGCAGCGCGCTGGCCGCCGCCCTGCCCGCCGCGGGCTGCGAGCTCGTCGGCCCGCTCGGCCGGCGGGCGATCGCCGAGGGCGCGGCGGCCGACGTCGTGCTGCTCGCCGTACCCGACGGGGAGATCGCCGCCGCCGCGCGGCGGGTCCCGCCCGGTCCGCTCGTCGGGCATCTCTCGGGCGCCACCGGCCTCGAGGTCCTCGGCGGCCACGAGGGCTTCTCGCTGCATCCCCTCATGACCCTGACCGGGCCGGAGTCGAGCCTCGCGGGCGCGGCCGCCGCCCTCGACGGGACCTCGCCGCGGGCCCGCGCTGCCGCCGCCGCGCTCGCCGAGCGCCTTGGGCTTCTTCCGGTCCGCGTCGCCGCGGAGGACCGCGCCGCCTACCACGCCGCCGCCTCGCTGGCCTCGAACTTCCTCGTCACCCTGGAGTCCGCCGCCGCGGAGCTCGCCGCCAGCGCGGGGATCGGCCCCCAGCACCTCGTCCCGCTCGTCCGCGCCACCGTGGCGAACTGGGCCGACCGCGGCGCCGCCGCGCTCACCGGCCCGATCGCCCGGGGCGACGCGGCGACCGTCGCGCGGCAGCGCGCGGCCGTGGCCGAGCGGGTGCCGGAGCTCCTCGCCCTGTGGGACGCCCTCGCCGCCGCCACCGACCGGCTTGCGCAGGTGCCGGCGTGAGGACCGTCACGACCGTGGCCGGGCTCCGCGCGGCGCTCGTCCCGCCGCGCGCCGAGGGCGTGAGGATCGCACTCGTCCCCACCATGGGCGCCCTGCACTCGGGGCATGAGGCGCTGATCGCCCGCGCCCGGGAGCTGGCCGAGCTGGTCGTCGTCTCCGTCTTCGTCAACCCGGCCCAGTTCGACGAGGCGGCCGACCTCGCCGCCTACCCGCGCGACGCCGCCGCCGACGCCGCCGCGGCCGAGCACGCCGGCGCCGACGTGCTCTTCGCGCCTGCCCCGGAGGAGGTCTACCCGCCCGGGTTCGCGACGACGGTCTCCGTCGGCGGCCCTCTGACGGCCGTGCTCGAAGGGGCCGAGCGGGGACGGGCGCACTTCGACGGCGTGGCCACCGTCGTCCTGAAGCTCCTGAACATGGCCGCGCCCGACGTCGCGCTCTTCGGCGCCAAGGACGCCCAGCAGGCCGCGGTCATCCGCCGCCTCGTACGCGACCTCGACGTGCCCGTCCGCATCGAGACCGTCCCCACCGTCCGGGAGGGCGACGGCCTCGCGCGCTCGAGCCGGAACGCCCGCCTCACCCCGGACGAGCGCCCGCGGGCGCTCGCGCTGGCCCGCGCCCTGCAGGCGGCCCGCGCCATCGTGAGCGCCGGCGAGCACGGCGCCGAGAGCGTCACCGCCAGCGCGCGGGCCGTCCTGGCCGAGCACGCGCTCGAGCCCGACTACGTCGCCCTCGTCTCCCCCGAGACCTTTGTCCCCGTCGAGCGCGTCGAGGGACGGTCCCTCCTCGCGATCGCCGCCCGCGTGGGCGCCACGCGCCTCATCGACAACACTCTCCTCACGACCAACGGGAGCACCTGAGAAATGCAGCGCACGATGCTCAAGTCGAAGATCCACCGGGCCACGGTCACCGGCTCGGACCTCCACTACGTGGGCTCGATCACCGTCGACCCCGAGCTGCTCGAGGCCGCCGACATCGCCGAGTTCGAGCAGGTGCACGTGGTCGACGTCGACAACGGCGCCCGCTTCGAGACCTACACGATCGCCGGGGCGCCGGGCTCGGGCACGATCCAGGTCAACGGCGCGGCCGCACGCCTCGTCCACACGGGCGACACCGTCATCCTCATCTCCTACGCGGCCTACGAGGCCGCCGAGCTCGCCACCTACGAGCCCACCGTGGTCCATGTGAACCGCGCGAACCGGATCGTCACCATCGACGACCAGGTCGCGACCCTGCTGAAGGAGGCCGTCTAGCCATGTCCGCCGTCCCGAAGGTCACGCTCTCCCGCGACCGCGACCGCCTGCCGGTCACGCTCCCCCAGCTCCACGAGAAGAGGCACCTCGGCGAGCCGCTCGTCATGGTCACCGCCTACGACTACCCGAGCGCCCAGGTGGCCGAGGCGGCCGGGGTCGACCTCGTCCTCGTCGGCGACTCCGGGGCCATGACCGTCCTCGGCTACCCGTCGACGGTGCCGGTCTCGGTCGAGGAGATGCTCATGCTCGCCTGCGCCGTCCGCCGCGGCCTGCGCACGCCGTTCCTCGTCGGCGACCTGCCCTTCGGCTCCTACGAGGGATCCGACGAGCAGGCGATCGCCACCGCCCAGCGCTTCGTCAAGGAGGCGGGCTGCGACGCCGTGAAGCTCGAGGGCGGCGGGACCTCCGTCGCGCGCGCGGCCGCCATTGCCGGCGCCGGGATCCCCGTCATGGGTCACGTCGGCCTGACGCCCCAGACCGCCACCGCGCTCGGCGGCTACAAGGCCCAGGGCCGCACCGCCGAGGCGGCGCTGCGCGTGGCCCGCGAGGCGGTCGCGCTGCAGGAGGCGGGCTGCTTCTCCGTCGTCTTCGAGGCGATCCCCGCCGCCGTCACCGAGGCGGTCATGCCGCGCATGGAGATCCCCGTCATCGGGATCGGCGCGGGCCCGGCCACCGACGGCCAAGTGCTCGTCTTCCACGACCTGCTCGGCATCTACGACGGCATCTCCCCCCGCTTCGCCAAGCGCTACGCCCAGCTCAAGGGCGCGATGGTCGACGCGGTCTCCACCTACGCCGCCGACGTGCGCTCCGGAGCGTTCCCCGCACCCGAGCACACCTACGGGATCGACCCGGCCGAGCTGGCCGCCTTCGCCGCCGCCGTGTGAACACGGGGTGAACGCCGGGGCGCCCGGCCCCCGCGACCTATAGTGCCGCGCCGTGGCGCGGCTGTCGGGGCTCTTCGCCCGCAAGGAACGGGAGTTCTTCGACCTCTTCGAGGCGGCGGCGACGAACATCGTCCGGGGCGCCGAGCTGCTCGACCAGATGCTGCCGAACTACCCGGACACCCGGGAGCGCGCGCAGGACATCCTCGAGTGCGAGCAGGAGGGCGATCGCATCACCCACGCGATCATCAGCCGCCTGAACCAGACGTTCGTCAC
>JBBQAA010000002.1:0-76557 GCA_038276395.1 Solirubrobacterales bacterium | reverse complement strand
CTCGATTGGACGCTTCGCTTTCGCAACGTGGTGCTGATCCGCGACCCGGTCGAGGTCGTCGCCTCCTACGTGCGCGCCCGGGAGATCTGCGAGCCGGAGGACATCGGGCTGCCCCAGCAGGAGTGGCTGCTCGAGTGGTGGGACGAGCACGGCGCCGAGGTGCCGATCCTCGACTCGCGCGACTTCCTCGGCGCACCCGAGGCGCACCTGCGCTGGCTCTGCGACCGACTTGGCATCCCCTTCTCCGCGCGGATGTTGTCCTGGCCGCCCGGCCCGCGCGCCTCCGACGGCGTGTGGGCGCCGCACTGGTACGAGGCGGTCTGGGCGTCCACCGGGTTTCAGCCCTGGCGGCCGCGGGACGTCTCCCTCTCCGCGCACGACGCCGCCGTGGCCGAGGCCTGCCGGCCGATCTACGAGGCGCTGCGCGCCCGGCGGGTGCGGGTCTGAGCCGGCGGGCTTCCCGCGCGACCACCGGCCGACCCGCAGGCGGACCCGTCCGAGCTACCAGGTGCCGCCGTTGCAGGACTTGGCGCCCGTCCCGCAGGTGCGGGTGACCGCGCCGCCGGGGGCGCGGGTGATGACGTACCAGTCGTTCGAGTTCGTCCGGTTGGCGACCTTGACCTGATAGTTCTTGGCCGCGGCCGTCGGCACCGTCAACCTGAACGAAGACGGGTCGTTCAGCGTCGCCTCGAGCCCGTACAGGGCGCTCGCCGTCGCGCCGACGTAGGTGTTCTTGTCGGTGAAGTACGTCTGCATCGCCGTCTGGGCCGTGCGCGCCGCCGACTTGTACTTCGCGTCGGTCGCCTTGCCCCGCTGGTTCAGGAAGGAGGGGATCGCGATCGCGGCGAGGATGCCGATCATCAGGATCACCACGAGGATCTCGATCAGGGTGAACCCCTCCTGCTCGACGGCGTTTGGACGTGCGGAACGGGGCATGGGTTATGCGGCTCCTTCGCGCGGGGGAAACGGGCGGGCACTCGTGGTATCGGCGGAGCCGGGGTCAGACCTTTAACCGGGATCGTGCAGCGCCGAGCCGCGCCGCTCACCGCGGGGCGCCCTACTCCGGCGAGAGTCCGCAAGCCCGGCGGCCCCCGCGTGCCCGATCCGCCCCCGTCGCGCGTACGGAGCGGCTGGTCCCCTCGGTGCTGGATACTGGGCCTCCGATGGGCGCCGACGACGACCTCACCCTCCTCCCCGCGCGCACCTCGCTGCCCCGGGGGCTCTCGGCGCTGCCCGTGGCCGAGGTGGCCGCCTCGCAGCGCGGGCGGATGATGCAGGCAATCGTCGAGGAGGTCGCCGAGCGCGGCTACCGCGCGACGAGCGTGCAGGACGTCATCCGGCGCGCGAGAGTCTCGCGCAGCGCGTTCTACGCCGTCTTCACCGACAAGGAGGACGCCTTCGCCGCCGCGCATCTGGCGGCCAGCGAGCAGCTCCTCGACCTGATCGCGGCGGCCGCCCTCGCGGTGCCGGCCACGGACTGGCGGGCCCGCCATCGCGCTGGGGTCGAGGCCTACCTGTCCGGCTTCATGTCCGCCCCCGCCTACGCCGTCGCCTTCATGCTCGAGGCCCGCGCCGCCGGCCCGCGTCTGCTCGATCAGCGCGACCGGGTGCTCGAGCGCCACGCACGCGGCATCGAGGCGGTCGCGCGCCAGGCGCGCCGGGAGGATCCCTCCCTCTCCCATTTCGCCCGGGCGGCGAGCATCGGGCTCGCCGGAGCCGCCGACGAGCTCGCGACCCGCGAGATCCGCGCGCGGCGGGTGGATCGCCTGCTCGAACTCGTCGATCCGATCGTCGATCTGCACCTGGCCGTGCTGACGGCGGGCTGAAACGGCCCGCGCGCGCCGGACTGCTCAACCGCCGCCGCGAGCGGTCGACAAACGTCCATGGCTCACAGCCTCGTGCTCCCGCACGCCCCGCCGGATCCGGCCGCGGCCCTGAGCGTGCGAGCGATCATCGAGTCCGGGGCGATCCGGGGCGTCTTCCAGCCGATCGTCCATCTGCGCACGCAGCGGCCCGTCGGCTACGGGGCGCTCGCGCGCGGCCCGGAGGGCTCGGCGCTCGAATTACCCGCCGCTCTGTTCGGCGCGGCCGCGCGCGAGGGCCTGACGACCCGCCCTCATCGCCGCCGCGGCACGCCCAGTCGGCCATGGAGGCGCAGGTGGCGGCCGACGCGTCGGCCGCGGTCATCATCTCGACCTTCCAGGAGGCGGACTTCCTCACCGCGGCCTCTCGCCGCGCTACGGGCGCCTGGCGACCCGCGAGGCGTTCGTCGGCGCCCTCGGGGTCGGGCTCTCGGAGACCCGGGCGCCGGGAGTGCGCGGCGCGTTGCTCACGGACACGGTAATGCTGCGCGGCGAGTGGGAGTCTGCGCCGTCGGCGCCTATCTCGCGGGCGCCTTCGCGGCGCGTGACCTCGGCGACACCGGCCCGGACCACCGCCGCCGGTTCGACTTCGTGATGACGCGCGATCGCGACCTCGTCACCGCCGCCATCCGGGCGCTGATGGCCCGGGTCTCACCGCTCGGGTGATAGCTCCCTCTGTGGGGAATCCCGTGCGGTTGCGGAGCGGGGGAGCCGGGACTCGAACCCGAATTCACGGTTTTGGAGACCGCGCTCATAACCAATTAGATCACTCCCCCTCAACCCCGGACTCTACATGACGTCCGGAGCATATAAGAACGTATGTTCGTGCGATCGCGAGCTGACATGGCTGCCGTCCGCGGAGCTCTTGGCCGCGGCCTGACCGATGCGAGATCGAGGCGCAGACGGGCATCTCCGGCGCCCACGGTCTCGCGCTGCGGGGAGACTCGCAACTTCGGACCTGGAGTGGTCCGCCGACCCCGAGGCCCTCGGCCGGTCTCGCGCCGCCGGCCACGGAATCAACCATCCAATGCGGGCGGAGGGACTCGAACCCCCACGGCTCTCGCCACGAGGACCTAAACCTCGCGCGTCTACCAGTTCCGCCACGCCCGCGGGCCTCGCCGCGCCGCGGGGGCGGCGCACGCGACCGCCGGACAGGGTACTTTTCCGGCATGCCCGGTGGAGAGCGTGCAGCGCGCAGGCAGCGCGAGGCCGAGGAGCGAGACTACGTCCTCGACCGACCGAACCGCCGCAAGTCGTCGACCAAGGCCTCCAAGGCCGTCGTCGTGCTGCTGCTGCTCGTCTCCACGGCGCTCATGGTCATCGTCGGCATCGGCGGGTGGGACAAGCTCATCGGCGCGCAGATCGTGCTCATCGGCTACATCCTCGTCTACCTCATCATGGCCTTCTACATCCTGCGCTGGAACCGCGGCGTGCTGCCACTGGCCGCGGCCCTGGCAATCGTGCTCGGTATCTTCGCCGCCGTGGCCGGGCCCGAGTGGTTCGCGCGGGACAAGACCGGCTTCGCCACGCCCCACATGCTGTTCGGCGGGACGGGGTTGACCGCCAACGTGCTCGGCCTGATCACGCTGCTCATCATCCCCGTGCAGGTGCTCCTCATCGCGTTCTCCATGCAGGCCTTCCTCCAGGACTGGCACGTGGAGGAGGAGATCCCCCGCGACGAGCAGCAGCGCCGCATCCGCGAGCACGGCGGCGATGGCGAGGGGCGCGGCAAGCCCCGGACCGCGACCGCGTAGCGGGTCGTCTAGCCTCGGCCCACGCACACCACCGGCGGCGGTGGCGAAACCGGTAAACGCGACGGCCTCAAAAGCCGTTGTCCGCAAGGGCTTGCGGGTTCGAGTCCCGCCCGCCGCATCACGCGGCCCTCGAGGGGCCGAGGACCGCCCCCTACGAGCGGTCCTCCCCGGAGGAGCCGCGCTCGGCGCGCGGTCCGTCCTTGGAGCCGGAGTCTCCGTCCTCCTGCGCGGCGTCGTCGTCCTCCGAGCCGTCGCCGGTGTCCTTCTTCTTCTCGCGGAGCTTCTTCTCCGGGCCGTCGGGGGCGTTCGGGTCGGTCGGGCCGCCGGGGATGGGCTCGCCCTTGTATTCGTCGGGGTCGTCGACCTCTTCGCCGGCGACGGTGATGGTGCCGTCCTCGTGATGGCGCACCTCGCTCGGGCCGAGCTTCCGCTCGGGTCCCTCCTCGTAGCCGTGGTCGCCCTCGCCGCCACCGAAGGTGATGTACTTGGCCTCGTCGTCCGGCCAGTCCTCGAGGTCCTTGGGCGGGTCGTCCTCGAGCTCCTTGACGCGCTCCTGGGCCTTCTCGCGCGCGTCGGCCTTGGCCTCGGCCTTCTCCTCGGCCGACTCGTCGTCCTCCTCGCCGCCGCGCGCGCCCGACCCGGACTCGTCCTGCTCGGTGCCCTCGTATTGCTCCCGCTCGGTGGCCTGCTCCTGCTCGGCGTCCTTCCCCTGCCCGGTGTCCTGCTCGGTCTCCTCGCTCATGCCCGGGGGCCTACCCGACCGCAAAGCGGGCGAACCGCGCGAAGCCGCGCCGCGATCGCCGGTTCGCGGGTCCGGGTGCGTACCTTCCCTCGCGTCCAACGAGCGGGGAGCGAGGAATGGCCGGGATCGGAGAGCGCGAGCAGGAGCTGCTGAAGGGCAAGGACTTCGCCGACGTGGCGAGGCTGCCCAGGGACGACATCGCCGGGGAACAGGCGGCCAAGCTCCACCTCGGCGAGGGCTCCTCTCCCCACCGGCCGGAGGGCGAGCGGCGAACGCTCCTGAGGATCGTGCCGGACGACCCGCGACGCGTCGCGCGGTAGCCGGCGCGTGGAGCGCGTCGCGATCATCGGAGGGACGGGAGCGCTCGGCTACGGCCTGGCGCTCCGGCTCGCCCGCGCGGGCGTGCCCGTGACGATCGGCTCGCGGGACGCGGGCCGGGCGGGCGAGGCCGCCGAGCGGGCCGCGGCGGCGCTCGGCGGCGAGGCCGGGGGCGCCGCGCTCGCCGGCCGGGAGAACGCCGAGGCCGCGGGCGCGGCGGACATCGTCGTCCTCGCGGTGCCCTTCGCCTCCCAAGCCGGGACGATCCAGAGCATCGCCGAAGCGCTCGCGCCCGAGCAGCTCGTCCTCGACGCCACCGTCCCGCTGGCCGCGGCGGTGGGCGGGAAGCCCGTGCGCACGCTCGGGGTGTGGCAGGGCTCGGCCGCCCAGCAGGCGCAGGAGCTCGTGCCGGACGGCGTCGCCGTCGTCTCCGGCCTCCACACCGTGAGCGGCGCGCTGCTCGAGGACCTCGACCACGAGCTGGCCGAGGACGTCCTCCTGTGCGGGAACCGCAAGGCGGACAAGCAGCGGGCGGCGGCGCTCGTCGAGCGCATCCCCGGTCTGCGCTGCGTGGACTGCGGGCGCCTGGAGATGAGCCGCTACACCGAGCAGCTGACGCCGCTCATCATCGGGTTGAACATCCGCCACAAGGCGAAGGCGGGGATCCGGATCGTGGGGCTACCCGACTAGCGCCGCCAGCTCGTCCGCCCACGCCGGCGGGGCGGCGAGCAGCCCCTCGTCCTCCGGCGGCGCGGCGGGCAGCGAACGGACGGCGAGCCCGGCGCCGGTGCAGAGCAGGCGTCCGGCGCCGACGTCCCAGGGCTTCACGCCGCGCTCGTAGTAGCCGTCGAGCCGGCCGGCGGCGGTCCAGGCGAGGTCGAGCGCGGCCGAACCCGCGCGGCGGAGGTCCCGCACGCGCGGCAGCACGCGGGCAGCGATCTCCCCCTGGGCGGCGCGGACCTCGGGCGCGTAGCCGAAGCCCGTGCCGATGAGCGCGTCGGCGAGCGCCGTCGCCCGCTCGCTGCTCACGGCCGCCCCGTTCAGGGTGAGCCCGCCGCCGCGCTCGGCGCTCCACTCCTCCCCGCGCACGGGATCGAAGACGACACCGGCCAGCGCGCCGTCCGCATCCTCGCAGGCCACGCTCACGCACCACTGCGGGATCCCGTAGAGGTAGTTGACCGTTCCGTCGAGCGGGTCGACGACCCAGCGCCGCCCCGAGGTCCCGGGCTCGCCGCCGCCCTCCTCGCCGAGGATCGCGTCCTCCGGCCGCCGGGCGGCCAGCAGCTCCCGGATCGCGCGCTCGGCGGCGAGATCGGCCTCCCCCACCGGGTCGGTCGCGCTCGACTTCGTGGCCAGCGCCTCCTGCCGGCCGCCGAAGCGCGCGAGGAGGATCTCCCCGGCGACCCGGGCGGCCGCGCGGGCGATCTCGAGCAGCTCGTCCACGCCGTATCCGTAGCGCAGCGGGGCAGCGCCGAACGCTACCCCGCGCAGAACATTGCTGATCCATAACGTTCCTGATATTGTTTGCAATGTGCCGGGCAAGAAAGACAACGGCGAACAGATCCACAACCGCCTCCCGGTACTGCGCGCGGAGCGCGCGTTGACCCGTCAGGATCTCGCACGAGCGATCGGCGTCAACCCGCAGACGGTCGGATTCCTCGAACGCGGGGACTACTGCCCGAGCCTCACGCTCGCCTTCCGCATCGCCCACTTCTTCGCCCTGCCGATCGAGGCGATCTTCTCACCGCGACCGTTTCAGCCCCTGTCCACCGCGGTGTACGGCACCGCCTCCCCCGAAGGAGCCGAGAGGTAGATGCCCGACGAGACCCACCCGACCCCAGAGCTCGAGTCGCCGCCGCTCAACCGCGCGAGCCGACGGGTCCTGTCCTCGGGCTTCTCGCCCTCGCGGCGACGTGGCTCGTCTCCGAGGCGTCCGAGTTCGATGGCTCCACCTTTCGCGTGTACCTCTGCGTGCTCGCCGGAGGCATGCTCACGACCCTCCATCAGAGCGCGCGGGAGGGTCTAAAGGGGATCAGCCTCCGGCAGCGCGACCTCGACGCGCGAGAGGTTCTCGCGCGAGACCGCGCGTTCCGGATCTCGTACCGCATCCTTGCGACCGTCGGGGTAACCCGCAGTCATCGTTCTCGCCGCGACCGCGCACGCCCTCAGTAGCGGCGGCCTCGCGATTCTCGCGACCGGATCCATCGGCTTCAGCCTCGTTCTTCCCGTGCTCGTCCACGCCTGGACCGAGCCCGACGCGCCCGGCACGAGGGAGCTGGGCGTGCGCCGCTCGACCATCGCCCAGGGCATCACCTCCCTCGTCGCCCTCACGGTCATCGGCCTGCTCTCCCTCTCCTACCTTCCGGCGCTCGCGGTCCTGGGCGCCGCCGCCCTCGTGGCCCAGGCCGTGCCCGGCGACACGAGCCGCGGAACCGCGATCCCCGACTCGGAGATCACCTCGGCCTGACGACCGTGACGTCGCTCAGACCGGCGTGACGGCGTTGCGCTTCACCGGCCACTCCCGCGTCTTCGTCGCGGCGTGGGCGAAGCGGCGCACGAGCTCGGCCCGCAGCTCCTCGGGCTGGATGACCGCGTCGACGACCATCTCCGAGGCGAGGCGCAGGATGTCGACGCCCTCCGCGTACTCGGCCCGCAGCTCGTCGCGCCGGGCGTCGCGCTCCTCCCCTTCGGGCAGGGCCTGGAGCTGGTTGTAGAAGACGGCGTTGACCGCGGCGCTCGGGCCCATGACCGCGATCGAGGCGCTCGGGAGCGCCAGGGTCGCGTCGGGGTCGAAGGCCGGCCCCGCCATCGCGTAGAGGCCCGCCCCGTAGGCCTTGCGCACGACGACGCAGAGCTTCGGCACGGTGGCCTCGGAGACGGCGGAGATCATCTTCGCGCCGTGGCGGATCATCCCCTGGCGCTCGACCTGCGTGCCGATCATGAAGCCGGGCACGTCGGAGAGGAAGAGCAGCGGGATCCCGAACGCGTTGCACGTCCAGATGAAGCGCGCCGCCTTGTCGGCCGAGTCGACGAACAGGACGCCACCCTTGAACTTCGGCTGGTTGGCCACGACGCCGACGACCTTTCCCTCGAGCCGGCCGTAGCCGACGACGAGCTCGCGCGCCCACTTCGCGTGGACCTCGAGGAAGGAGTCCGCGTCGAGCAGCGAGGCGAGCAGCTCCCTGATGTCGAAGGGCTTGTTCTCGTCGGCCGGGATGAGGTCGCGGATCGCCACCGCGGAGGCGGGCGGGGCCGGAGGCGCCACCGGCGGGGCCTCCTCCCAGTTGACGGGGAAGTAGGACAGATAGCGCTTGGCGAGGTCGATCCCCTCCTCGTCCGTGGCCACGGCGAAGTGGCCCGAGCCCGAGTGCTGGGTGTGGAGCTTCGTCCCCCCCATCTCCTCGAGCGTGACCCGCTCGCCGATGACCATCTCCGCCATCCGCGGCGAGCCGAGGTACATCGACGCGTTGCCCTCGCGCATGATGACGACGTCGCAGAAGGCGGGGATGTAGGCGCCCCCCGCCGCGCTCGGGCCGAAGAGCACGCAGACCTGGGGCACGACGCCCGAGAGCCTCACCTCGTTGAAGAAGATCCGCCCGGCGTGGCGGCGGCCGGGGAACATCTGCACCTGCTCGGTGATGCGCGCGCCCGCCGAGTCGACGAGGTAGACCATGGGCACGCGGCGCTCGAGCGCGCGCTCCTGGATGCGGAGGATCTTCTCCACCGTCTTCGGTCCCCAGGAGCCGGCCTTGACGGTCGGGTCGTTGGCCATGAGCGCGACCGGGCGCCCGTCGATCGTGCCCGTGCCGGTGACGACCCCGTCGGCCCCGAGCCCGTCGCCCTCCCAGTTGGCGAGCAGGGCGTCCTCGGTGAAGGAATCGGGGTCGATGAGGCGCGCGACGCGCTCGCGGACGGGGAGCTTGCCCTGCTCGCGGGACTTCTCGTGGTGGCGCTCAGGGCCGCCCGCGTAGGCGCGCTCGAGCGCGGGGTCGAGCTCGGTCACGCGCTCGGCTCCCCGCCGCGTAGCGGGACCGTCGCGCCGCCCGGCCCGCCCGGCTCAGGCGGGAGCGCGCGGCTCGGGCGCAGCCCGGCGCCGAGGACGACGACGGCGAGGACCAGCAGCACGAGCGGCCAGCCGAGGAGCGAGGCGCTCGTGAAGCCGGCGACGCCGGCCTCGCCGGCGAAGATGGCCAGGGTCGCCGCGCCGAGGAAGCCGGGGCCGGGCTCTCGCTCGATGGCCGCGAAGGCGACGAGCAGGCAGCCCGTGACGAGCAGGACGAGCGCCCATCCGGTGGGTCCGTTCGGGCCCCCGGAGCCCGCGCTCAGCGGACCGATCAGGCTGACGACGATCAGCGGGGCGGCGCCGAGCGCCCCCAGCGCCAGGGCCGTGACCCCGGCCGCGTCGACGAGCAGGACTCCCTCGCGCCGCCGCCGTTCACGAGCGCGGGCGTGCAGCGCGGCGAAGGTCAGGATGAGCAGGAGGAGGGCGACGCGGTAGTCCCCGGCGCCCCGAGGATGGATGACCCAGCGCACGAAGGCGAGCACGGCGACACCGGCGGCGAGCGCGGCGATGAGGACGAAGACCGGCTGCGCGTGCCCCCGCCAGAGCGCGCCGCTCGCCGCCGCCAGGACCGCGGAGACCCACGCGAGGGCGCCGGGCGAGCCGGCGGAATCGGCCCCCAGGAGCTCAGCGAGGCGGCCGAGGGCCAGCGCCCCCACGAGGTACCCGCCGAGCAGCAGCACGCCGATGTACGGGCGGGAGCGACGGACGGCGGCCCGCGGCTCCGTGCCGGTCACGCCCGCTCGCGCCTGGGGCTCCTCCCGCCACTCGGGCTCGGCCCGCAGGCCGAGCCCGAGCAGGAAGGCGGCCGCGAGGGCGTCGAGGACGAAGAAGCCGCCGTGCCCCCAGACCCCGCTCATGCGCACGTTGACGAGAGCGATCGCCACGGCCAGCACCACCCCTCCGGCCGCGAGCAGCGGGCCCCAGTGCGGCGCCGGCGTGAGCGCCCCGCTCACCGCTGGCCGACCACGCCCGGGTTCGGCACGGGCTGCTCCCCCGAGTAGTCGTAGAAGCCCATCCCGGACTTCTTGCCGTACCAGCCGGCCATGAGCATCTTGCGGAGGATCGGCGGCCGGGCGAAGCGGCGCTCGCGGAACTCCTCGAAGAGCACGTCGCAGATCGAGCCCATCGTGTCGAGCCCGACGAAGTCGGACAGCGTGAGCGGGCCCATCGGGTGCCCGGCACCCGCTTTCATGGCGTCGTCGATCTCCTCGATCGAGCCGACGCCCTCCTCGTAGGCGCGCATCCCGTCGAGCAGGTAGGGGACGAGCAGGCGGTTGACGATGAAGCCGGCCTTGTCCTTGGTCTCGACCGTGAGCTTGCCGAGGGACTCACCCCAGGCGACCCCGGCCGCGACGGCGTCGTCGGAGGAGGTCACGCAGCGCACGACCTCGAGCAGCTTCATGACCTGGGCGGGATTGAAGAAGTGCAGGCCGATGAAGGACTCTGGGCGCCCCGTCACCGCGGCCTGGGCGATCACCGGCAGCGAGGAGGTGTTGGAGGCGAAGATCGCGCCCTCCTTCACGATCGGATCGACCTCCCGCCACATGGCGAGCTTCTCCTCGAGGCTCTCCGTCATCGCCTCGAGCACGAGGTCGCAGTCAGCGAGGTCACCGTAGTCGAGCGTCCCCGTGATGCGGCCGCGGACGGCGTCGGCGTCCTCCTGCGTGCTCTTGCCCTTCTCGACCGCGCGCGCGAGCTGCTTCTCGATACGGCCGAGGCCCTTGTCCATCGTCTCCTGGTCGAGCTCCCGCACGACGACCTCATAACCCGCCTGCGCCGCCACCTGGGCGATCCCGTGGCCCATGAGGCCGCTGCCGACGACGCCCACCTGCTTGATCTCTGCCATGTGATCGCTTGCTCTCCCGGTCGCTCTCTGAGTTCGCGGGCAGGCTACTCTCGGGCCGGTGAGCACGCCGAGCGTCCGGGCCTCCGACGCGGACCGCGAGGCGGTGGCGATTCCCCTCGCCGCCCGGATGCTGGCGGCGCTGCCGGAGGACGAAGACGTGGGGCCGCGACGTGAGCGGACCCGCGAGCACGGCTCCCTGCCCGGGCGCTGAGCGCCCGCGCGTCACTCCCGCCCCAACCAGGCGGCGGTGGTGGCCTCGGCGACGTCGAGGCAGGCCTCGACCGACCGCCAGTCCACCCGCTCGTAGGTGTCAGAGACGAGGTGGTAGTTCGTGAACCCGCCCTCCGGCCCCCGCGAGAGCAGCGAGAGAGAGCGCAGCCCGGCCTGCACGGCGAGCACCGGATCGGTCCAGGCGCCGAGCCGCCAGCGCTCGACCTCCGGCGGGACGAGCGCGAGGTCGCGCTCGGCGTAGGCCTCGGCGCGGAGCGCACCCTCGGCGCGGGCGACGATCGGCGTGCCCGCTCCGAGGGTGTCGAGCCCGAGCACGAGCGTCGTGTCCGGATCGAGCGGGTGGGCGGCGAGGAAGGCGCGCATCCCGTCCATCCCCGCCTCCTCGCCGCCCGGGAAGACGACGAGCACGTCGACGCCGGGGCGCGCGCCCCGGCGGGCGAGCTCGAGCACGGCGGCGACGCCCGTGGCGTTGTCGCTCGCGCCCGGGACGGTCCGGCTCGAGGCGACGTCGAGCTGCAGCGCCGCGCCGAGGAGGAGCCCGGCCGTGACGAGCGGGCGGGCCCGGCGCACGCCCGCCAGGGCGAAGAGCGGCGCGAAGGGGAGCGCGAAGGGATCCATCGCGCGGCGGGCCAGACGCCGCGAGGCGGAGGCACGGGCCAGCGCCGGATGCCAGATGAGCCCGGTGCGGGCGGCGTCATGATGGGCGAGGAGCACGAGCGTCCCGCGCGGCGGGCCGTCCGGGGCGGGTATCCGGGCCACGACGTTCGCGCCCCTGCCCCGTGGCAGCAGCCGCCGGAGCCACGCCCGGCGGCCCGACAGCTCCCCCTCGGCGAGCAGCGCCGCGGCCACGGCGAGGATCCGGGAGCCGCGCCGCGCGGCGAGGAGCGCGAGCCCGACGTGGGCCAGATAGGCCCACGCGTAGGTCGTCTGCCCGCGGTAGGGCTCGACGCGGACGTCGAGCGCGCCGTCCTCGCGCAGCCGCCCGGCCAGCCACTCCGCCGAGGCCCGCTCCCCGGCCGCCGCGGAGCCCCGGACCATCCCGGCCAGCGCGCGGACGTCCTCCCTCAGCCGCTCGGATGCCACTCGACGGGTCCGGCGGTCAGGACGTGGGAGCCGAGCGGGCGACCGAGCACCTCGCGCACGGCGCGGGCGGCGGCGAGGAGCGCCTCGAGCTCGATCCCGGTGGCGGTCCCCATCTCGTGCAGCATGGAGACGAGGTCCTCGGTGGCGATGTTCCCGGTCGCGCCCGGCGGGACGGGGCAGCCGCCGAGCTCGCCGAAGGAGGACTCGAAGGAGGTGACACCCGCCGCGAGCGCGGCGAGCACGTTGGCGAGGCCCTGCCCGCGCGTGTTGTGGAAGTGGGCGGTCAGCTCGACGCCCGGCAGCGCGTCCCGCGCGGCGCCGAAGAACCCGCGGACCTGCCGCGGGTTGGCCATCCCCGTCGTGTCCCCGAAGCCGATCTCCTCCGCGCCCGCGGCCACGAGCTCGGCGGCGAGCGCGAAGACGCGCTCCGGGTCGACCGCGCCCTCGTAGGGGCAGCCGAAGGAGGTGGCGATGACGGCCTCGCGACGCAGCCCCGCCTCGCCCGCGCGCCGGAGGACCTCCCCCACCCCGGAGAGCGACTCGTCCACCGAGCGGTTGACGTTCCGCTGGTTGTGCGTCTCGGAGGCAGAGAGGAAGACGCTGACGGCATGAAAGCGCTCGCGCTGCGTGAGCGCGGCCTCCAGCCCCCGGACGTTGGGGACGAGCACGGAGAGCTCGACCCCGTCTGGCACGTCGATCGCGGCCAGGACCTCGGCGGCATCGGCGAGCTGGGGGATGACGTCGCCGCGAACGAACGAGGTGACCTCGAGGCGCTCGAGGCCGGTGCGCGCGAGGCGGTCGATGAGCGCGATCTTGTCGGCGGTCGCGATCCGCTCGGGCTCGTTCTGAAAGCCGTCGCGCGGGCCGACCTCGCGGATCCTCACCTTGGCGGGGAGGGCGGGCAGCGCGTCCATGCGCGCGGACGCTATAGCCTCGCCGCCCACGTGGGTCAGGGTCCCGTCGTCGTCCTCGCCGGTGGCACCGGCGGCGCGAAGCTCGCGCGCGGGATGCTCGACGTGGTGGGCGGCGAGGACCTCGTCGTCATCGCCAACACGGGCGACGACGTGGAGATCTACGGCGCCCACGTCTCTCCCGATCCCGACCTGTGCATCTTCTGGCTGGCCGACGCGATCGACGAGCGCGGGTGGGGGCTGCGCGACGACACCTTCCATGCGATGGATCAGCTCCGCGCGCTCGGCCGCGAGGTGTGGTTCAACCTCGGGGACCGCGACCTGGCCGTCGCGCTCGACCGCGCCGAGCGCCTCGCACGCGGGGAGCGGCTGACCGACGCCCTCGGCGCGCTCGCGCGGGGCTTCGGGGTGCGCGCACGCGTGCTTCCCGCCTCCGACGACCCGGTCCGCACGCGGGTCCGGGCTGGAGGGCGGGACTGGGAGCTGCAGGAGTGGATGATCGTCGCGCACGGCGCCGGGCCGGTCGAGCACGTCGAGTTCGCGGGCGCGGCGTCCGCCCAGGCAACCCCTGAGGTCCACGAGGCGCTGGCGGGCGCGCGGGCGATCCTCATCGGCCCCTCGAACCCGATCATCTCGATCGGCCCGATTCTCGCCGTCCCCGGCGTGCGCGAGGCGCTCGCCGCCTCCTCCGCGCCGGTCGTCGCCGTCTCCCCGCTCGTTGACGGCGCCGTCGTCAAGGGCCCGACCGCGGTGTGCATGGAGTGGGCGGGGCGGACACTCGACTCCGACGGGGTCGCGGCGCTCTACGCGGGCCTCGCCGACGTGCTGCTCGCCGACTCCCCCGCGACGGGACTGCCGACGTGTGTGGCCGACGTCCTCATGGCCGACGCGGCGGGGCGGCGCCGAGTCGCCGCGGAGGCGCTCGAGGCGGCGGCGGAGCGCGAGTAGCGTTCCGAGGCCGTGCGCACCCTTGCCGCCCTTCCCGTCAAGTCCTTCACCGCCGCCAAGCAGCGGCTCGCCGGGGATCTCCCGGAGGGGCCGCGCCGGGCGCTGGCCGAGTCGATGTTCGCCGACGTGCTGACCGCGCTGCGGCGCACGCCCTCACTCGACGGCATCCTCGTCGTCACCGGCGAGCTGACCGCGCAGCGGCTGGCCGCGGGCCACGGCGCCGACGTCGCCGAGGACGAGGCCGAGACCGGGCAGTGCGCGGCGGCCCGCATGGCCATCGCCCGCGCCCAGGCGGACGGCTACGAGCGGCTCGTGCTCGTGCCCGGCGATTGCCCCGCGCTCGACCCGGCCGAGCTCGACGCCCTGCTCGCGCGGCCGCGCCCCGGAGGCCCGGAGGTCGTCATCGTGCCCGACCGCCACGGCACGGGCACCAACGCGCTAGTGCTGACGCCGCCGGGGGCGCTCGATCCCGCCTTCGGACCGGGGTCGCGCGAGCGCCACGTGGCGCACGCGGGCGAGGCGGGCGTCGCCCACGAGGTGGTCGAGGTCTCCTCGCTCGCGCTCGACGTCGACACGCCGGCCGATCTCCTTGCGCTGCGGGAGCGGCTCGCGGCCACGCGCGGCGGCGCGGCGCACACGCGGGGGCTGCTCGCGCAGCTCACGCGCGCCTCCGTGGTGTGAGGCTCACCGCCCGGGCGCTCCCCGGCCTCCCGGAGATCCCGCCGGGCCACGATCTCGCGGCGCTCGTGGCGAGGGCGGCGGGCGGGGGGCTCGGGGCGGAGGACGTCCTCGTGCTCTCCCACAAGGCGGTGTCGAAGGCCGAGGGCCGATTGCGGCGGCTGGCCGACGTGGTGCCCGGCGTGCGGGCGCGCGCTCTCGCCGCTGAGCACGCCAAGGACCCGCGCCACGTGCAGGTCGTCCTTGAGGAGTCGGCCGAGCTCGTCCGCGCCGAGCGCGGGGTGCTCATCTGCCGCACCCACCACGGGTTCGTGTGCGCGAACGCGGGGGTCGACGCCTCGAACGCGCCGGAGGAGGGTGTGCTCGTGCTGCTGCCGGTCGACCCGGACGCCTCGGCGCGGCGGATCCGCGCAGGGCTGCGGGAGCGCCTCGGCGTGGCCCCCGCGGTGCTCGTCGCCGACTCCTTCGGGCGCGCGTGGCGGCTCGGGCAGACCGACGTGGCCATCGGCGCGGCGGGTTTCGACGTGCTCGAGGACTGGCGGGGGCGTGCCGACTCCGCGGGGCGGGAGCTCAGCGCGACCGTGCTGGCCGTGGCCGATCTCGTCTGCGGGGCGGCGGATCTCGCGCGCGCGAAGGACTCGCGGGAGCCTGCGGTCGTGGTCTCGGGGCTCGGGCGGTTCGTGGTCGCGGAGGATGGGCCGGGTGCCGCGGCGCTCGTGCGGCCGGTGGCGGAGGACCTGTTCCTCTAGCCGTCGCCGGTGGCGCCGGCCGGGCCGAGCTCGGGAAGGAGGGGTTCGGAGGCAGCGGCGGGCGGCGTCGCTTCGTTACATCCTCGCAGTTGCGGAGCGGGGAGGTGAACAGAACAGTCGTGACACGACGGCTTCGGTGCCTTCGCCCGCCTGCGCTGGATGAGACCGACGAATCGACGCCCCGGTCCCGGCCTCCTTCCTCACAGCCGCGCGACCTCGGCCCCCTGGGCGCGCAGCGCGAGCGCGACGAGCGGGCCGATCGAGACCGCGAAGAGGAGCGTCCCCACCCCGAAGCGTCCGCCGAGCAGCGCTCCCGCGACGAGGGCGCTCAGCTCGACGCCCGTGCGCGCGCTCCCGACGCGGAACCCGAAGCGCCGGTGCAGGCCGGTCATTAGGCCGTCGCGCGGGCCGGGGGCGAGCGCGCAGGTCAGGTAGAGCCCGCTGCCGGCGGCGACGCAGAGGATGCCGCCGGCGAGTTCGACCACGCGGACCCCGCCTCCCGGGTCGGCGGCGAGGAACCCGAGCGTGACGTCGATCGCCACGCCGACGAGGATCGCGTTGAGGATCGTGCCGAGGCCGGGCGCCTGCCGCAGCGGGATCCACGCGAGCAGCACGAGGGCCGAGATGACGATCGTCGCCGTGCCGATCGACAGCGGCGTGTGCCTCGCGACACCCTGGGCGAGGACGCTCCACGGGGAGTTGCCGAACCGGGCGTTGACCACGAGCGCCTCGCCGGTCCCGAAGAGCCACAGGCCGGCGACGAGCTTCGCGAGGCGAGCCGGTCCCGGGCGCCAGCGGCTCACGCGCCGGGAGCGCCGAGGGCGTGGAAGCCCCCGTCGACGTGCAGGATCCCTCCCGTGATCCCGCGCGCAGCGTCGGAGAGCAGGAAGCAGACGGCGTCAGCCACCGGGCCGGGGTCGTTCGTGTCCCAGCCAAGGGGTGCGCCCTCCTCCCAGCGCGCCGCCAGTTCCCCGAACCCGGGGATCCCCCCGGCCGCGAGCGTGGCGAGTGGCCCGGCGGCGACGAGGTTCACGCGCACGCCCCGCGGGCCGAGGTCCCGCGCGCAGTAGCGCGCCGTGGCCTCGAGCGCGGCCTTGGCCACGCCCATCCAGTCGTAGAGAGGCCACGCGCGGGTGCCGTCGAAGGTCAGGCCGACGACGCTCCCGCCCGCCGGCATGAACGGCGCGAGCCCGGCCGCGAGGTCCTTGAGGGAGAACGCCGAGACGCGGAAGGCGGCCTCGGCGCTCGCCGCCGGCGCGGACAGGAAGCCGCCGCCGACCGCCTCCGGCGCGGCGAAGGCGACGGCGTGGAGCACGCCGTCGAGCGCGTCCCACCGCTCCGCCACCTGCTTCCGTAGCGCCTCTCCCGCGCCCGCGGCGCTCGCGTCCCACTCGAGGATCTCGCCCTCGCCGGGCGGCACCGGCAGTCGCGCCGCCGCCCGCGCCGTGAGCCGCGCCACGCGCCCGAAGGAGGTCAACGCCACCTCCGCCCCCGCCTCCTGCAGCCGCGCCGCGACCGCCCAGGCGATCGAGTCCTTGGTGGCCACGCCGGTGACGAGGAACCGCCGGCCGGCCAGAGCGCCCGTCACGCGTCGACCGCAAGGGCAAGGCACACGTTGTGTCCGCCGAAGCCGAAGGAGTTCGACAGCGCGAGCGCGCGGCGGCCCCGCACCGCGAGCTTCCGAGCCTCCCCCGGCACGTAGTCGAGGCCGAGCTCGGGATCGGGCTCCTCGAGCCCCACGGTCGGAGCCACCCTCCCGGCGCGCAGCGCGAGGATCGTCGCCACCGCCTGGACCGATCCCGCCGCCCCGAGCAGATGGCCGATCGAGCCCTTGAGCGAGGACACCGGCACCTCGGCGGCCACCGCCCCGAGCGCCCGCTCGATCGCCTGCGTCTCCGCCGCGTCGTTCAGCGGCGTCGAGGTGCCGTGGGCGCTGACCCAGGCGACGTCCGCCGGCTCGGCGTCCGCGTCGGCGAGCGCGAGCGTCATGGCGCGCGCCGCGGCCTCCCCCGTCGGCTCGGGCGCCGTCAGATGGAAGGCGTCGGCCGTCGAGCCGAAGCCCGCGATCTCGGCGAGGACGGGCGCCTGGCGCGCGGCGGCGACCTCGGCCGCCTCGAGCACGAGCACCCCCGCGCCCTCCCCCATGACGAAGCCGTCGCGCCGGGCGTCGAACGGGCGGGAGATCCCGCTCGGCGAGAGCGCCTGCATCGCCGCGAAGCAGCCGCGCGCGTAGGGCGTGAGCGTCGCCTCGGCGCCGCCGGCGACGGCGGCGTCGACGTCCCCGACCTGAATCAGGCGCACGGCGTCGCCGACGGCCTGGGCGCCCGCCGCGCAGGCCGACACCGTCGCGTAGGCGGGCCCGCGCAGCCCGTGGCGCATCGCGATGGCCGCGGCGGCGGCGTTGGCCATGAGCATGGGGATCCCGAGCGGGGAGAGCACCTTCGGCCCGCGCTCGCGCAGGACGTCGTGCTGGGCCTCGAAGATCCCGAGGCCGCCGACCCCGGAGCCGACGATGCACGCGACGCGCTCGCCGGAGAGCGGCAGCTCGTCCGCCCAGCCCGCATGCGCGACCGCCTCCGACCCGGCCACGAGGGCGAGCTGGCAGAAGCGGTCGGCGCGGCGGATCTCCTTGCGGGAGAGATGGTCCTCGGGCACGAAGTCCCGCGCGGCGCCCTCGCCGTCCTCGATCCCCGACGCCCCCGCCAGCCAGCGCTCGCCGAGCGCGCCCGCGCCGACGCCGAGCGGGGTGACGGCGCCGAGGCCGGTGACGACGACGCGGCGGCTCACGCGGCGGCGCGCGCCACGATGAGGTCGACGGCCCCGCCGACGGACTTCAGGTCCTTGAGATCCTCGGCTTTCAGCTCGACGCCGTAGTCCTCCTCGGCGACCTGCGCGAGCTCGACGAGGTCGAGGGAGTCGATGTCGAGCTCCTGAAAGCTCGCCTCGCGGGTGACGGGCGCGGCGGGGCCGAAGGACTCGATCGCCTCGATCACGCGGGCCTCGATCTCGGCGGGGGTGGCGGTGGCGGACATGCGGGACTCCTTTCAGGCGGACAGGCCGCCATCGACGGTGAGGGTGGCGCCGGTCACGTAGGCGGCGGACTCGGAGCACAGGAAGGCAACGCACGCCGCGACCTCCTGGGGCGTGCCGAGCCGCCGCGCGGGTACGTGGGCGGCGAGTGACGGGTCAAGATCGGCCGTCATGTCGGTGGCGATGAGCCCCGGCGCGACGGCGTTGACGGTGATGCCCCGGCGGGCGACCTCGGCGGCCACCGTCTTGGTGTACCCGAGAAGCCCGGCCTTGGCCGCGGCGTAGTTGGCCTGGCCGGGGTTGGCGCGCTCGCCGACGATCGAGGCGACGTTGACGATCCGCCCCCAGCGGGCGCGGAGCATGGGCCTGAGCGCGCGGCGGGTCGTGCGGTGCGCGGCGGTGAGGTTCGTGTCGAGGACCGCGGACCAGTCCTCCTCGGAGAGCTGGGGGGAGAGGCCGTCGACGCGGACCCCAGCGTTGTTGACGAGCACGGCGACCCGGCCGTAGTCGGCCTCGAGCCGGCTGAAGAGCGCCTCGACCGCCGCGGGGTCGGTGACGTCGCCGCGCACCGGGCGGGCGCGACCCCCGGCGCCGGCGATCTCCTCCGCCAGCGCGCTCGCCCGATCCTCGCTCGCGCGGAAGTTGACCCCCACGGGCCACCCCGCGGCGGCCAGCGCGCGCACCGTCGCCGCGCCGATGCCGCGGGCTCCGCCCGTGACAAGCGCGCAGCCTTCCCGCTCTGCCGGCTCCACCACGTCTCGACCCTAGTGCGCGTGGCTGGGAGATGAGTGGCCCGTGGCCGCCGTGACCCGGATATGCCGGTCCGCCGCCGCGCGGATTGCCGCGGCGCACCGGTCCGGCGAAGAAGAGAGGGAGCGCTCCCGGCGCCATGGGCACCTTGATCGTGCTGGTGATCATTCCTGTCCACGTGCGCTTTCCCGAACGCTTGGTGGACGGCTATGTCGGCCCGGCGAGCATTCCTGTCCCCGGCGATCATGGCGACACCGCCGTCCTGGTCAACCCGCGTCAAGCCTGCCTCGGGACCGTCCGCTTGACAAGGCCGCGAAGGACCCGCCCCGGCCCGGTCTCGGTGAAGTCGCGCACGCCGCGGGCGTACAGGGCGAGGACCGCCTCCCGGAAGCGCACGGGCCGGACGATCCCGTCGGCGAGGACCTCGCGCACGGCTGCCGCGGTCTCGACCGGCGCGACCGTCACGCAGGAGAGCACCGGGAGCTCGGGAGCGCGGATCTCCGCGGCCTCCAGCGCGGCAAGGAACGGTGCGACGGCGGCGGCCATGAGCGGCGAGTGAAAGGCCCCCGTCACCGGCAGGGCCATCGGCTTCAGGCCACGCTCCTCGGCCTCCGCGGCGGCGGCGGGGAGCGCCTGCCGGGGGCCGGAGAGCACAACCTGCATCGGCGCGTTGTCGTTGGCCAGGGCCAGGCCGTGCGCCGCGGCGAGCTCCGGCGCGGCCTCGGCGGCGCCCGCACCCATGACCGCGAGCATCCCGCCCTCCCGCCCCTCCCCCATGAGCCGGCCCCGCAGCGCCACGAGCCGGAGCGCGTCGGGCTCGGCGATCGCGCCTGCGACGGTAAGCGCCGTCAGCTCCCCCAGCGAATGGCCGGCGAGCCAGGCGGGCGCCGCCGCGTCGGGCGCTCGCTCAGCCCACGCGGCCAGGCAAGCGACGAGGATCGCGGGCTGAGCCCACGCCGTCCCCTCCTCCACGCGGCCGAACGGGTCCGACCCGACCGCGGCCTCGAGTGGCGCGAGCAGATCCGGGCGCGCGGCCTCGACGCGCTCGCGCATCCACGGCTCCTGCGAGCCCTGACCGGGGAAGAGGACGGCCTCCATCGCCAATGCCGACTCCGCGCGAGGAGGGCGGATACGCGCCTACGCCGCCGTGGCCACGACGGGTGGGAGGCGCCGGCGGATCTCGTAGAGCGTCGTCCGCTCCGCCGCCGGGCGGCCGGCGGCGTGGGCGGCGCCGGCGAGATCCTCCGGCTCCAGGCGTACGCCGTGCTCGGAGCCGGCCATGCGCGAGATCGACTCCTCCATGAGCGTCCCGCCGAGGTCGTTGACCCCCCAGGAGAGCGCCTCGGTGGCGGCGTCGAGCCCCATCTTGACCCAGCTCGCCTGCAGGTTGGGGATCGCCCGGCCGAGCGCGAGGCGGAAGACCGCAGTGTGCTTCAGGTTCTCCTCCCGCGTGATCGGCTCGACCCCGTGCCGCCGGCCGAGCAGCGTCTGGAAGGGGATGAAGGAGAGGGGGACGAACTCGGTGATCCCGCCGGTCCGCTCCTGCAGGGCGCGCACGACGCGCATATGCTCGGCCAGCTCCCACGGCTCCTCGACGTGGCCGAACATCACCGTCGAGGTCGAGCGCAGGCCGGCGGCGTGACTGGCCTCGATGATCTGCACCCAGCGCCCGGCCGGGAGCTTGTTCGGGGAGATCCGCTCGCGCACGCCGTCGTGGAGGACCTCTGCCGCGGTGCCCGGCGTCGAGCCGAGCCCGGCCTCCCGCAGCCGTGCGAACACCTCGCCCGGCGGGAGCCCGGCGACCGTGCACATGTGGTCGACCTCCATCGGCGAGTAGGCGTGCAGGTGAATATCGGACCCCGCCCGCCCGGCCTCATCCCTGGCCACCCGGAGCCAGCGCAGGTAGTCCTCAAGGCCCCAGTCCGGATGGATGCCCGACTGCAGGCACAGCTCGCTCGCGCCGAAGGCGACGGCGCCGCGCACGCGCGCGCGGAACTCGGCCTCGGAGTGCTCGTAGGCCTCAGGGGAGCGCTTGGCCTGCCCGAAGCCGCAGAACGCGCAGCCGACGACGCAGACGTTGGAGACGTTGATGTTGCGGTTGACGACGTAGGTGACGGTCTCTCCCGCGAGCTCTGAGCGCAGCTCGTCGGCCGCCTGGCGGAGGTCCTCGATCGCCTCGGGGCGCGTCTCGGCGAACAACGCAGTCAGCTCCTCCTCGCCGAGCGTGTCGCCCGCGCGGCCGCGGGCGATGGCGCCGGGGACGAGGTCGCGGCGGATCGCGCGCTCCTCCCGGCGGCCGGAGCTGCCGCGGGGGATGAAGGACCAGTAGCGGGCGCGCACGACGTCGAGCACGGCGGGGGCGACCCACTCGGCGTTCAGGTACTCGGGGTAGACGCACAGTCGCTCGGAGAGCGCGACGCCGTCCTCTCGCAGGCGCTTTCTCACCGCATGCGGGCTCGGGAACGGGTGCTCGGGGGAGATGTGGTCCCCGTTGGCCGACAGGCCGCCGAGGTCGGTCGCCCCCGCGGCCACGAGCTCCGGCCACCAGTCGGCGAGGTTCGGCGGGATCTGGATGCCGACCCCGGGCAGGAGCCGACGGGCCTCGGCCACGAGCCGGGCCATGTCCGCGATCGTCACGGGCGTGGCCCAGGCGGGGCGATCGAGCGCCGGGCCCTCGTGGAGCCCCGTGCGCCAGTAGCGCTCGGAGGCCTCGGTGGCGATCTCCGCGGGCTCCTCGCCGTAATAGCGCCGGTGGGGCACGTAGTTCTGGAGGATCACCTCCTGCAGGTGGCCGTGCTCCGAGTGGACCTCGGCGAGCGCCTCGAGCGCGGCCACGCGCTCCTCCTCGCGCTCCCCGATGCCGACGAGGATCCCGCTCGTGAACGGGATCCGGAGCTCGCCTGCGGCGCGGATCGTCTCCAGGCGCGCGGCGGGGTGCTTGGTCGGCGAGCCGCGGTGGACCTCGAGCTCGGGGTTCACCGACTCGAGCATCAGCCCCTGGGAGGCGGTCACCTCGCGCAGGCGGGCGAGGTCCTCCCCGGAGAGCACGCCGAGGTTCGTATGGGGCAGGAGGCCGTGGTGGAGCGCCCGCTCGCAGACCCAGGCGACGTAGGCGGTGAAGTCGGGGAAGCCGAGCTCGGCGAGCTTGCTCGCAACCCCCGGGTTGAGGTCGGGCGCCTCGCCGGTGAGGACGAGCAGCTCCTTGACGTTCCGCCTGCCCGCGTGGGCGAGGATCCCCTCGACCTCGTCGGGCTCGTGCAGGTGGGGCAGGCGCGTGGCGAACGAGCAGTACTTGCAGTAGCACCGGCACGTCCGGGACAGCGACAGCGTGAGGTTGCGGGAGAACGTGACCCGGCGCGGCACGAGAGGGGGAGAATACGCGGGCGCCCGTTTAGCATCGGCGGGACCGGTGCGCCGCCTGCTCTCCCCGTTACTGCCGCTCCTCCTGTTCGCCGGCTGCGGCACCGCGGGCGGCGCCACGGCCGACCACGCCACGGTCCTGCTCGACTTCGCCCCGAACGCCGCGCACGCGGGGATCTTCACCGCCCACCGGCGGGGCTTCGACACGGGCGAGGGGGTCACCCTGCGGATCCGGATTCCCGGGGCCTCCTCCGACCCCGTCCGGCTCCTCGCCGCCGGGCGCGTCGACTTCGCCGTGCTCGACATCCACGATCTCGCGCTCGCCCGCGCGCGCGGCCGGGACCTCGTCGGCGTCTACCCGCTCGTCCAACGCCCGCTGGCCTCGGTGATCGCCGCGCCGGGGATCCGCTCGCCGCGGGCGCTCGAGGGAAGGCTGGTGGGGGTGACCGGTACGCCCAGCGATCTCGCCGTGCTCCGCTCCGAGGTCCGCGGCGCTCGCGGCGACCCCGCGCGCGTCAGGACGACGACGATCGGCTTCAGCGCCGTGCCCGCGCTGCTCGCCCGCCGGGTGGCCGCCGCCACGGCGTTCTCCGACGTCGAGGGGGTGGCGCTCCGCCGGCGCCGTCCGGGCTTTCGGATCTTCCGCGTCGAGGACTATGGCGCGCCCGCCTACCCCGAGCTCGTCCTGTGCGCGACGCGCGCGACCGTGCGGCAGGACCGGCAGCTCGTGGGCGCCGTCACCGCCGCCCTCCGCCGGGGCTATACGGCCGACCAGGCCGACCCGGAGAGCGGCGTGGCCGACGTGCAGGCGGGCGCCCCGGGCCTTGACCGCTCGCTCCTGCAGGCGCAGATGGATGCCGTCGACGACGCGTTCTCGGGTGCGGACGGCCTCGTCGGGAGGTTCGACGCGCCCGTGCTGCGAGCGTGGGCGCGCTGGGAGCACCGCCAGCGGATCGTCCCGCGCGTACCCGACGTCCCGCGGGCGTTCCTGCTCCGGTGAGCGAGGCTCAGCCGCTCGTCGCCCGGCGGATGAGCCGCGGCGCGAGGATCCGCAGCGCGGCGACGATCCCGTACGGGCGCGGCGTGTAGCGCTCGGCGCGTCCGCCGGGGCCGGCGTCGAGGATCGCCTCGGCCACCGTCGCCGGCTTGGCCACGAGCCAGCGCAGGTGCCGCTTGTCGACGAGCTGGCGCTGGGGGAAGCCCTCGGTGGCCACGAAGCCGGGGAGCACGAGACCGACGTGGACGCCGTGCTCCCGCTCCTCGAGGTGCAGAGCGTCGGTCCAGCCGGCCAAGGCGAACTTCGAGGCCGAGTAGGCGCCGGTCTGCGGGCGCGCGACCCGGCCCGCCGTCGAGCCGACGTTGACGATCGCCGCCGGGGCCGAGGCGCGCAGCAGGGGCAGGAGCGCCTCGGTCAGGCGCACGACGGCGTCGAAGTTCAGCGTCATCGTGCGCCGGATGTTCTCCCAGCCGCCGTCCTCCGCGCCGAAGTGCGCGCGCCAGGCCGCGCCCGCGTTGTTGACGAGCAGGTCGAGACGGCCGCCGTGCTCGGCCTCGAGGTGGGCGCGCACCCGGGCCGGGGCGTCCTCCTCCGTCAGGTCGACGGCGACGTAGGTGGCGCGGGGGAGCTCCCGCGCGAGCGCCGCCAGGCGATCCTCCCGGCGGGCGACGAGGACGACCGTGGCGTCCGGCTCCCGCGCCAGCCGGCGTGCCGTCGCCTCGCCGATCCCCGCGGTCGCGCCCGTGACGAGCGCGATCACCGCCGCACCATCCCCTCCACGAGCGCCGCGCCCTCCCGGGCCATGCGCGAGCGCGGCACGATGCGGTGCACGCCCGCCGCCTCCGCCCGCGCCCGCACATCGGCCTCGACGTGGGAGTAGAAGGCGAGCGTGCGGGCGCCGGCGAGGTCGGTCTCGCTGACGAGCCGGATCCGCTCGTAAGCGTCGGCGGTCAGGTCGACGACGAGGACGTCACGGCCCTTGGCCTCGCCCTCAAGCCGCGCCGGGTCGCTCACGAGCACGGTGTCGTGGCCCTCGGACTCGAGCATCGCCACGACCTTCGAGCCGAAGAGGAGGTCGGGCACGAAGGCGACGACGCGAGCCATCTGCTACTGCGCCCGCAGGCGCCGATGCTCCTGGCGCACCGACTCGGGGCGCCCCCAGCCGGGCTCGACCTCGGCGCGGCCGGCGCGCAGCTCGCGCACCGCCAGCTCCCCGGCGATCCCGGCCTCGTCGAGCAGCTTGAGCGCCGTGTGCACGGCCGAGGGGGCGGCGGCGTGGCCGAAGCGATGCGCGACGAGCAGCCGCCAGTGCCAGTCGTGGCGCGAGTAGGGCTGGGCGTTGCAGGTGACGACGTAGACCGCGGCGTCGACGTAGCGGCGCTCGTCGAAGATCCGCAGGTCGAGCTCGAGGTCGGTCCAGTCGTCGGGCAGGGCGGCGAGGATCTCCGCGAAGGTGTCGGCGAGGCCCACGGGCGGGAGACTAGATGGTCGATCCGCGGCCGGCCCGGGAGCGGTCCGGGCGGGATGGGGCCCGGGAGGAACGAGGATGGGAGGGGTGCCGGGCGCGCGGGACCGGCTGTCGCATCCTGGCCCCGTGGGGGGTTCTCCTCTCGACAGCCGGCGCCCGGCGTCCCGGGGGGCTGCATTTCGAGCCCAGGAGTGGCGAGATGCGGCCCACCTCGGGCGGGGCGGGGCGGGGCGGGGCGCAAGCGCGGGGGTGCTGCCCTACCCCCGGCCGACCCCAGACCGCCCGCCGGTCCTAGCCTGGAGGGCAGAAGCCATGCCCACGCACCGCACCACCGGCTGGATCGACCGCTCGCACACAGGCAAGCTCGCGCTGACGGGCGCCGGCGCCAAGGTCTTCCTGCAGGGCCAGGTGACCAACGACGTCGAGGCCCTCGGGCCCGGCCACGGCCTCTACGCCGCCTTCCTCACGCCGAAGGGAAAGATGCTCGGGGACCTGCGGGTGCTCGACACCGGTGCCGAGCTGCTGCTGCTCACCGAGCGGGCCACGCTGCAGGACCTCTACAACCTGATCGTGCGGGGCAAGGTCGGCTTCGACCTCGAGCTGCACAAGCGCACGATCCAGGCCGGGCTGTTCTCCGTCCTCGGTCCCGAGGCGCGCGCCGTCGTAGCGGCCCCCGAGCTCCCGGCCGCGGAGCACTCCAACGCCCCCGGCGGGCTCGGCGGCGCGCCGGTCCTGCTCGTGGCCACCGACCTCGGCGTCGACGTCGTCTGCGGGGCGGAGGACTCAGCCCGCGTCGCCGCCGCGCTCGCCGAGGAGGCTCGAGGCCTTGACGAGGCCGAGGCCGAGGCGCTCCGGGTCGAGTCGGGCCGCCCGCGCTACGGGGTCGACCTCGACCCGGGCGGCGTCATCCCCCAGGAGGCGGGTCTGAACGAACGGGCCGTCTCCTTCACCAAGGGCTGCTACGTCGGGCAGGAGACCGTGGCCCGGCTGTTCCATCGCGGCCGGCCGAACCGGCACCTGCGCGGGCTGCGTCTCTCGGCGCCGGCGCCGGCCGGGGCGGAGATCCGGCTCGGCGAGCGTGCGGTCGGCGTCCTCGGCTCCTCCGTCGTCTCCGAGACCCACGGGCCGATCGCGCTCGCGCTCGTGCGCCGCGAGGCCGAGCCGGGATCCCTGCTCGCCGTGGGCAGCGGCGAGGACGTCAGCGCCGAGGTCGTCGAGCTCCCCTTCTGAGGACGCGGCGCCCGCGGCCCGCAGCAGGGCGGCGAGTCGCGCGGGAGCGGGCGCCGGGCGGAGCGTGAGCGCCGGCGTGTCCGGATGGGACTCGAGCCAGCCGAGGACGATCCCGGCGTGGCCCGCTTCGGCCGGCGGGAGGGAGGGGACGCCGATCTCCGCCGCGCGGCGGGCCGCCCGCGCGACGCGCGCCTCGAGGTCACTGCGGGATGTGAGCGGCGCGATCTCAACGCGCCCGGCGGCGAGCGTGATCGCCTCCCACGCGGGCCGGGCCGGATGGCGGGCGAGCACGAGCCGGCTCTCCTCGTGGGCGGCGCGGAGCGGGCCCGTCAGCCGCTCGAGCAGGACCTCGAGGCGCGCGCGGCGCCGGCGCAGAGCGGCCGCGCGCTCGTAGGCCCGCGCCCGCGAGGCGGAGCGCATCAGCGTCTCGACGTGATCGAGGAGCGCCACGCGCCCGTCCTCCGCGGTGGCGAACACGGCCAGCGCGGCGTCGAGCCGAGTCCGGTAGAGGTTCGGGTCGAGGTCGCCGAGGCAGGGCGCGAGGCAGCGGCCCATCTGCCCGTAGGCCGAGGCGTGGGGGCGGAGCTTCAGGCGCCGGCCGCAGTGGCGCAGGCCGTAGAGCGAGGCGAGCTGGCCGGCGAGCTCCTCGGCGGCGCGGCGCCCGGAGAGCGGCCCGACGTTGACCGCCCGCCCGGGCGCGGGCGCCCCGCCGACCTCGAGCACGGGGAAGGGCTCCTCGAGCCGGCACGAGATCCACGCCTCGCGCGGGTCCGAACGCAGGCGCACGTTGCCGGGCGGGCGGAGCTCCTTGACGAGCCGGCTCTCGAGCAGCAGCGCGCCGAGCTCCGAGGTCGTCGCCGCGTAGTCGACGAGCTCGGCCTGCGCCGTCCACTCGCCGCCCGCCGAGCTCGGCGCGAAATGCGCGCGCGCCCGTGAGCGCACCGAGACGGACTTCCCCACGTAGAGCACCCGCCCGCGCGCGTCGCGGAACAGGTAGACGCCGGGGTCGCGCGGGAGCTCGCCGAAGTCGAGCTCGGGCCGCGCCCGGCGCGCGCCCGCCGGCCGGCCCCGCCGGGGCGGGCGGGCGCGGGCCTCCCGGCGCGGACGCAGCAGCGCGAGCGCCTCCCCCACCGTGCTCGCGTGCGCGCACAGGCGCGGGAAGAGTGCGCAGAGCACCCGCGCGCAGGTCTCCGCGTCGGGCAGCGCGCGGTGCGCCTCGGACACCTCGATCCCGAGCGCCGCGGCGAGCAGCCCGAGCCCGCGGCGGCGCTGCAGCGGCAGCAGGCGCCGCGCGAGCGCGACCGTGCACAGCACCGGCGGGTCGGGCCAGGCGAGCCCGGCGCGGTCGAACGCCTGACGCAGCACGCGGGAGTCAAACGCGGCGGAGTGCGCGACGAGCACCCGCCCCTCGAGCCGGGCGGCGAGGTCGGGGAGGGTCTCGCGCGGGTCGGGCGCGGCGTCGACCATCGTCTGCGAGATCCCCGTGAAGCGCTGGATCCCGCGGCCGAGCGGCGCCTGCGTACGCGCGAGCGTGGCCCACCGCTCGTGCAGCTCCCCCCCTCCCACGAGCACGGCGGCGACCTCGGTCACCTCGCAGTCCGCGCCCGCGCGGCCGTTCGTCTCCGTGTCGACGGCGAGGAACTCCGCGGTGGCGAGCAGACGGTCGAGCGCGAGCGGCGCGGGCATGGACCCGCGAGGACTACGCCCCGGCGCGGACGCCGTGCACGCGAAGCTGCGCAGAGGAGTACGATCACGTGTGTGCTCGAGCTCGCTGACGCCCGCACCGTCCGCGCCTGGCGCCTGTACGAGGAGGCCACCGAGGGCCTGGACGGCGCGGAGTACGAGCGGGCCGAGGAGCGGGCGTGGGAGCGCCTGCAGCGGATGCTCGACGAGATCCGCCGCGGACCGGCCCGCCGCCGCGCCGACGTGCGCGTCTGACTCCTCTCCCGGTGCGTTCGCCCGGCGCTTGGGGTAGGGTTGGGCGTGATGCGGAGGGGACTCGCTGCCGGGGTCGGGCTGACCCTGCTTCTGGCCGGTTGCGGAAGCCAGAAGAACTACGCGAATAATCCGCGTCCGCCGGCGGCTGCCTCGGTGACCGCCGCGGTCTTCCCCGGGCGCATCACGATCTCGCCCACGCAGCTCGGCGCGGGCCCCATCAACGTGACGATCGCCAACCTGTCCAAGAAGTCCCTTGAGGTCACGCTCAGCTCGGTGGGCGGCAACCAGGCAGACTCCAACTCCGGCCCGATCAACCCCCAGGGCACCGCGACGATCTCGACGACGGTCAAGCGCGGCGCCTACGTGCTCAAGTCGAGCAAGGGCGGCTCGGTTTCGCTAGCCGTCGGCCGGGCGCGCAAGAGCGCGCAGGACCAGGTTCTGCTGCCGTAGACGGGGCGCGCGGCGGCGGCGTCCGGCGAGCGGCCCGGTCCGGCGGCGGCGAGCGGCGAGCGGTGCGGCGGTCTGGCGCAGTTCGCGGCTCGCGCCTCCCCGGCGGTGGAAGGACGGATCCCAGGAAGGGGTGGATCGGTCCCCCGCCGCGGTTCAGTGTGACCCCTCGCACATATATTTGCGTGCGCGCAGGCAATACTTACGCGCATGCAAGCAACCGCCGTCACTCCGCGGACTCTCGGTCGCGACCTGCACGCGCTGTTCGCGCACGTGATGCGCGACTCGAGCGGGGACGTCTTTCGGATCCTCGGCGAGCTCGACCTGTCCTTCTCCCAGGTCAAGGCCCTGCACTTCCTCGACGAGGCGGGCGGCGAGCTGCCGCTCGGCGAGCTCGCGGGCCGCGTCGGGATCTCCCTGCCCGCCGCCAGCCGCGCCGTCGACGCGCTCCTCACCCGGGGGTTCGTCGAGCGCCACGAGGACCCGGAGGACCGCCGCGCCCGCCGCGTGCGGATCCTCCCGCCCGGCCACGATGTGACCCGGCAGCTCCTCGACGCGCGGATCTCCCACTGCGAGGCGTTCGCCGCCGCCCTGCCCGCGCGGGACGCCGAGCGTCTCGCCGCCGCCGTCGCCCGGGTGCTCCCGTGAGCGCCCGCGCCCGCGTCCGCGCCCTGCGCCTGACCGAGGAGAACCGCCGCTGGTGGACCCTCGGGGCGATGTGCTTCGCGCTGTTCATGATCATGCTCGACAACACGGTCGTCAACGTCGCGCTGCCCTCGATCCAGCGCGACCTCCACGCCGACCTCGCGTCGCTCGAGTGGACGGTCAACGCCTACACGCTGACCTTCGCCGTCCTGCTCGTCACCGGCGGCCGCCTCGGCGACATCTTCGGGCGCCGGCGGATGTTCATCTTCGGCGTCGTCGTCTTCGCCCTCGCGAGCGGGACGATCGGCTTCGCCCCGAACGACACGGCGCTGATCGCCTTCCGCGCGGTCCAGGGCATCGGTGCCGCGTTCATGATGCCGGCCACGCTCTCGATCATCACGAACGAGTTCCCCGCCCACGAGCGCGGCACCGCGATCGGGACCTGGGCCGGGGTCTCCGCCCTCGCCCTGGCCATCGGGCCCGTCGTCGGCGGCTTCCTCACCGAGCAGGTGTCCTGGCGGGCGATCTTCTTCCTCAACCTGCCGATCGCCGTCGGTGCCGTCCTCGTCACGCTCTTCGCCGCCCACGAGTCGAAGGACGAGACGGTCGCGCCCAAGGTCGACATTCCCGGGATCGCGGCCATCACCGTCGGGCTGACCTCGCTCGTGCTCGCGCTCGTGGAGGGCAACCGCTGGCACTGGGGCTCGGGCCGGATCGTCGGCCTGTTCGCCCTCGCGCTCGCCGGGTTCATCGCCTTCGCGGTCATCGAGCTGCGCACGCGCGTCCCCATGGTCGACTTCCGCTTCTTCCGCGCGCCCTCCTTCCTCGGCGCGAACATCGTCGGCTTCATCGTCTCCTTCTCGATGCTCGCGATGTTCTTCTTCCTCGCCCTCTACATGCAGAACATTCTCGGCTACTCCCCGCTCCAGGCCGGCGTGCGCTTCCTGCCCTCGACCGTCGTGCTCATCGTCATGGGCCCGCTGGCCGGGCGGCTCGTCGACCGCGTGGGCCCGCGGCCGCTGCTCACCGCCGGGCTCGTGACCGTCGCGATCGCCCTGTTCTGGCAGTCCCACGTGACCGTTCACACCGGCTACGGCCTGCTCCTGCCCGCCTTCGTGATCATGGGCCTCGGGATGGGGCTGACGATGACGCCGATGTCGACGGCGGCGATGAACGCCGTCGACCGCGCCAAGGCCGGCGTGGCCTCGGGCGTCCTGTCCATGAGCCGGATGGTCGGCGGCACCTTCGGCGTCGCGGGACTCGGCGCGCTCGTCGCGGCGATCGGCAAGTCGAAGCTCGCGAGCTCCCTGCCCTCGGTGCCCGCGGGGCAGCGCGCGAAGCTCGTCGACGGCCTCGGCCAGAGCACCGGCGGCCACCACGTCCCCGCCCAGATCGTCGACGCCACCCGCGAGGCCTTCGTCTCCGCCCTGGGCACCGGTCTGCGGATCTCCTCCGCCGTCGCGCTCCTCGGCGCCGTCGTCGCCTTCTCGCTCGTCCGCGGGGTGGCGAGCGCGCCAGCCGCGACCGAGCTCGCCGGCGACGCCGGGACGCCGGAGCAGGCCGTCGCGGCCGAACGCGAGAGCGTGCCCGCCTGAAGCCGGCCCCGCCCGGGCGTAACCTCCGGTCGGCATGCAGGTCCTCGACCGCATCGACGAGGACTCGATCGACGGCCTCTGCGAGCGCGACGAGTTCTTCTGGCTCGACATCGAGGCGCCGCAGGCCGGCGAGCTCGAGGGCCTGGCCAAGCGCTTCGGCTGGCACCCGCTCGTCATGGAGGACCTGGCGGAGTTCTCCCAGCGCCCGAAGCTCGAACGCTACGGCGACTACATGTTCCTCGTGTTCTTCGGCGCCCGGCAGGACGCGAGCGGCGACCCAGCGCTGACCGAGGTCCACCTCATCGTCTCGGGCTCCTACGTCATCACCGTCCGCCACGAGGGCTGCCATCAGCTCGACGACATCCACCGGCGCTTCCGGGAGAACCCGAGCCCCTCGGAGCAGTTCGTGGTCTACCGCGTGCTCGACGCGCTGACCGACTCCTTCTTCCCCATCCTCGAGCACATCGACGAAGAGATCGACGACCTCGAGGATGCGATCGTCGCCAAGCCGGACAACGAGGAGCTCCAGCGCGTCGCGCGCGTCAAGCGCTCGGTCGTCGAGCTGCGGCGCACGGTGACGCCCCAGCGCGACCTCGCGGCGCGCGCGCTCGACGAGATCCGCGACCTCCCGGGCCTCGACCCCGACTCGCGCGACTACTTCCGCGACCTCTACGACCACCTCATCCGCATCGCCGACCTGCTCGACTCCTACCGCGATCTGCTCACGGGCGTCATGGACATCTACCTCTCGACGGTCTCCAACCGGCTGAACGTGGTCATGAAGGACCTGACGATCATCGCCACGATCTTCCTGCCGCTGACCTTCGTCACCGGCTTCTTCGGGCAGAACTTCGGCTGGCTGACCGGCCACATCAACTCGCTGTGGGTCTTCCTCCTCTACGGCCTCGGCGGGCTGCTCGTGCCGATCGCCGCGCTCGTCGTCTACTTCAGACGGCGGGGGTACCTCAGCCGCGACGCGCCGGACGGCTGACCGGCCGCCGGGCCCGCCCCGCCGCGAGGGCGTCGAGGAAGGCCTCGACGACCTCGCCGTCGAACTGCGTGCCCGCGTTCTCGGCGAGCTCGGCGCGCGCCGCGCGCGCGGTCATCGCCGGGCGGTAGGGCCGGTCGGCGGTCATCGCCTCGTAGGCGTCGGCCACGGCGAGGACCCGGGACTCGATGGGGATGGCCTCACCGGCCAGGCCGTGCGGGTATCCGCGGCCGTCGTTGCGCTCGTGGTGGGAGAGCACCCAGTCGCCGATCACGCCGAGGCGCGCGTCGGCGACGATGCGCGCGCCGAGCTCGCAGTGGCGCTCGAGCTCGATGGCCTCGGCGGGCTCGAGCGGCGCCGGCTTCATGAGGATCGCGTCCGGCACCCCGACCTTCCCGACGTCGTGGACGAGCCCGGCGATCCGCATCCGCTCCGTGCGCGTCGCATCCCACCCCATTCGCCGCGCGATCAGCTCGGAGTAGGCGCCCACGGTCTGGGAGTGGCGCGCGGTCGCCGGATCGCGCATGTCGAGCGTCTCGGCCAGGAGGATGACCGTCGAGAGCTGCTCGGGGCCGTGGCCCTCGCGGGCCATCGAATCGCGGACCCGGCGCACGAGCTCGGCGTCGAAGACGATCGAGCGGTCGCGCCCGAGGTGCTTGGCCGCGTAGAGGGCGTGGTCGCCGGCGGCGAGCAGCGCCTGCGCGTCGGCGGCGTGACGGCCCGAGGTGGCGATTCCGATCGAGACGGTCAGGTCGGGCAGGAAGTCGGCAAACCAGGAGCGCATGCGCCGCCGGAGCTTCTCGGCGGTGAGCAGCGCGCCCTCGGCGCCGGTGGCGGGCAGGACCAGGGCGAACTCCTCCCCGCCGAGGCGCGCGGCCACGTCGGTGGCGCGCGCGGTCTCCCGCAGCAGGTCGGCGAAGCGCGCGAGCGCGCGGTCCCCGGCGTCGTGACCGAGCTCGTCGTTGACCTGCTTGAAGCGGTCGAGGTCGACGAGCAGGAGCGAGACCGGTCCGTCCTCGGAGGCGATCTCGGCGTCGATCCGGCTCCGCAGGTCGCGCCGGTTGCGCAGGCCGGTGAGCGGGTCGTGCTCGGCCAGGTAGCGCAGCATGCTCTTCTGGCGGGCGGACTCGAGCGCGCTGACGGCCTGGTCGGCGAAGAGCCGGAGCGCCTGCAGCGCCGGGCGCGAGGGCAGCAGGCAGTCGCCGGGATCATCGACCCAGATGACCCCGATCACCGATCCCGCCGGGCCGCGCAGGGGGACGAGCAGCCAGTGGCGATCCCACGCGACCGGGCCGCGGCCGTTGCGCGTCGAGCGATGGAGCTGCTGGGAGACGGGCACGAGCGACATCGCCGTCGGGCAGTCGAGCAGGTAGCAGCCCTCCTGCTCGTAGGCGGGGGCGAAGAGCGGCGCCAGCGCCCGGCGCGAGCCCCCGGCCTGGAGCGCGGCCAGGTCCCCCCAGCCGGCCTCGGCGCGGGGCCGCATCCAGTCCTCCTCCTCGTCGGCCAGGAGCACGGCCACGCGCTCGAAGCCGAGCGCCTCGCGCACGGCGTCGCACACGACGCCGAGCACGGTGTCCACGTCGTCGTGCACCGTGAGCTCGGCCGAAACCCGCAGCAGATGGTCGAGCGAGGCGCGGTGGCGCTCGAGCTGCACGGCTTCGTCGGCCGCCGCGATGGCCAGGCCGGCGTGGGCGGCGACGGCGCTCAGCACCTCGAGGTCGTCGTCGGTGGGCTTGCGCCCGGAGAGCGGTTCGTCGACGGAGAGGATCCCGAGCAGCTCGCCGCCCGGACCGTGCATGGGGACGAACAGGGCGTCCTCGGGATGCCAGAGGCACGGATCCTCGGTGGCGGGCAGATCCGGCGTGTAGGTCGCCTCGCCCTCCGGCCACTCGAACTCGCCGTGGGGGAGCAGGTAGCACCCGGCGCGCTCCCAGCGACGGTCGAGGAACGAGTCCCACATCGCGCACGTGGCCGTGCTGCCGACCAGAGCGTCGCGCGCGCCGTCGTCGCCGTGGACGATGGCCACCTCGAAGTCATCGCCCGCCCGCCGGTAGAGGTTGACGACGGCGGTCCGGAAGCGGAGCGTCTCGGAGATGGTCCGCGCCACGGCCTCGAGCAGCTTCTGACGGTCGCCGCCGGTCGCGTGCAGGCGGGCGGCGTCGAGCAGGCCGCGCAGCCGCGCCACCGTGGCGGCGGCGCCGTCGGGCCGAGCTGGCGTCTCCTCCTCCATAGATGACCGATCGTCAGAAGCGCACTGGATCTTGAAGCAGCCGCCCCGATCCAGGCAAATCAGCCGCCTCGGCGACCCGCAGCGTAGCCGAGCAGGAAGCCCGCCACCAGGACGGGGACCCCGGCGCGCAGGCGGTCGCGCAGCACGTCGCCGGCGAGCGCACCGGCGTCGAGCGGCGGTCGCCCGGAGGGAGGATCGGGACGCCGAGAGGGCGGCGCGGACCCGACCGCCGGCGCGCTCCCGGCGCCGCCGGGCGCCGGGGACGGCGGCTCGGCACCGCCCCCGCGGGCCAGCTCCTCGCCCAGGCAGGCGGCGAAGTCCCGGAGCAGGCGCTTGGAGATGTCCTCGATCATCCCGCCCCGGCCGAAGCGCGCGAGGGTGCCGGTGATGGTGAAGTCGGTCTCGACCTCTACGCGCGTCTGCTCCCCGTCCTCGTGCAGGCGCGAGACGATGAGCGCCTTGGCCCCGCCATGGCCGCGGCGGTCCTGGCCGTTTGCGCGCATCGTCACCGTGTGGGTGGCCTCGTCCTCGGATTCGAGCTTCAGCGTCCCCCGGTAGGCGGCCCGGGTGGGGCCGAGCTTGACCGTGAAGGTGCCGCGGTAGGTCCCGTCCTCCTCGGCGTCGGTGAGCTCCGCGCCGGGAAGGCACGGCGCGACGCGACCGACGTCGAGCAGCACCCGCCAGACGGCGTCGACCGGTGCGGGGACGGCGAAGGACTGATCGAGCTTCATCGGAGAGCCTCCAGTTGGGCGGGGGTGTCGACGTCGCCGAAGCGGCACAGGTGACCGACCTCGATCAGGGGGTGGGATCGCAGGAGCGCCCGGGCGCCCCCGGGCGGCGGGCGCGCCCGGAGCCGCCGGGCGGCCGCCGCGGTGAGCCGCACCGGGTGGCCGGGCTGCCCCGCGTAGGCGGCGCGGCACGTCCCCTCGGCCTCGGCGAAGCGCGCGATCACCTGGGGGGTGACGCGCGGCTGGTCGCCCAGGGTGACGATCACCGCCTCGGCCTCCCGCAGGGCGGCGAGGCCCGCGCGCAGCGAGTGGGTCGGCCCCTCGGCCCAGTCCGGGGCGAGGGACCTCGGCGCCGCCGCCGGTCCCGACGGCCGCGCGGATCTCCTCGGCGTGGGCGCCGAGGACGAGGACGACGCGCTCGATCGCGGGCACGGCCGCCATCGCCATGAGCGCGTGCTCGAGGAGCGGCCGTCCCTCCAGCTCGGCGAGCTGCTTGACCGCGCCGAAGCGCCGGCCCTCCCCCGCGGCGAGGACGATCCCGCCGATCACGCCGCGCGGTCCCTCACGCGCCCGTCTCCAGCAGGGCGGCGAGCGCCTCGAGCGAGTGGATGGTCGAGCCGGCGAGGAAGGCGTCGAGATGGGGCATCGCCGCGAGCATTCCCCGCGTCAGCGGCTCGTACCCGGCGCGGGCCTTCAGCGGGTTCAGCCAGACGACGCGGTGGGCGCAGCGGGACAGGCGGGCGAGCTCGGCGGCGAGCTCCTCCGGCGCGCCGCGATCCCAGCCGTCGGAGAGGATGACGACATCCGCGCCGCGGCCGACGCGGCGCCCGTGCGTGCGGTTGAGCTCGGAGAGCGCGGGGCCGATGCGCGTCCCGCCGTGCCAGTCGGCGACGGCGCTCGCCGCCCGCGTGAGCGCGCGGTCGGGGTCACGGCCGGAGAGCTCGGGCGTGATCCGGGTCAGGCGGGTGCCGAAGGCGAAGGCCTCGACCCGGCGCCGGGCGCTGACGCAGGCCTGCAGGTACTGCAGGAGCATGCGCGCGTAGGGCTCCATCGAGCCCGAGACGTCGCAGACGAGGACGAGCGGGCGCGGGCGGGTCCCGGGCACGCGGAAGCGGCGCTCGACGGGCTCGCCGCCGTAGCGCAGCGCGGCCCGGAGCGTCGCGCGCGAGTCGGGTCGCGCGCCCCGAGCCCGACGACGGCTCGGGTGGGTGCGCCGGGAGGGCCGCATCGCCGACCGCGCGCCGAGACGGGCGATGAGCGCCCGCGCGCGGGCGCGCTCGGCGTCGCTGTAGGCGGCGAAGTCCTTCTCCTTCAGCAGCTCGACGTCGCTCCACGCCGCGGGCCGCGGCTCGGGCTCGCCGCCCGGCTCCTCCGCCCCGCCCGCGGGCGGCGGAGGGATCCGCGGCGCGCGCGGCAGCGCGAGCGTGCCCGCCGCGAGCAGCGACTCGATCCCGGCCGGCCCGGGCTCGGCGCCGAAGGTCGCGAGGAACGCCGCCTGGAAGACGGCGAGGTCCTCCCGCCGCGCGCACAGCACCGCGCGGAGCGCGCAGAACACGGCGCGCCGGGAGGTGGCCTCGACGGCGGCCAGCGCGCGGTGCGCGGCCAGCACCTCCCCGACGCCTGGAGGCCGTGCTGCTCCCAGAAGGCGGTCTGCAGCGGGTGGAGGTCCCCCTCCGCGCCCATGCCCTCGATCGTCCGGACCTCGGCGCCGTCGGCCTGAGCGGCGAGCAGGGTGCAGCTCTTGACCGCCTCGCCGTCGAGGTGGACCGTGCACGCGCCGCAGTTGGTCGTGTCGCAGCCCACGTGCGTGCCGGTCAGGCCGAGCTCGTCGCGCAGGTAGTGCACGAGGAGCAGACGTGGCTCGACCGTGCTCCGATGACGCTCGCCGTTGACCGTCAACTCCACTTCGACCCGCTCCGGCATGCCGCTCCTCTCGCAGTTCCCTGCGGGCGAAGCTATCACCGAACGGACGCGGCGGAAGGGTAGGATCGGGCCTCCTTCCCCGACGGCGACGAGCGAGGTCTTTCAGAACATGGCAGTGGACGTGAGCCAGGTCAGCCAGGTGGCGACCGAGCCGGGCGAGCTGCCCGAGACGATGGCCGCCTGGGTCATCCGGCAGGACCGCGAGGGCGAGCCGACCGACGCCTTCCAGCTCGAGGAGATCGAGGTCCCGGAGCCCAAGGCCTTCGAGGTCGTCGTGCGCGTGATGGCGGCCGGCGTCAACTTCAACAACGTGTGGGCCGCGCTCGGCAAGCCCGTCTCGGTCTTCCGCTCCCACCCGGAGGAGGACCATCACATCGGCGGCTCGGACGCCTCGGGCGTCGTGTGGAAGGTCGGCCCCGGCGTGACGCGCTGGGAGCCGGGCGACGAGGTCGTCATGCACTGCAACCAGGCCTCCTACGAGGACCCGGAGGTGCACGGCCTCGACCCGCTGGCCGCGCCCTCGCAGAAGATCTGGGGGTACGAGACGAGCTGGGGCTCCTTCGCGCAGTTCACGAAGGTCCAGGCCCAGCAGCTCCTGCCCAAGCCCGCCCACCTCTCCTGGGACGAGGCCGCCTCCTACGGCCTCACGTACTTCACCGCCTACCGGATGCTGCTCGACCGCGCGAAGCTCCAGGCCGGCCACCGCGTGCTCATCTGGGGCGCGGCGGGCGGGCTCGGCGTCTTCGCCACCCAGCTCTGCGCGCTCACGGGCGCGGACGCCGTGGGCGTCGTCTCCTCGCCCGAGAAGGGCGAGCTCGTCAAGCAACTTGGCGCGAAGGCCTACATCGACCGCAACGAGTTCTCGGGGATGATGCGCACGGGCGAGGAGTCCGGCGAGGAGGAGAAGGCGCGCTTCAAGGAGTCCCGCCGCTTCTCCAAGCACGTGGCCGAGCTCCTCGGCGGCCAGCCCGACATCGTCTTCGAGCATGTCGGGCAGGCGACGTTCCCCACCTCGGTCCTCACCGTGCGGCCGTTCGGCAAGGTCGTCATCTGCGGCGCGACCTCGGGCTACCAGCTCGACTTCGACGTGCGCTACCTGTGGATGCGCCAGAAGGAGATCATCGGCTCGCACTTCGCCAACGCGTGGGAGGCGACGAAGGCCAACGCATTGATCGAGGAGTCGAAGATCCGCCCCGTGCTGTGGAAGACGATGGGCTTCGAGTGCGTGGCCGAGGCCCACCAGCTCCTGCGCGACAACAAGCACCTCGGCAAGATCGCGATCCTCGTGGGCGCTGAGTCCGAGGGCGAGGGCCGCACCGGCGAGGGGCCGGAGGCCATCCGCGCCGAGGTCGGGGCCTAGGTGGTCTAGCCGTGGCGGCCGGCGGCATCATCCACATCCCCTGGTACGCCACCATCATGCGCGGCGACCGCTTCGAGGACGCCCTGCGGGGCATCGCGCCCGTCGCGCTGCGCTACCGCGCGCTCGACTTCGAGGTCCAGCGCTCGCGCGAGGATCCGTATCGCTTCCGGCAGACCGCGACCTTCGAGGACACCGCGGACTTCTACGCCTACTGGGAGGGGCCGGAGTTCATCGACTTCCGCACCCGGTACACGAGCTGGTTCCACGTCCCGATCATCTACGAATGGTGGAGCCGCTCGCAGCGCGGCGCGATGGAGGAGAACGGCGGCAACGGGAACGGCGGCGGCGTCGAGGCTCCGCGCGACCCGGAGATGACCGAGGCCTGAGGGAATCTCCGGGATGGAATCGGGAAGCGGGCGTCGCGATCCCGATCTCGCGCCGTCTGAGGAGCCGCTCGCTGACTTCCCGTCGTGGCGATGACGTCGACCCGGGCCCGGCGCCCGCGCAGGAGCTTCCACCACTCCGCCGCCGAGCGGCGGGCAACGCAGGCCCCGGGCGGTAGGCCATGACGGCGACGAGGAGGCGTCCGGCCTCGGTCACATGCGGATGCCCGACGGCGAAGACGCCGGGACAGCTGCGCGGCGCGCACGCGGCGACGAGCGGTCTGATCGTTCATCCCGAGCGCGCGAAGCTGGCGGCTCGCGACGAGCCCCTCCTGCCGGGCGGCGAGCGCCGCGACCGCCTGCTCGCGGCGAAGGTTCCTGGAAACCATCGCCTCGCGCAGGCATCCAGGATGAAGCCGGGCTCCACGCCCCCCATAGGGAGCGGGGTGCCGCGGTTCGCCCCCTCCGGGCTCGGCGGCCAGCGTCAGCGGGCCCGCGCGACGCTCACCCGCGCGGCGCCCGGGCCGAGATCGAGCGCGACCCGCAGCCGTCCGGCGCGGCCGGCGCGCAGCACGCGCACACGCCGGCCGCGGGCGTCGGCGGTTCGCACGCGCTCGCGCGCCCACGGCCGGTAGAAGCGCGGCGTGAGCACCGTCGCCTTCCCCGTTCCCGTGAGCGTGAACCCGGCGCGCCCGGCCCGAGCGAGCGTGCTGAAGGCGGGCGCCGGGCGGCGCAGCGCGACGGTGAAGCCCCACTGTGTCCACCGCGCGTCCGTCGTCTTGTAGCCCACGCGCGCCGGTCGCTTCGGCGCGCGGGCGAAGCGCTGCGCGAGCGGGCCGGCGAGCTCGCGCAGGTCGCGCGCCCAGTAGGGCCAGGTGTGGGTTCCCGGGCCGTAGTCCTCGTAGCGGCTCGGGATCCCCAGCGCCTTCAGCCGCGCATGGAAGAGCTGGGTGAGCAGGTGCACGCCGGTCTCGATCCCCCCGCCCGCCGGATTGCCGAGAGCGGGATCGAACGGGCCTCTCATGCCGTTCCCCGTCCACAGCCGGACGTCCATGCCGCGGAGGTTGCCGGCCAGGGTGTGGGGGTCGTGGGCCTGCCAGTTCAGCTCGTTGGTGGCGCGAGGCCCGAACATCGCGTCGGGATCGCTCGCGTGGTCGAGCCCCGCCGCCGTCCCCTCGATGACGGGGGTCATGATGGCGACCGCCGCGGCGTCGCCGTCGATCTCGGCCGCCCCGGAGAACGCGGAGACGCTCTGGAACATGTCCGGATGGCGCGCCGCCAGCGAGAGCGAGCCGAACCCGCCCTGTGAGAGCCCGGCGATCGCGCGCCCGCCCCGGGCGGCCCGCGTCCGGAGGTTCGCGTCGACGAACGGCACGAGCTCGCGGATGTTGTAGGTCTCCCACCTCGGCGGCCCTCCGCGCCCGCCGTTGTACCAGTCGGTGAAGTAGCCGCCGCCGTCCCCGTCGAAGCCCTCGTCGGGCATGACGACGACGAACGGGGAGCGCGCGGTCGTCCGCTCGGCGTCGCCCTGCGTGATCCAGTCCGACGCCCGCCCGCTCGTGCCGTGGAAGAGGTAGAGCACGGGGTAGCGGCGGCGCGGGTGGCTCGCGTAGCCCGACGGGAGGAGGATCCTGATGTCCAGCCGGTGGGCGAGCGCGACGGACACGACGCTCAGGTTCAGCTGGCGAGCATCGATCCGCGTGACCCTTTGCACCCGCAGGCCGGCGTGGTCGCGGAACGCGGGCGTCTTCGCCTGTGCGGCCGGGGCCGCGAGGCAGGCCGGCAGCAGGAGGATCGGGAGGGCTCGTCGCAGGCGGGTCATGGGCGCAATCTACGCGCAATGGAACCGCGCACCGGTTGGCGCGAGCCGGCCGTTTGCCGCCCCGGCGAAGGGGCAGCCTGTCCCCGCGGACTTCCGCGGGGGCCTGGGTGGCCATCGGAATGGCCGGCGGCATCGTCTTCCTCGTGCTCGCCCTCACGGGCGCCCCCGGGATCGCCTACGCGATCGTGGCGATGGTCCTCGGGCTCGCCTACTCCGTCGCCGGCTCGATGCGGCGGACGGGCAGGATCGGCGACCGTGGCCGCGAGCGGTCCGTTCGCGCCGCACGCCGGGCGCGGCGTGGTGACGGCGGCGGCCTCGGGCTCTGACCCTCCGGCGAGCGGCGAGCGCCGTCTCAGCGCCCGCGGCCCGGCAGCACCCGATCGATCAGCCCGTACTCCACCGCTTGCTCGGCGGTGAAGAAGCGGTCACGCTCCATGTCCTCGTGAACGCGCTCGACGCTCTGCCCGGTGTGGTGGGCGTAGAGCTCGTCGAGCCGCGCGCGGATCGCCAGCGTCTCGCGGGCGTGGATCTCGATGTCGGAAGACTGGCCCTCGAAGCCACCCGTGGGCTGATGGATGAGGATCCGGGCGTTCGGCAGCGCGAAGCGCTTGCCGGGTGCGCCGCCGGTGAGGACGAGCGCCCCCATCGACATCCCGATCCCCACGCAGGTCGTCTGCACGTCGGGCTTGATGAAGCGCATCGTGTCGTAGATCGCGAGGCCCGCGTAGACGACGCCGCCGGGGGAGTTGACGTACATCTGCACGTCCTTCTCGGGATCCTCGGACTCGAGGTGCAGGAGCTGGGCGACGATCAGGTTCGCCACCTGGTCGTCGATCGGCGAGCCGAGGTAGATGACGCGATCGCGCAGCAGGCGCGAATAGATGTCGAAGGAGCGCTCGCCGCGCCCGTCCTGCTCGATGACCATGGGGACGAGGGGCATCAGGCGCCCTCGCCCGCGGCGGCGCCGTCGCCCAGCCACTCGAGCAGCGCCCGGCGCGCGAAGCGCCACTCGCCGCCGAGCCGGCGCCCGGGGAGCTCCCCCGCCGCGGCGAGTTTCGCGACGACGTCCTCCTCGACCTTCAGCAGCTCGGCGACCTCGGCCACGGTGAGGACGTCCGGCCCTCCTGAGGCGCGGAAGTCGTGGCGCCCGACGGTCAGCCCCTCGGGCTCTGCCTCGACGATGACCCGGCGGCGGTCGGCGAAGCCGAACGGCGGGCGCTCGGGCTCCGGCTCCGCGCGCGCCTCCCGCGCCGCGCCGAGCAGCGCGCCGAGGGCCTCGAGCCCGGCCGCCGTGGCGGGGTCGACGTAGGAGGCGATGAGGCCGGTGACGAGGTCCTGCTTGGCCGCGCCGAGCTCGAAGGCGGCGCGGTCGAGCTTCGAGGCCTCGGCGGTGGGCAGGCGGACGTACAGGGCGGTGTGCTTCTTGCGCGCCGGTGACATATCTGGATATCAAGCTAGCAAATATGCACGGGTGCGCAGGGCGAGGTCGAGCTCGAAGCGCGCGTCGGGGTCGTCGAGCGCGCCGCCGAGCTCCGCGCGCAGGCGGCGCAGGCGGTAGCGGACGGTCTGGGGATGGACCCCGAGCCGCGCCGCCACCGGCTGCAGGCGGCCCTGCTCGGCGAGCCAGGCGGCGAGCGTCTCGGTCAGCCGCTGCCGGGTGGCGGGCGGCAGCGCCTCGAGCGGCGCGAGCGTCTCGCGGATGAGATCGGCGACGAGGCGCGGGTCGCTCGTGAGCAGGAGCGCCGCCCCGTGGTCGGCGGCGACGACGAGCGGCGCCGCCGGCACGGCTCCCGCCGCGGCCAGGGCGAGCGCCGCACGGGCCCGCGCGCGGGAGAGCGGCGCGTCCGGCCAGGCCACGCTCGGCCCGAGCGCGCCCCTCACGCCCGCTCCGGCGGCCTCGATCGCGCGCCCGAGCGAGGCGCGGCGCCCCGGCGCGTCCGGGTCGGGCACGAGCACGGCGAGCTCCTCCTCCCCCGCGTCGGCGATCGCCTCGGAGGGCAGCCGGCGGAGCACCGCCTCGCGCGCCTCACCGGCGAGGACGAGCACGGCGAGGGAGGGCGGCAGCGGCCAGCCGGCCTCGGCCGCGGTCGCCGCGGCGGCGTCGGGCTCGGCCGGCGGGTCGAGCAGGAGCAGGCGCGCCAGGCGCCGCCGGCGAAGCTGCGCCGCGCCGGCCACGGCGGACTGCTCGAGCGCGTAGCCCTCGGCCGACTCGGCGGAGAGCTCGTCGATGTAGGCGAAGATCGCCTCGGCCAGCGCGTAGAGGAGCTCGGGCGCGAGCGGCGCGCGCGCACCGGCCGCGGCGAAGCGCCGCCACGCCACCCGGGCGCCGAGGCGGTAGGCGGCGAGCAGCGCGTCGAGGCTCCGCCCGGCGTGGTACTCGCCGCGGCCGAGGTTCACATAGGCGTCCGAGCGCGGGAGCCGCTCCCCCGCCTCGACCTCGTCCACGAAGGTCGAGAGCGCGCTCTCGACCCCGACGCGGAGCCCCGCCCCGAAGGCGCCGTCGAGCGGGCGCGCGTAGTCCGGCACGCCCTCGCGGAGCGCGCCGATGATCTCCTCCGTCGTCGCGCCGAGCTCCGGCCGCAGAGCCGCCGCCACCTCCGGGGGCAGCTCGAGCCACGGGCGGACGGGGGCAGCCATTATCACAAAGCTACAAGTCCGGCCGCCGAGAGCGCGGGAGGCCGGCCAAGCCACGGAGAGAAGCTGCGACCCCGGTTCAAGTCTGCTCATGTCCCGCGCCCACAAGACCACGAACCCGTTCGCCGTCGGCATCCCCATCGCCGCCTTTCTCACGGCGGTCGTGCTGCTGTGGAACCGCGCCGTCGGCCTCAGCGACCTGGGGATCCCGCTCGGGCTCTACCTCGTGACCGCCCTCGGCATCACGGGGCGCGCACTGCGGGCCGTGCTCGCCGTGATGGGCTCGATGGCCGTGCAGGGCGTCGTGAGTCTTCCCTTCGCGCTCGGCTGGGCGCTCACCGGGCGCTTCATGGGCGGGCTCACCGGCCTCCTGTGGGGCGGGCTCGTGCGGGTCTTCCTGCTGAACCACGTGACCTGGTCGATCAACTCGCTCTGCCACTTCGTCGGCCGCGGCGCTCGCCACCGACGACGAGTCGCGCAACGTGTTCTGGCTCGTGCTCCCCTCGCTCGGAGAGGCGCGGTACCACAACCACCACGCCTTCCCCACCTCCGCGGTCCACGGCTCCGGCGCCTCGAGCTCGACCCGAGCGCGTGGGTCAACGGCGCGCTCGAGCGGCTCGGGCTCGCCTGGAACGTCGTGCGCATCACGCCGGAACGCCGGGCCGCCAAGGCGGCCTGAGCCCTCGGCGACGCGCTCTACGCCGCGGTCGCCCCCTCCTCCGCCACGTCGTGGGCGCCCTCGGCGAACTCCTCGACGATCTTCGCGCAGAAGGCGGGCAGGTCGTCCGGATTGCGGCTCGAGACGAGCCCCTCGTCGGTGACGACCTCCTCGTCGACCCACTTGCCGCCGGCGTTCTCGATGTCCGTGCGCACGCTCGGGAAGGACGTGAGCGTCCGCCCCTTGACGAGGTCGGCCTCGACGAGCGTCCACGGCCCGTGGCAGATGACCCCGACCGGCTTGCCGGTCTTGAAGTACGCCTGCAAAAAGGCGATGACGTCCTCGTCCTGGCGCAGGTTGTCGGGGTTGGCCACCCCGCCGGGGAGGATCAGCCCGTCGTAGTCCTCGGCCGCGGCGTCGCCGATGACCTTGTCGACCGAGAACTTGTCGCCCTGGTCGATGTCGCCGTTCATCGCCTGGATCTCGCCCTCCGCGAGCGAGATCAGCTCCGTCTCGGCGCCGGCGCCGGCGACCGCGTCGCGCGGCTGCTCGAGCTCGACCTGCTCGACGCCGTCGGCGGCGATGATGGCGATCTTCTTGCCCTTCAGCTCGTCGGCCATGGGGTTCCTCTCGGTCGGGATTCTCTACCTCGACTTGCCCGGCCGGCCGCCGGCCCTAACCGAGCTCGGCGCGTTGCGGCGGGTGGGCGCGGATGAACGCCGCCGCCTCCTCCGCGCCGCCGCACAGCCCGACCATCTCCCGGTACTCCGCCGCCTCGCGCGCGAGCGCCGGGAAGACCCCCGCGCCGCCGGCGGGATCCCACCGCTCGGCGCCGAGGAGGGCCATCGGGCTGCGGAAGCCTAAGGTGGCGTAGGCGTTCTGCTCGGCGTCCATGAAGACCTCCTGCACGGTCCCGGCGCCGCCCTCCGCGTAGACGATCCCGTGCAGGCACATGGCCAGGAGGCCGTCCTCGCGGATCGAGTTGGCGAAGTACTTGGCCACGTGGGTGGCGAAGCGGTTGACCGGCTCGAAGCCGTAGAACCAGGTGGGGACGGCCAGATTCGCCCGGCGCTCGGGGAAGGCGGCGATGATCGCCTCGGGCTCGCCCAGCTCGAGCGCGCGCGCGAAGTCGGCCTCGGGGCGCCCCGCGAGCGCGGCGCCGAGGTTCGCCGCCTCCATCACCCCCGGGCCGCCGCCGGTGACGATCAGGTGGTCCGAGCCGAGGAGCCAGGCCACGCGCGCCGCCTCGCGGTAGGCCGGGGCGTCGCGGGGGACCGCGTGGCCGCCCATGACGCCGACGATCCGCCGCGCGAGCCGCGCGGCGGAGTCGTGCCCGACGAGATCGGCGAGGGCGTCATCGATCGCGTGGTCGTGCACGCGCTGGGCCAGCGCCTCGCCGACGTCGGGGAAGGAGGCGCCGGCGGCGACGTAGAAGGCGTGGATCTCCTCGTCGCGGGTCCGGCCCGCACCCGCGACGGCGCACAGCTCCTCCGGCGTGTAGAGCGTGCTGCGATACGGGTTGTAGGGACGCGCGCCGAACCGGGGGAAGACCGTCCCGCCGCGGGCCTCGATCGTCTCGCGGGCGCCGGGCGGGAGCGGGCAGCCGAGCAGCAGCGTGCCCTCGAGCCGCATGCGCTCCCACGAGATCGCCGCCTCGCGCAGGTCGATGTCCTGGAGCGCGAACCCGCGGAGATCCGCGCCCTGGCGCAGGAGCGAGGTGAGGTCCTCGAGCTCGCGGACGCTCCGCCGCCGCGGCGGCCTCGTGGGAGCGGCGGCCATGGCCGGAGTTCTACCGGCTCGCGGTCTGCTAAGAACAGACGCGTGACCCTCACTCGCCGCCTCGCCCTTTTCCTGACCACCCCGCTCCTCCTCGCCGCCCCGAGCGCGGCCCGCGCCGGCTCGCTGCCGAGCGTCGCCTCCGGGCACCGGCCCGGGCCCGACCTGCTCTACGCCAAGCCGGCGTCCGCTCCCCAGCTCTCGAACCGCGCGCCGTGGCGGGCGGCGCCGATCCTCATCTCGGGCGCGACGGCCTATCGCAGCGGCGAGTTCCTCTACCAGGACTACCTCTACGACGACAACGGCGCCCAGGGCACGCCGGACCCGACCGATCCGCGCTCGGGCGGCAACACGTTCTCCAAGCAGAACGGCACCTACACCTATCCCACCGACCCGCGCTACGCGCAGAACGCGGCCGACCTCGTCGAGCTCCGCGTGCGGGCCGCGCGCACGAGCACCTCGTTTCGCGTCACCCTCAACACTCTGAACGACCCCTCGCTCGTGGCCTTCGCGATCGCCATCGGCGGTACGCCGGGCAAACTCCGTCCCTTCCCGCTCGGGGCCAACGTCTCGGCGCCCGCCGACCTGTTCGTCTCGGTGCATCCGCGGGGCGGGGAGATGGTCGCCGAGCTGACGAACGCCGCCACCGGCCGCCGCGTCCGCGGCTCCACCCTGCGCGTGCGCGTGGACCGCCGCCGCCGGCAGATCTCGGTGACGGTCTCCCACAAGGACTGGAACCCGCGCCGGCGGACGGTCCGCCTGGCCGCGGGCGTCGGGCTGTGGAACGCGGCGCGAGGCCGCTACCTCCTCCCCGGCGCGATCGCCGACGCCACGACCTCGGGCGGCGCGGGCACCGCGGGCGCTCCGGCGGCGTTCTTCAACGTCGCCTTCCGCACGGCCGAGCCGCGGCAGTCGGTGACCGAGGGCACGAAGGTCCTCACCGACCCCGCGTGGTGGCGTGACCGCGCCCAGGGCGCCGCCCTGGCCAAGGGGGACATCTCGCCGTTCTTCGCCCGGGTGTCCTTCGCGAAGCTCGCGGCGCGGGTCCGCGACGATTCCCGCGTGCCGCGCACCGGCGCGTTCGACCGCATCCTGCCCTCGCACTTCGAGACGGCCCAGGGCGCGAGCTTCGCCCGCAGCTGCCTGGGTTCCGCGGCCACCTGCCGCGGCCAGTACACCGGCCGCCTCGAGCCGTACGCGATCTACGTGCCGCCGAAGCCGCGGCCGGCCGCGGGCTTCGGGCTGACGCTGCTCCTGCACTCCCTCTCGGCCAACTACAACCAGTACCTCGGGAGCCGCAACCAGAGCGAGTTCGGCGACCGCGGCGCGGGCTCGATCGTCATCACGCCCGAGGCGCGCGGCCCGGATGAGTTCTACGAGAACTACGGCGCCGCCGACGTCTTCGACGTGTGGAACGACGTCGCCCGGCGCTACCGGCTCGACCCGGCCACGAGCGTCATCACCGGCTACTCGATGGGCGGCTTTGGCACGTTCAAGCTCGGCGCGCAGTTCCCCGACCTGTTCGCGCGCGCGCAGCCCACGGTGGGGACGGAGACCAACGCAGACGTCCTCGCCTCCTTCCGCAACCTGCCCGTGCTCATGTGGAACAACGTGGCCGACGAGCTCGTGCCCTTCCCGGAGTACACGGCGACGGCGGCGAAGCTCGCCTCGCTCGGCTACCGCAACGAGCTCGACATCTACCGGCCGTGCGCGAGCGCGGGCTGCTCGCCGATCACCCCGAACCACCTCGAGCTGGCGGTCAACGACGAGTACGGGCCGGCCGCCGCCTTCCTCGGCACCGCCAAGGTCGACCGTAGCCCGCCCCGCGTGACCTACGCCGTCGATCCGACGCGCGACCACGCGAACCTCGGGGTGGTGGCCAACCACGCCTACTGGGTCTCGGGCGTCAAGCTCCGCGGGAGCGGCGACGCGCAGATCGACGCCTCCTCCAAGGGCTTCGGCGTCGGCGACCCGCCGGTCACGAGCATTCCGCTCGGCTCGCTGGGGACGCTCACGGGCGGCCACCTCGGCCCGATCCAGTTCGCGCGCCAGGGCCAGAGCTGGGGCGCGGCGCCGGTGACGCCCAAGGCCGACGCGATCGACATCACGGCCACCAACGTCGCCGCGGCGACGATCGACCCGAGACGCGCCCGGATCACCTGCAACGCCAGCGTGCAGATCCGCCGCTCCGACGGCCCGATCGCGATCACGCTGGCGGGCTGCGGACGGATGGTGCGCGCGGGGTAGCCGGGACGCGCGGCCGGTCGCTGTCCTGCCCTGATACGCCTATGGCGTACGAACCCAGGACAGCGGCGCGCTCACGCCGGGGCCGCCGCCTCCGCGTCCTCGCGCGCGGCCGCCGGCGCCGTGACCTCGAGCACCGTGCGCGCCACGAGCTCCGGGTCGTCCCACATCGGCAGGTGACCGACGTCCTTCAGCTCGACGAACTCGGCCTCCGGCAGGGTCTCCCGCAGCCGCGTGTAGCACGACGGCCAGCGGATGATCCGGTCCTTCTCGCCGTAGGCGATGCGGACGGGGACGTCCATCGGGTCGAGATCGCCGAACTGCTCGCCGGCGCGGGTCTGGGCGAGGGAGTCCTCGACGATCGTGCAGTGGGCGGCACCGTCGATCAGCGACCAGGCCGAGCGCGCATCAACCCGCGAGGGATGCGCCACGAGCTCGCGCAGCGCCAGCGCCCGCAGGCGCGGCCGCGAGGCGACCGCGCGCAGCGCGAAGCGCCCGTGGCGCATGAGCTTCTCGTTGACCTGGAAGTAGCGGAGGATCGCCTTCTCCTCCTTGGAGCCGTGCTCCCACCCGCCGGCGGGGCAGAGGGCGACGACCGAGCGGGCGCGGCCGCGGGCCGCGAGCATCAGCGCGAGCCAGCCGCCGAGCGAGTTGCCGACGAGATGCGCGGTCTCGATGCCCTCGGCGTCGAGACGCTCCTCGAGCAGCGCCGCGATGGAGTCGAGGCTCGTGTCGGCGCCCACGTCGAACTGCCGGCCGCCGTGGTGGCCCGGCAGCGTCGGCGCGAAGACGTCGTGGCGCGCCTCGAGCGCGGGGACGATCGGCGTCCACGTGCGCCGGGTGTCGGTGAAGCCGTGGAGAAGGACGAGCGGCTCGCCCTCCCCGCCGCGGTGGAAGTCGGGCACCGGTTCGGTCATCTACCCCTCCTCGAGCGGGGCCATGCTCAGCCCCGCGTCTCTCAATTGCTCCCAATAGAGCTCGGCGACCTCCTTGGGCCCGCTCCACACGATGGCCTGCCCCTGCCGGTGGATCTGGTCGGCGAACCGGTGACCGCGATCGAGCGTGACGCCCGGGATGAACTGCGCGAGCGCGGCGGCGACGCCGTCGAAGGTGTTGTGGTCGTCGTTGAGGACGATCACGCGCCATGGCCCGCCGAGACCGGAGCCGGGACCGCCGACCCGCGGGCGCTCGATGACCTGGCCGCTCACCCTCCGTGCTTCTCCCAGTAGCGCGAGAGCCCGGCGTAGAGCTGATCGGGCGGCGCGGCCTGGGTCGCCGCCTCGGCCATGGCCAGATCATCCCCGCTGGCGCGCTCGACCTCGTCGCTCACCGCCGCGATGAACCCGGCCTCGTCCCGGTCGCGCGCGAGCGCGGCCCAGGCGTCGAGCCGGCGGGAGACCTCGCCGAGGTGATGCTCGACGTCCTCCCACGCCCCGAAGTGGGTGACCGCGAGGCGCTCGGGGCGGCGCTCGGCGAGCAGGTCGATCGAGGCGTGCCAGCGCTCGAGGTCGATGTCCGGCGGCGGCGTGGGGGCGAAGGCGAGCCCGGGCGAGATGCGCACGCCGCCCACGTCGCCGCAGTACGCGGTCCCCTCGTGGAAGTAGGTCACGTGGTGGGAGGCGTGGCCGGGGGTGTAGGCGACCTCCCAGCCCCCGGGGAGCGTCTCGTCGCCCGAGAGCAGGTGGATGTTCGCCTCGGGAACGGGCCGGAACTCACCCCACAGGCGGTCCATGTCCTCTCCGTAGAGCCGCTTCGCGCTCTTCAGGAGCTTCTCGGGCGCGGCCATGTGCGGTGCGCCGAGCTCGTGGACGTACACCTGCAGGTCGGGGAAGCGCTCGACGAGCGACCCACTCGCGCCCGCGTGGTCGAGGTGGATGTGGGTCAGGTGGAGCGCGCGCGGCGTGGCCCCGTCGAGGCCCGCGAGCAGTTCCTCAAGCGTCGAGGACGGCCCGGGGTCGACGATCACGTCGCCGACCAGCCAGGCGCCGATGACGCGCTCCCGGCCGAGGTGGTGCAGCTCGATCACGCGGGGGTCGGCCACCCCCGCAGGCTACGAAGGCGGATCGGCGTCCGGCCGCTCGGCGGCGGGGATCTCGACGGTCGCGCCGAACGACTCGTTCGGCCCGGCCGCGGCCGCGGGCTCCTCGGCCGGGTAGCGCGCCTCGGCCTCCCCGGCCAGCGACCCGAGCTCGCCGGCCACGCGGCGCACGTCGTCGATCAGGCGCTGGCGCTCCTGCCAGATCGCGTCGATGTCGCGGTCGAGGAGAGCCAGTCGCTCCTGGGCCTCGGCGAGCGTCGCCGCCGCCTGCACCTCGGCCCCGGCCGTCCGCTCCGCGGCCTCGGCGCGCGAGGAGGCCTCGTACGTCGTCGCCTCCGCCTGCGCGCGGGCCGTCCGCTCCTCGGCCTCGGCCCGGCTCGAGGAGCCGAGCAGGTCGGCCTGCTCGCGCGAGCTGCGGGTGAGCGCCTCGGCCTTCTCCTCCGCCTCGCGCGTGACCTTGTGGGCGGCCTCATGGGCCTCGCGCAGGATGTCGGTCGTCTCCGCGCCCACGCGCTCGAGCGCCTGGCGCACGGCCTCGCGCGGGGAGCGGGAGGCATGCAGCTCGGAGACGAGACGCGCGACGCGCTCGACGTAGGCCTCGACCGCGCCGCGGTCATAGCCCCGTAGGACGGTCGGGAAATCGGGGTCCGCGACCTGCGCCAGCGGGTCCTCCGGCAGGGTGTCCGTGGGTCCGGTGAGGCGAGCGGCGACGACCTCCTCGCCCTCGCGCGGCGGCTCGAGGTCGTCAGGCATCGGGTGGTCCAGGCTAGATGGGGTTCTCATGGCCCCTTAGACTTCGACCTCCATGGACCACCGCCTGCCCGAGCGCGACAAGCCCTGGATGATGCGCACCTACGCGGGGCACTCGACGGCCAAGAAGTCCAACGAGCTCTACCGCGGGAACCTCGAGAAGGGCCAGACCGGTCTGTCGATCGCCTTCGACCTTCCCACGCAGACCGGCTACGACCCCGATGCCGAGCTGGCGGTCGGCGAGGTCGGCAAGGTCGGCGTCCCCGTCGCCCACCGCGGCGACATGCGGGAGCTCATGGACGGGATCCCCATGGAGAAGATGAACACGTCGATGACGATCAACGCGACCGCGGCCTGGCTGCTCGCGCTCTACGTCGTCACCGCCGAGGAGCACGACCTCGAGCCCGAGGTCCTCCAGGGCACGACCCAGAACGACATCATCAAGGAGTTCCTGGCGCGCGGGACCTACGCCTTCCCTCCCGAGCCGTCGATGCGCCTGATCGCCGACATGGTCGCCTACGCGGTGGAGCACGTCCCCAGGTGGAACCCGGTCAACATCTGCTCCTACCACCTGCAGGAGGCGGGCGCGACGCCGGTGCAGGAGATCGCCTACGCGATGATGAACGCGATCGCGGTGCTCGACGCGGCGCGCGCGCGCGTTCCCGAGGAGCTCATGGGCCGGGTGTTCTCGCGCATCTCGTTCTTCGTCAACGCCGGCGTGCGCTTCGTCGAGGAGCACGCGAAGCTCCGCGCGATGGGGATCCTGTGGGAGGAGATCGGCCGAGAGCGCTACGGCGTCTGCGACCCCAAGCAACTGCGCTTCCGCTACGGAGTGCAGGTCAACTCGCTCGGGCTGACCGAGGCGCAGCCGGAGAACAACGTGCAGCGGATCGTGCTCGAGGCGCTGGCCGTGACGCTCGGGCGCGACGCGCGCGCCCGCGCGATGCAGCTCCCCGCCTGGAACGAGGCGCTCGGCCTACCCCGGCCGTGGGACCAGCAGTGGTCCCTGCGCATCCAGCAGGTCCTGGCCTACGAGACCGACCTGCTCGAGTACCCGGACATCTTCGAGGGGTCGGTGGTCATGGACGGTCTCGTCGCCGAGTTGCTCGAGGGCGCGCGGGCGGAGATGGCGGTGGTGGAGGAGCACGGCGGCGCCGTCGAGGCCGTCGGCTACATGAAGGCGGCGCTCGTGGACTCCCACCGCGAGCGGATCCGGCGGATCGAGGCGGGCGAGCAGATCGTCGTCGGGTTGAATCGCTTCGAGTCGACGGCGGAGTCGCCCTTGACCAAGGTCTCGGACGAGGGAGGGTCGATCCTCGTGGTCGATCCGGCCGTCGAGGCCGAGCAGCGGGAGGCCGTACGGGAGTGGCGGGAGTCGCGGGACGCCGAGGCGGTCGAGCGCGCGCTCGAGGAGCTGCGCGCCGCCGCCGCCGACCCCGAGCAGAACATCATGCCCGCCTCGCTCGCCGCCGCCCGCGCCGGCGTGACGACAGGGGAGTGGGCGGCGGCCCTGCGCGACTCCTTCGGCGACTACCGCGCGCCCACCGGTGTCGGCGAGGCCGCCGCGGCGACCGCCGGCACGGAAGAGATCGAGGCGCTCCAGGAGGAGGTCGATCGCGTGAGCGAGGCGCTCGGGCGGCGGCTGAAGATCCTCGTCGGCAAGCCCGGCCTCGACGGGCACTCCAACGGCGCCGAGCAGATCGCCGTGCGCGCGCGCGACGTGGGCATGGACGTCGTCTACGAGGGCATCCGGCTGACCCCCGCGCAGATCGCCAAGTCCGCGGTGGACGAGGGCGTCCACGTCGTCGGGCTCTCGATCCTCTCGGGTTCGCACCGCGAGCTCATCCCCTCGGTCGTGGCCGCGCTCCGCGAGGCGGGCGCCGAGGACGTCCCCGTCGTCGTCGGCGGCATCATCCCGGAGTCGGACGTCGCGCCGCTGCGCGAAGCGGGCGTGGCCGCCGTCTACACGCCGAAGGACTTCGACCTGACGCGGATCATGCGCGACATCGTCGCCCTCGTGGCCGAGCGCCGCGGGGTGGCGGCCTGAGCCCGCGCGGCCTCCGCCTGAGCCCGAGCGGACCGGCTAGGCCGCGCGCTCGGCCCGGCGCGCCGCCTTGTGCGCGCGCTTCGCGGCCTGGTACTCGGCGAGCGCCTCCGGGGAGTCGACGTCCCCGAGCGTCGGGTGGGCGGGCACGAGCTCTTGGGCGGCGGCCACGCCCAAGCGCTTGGCCAGCACCGACCCGAGCCCCGTGACCTTCATCGCGCCGAACCCCGGCAGCGCGGCGAGAGCCGCCCGGAGCGCGGCGGCATCCGGAGCGTCGCTCCACACCCGCGCGGCCTCGCCTCCGTACTCCTCGCACACATGCACGGCGAGGTCGTGGACGCGCTTGGCCATGACGCCCGGGAAGCGATGGATGGCCGGGCGCTCGCGGAAGACCGGCTCAAGGTCGGCGGCGGCGAGCGCCTCCGGGTCCAGCGTTCCCAGGCGCTCGCGCAGCACGAGCGGCCCCATGAACGCCTTCTGCACGGTGACCTGCTGGTCGAGCGCGAAGCCGACGAGGAGCGCCATCGGGTCGGCGGCGATGAGCTCGTTGGCCGCCTCGGAGTCCGTGAAGTGCAGGGCTTCCGGCACCGCTGGCGATCCTAGCCCCCCGGCCGAGCCAGAGCGAGAGCCCGGTCGGGCGCAGGCGCTCCTCGGCGCGGCGAGCGCGGCGGGCAGGGCGAAGACCCACGACCACGCGAATCGGCCTGCGCCGCGCTCGCGATCTCCGCCAGGCCGCGCCGGGCTGGAGAGGGGGGAACCGCGGCCGCGGCCGCGCCTGCGGGTCCACGCGGCCCGGCCCCCGGCGCGGTCCCCTTTTCCCAGCCCCGCCCGGAAGGGAAAGACGGCGAGCGGCGGCGCCCTACGCTTCAACAGCGCCTCGATTCCCGAGCGCGACGGCGCGGCACCTTCCCTTAGTTCCGTCAGGCGGAACTTTTTTGTCTCGACTACCGGTACTATCCGCGGTATGAGCGACGAGACGTTCAACCCGTTCGTGTACAGCGTCCCGGTCGAGCCGGAGGATCTGCTCGACCGCGAGGCGGAGGCGCGGCAGCTGCACGAGCTCGGCCGCGGTGGGCATTTCACGCGGCTGAGCGCGCCCCGCCGCTACGGCAAGACGAGCCTCCTGCGCCGTGTGCTGCGCGACGCCGAGCGCGAGGGGATGAACGTGGCGCTGATCGACCTCTACGGGGTCGTGGGCCCGGCCGATGTCGCCGTGCGCCTGCGCGAGGGCTACCGGGCGTTTCGCGGCCCGGTCGCACGGCGCGCGGAGCGGCTCGTGGCGAACGCGACGCTGCGGATCGGGCTCGGCCCCGGAGGCCTCGAGCTCTCGGCCCTCCCCGCCAAGCCGGCCGAGCAGGCGATCCTCGAGCTGCTCGAGCTGCCCCGCGAGGTCCACGAGCGCACGGGCGAGCGCTGCCTGATCGTGTGGGACGAGTTCCAGGAGCTGCTCGCGGCGGGCGAGCACCTCGACGCCATCCTGCGCAGCCGCATCCAGCACCAAGCCGCGGCGGCGAGCTACATCTTCGCGGGCTCGCACGAGGGCATGCTGGCCACGCTGTTCGACCGGCGGGAGCGCCCGCTCTACGGTCAGGCTCGCAAGGTCTCGCTCGTGCCCCTCGCCGACGCGGACGTCGCCCGGTACGCTGGGGAACGCTTCGAGGCTTCGGGCCGGGAGGCGGGGCGCGCTCTCGGGCACCTGCTCCGCACCGCGAGAGGGCATCCTCAGCGCACGATGCTCCTGGCCCACCATCTCTGGTCCCACACCCCGCCGGGCGGAACCGCGGACGAGGACGCATGGCGCGAGACGCTGCGCTCAGTGCACGAGGAGCTCAGGGAGGGGTTCGCCGCCGCGTGGGACGGGCTCGCCGAGGACTCCGACCGGCGCTTCCTGAGCGCGACGGCCGACGGCGCGAGGCCGTTCGCCGCCGCCACGCTCGACCGCGCCGGGCTCTCGCGGGCCACCGCCGCCCGCTCGCGGGACCGCCTGCTCGACTCCGGTGTGCTGATCGATCACGGGCACGGGGTCCGGGTCACCGACCCGCTGTGGAGGGACTGGATCGCCGCCGGCCGGCGGATCCCGACGGAGGCCCCCGCCGAGGCGGCGGAGGACCGGCGGTGAGCGGCGCCGAGCTCGCCCGGCGGCTGAGCGAGGGTGACCTCTCCGCCGCGCCCGCGGTGCTGAACCTGGTCGAGTCGACGACGGCCGGGGATCGCGCCGAGGCGGCCGACCTGCTCGCCGCCGTGCGCCCCGCCGACGCCGCCCACGTCGTCGGCGTGACCGGGCCGCCCGGCTCGGGCAAGTCCTCGCTGCTCTCCCATCTCGTTGCGGGCTGGCGGGCGCGCGGGCGCACCGTCGCCGTGCTCGCCGTCGACCCGTCCTCCCGCCGTTCGGGCGGCTCGCTGCTCGGGGATCGCGCGCGGATCGCCTTCGACCCCTCCGACCGCGGGGTGTTCATCCGCTCGACTGCGGCCGGCGAGCAGCTCGGCGGCCTCGCGCCCGCCACCCGCACCGCGGCCAGCGCCCTCGCCGCCGCCTTCGACGTCGTCGTCGTCGAGACCGTCGGCGTCGGCCAGTCAGAGACGGACGTGGCCGACGTGGCCGACACGGTGGCGGTCGTCGTGCAGCCCGCGGCAGGAGACGTCCTGCAGTTCCTGAAGAGCGGGATCATGGAGATCCCCGACGTCCTCGTCGTGACCAAGGCCGACCTCGGGACCCCGGCCACCCGCGCCCGGCGCGACCTGGTCGCCGCGCTCCGCTCCCTGGGCGCGCGGGACACCGGCGTCGTGCCGGTCTCCTCCCTCTCCCCTCCCTCCGGGATCGACGAGCTGCTGGGCGCGCTCGACGCCCACCGCGAGCGCATCGACCTCCCCGCCCGGCGTCTGCGCGCGCGGCGGCGCCACGCGCTGGCGGACTTCGCCGCCGAGCACGGCGCGCGCGGGCTGCGGGCGCTCGGCGGCCGGCGTGCGGCCGAGCGCTGGCTGGCGGGTCAGGACCCCGATGCCGCCGTCGCCCAGCTCGTCGAGGGGCTCTCGGCCGAGGCGGGCGTCACGTGAAGTCAGACCTGGCGATCATGCTCGGGGCCTTCGTCCTCGCCTCGCTGCTCGCCGCGTCGCTCGGCTCCCCCGATCTCGGCACCGCGCTGGCCTTCGGGCAGATCGCCTTCGCGCTCGCGGTGACCTATGTCTTCCTGCGCCGGCCGTGACGACGCGCCGCCTGCCGCCCGAGCTGTCGGACGGCGTCGTGCGCCTGCGCCCGTGGCTCCCCGAGGACCTCGCCGCCGTCGTGCGGATGGCCTCCGATCCGGAGTCCGTGCGCCGGACGCGGATCCCGGAGCCCTACACGACCGACTCCTCGCGCTCCTTCCTCGCCCTGACGACGCCGGAACTGACCGACGGCCGCGAGGCGGGGCTCGCCGTCTGCGAGGGAAGCGGCACGCCGCTCGGCTCCCTCGGCGTCCGCCCCGCGCTCGCCGACGGCCGCTGCGAGCTCGGCTACCTGCTCGCCGCCGCCGGCCGCGGCCGCGGCCTCATGACCCGAGCGGTGATGCTCGTCACCGAGTGGCTGCTCGGCCCGGGCGGCTTTCATCGCGTCGGGATCCATGTCGCCTCCGACAACCCGGCCTCCGCCCGCGTGGCCGAGCGCGCGGGCTTCGCGCGCGAGGGAGTGCTGCGCTCCTACCACGAGCTGAAGGGCGTCCGGCAGGATCTTGTGTCGTTCTCGCGGGTGGGTGGATGACGATGAACAGCAGCTCGTCGTGCTCCTCGCGCGTGCTGGTAGTTCGAGTCGATGAGCGTCCCGTCGACATCGAGCAGGACGACCGGCGGCGTCACCGCCTCAGCCGTCCGCCGGACGCTCGGACAGGCGCTGCAGGCGCCTGAGCGACACGTCGTTGCGCCGGCGGAGCACGAACTGCCCGAGCGGCTGGTGCCCGAGCCTCCCCTTCCAGTCGGCGCCGTCCTCGATCATCGTCACCCGGGTCCCGCTCCCTTCGGAGCCGAGCTCGACGGTGACGTGAGCGCGACCGAGCGGCTGGGCGCGCGCCTCGAGGACGACCCGCCGGTCGGGTTCCATCACGAGGACGCGCGTGTGGTCGGCCACGGTCAGCCACCCGGCGCCCACGCGGTGGTGGAACCTCGCGCCGACCGCCGGCCAGCCGCCCTCGTGGCCGCGGACGTGCTTGGAGCCGACGACCCAGTCGCCGTAGCGTAGGGATCGGCGAGCACGGCGAACACCCGCGCGGGCGGCGCGTCGATGTGGATGTCGTTGCGGGCCACGATCGAGGTCGAGGGCTTTCCCCCGCGCGCCCCGCCGGGAAACAGGCGTTCGACTGCGAGAGCGCCCGGGTAGGCCTCGCATCATGCCCCGTGCGGACGCCATCGTCGTCGGGGCCGGTCCGAACGGGCTCGCCGCCGCCAATCTCCTGGCCGACGCCGGGCTCGATGTCGTCCTGCTCGAGGCCAACGGCGAACCGGGCGGGGCCGTGCGCTCGGGGGAGCTGCTCGAGCCCGGCTTCACCCACGACCTGTTCTCCTCCTTCTACCCGCTCGGGTACGTCTCCCCCGTCTGGCGGGGTCTCGGGCTCGAGCGCTTCGGGCTGCGCTGGGTGCGCGCGGAGGCGGTCGTCGCGCACCCGCGCCGGGACGGAACCTGCGCGACGCTGTGGACCGATCTCGAGCGCACCGCCGCGTCCATGGAGTCCTTCGCGCCCGGCGACGGCGAGGCGTGGAAGGAGTTCGCCGCCCTGTGGGACCGCATCGGCGGGAGCATCGTCGACGCCCTGCTCTCCCCCTTCCCGCCGCTGCGGCCCACCGCCCGGCTCGTGCGCTCGGCGGGGAGCGCCGCCGAGCTCCTGCGCCTAGCCCGGCTCGGGGTGGTGCCCGTCGGGCGCTTCGGGCAGGAGCGCTTCGCGGGGGACGGCGGGCGCCGGATGCTCGCCGGCAACGCCCTGCACGCCGACCTGACGCCGGAGTCCCCGGGCGGGGCGATCTTCGCGCTCGTCCTCTGCGGCCTCGGCCAGCAGGTCGGCTTCCCCGTGCCCGAGGGCGGCGCCGGGCAGCTCACCCGCGCGCTCGTGGCGCGCCTGGAGGCGGCGGGCGGGCGCCTCGTGCTCGAGCGGGAGGTCACCCGGATCGACGTCCGCGACGGCCGCGCCCGGGGGGTCGAGACGGCCGACGGCGACGCGTGGGAGGCGCCGCTCGTCCTCGCCGACGTCGGCGCGCCGGCGCTCTACCGTGACCTCGTCGGGTTCGAGCACCTGCCGGACAGCCTGGCCGAGGCGATCGGGGACTTCCAGTACGACTCGGCCACCTTCAAGGTCGACTGGGCGCTCGATGAGCCGATCCCCTGGACGCATCCCGACGCGCGCGCGGCGGGGACCCTGCACGTCGCCGAGGGCGTCGAGGACCTCGCCCGCCACGCCGGGCAGCTCGAGCAACGGCTCGTGCCCGACGTGCCGTTTCTCGTCATGGGCCAGTACGCGACCGTGGATCCGTCCCGCCAGCCGGAGGGCCGGGACACCGCCTGGGCCTACACGCATCTCCCGCAGGAGATCGCGGGCGACGCCGGGCCCGAGGGGATAACCGGCCGGTGGGACGAGGCCGAGACCGCCGTGATGACGGCGCGCGTCGAGCGCCGGATCGAGGAGCTCGCGCCTGGCTTCGGCGAGCGCATCCGCGGCCGCCACGTCTTCACCCCCAAGACCTTCGAGGAGACCGACGCCAACCTGGTCAACGGAGCGCTGAACGGCGGGACGGCGCAGCTCCACCAGCAGCTCGTGCTGCGCCCGACACCGGGCCTCAGCCGCGCGGAGACCCCGATCGCCGGCCTCTTCCTCGCCTCCGCCTCCGCCCACCCGGGCGGTGCCGTCCACGGCGCCTGCGGGGCCAACGCCGCTCGCGCCGCGCTCTCCCGCGTCGCGCCCCGGATGGCGCGCGCGCTGCAGCGACACCTGGCCTGAGCCAGGACCCGCCCTTCCCCGAGACGGTCCACAGCGGCGCCGCGCAATCCTCTCGGTTCCGGCGCAGCGCCGGAGCTGGCGCTCAGGCGCTGCCGAGGAGCACGCCGACGGCGACGATGAGCGCGCCACCGAGCGCGACCTGCAGGAGGCTCGTGCGCAGGGAGACCTCGAGGAAGCGCTTGCGCACGAGCGAGATGGTGATCAGCTCGATGGCCACGACGATGCCGGCGAGCACGAGCGCCGTGTGGACGTCGTGGATGAGGAAGGGCAGGGCGTGGAAGGCGCCGCCGAGGGTCGTCATCCCGCCGGTGATCGCGCCGCGGGCCAGTGCCGTCCCGCGACCGGTCTCGCTGCCGTCATCCGAGAGCGCCTCGGAGAACCCCATGCTGACCCCCGCGCCGAGGGCGGTGGCGAGGCCGACGAAGAGCGCCGTGTGGGACCCGGAGAGGATGGCCGCGGCGAACAGCGGCGCCAGGGTCGAGAGCGTCCCGTCGATGAGGCCCACGAGCCCGGGTTGCACGAAGCGCAGGAGGATCTCGCGCTCGCGGTGCTCCGCGTGCTGCGGCGGCCGGGTCTCCGCCCGCGCCGGCTCTGTCTCGGCGACCGATGACATCTACCGGATAACCCTAGTGGCGCGGGCGGGTGGCGCGGGGTGGGCGTGCGGCGCCCGTTCGAGGTAAGGGCTCCCCGCGGCGGAGGTAAGGCCGGGGGTCGGTAGATCGGCTCCGGATGCCCGATGTGCAAAGGGCGCCTCAGCTCGACGATACGCCCATGCATTCAGATCTCCACCTCCACCTCGCCGCCGCCGACCCTGGGCCGCGGTTCGCCCCCGCCCCCGCCCGTGTTCCCGGCCCGCCGGCCCCCGGCCCGCGGCCCGAGCCCGACCTCGTCCTGCGCCGGGGCACCCCGGCCGACGCATCTGCGCTCCGCCGCCTCGCGCAGCTCGACTCGGTCGCGCCGCTCGGGGAAGACGTCCTCCTCGCCTTCCTCGACGGCGTACTCGTCGCCGCGCTCGCCCTCACCGGGGATCGCGTGGCCGCCGATCCCTTCGCACCCACCGGCGATGCCGTGGCGCTGCTCCGTCTGCGCGCCCGGCAGATCGCGCTCACGGCGGGCCCGCGGCGCGCGCGCCGACGCCGCCGCTTCCTGCTCCCCCGCTGGGGGTGACATGCTCCGGGAGATGGCGCCGCGCGTCTCCTCCGCCCGCTTCGTCGGCCGCGTCCGCGAGCTCCAAGAGCTCGAGGCGGCGCTCGCGGAGGCCGCGGCGGGCCGGCCCTCGGTCGTCCTCGTGGCCGGCGACTCGGGCGTCGGCAAGAGCCGGCTCGTGCGCGAGCTGCGGCCCGCACTGAGGCCACGAGGGTCCTCTGGGGGGACTGCGTCGAGCTCGGGGAGGGCGAGCTGCCCTTCGCGCCGCTCATCGCCGCGCTGCGCCCGCTTGCGCGGGATGGCGACCCCGCCCTTACGGCGCTGCCCGACGCGGTGCGCGCGGAGCTCGGGCGGCTGCTCCCCGTGCTCGGTCCCCCGCCGGCGGCCACCGCAGAGGACCCGCTGGCCCAGACCCGCCTGTTCGAGTCGCTGCTCGCCCTCCTGCACGGCCTCGGCACCCGCGCGCCGGTCCTGTTCGTCATCGAGGACATCCACTGGGCCGACCGCTCGACGCGCGCGCTCCTCGCCTTCCTCTCCCGAGCGCTGCTCGACGAGCGCGTGCTCGTCCTCGCCACCTACCGCGCGGACGAGCTTCATCGACGCCACCCTCTGCGCCCGCTGCTGGCCGAGCTCCGCGCCGACGCGCGGAACGTGCGCCGCATCGAGGTCGCGCCCTTCACCGCCGGGGAGCTCGGCTGCGCGCTCGAGGACATCCTCGGCGGTCCGCCCGCGCCCGGGTTGGCCGAGCGGCTCTTCGCGCGCTCGGAGGGCAATCCGCTCTTCACCGAGGAGCTCCTGGCCGCGCAGCCGGACGGACGCGGGCCCGCGCCGCGCACCCTCCGCGACGCGCTCATCCCCCGCATCGAACGGCTCGGGCCCGGTGCCCAGACGATCCTGCGAGTGCTCGCCGTCGCGCGGCGACTGGATCACGAGGGCCTGCGCGCGGTCTCCGAGCTGCCGGAGGAGGAACTGCGCGCGGGGCTACGCGAGGCCATCGCCGCGCAGCTCGTCCTCGCTGACGCCGAAGGGCGCCATGGCTTTCGCCACGCGCTCCTGCGCGAGGTCGCCTACGACGACCTGCTGCCCGGTGAGCGCGGCGCATTGCACCGCACCCTGGCCGCGGTGCTCGAGGCGCGGGTCGAGGCCGCCGGGTCCGACGCCCAGCTCGCGGCGGCCATCGCCCACCACCAACTTGCCGCGGGGGACCAGGAGGCGGCGCTGGCGGCCAGTGTCCGCGCGGCCGGCGCGGCCGACCGGGTCGGCGCCCACGGTGAGGCGGGCGCGCTGCTCGAGCGCGCCCTCGAGCTGTGGGATCGCGTGCCGGCGCCCGAGCGGCTCGCCGGGTTCGACCACGTGGCGCTGCTCACGGCGGCCAGCCACCAGCACGGGTTCGGCCCGGATCTGGGGCGCCGCGAGGCGCTCCTGCGCCGCGCGCTCTCAGAGCTCGACACGGAGCTCGAGCCCGCGCGCGCGGCGGTCGTGCTCGAGGCGCTCTCCCGGACCCAGTGGTGGGCCAACCGCGGCGAGGAGGCGCTCGCGTCGGTCGCGACGGGCCTTGACCTCGTCCCGCCCTCGGATCCCCCGGTGGGGGAGCGCGGATCGTTGCTGGCCTGGCTCGCCCGTGCGCGGATGCTGCAGGGGCGCTACTCCGACACGATCCGCGCGGCCCGGGAGGCGCGCGCGATCGCCGAGGCGCTCGGGGACGACGAGCTGCGCGGGCGCGCGCTCAACCCGCTGGGAGTCGCCGAGATGGCCTCGGGCGCGGTGCCCGAGGGTGTGGCGGTCCTGCGCGAGGCCCTGACGATCGCGCGCGAGCGCGGCGCGCTGCTCGAGATCGGCAGCGTCGGCACGAACCTCGCCGACCGCCTGCACCTCGCCGGGCGCTCGGAGGAGGCGCTCGCGGTCGCCCGCAGCGTGATTGCGGACTTCGCGCCCACGGGCGTGTCCCACACCTGGGTCTCCCTCCTCGTCGCCGAGATCGCGTTCGAGACGGGCGATTGGGAGGAGTGCCGCCGGATCCTCGGCAGCCTGCGCGGCGGGGCGTCCTGGTCGCCCGCCGTACGCCTGAACGCCGCGCTGCGCCGGGCCGAGCTGGTGCTCGCGCAGGGCGAGCACGGAGCGGCCGCGCAGATCCTGGAGGAGCACCGCGGGATCGTCGAGGAGTCGACCGAGCCGCAGTTCCTCGCGCCCTACGGCGTCCTCCTCGCCCAGCTGCGCCGGCGCACGGGCGAGTTGGACGCCGCCCTCGCCGCCGCGGAGGAGACGCTCGATCGGCTCGAGTTCTGCACCGAGGACGTCATGCGCCTGGCCCGCATCTCCGTCGTCGGGGTGGCGGTGGAGGCGGATCGCGCGCAGCGGGCCCGCGACCTCGGCGATCCCGAGGCCGAGCGCGCGGCCGTCCAGGGCGCGGAGATCATGTGGGCGCGTGCGGCGGCGGCGGCCTCGGGCGGCGGGCCGGTGGAGGCCGCGTGGCTGCTCGCCGCCGAGGCCCACCGCGAGCGAGCGCGGACACCGGGCGGGAATCCCGCGCGCTACCGCAAGGTGGCCGAGGCGTGGCGCCGGTTGGGGCGCGGACCGCTCGTCGCCTCCCATCTCTGGCGCGCGGCGGAGTCCCACGCCGGGCGGGGCGAAGCTGAGGAGGCGTCGGGGGCCGCCGCCGAGGCGCTCGGCATCGCGCGGGGCCTCGGAGCGCTCTGGCTCGTGGGCGAGCTCGAGAGCCTCGTCGCCCGCGCGCGGCTGGCGGCCCCCGGCCCGAAGGGCGCTCCCGCGCAGGTCCGCGCCGCTCCCGAGGAGCCCTTCGGCCTGACCGCGCGCGAGCGACAGGTTCTCGCGCTCGTGGCCGGCGGCGCGACCAACCGCGAGGTGGGCGAGCGGCTGTTCATGGCCGAGAAGACGGCGAGCGTCCATGTCTCGCGGATCCTCCGCAAGCTCGGCGTCTCCTCGCGCACGCAGGCCGCCGCGGTAGCGCACCGGATGGGGCTCGAGCAGGCGGGGATGTAGGGCTCGAGGCGGGGTAACGTGCTTGGCGCGCGCGGCGCTCAGGCAGCCTGCTCCGCCCCGGCGGCCCCCGGGAGGTCGGCTGCATTTCGTGACCCACGGCGCGAAATGCAGCCCACCCCGGCCTCCGGGTGGCGATACCCCCGCAATACGCTCTCGCCATGGCCCAGACGTTCGCCTCGATCTCCGGTCACCAGCGCGACTGGATCGCCCGGCAGTCCATGTTCTTCGTGGCCACCGCGCCGCTCGCCGCCGACGGCCACGTGAACGTCTCCCCCAAGGGCCCGATCGGTTCCTTCGCCGTGCTCGGGCCGCTCGAGGTCGCCTACCTCGACGTCAACGGCTCGGGCGTCGAGACCGTCGGCCATCTGCGGGAGAACGGCCGGATCTGCGTCATGTTCTGCGCCTTCGACGGGCCGCCGCGCATCCTGCGCCTACACGGTCGCGGCGAGGCGGTGCTCGCGGACGACCCGCGCTTCCCGGCGCTGCTCGAGCGTGCCGCCTTCGCCGACCCGTCCGTCCCCGAGGCCCGCCGCGCGGTCATCCGCGTCGAGGTGTCGCGGGTCGGGGACTCCTGCGGCTACGGCGTCCCGCTCATGGACCTGCGCGGCCTGCGCGAGCACCACGCGCTCTCCTCGGCCAAGAAGCTCCGCACGATGGGCCCGGAGGGCTACGCGACGTTCCAGCGCGAGCGCGGCGCGAAGAGCCTCGACGGCCTGCCGGCGCTCGCGGACTGACGCCCCCCTCGCGGCGGTGCGGTCTCAGAACAGCCGCGCGTTGCGGTCGCCCCGGCGCCCCATGAGATCGAGCGGGCGGCCGCCCTGCACGTCGAGGAAGGCGAGCTGGCGGGCGATGTCGGCCAGCGGCGACGGCGCGGTGTCGAGGAGCCAGGTATCGATCGTCACCCCGCCGCCCGGAGCGGCGCGAAGCACGAGCGCGCGCGCCTCCTGCGGGAAGTCGGCCAGGGACGGCGTCGAGATCAGCCAGTAGCCGCCGAGGTGGGTGCGCCGCGGCGTGATCAGGGCGCGGTGGGTGTGGCCGGTGAGGACGGCGGCGACGTGCGGGTCGGCGTCGAGCGCGGCGAGGATCGCCCCTCCCCCGGCCGTCGAACGGAGCGCCTGGTGAGCGGTGACGAGCACGACCCGGCGCCCGGCGCGGCGGAGCTCCCCGCGCAGCCAGACGACCTGGCCCGGATGGACGCGGCCCGTCGAGCCCCCGGAGGCCGAGACGAGGTCGAGCGCGATCAGCCGCACGCCGGGCGCGACATCGCGCGCGTAGTCGAGCCACGGCCCCGAACCGCCGATCACGGCCGCCGCGCGCAGCCGCGCCACCGCCTGGGCGTGGGTCAGCTCGCGCCGCCGCGGGTCGGGCGCCACGCGCACGGTGCCGGGCGGGAGCGGCTCGTCGAGCAGGCGCCGCAGCGCGCGGCGGACGGCGCGCACGCCGCGCGGCGGCTCCCACAGCGCCCGGTCCCCGGTGGCGATCGCCTCGGTGCGCGGCGTCGCCACGAGCTCGCCGTCGACGAGCGCGTCGTGGTTCCCGAGCACGGGGAGCCACGGCGCGCCGACGCCGGGCGAACGAAACGCGCGCTGCGCCCACGCGAGCAGGCCCGGGTGCCGCGGCGGGTCGACGGCAGGCCGGTAGTAGAGGGGATCGCCCCCGCCCGCCTCCTGCGGCCCCTCGTAGCCGGGCGCGCCCGAGTCCGGGTGCACCCGCCCGCCGCGCAGCGCGGCGATCCCCCAAGTGAACTCGTTCTCCTGGGCGGAGTCGGCGATGTCGCCCGCCTCGATGACCGCGCCCGGCCGGAAGTCGCGCACGGAGGCGGCGGCCGCCGCGAGCACCTGCGCGGTCAGCGTCTCCTGCGGGCGGAAGACCGAGGAGTAGGGAGTCCCCAGGCGATCGAGGAACGGCACGCGCGCCGGAGTCTCCTCGTCGCGCACGTGCGCGTCGGCGATGATCGCGAGCCGCGCGATGACGCGCCCGGGCCGGGTTGCGGGCCGGAGCTCCGTGCGCGGCAGGAGCGGTTCCCCGGGCGCTCGGCGCAGGACGCCGTCGCCGCGCGTGTCGCGGAGCGTCCCGCGGAGCGTCGAGCCGCCCGGCCGCGCCGCCACCGGGCGCTCCGGCGCCTCGGCGCCGCTCCCGCAGCCGCCGAGCGCGAGCGCGAGCACGGCCACAGCCACCGGGAGGGGGCGCGCGCTCACTCCTCCCCCAGACCGGCGACGACGGGCACGGCGCTCGCCCGGCGCGCGGTCCATGCCGCCGCCGCCGCGGCGAGCAGCGCGAGCCCGGCCGCCACGCCGAGCGCGTTTCCCGCCCCGGCGGCGAGCGGCAGCGAGACATAGCCGGCGGCCAGGCGGCTCACGGCCGGCCCGAGCACGAGGCGCTCGAGCACGATCCCGAGGACCGCGGCGGGGAGCGCCAGCGCCTCGGCCGCCCCGGTGAAGACGAGCCCCACGGTGCGCGGGCCGGCGCCCACCGCCCGCAGCAGCGAGACCGTCGGGCGCCGTTCGCGGGCGGTCAGCGCGAGCGCCTGGGCCAGCGCGAAGAGGCAGACGACGGCGTCGAGCCCGGCCACGGCCCGCACGAGGGCGGCGACCGTGCCGAGGAAGGGCGCGCTCGAGGCCGTGGCGCCGCCGACGCTCGAGGGCGAGGCGCCGAGCCGCGTCAGCTCGCGGCGGACCCGCGCCTCGTCGGCGCCGGGGGCAAGGCGCACGGCGACGGTCTCGGGGACGGCGGCCCCCGCGGCGAGCAGGCGCGCGGGCTGCACATAGGCGACGCGGCCGTCGTTGTCGAGGGCGCGCACGATGCCGCTGACCCGGAAGCGCACCTCGCGACCGGTCGGGAGCTGGAGCGCGAGCGTGCTTCCCGTGCGCAGCCCGAGCGCCTCGGCGAGCCCGGCGCCGACCTCCGCCTCCCCCGGCCCGCGCAGACGCCGGCCCGCCGCGAGCGGCGGCGCCTCGAAGCGCGTGTGGTCGCCCGGGTAGGCGATGAGCTTCACCGGCTGCGCGAGCGAGAACGACGCCGCCGCCTGCAGCACGTAGCGCGGAGCCGCCGCCTCGACTCCTGGGATCGCCGCGATCGCGCTCGCCGCCGTGCCGTGCAGGCTCACGCTCAGCTGATAGCGCTTGCCGAGCGATCCCGGATCGTTCTCCAGGGAGGAGAGCAGCGACCCGACCGCGAGCAGCAGCGAGATGAAGCCGGCCGAGACCGCGACCACGGCGACGACGGAGAGGGCGCGCACGCGCCGGGCGAGGGCGAGCCGGGCGCCGAGGGCGAGGAAGCCGCCGCGGACGGCTCGGCCCCCGCCGCCCGTGGAGCTCACGTCCGCGCCGCGCAGGAGCCGGAGCGGCGGCGACCCGGCGGCGCGCCAGGCCGGCCACGTCGACGCCGCGGTGACGAGCACGACGATCCCGAGCCAGGTGAGCGCGAGCGGCGCGATGGCGGCGGCGCCGGGCGGAAGCTCCGAGACCGCCTCGAGCAGCCGCGCGCTCGGACCGGAGGCGACGAGCGCGCCCGCGAGGACGCCCGCGAGGGCCGCCGGCGCGGCGAGCAGGAGCGCCTCGGCGGCGTGGAGTCCCGCGACGTGGCGCCGCGGGAACCCGAGTGCGCGCCGCAGGCCGATCGCGGGCAGCGAGCGCTGGACCTCGGCCCGCGCGGAGGCGGCGAGCATCGTGCCCGCCACCACGAGCGCCACGATGGCGATGGCGGCGAGGAGCGCGATGATGATCCCCGCCGCCTGGTCGAGCAGCACGCGCACCCCGGACTTGGTGATGAACCGCAGGTCGCTGAGCCCCGCGCTCGCCACCCGGGCCTGCTCGAGCGTGACGTCGAGCCGCGCCGGGTCGCGCACCCAGATGAGCGCCTCGGTGATCTCGTGGCGCGGGTCGGTGCCGAAGCGGCGCTCGACGGCGGCCCGGGTCAGCCACATCCGCGCGACGGGCGCCAGCGGGAAGGCGACGTTGTCCGGGCTCACCCCGATCCCGACGACCCGGGCCTGGCCGGCACGGCCGAGCTCGAGCCGGTCCCCCACGCCCACGCCCCAGGCGTCGGCGACCCCCCGTTCGAGCACGACCTCCATGGCGTCTCCCCGCACGTCCCGCCCGGCGACGACGCCGTAGCCGCGGCGGCCGGGCTCGACGACCTGCACCGCCCCGCGCTCGGTGAAATGCCCACCGCCCGAAACCGGCACGTGCAGGACCTCGTAGCGGTAGGCGAGGGACTCGAGGTTCGGCAGCGCGCGGAGCGCCCGGTCGACCGTCGCGCGGGGCTCGGGGCCGAAGCGCGCGATGACGTCCGGGAGGTCGGCGGCACGCGTGGCTCGCTGGAAGCCCGTGCGCAATCCGAAGGCGACGAGGACGGCGGCGCCGAGCATCGCCGCCGCGGCGAGGATCCCCAGCGCGGCGAGCGCCGTGCGCCCCGGCCGCGCGCGCAGGCGCAGGGCGCCCTCGCGCAGGGCGCTCACCCCGCGAGCCTTCCGCCGGCGAGCTCGATGCGGCGGTCGGCGACGGCCGCCGCCCCCGGGTCGTGGGTGACCATGACGACTCCCCGGGCACCGGCCGCCGCCCCCCGCAGGAGCGCGATCACCTCCCGGCCCGAGCGGTCGTCAAGGTTGCCTGTCGGCTCGTCGGCGAGCACGAGATCGGGGTCGTTGACGAGCGCGCGGGCGAGCGCGAAGCGCTGCTGCTCCCCGCCCGAGAGCGTGCGCGGGAGCTGGGCGGCCACGGCCCGCAGGCCGAGGGCGTCGAGCAGCTCACCGGCACGGCGGGCGGCGCCCGGCGCGGCGCCCGGGAGCCGCGCGGGCAGCAGGACGTTGTCCTCAGCCGTCAGCTCCGGGACGAGGTGGAACGCCTGGAAGACGAACCCCAGGCGCCGCGCCCGCACCGCCGCGCGCGCGGACTCGCTGCCGTCGAGCCGCTCCCCGGCGATCTCCACCGTCCCCGCGTCGGCGCGGTCGAGGCCGCCGAGCAGGTGCAGGAGCGTCGACTTCCCGGAGCCCGAGCGCCCGAGCACGGCGACGAGCTCTCCCGGGGCGACGTCGAGGTCGATCCCGTCGAGCACCCGCCGCGCCGCGCGGCCGTGCCCGTGCGTCTTCGCCAGGCCGCGGGCACGGAGCGGGAGCGGCATCGTCTCACCGTAGTCCGGGCCGGGCGCCGGAGGCGCCGGGCGCAACCCTCCGTTAAGACGCGGTGCTCAGACCGAACGGGCTGCCCTCGGAGTCGCGGCACACCGCGAAGCGCTCCCCGGGATGCACGATCGTGCCGCCGAGCTCGGTTACGCGCTCGAGGGCCCCGACGAGGTCGGGCACGGCGAAGTACGGCAGTGAGAAGGAGTCGCCGGGCCCGCGGCCGCGCTCGTGCACGCCGACGGCGGGCGCCGCGCCGCGGGTCTGCCAGCCGGCTCCCTCCGCCCCCTCCCGCGGCGAGAGCTCCCGCGCGAGCACCCCGGCCCAGAACCGGCGCGCCCGCTCGGCGTCGTCGGCGGGGAACTCGATGAGGGACGGCGTGAAGCCACCGGGCACGATCTCTGCCTACCCGCCCGGCGCGCGCGCCGATCCTTCAGGTCGTGCTCAGGAACGCCGTAGGCTGGCCCGCGTGCGGCGGCCCCTCGGAAGCCGGCCGCTCTGAGCACTCCGGAACTCCCGGGCGGCCTCGGCTCGCGCTCGCTCGCGCGTCGGCTGGCCGTCGTCGTGGCCGGGCTCGCCGCGCTCGTGCTCGTGGCCCTGCTCGCACCCGGACTCGAGGAGGTCCGGCATCTGCTCGCGCACGCCGACGGGGTGCCGCTCGTCGCCGGGGTCGCCTTCGAGGCGCTCTCCTGCGCCGCCTACGTCGTCATGGTCCCGCCGGTCTTCTCGCGGCGCATGAGCTGGCGCATGGCCACCGAGCTCGGGCTCGTCGAGCTCGCCGCGGGCTCGATCGTCCCGGCCAGCGGCGCCGGCGGGGTCGCGGTCGGCGCGTGGGTGCTCGGGCGCGAGGGGATGGACTCGGATCGCATCGCCCGCCGCTCCGTCGCCTTCCTCATCGTCAAGAGCTCGGTCAACTTCGCCGCGGTCATCGTGATCGGCGGGCTCATGGCGATCGGGCTGCTCGGGCCTTCCGTCTCCCCGCTGCTCACCCTCCTGCCCGCCGGCCTGGCGCTGGCGGTGACGCTCGGGGTCGTCGGCCTCCCCCGGCTCGGCCCCGGCGAGCCCGCGCCCCCGCGCGCCGGGCGCGTGGGCCACGCCGTCGCCGCCTCGCGCCGCGCCCTCATCGAGGGCACGAGCGTGGCCGGGGAGCTCGTGCGCGAGCACGACCCGCTCGTGGTGATCGGCGCCTTCGGCTACTGGATCTTCGACAACGCCGTCCTGTGGGCGACGTTCCACGCGCTCGGCGGCTCGCCGCCGCTCACGGTCGTCCTCATGGGCTACCTGGTCGGGCAGCTGGGCGGCGCGCTGCCGATCCCCGGCGGCCTCGGGGGGATCGACTTCGGGCTCTTCGGGATGTTCGTCGCCTTCGGCACCGACGCGGCGCTCGCCGCGGGCGCGATCCTCGCCTACCGCCTCATCCTGTTCTGGATCCCGCTCGTGCTCGGCGCGGGCGGCCTCGTCTCGCTGCGGCGCACGCTGGCGCGCACGCCCGCGCCCGGCTAAGAACCTCATTGGGTGCCGCTCAGTCCGCCGCGGCGTCGAGCTTCTCGACCTCCTCCGCCGTCAGCTCGATCTCCGCCGCGGCGACGTTGTCCTCGAGGTGCTCGACCGAACTCGTCCCCGGGATCGGGAGGATGACCTCCGAGCGCTGGAGCAGCCAGGCCAGGGCGATCTGCGCGGGCTTGGCGTCGTGCGCCTTCGCCGCCTCGTCGACCGGGCCGCCCGGCTCGGCGAGCTTGCCCGAGGCGAGCGGGAACCACGGGATGAAGCCGATGCCGTGCTCCTCGCAGTAGTCGACGACATCCTCGGCCTTGCGACTCGTCAGGTTGTACATGTTCTGCACGGTGGCGATCTCGACCACCTCGCGGGCGGCCTCGATCTCCTCGACGGAGACCTCGGAGAGCCCGACGTGACGGACCTTCCCGGCGTCCTTGGCCTCCTTGAGCACGCCGAACTGCTCGTCGCGCGGGACGTTCTCGTCGATGCGGTGGAGCTGCCAGAGCTCGAGCTCGTCGACGCCGAGGCGGCGGAGGCTCATCTCCAGGCACTGGCGCAGGTACTCCGGGCGGCCGACGGGATGCCACTCCTGCGGCCCCGTGCGGGTGAGCCCGGCCTTGGTCGCGATCGTGACGTTCTCGTAGGGGGAGAGGGCCTCGGCGATCAGGTCCTCGGAGACGAAGGGGCCGTAGGAGTCGGCGGTGTCGATGAAGTCGACGCCGAGCTCGGGCAGGCGGCGCAGGACGGCGAGCGCGGCGTCGCGGTCCGCGGGCGTGGCGGGCGGGCCCCAAATCCCCTCCCCGGTGATGCGCATGGCGCCGAAGCCGAGTCGGGTGACCTCGGTCTCGCCGCCGAGCTTGAACGTTCCGGATGCGGTTGCGGTCGTGGTCATCCCCTTCGCCTTCCCCGCTCGTTGCACGCTCAACCGTCGCGCAGGGCCGTCGGCCGTCCCATCCTCGTGCGCTCTGGCAGCATCGGGATGGGACGGCCGCGGCGTAGGCTCCCGCCGCGATGGCCACCGACCCCCGCGCCCCCGTGCTCGTCGGCCTCGGCGAGGTGACGCGGCGGCCGGGTGAGCAGACGCCCGCCCGCCCGACCGACCCCGCCGCGCTGGCCGCGCGGGCGCTCCGCGCGGCCCTCGCCGACGCCGGCCCGGCCGCCGCGCTCCTCGCCCGCGCGGGCGCGGTCGGCGCGCTGCCCTCGGCGGCGTGGACGGACGGCGACCCGGGGCGGCGCATCGGCGAGCTCGCCGGCGCCCGCGGCATTCCCACGCTGCGCTCGAGCATGCAGGGCGGGAACGGGCCCCAGCTCCTCGTCAACGCGCTCGCCGAGCGGATCGCGCAGGGCGAGCTCGACGTCGCGCTCGTCGCGGGCGGGGAGGCGCTGCACACCCTCGCGGGCGCGCTGAAGCGCGGCGAGGAGACGGGCTGGCCCGACGCCGACCCCGCCCGTGCGCCCGACGAGGTGCTCGAGGAGGACCACGCGGCGGCAAGCGAGGCCGAGATCGCGGCCGGGATGATCGCGCCGATCATGGCCTATCCGTTGATCGAGAACGCCCTGCGCACCGCGGCCGGGCGAACGCCGGAGGAGCACCTCGCCTTCATCGCGGGGCTCTGGTCGCGCCTCTCGGCCGTGGGCGCCGAGCAGCCCGCGGCGTGGTCGGCGGGCTTCCGAACCCCCGAGGAGCTCGCCACGCCGTCAGGGGACAACCGCCCGGTGACGTTCCCCTACCTGAAGCTGCTGAACGCCAACATCCGGGTCGACATGGGCGCCGCCCTCGTGCTGTGCGCGGACGGCGTCGCCGAGGAGCTCGGAATCGCCCCCGCCCGCCGCGTGTACGTGCACGCGGGCGCCCACGCCACCGACGAGTGGTTCCTCTCCGAGCGCGCGGAGCTCCATCGCTCCCCCGCCATCCGCGCGTGCGGCGAGGTCCTGTTCGACCACACCGGGATCGGCCCGGAGGATCTCGGCCCGGTCGACCTCTACTCCTGCTTCCCGGCGGCGGTGCAGCTCGCGGCGCGCGAGCTCGGCCTGCCTCTGGAGGACCCGGAGCGACCCCTCACGTGCACCGGCGGGCTCACGTTCTTCGGGGGGCCGGGAAACGACTACGCGACGCACGGGATCGTCTCCGTCGCCCGGCGGCTGCGCGCCGCCGCCGAGCCGGCGACAGGGCTCGCCACCGCGCTCGGGTGGTACGCGACCAAGCACGCGCTCGGGCTCTACGGCAACCGCCCGCCCGCGCGACCCCACGCGGCGCTCGCGCCCACCCCGGCGCCCGCCCGGCGCGAGACCGCGCCGCCGGAGGACGGCGAGGCCACGGCGGAGACGTGCACGCTCGTCTACGAGCGTGACGGCGAGCCGAGCTACGGGATCCTCTTCGCCTTGCGCGAGGACGGCCGCCGTCTCGTCCTGAAGACCGACGACCCCGCGACGATGGCGGCGATGACCGGTGCGGAGTTCCTCGGCGCCCCCGTGCGGGTCGGCGCTGACGGCGGCTTCGCCCCGAGCCGCGGGTAGCGTCCGGCTCAGCCCCGCCTGGCCCTCGGCGAGCTCGACGGTCTCCTCCCCCCGATGCGGAACTCGACCGGGCGCCCGCGACGACGACGTAGACCTCGTCTGCTCCTCGTGGTGGTGGGCCTTCTCCCCCTGCGTCGAGGCGCCGGCGGGCAGGCGGATCCACGTCACCCCGACCTGCGGCGAGCTGAGCGCGTCCCGGCCCATGTGGAAGGCGCCGCCCTCCTCGTCGATAGCGTTGGGAAGCTCCGTGAAGTCGATCGTCGCTTAATCGGGCATGCTCCCCTCATGCCCGTGCTCACACAGTCCAACCGGCCATGAGAGCCGCCGTCCTCCGCGAGGTCGGCGCAATTCCCGAGCCCGGGGAGTGGGATGACCCGCCCGCCCCCGGCGAGGGGGAGGTGGTCCTCGAGGTGGCCGCCGCGGGGGTCAACCCCATCGACCTCGCGATCGCGTCGGGGAGGTTCTACGGCGGCGCGCCCGACACCCCGTGCGTCGCCGGGCGCGAGGGGATCGGGCACACGGAGGAGGGCGGCGTCCTCGTCTACTTCGACGCGCCCGTCCCGCCCTTCGGCTCGATGGCCGAGCGCACGCTCGTACGCGCCGAGACCGTCGTCCCCCTCCCGGACGGCGCCGACCCGGTCGCCTCGCTCGCCTTCGGCATCGCCGGGCTGGCGGGCTGGCTCGCCCTCTCCCACTCCGGCGCGCTGCAGAAGGGGGAGAGCGTCCTCGTCCTCGGCGCGAGCGGCACCGTTGGGCGGATCGCCGTCCAGGCCGCGCGGCTCCTCGGCGCGGCGCGCGTGACCGCCGCCGCCCGCCGCCCGGACGCGCTTTCGGATTTGGGCGCCGACGCCGTCTGCGGGCTCTCCGAGGACGAGCTGAAGGAGGCCTGCCCGGACGGCGCCGACGTCATCCTCGACCCACTGTGGGGCGAGCCGCTCGTGGCCGCGCTCGCTCTCGGCCGGCGAGGCACCCGCGTCGTGCAGATCGGGCAGTCCGCGGGCGCGAGCGCGGAGATCCCCTCCGCCCTCATCCGCGGCCGGCCCCTCTCGATCGTCGGGCACGCGAACTTCGCCATCGCGCCGGAGGACCGCCACGCCGCGCTGCGCACGATGGTCGAGCACAACCTGCGCGGCGAGCTGTCCGTTCCCGTCGAGGCGATCCCCCTGGCCGAGGTGTCGGAGGCGTGGGAGCGCCAGGCCGGCTCGCCGGGCGCGAAGCTCGTCATCACCCCGTAGGGCCGGCGCCTCGCCCGTCCTCACGGGCTAGGCTCCCGCGACCGCGCTCGTCATCGGGATCCCGACGGCGGCCGACCCGGACGCCGAGGACACGGAACCGTTGCCCAGCGCGCCCCACAGACGACTGCGGGCCGCCGCCGTGGCCCTGCTCGGCCTCGCCGCTCTGAGCGCCCCCGCTCCCGCCCGCGCGGCCGGGGACTTCAGCGTACCCGCCTGGCAGGGCCCGCCCGACCGCCTCATCATGGGCGGGGCCTGGCTCTACCGGCCCGACCCGGGGGATCCGCAGCTCGCCGCGACGTTCCCCGCCGCTGCCGACACGACCGGGTGGACGCGCGTGAGCGTCCCGAGCGCCTGGAACGCGAGCGACGAGAGCGCAGCGAGCTTCGCCGGCGGCGTGGGCTGGTACCGCAAGGACTTCACGGCGCCGGACGCGCGCGCCGGGCTCACCTGGCTCGTTCGCTTCGAGTCGGTCAACCACCGGGCGCGCGTGTGGCTGAACGGCCGCCTCCTCGGCACGCACGCCGGCGCCTACGTGCCGTGGGAGCTCCGCGCCAAGGGCGTGCGCCGCCGAGGCACGAACCGGCTCGTCGTCCGGGTCGACTCGCGCCGGAGCACCACCGACCTGCCCCCGGGCCCCGGCGGCGGCTGGTGGAACTACGGCGGATTGCTGCGGGAGGTCGAGCTCCGGCGCGTCTCGGGCATCGACATCCCGGCGGTGAGCGCGCTGAACCGCTTCGACTGCGCCGCCTGCGTGGCCCGGGTCGGGGTATCCGTGCGCCTGCGCTCCTATCTGCGCCGAGCGCGGCGTGTCACCGCCACGGGCTCCTACGGGGACGCTCGACTCGCCTTCCCCACCGTGCGGCTGCCCGCCGGGGGGTCGGCCACGGTGACCGCGCGGGTCATCCTCAACAACCCCGAGCTGTGGTCCCCGGCCCACCCGCACCTCTACCGGGTGCGCGTGCGGGCGGGGGCGACGAGCGAGTCCTTCGCCACCGGCCTGAGGGACGTCGGGGTCCGCCGCGGCCGGCTCTTCCTGAACGGCCGTCCGCTGCATCTCCGGGGCGTCGGCCTGCACGAGGACAGCCCGGCGCGGGGCGCGGCGCTCACCCAGGCCGACCGGGTCGCGGCGATGGCGCGCGTGCGCGACCTCGGCGCCACGATCGTGCGCTCGCACTATCCGCTGCATCCCGCCTTCCAGGACCTGGCCGATCGCGCCGGCGTCCTCTTGTGGTCAGAGGTGCCGGTCTACCAGCTCCGCGACGCCGCCCTCGCCCGGCCCGCCGTGCGCTCCCAGGCGCTCGCGACCCTGCGGGCGAACGTCGAGGCGAACGTCAACCACCCGTCCGTCCTGGCCTGGTCGGTGGGCAACGAGCTCCCCGGCGCGCCCGGACCCGGCCAGCGCGCCTACCTGCGCGCGGCCACCCGTCTGCTCCGCGGCCTCGACCCCACCCGGCCCGCCGCCTACGCCTTCGCGGGCTACCCCGGGGCCGGCTGCCACCCGAACGCCTACGCCGGGATCGGCCTGCTCGGCGTCAACGACTACTTCGGCTGGTACACCCGCGGCGGGCAGATCGCCGACCGGGAGTCGCTTCCCGGCTACCTCGCCGCCGTCCGCTCCTGCTACCCCCGGCCCGCGGTCATGGTCACCGAGTTCGGCGCCGAGGCCAACCGCGACGGCCCGGTCGAGGAGAAGGGCACCTACGCGTTCCAGACCGACTTCGCGCGCTACCACCTCGGCGTCTTCGCGCGCACGCCGTGGCTCGCGGGCGCGGTGTGGTGGGCGCTCTCGGAGTTCCGCGTCAACCCGACGTGGGCGGGCGGCAACCCGCGGCCGGCGCCGCCGCTGCACCAGAAGGGGCTCGTGAGCTTCGCCGGGGGGCCGAAGCCGGTCTACGACGTCGTGCGCGGGATCTACCGGGCGACCGCGCAGTACGGGGGATGGAAGCCCGGGCGCCCGTGAGCGCGGCGCGGTCCGTCTACCGGTAGCGACGCACGGCGAAGCCGGGCGCGGGCACCGCCGCCTTCTCCGCCTCCGCCGCCGTGATCCCGCCCTCGAGCCGCGCGTGGAACGCCCGCGCCACCCGCTCGGCGTGGCGCTTGGCCTCCTCCGCCCGCTCGCCTGCGAAGAGCTCGTCGACCGTCATCCGCCAGAGATGGAGCCAGCGCTCGAAGTGCCCGGCGCGCAGCGTGACCTTGTCGTTGAGGCCGGCGTGCTTGGCGAACGCGCCGCCCCGGTAGGTCCCGGCGCCGAGCAGCACCGTCTCCCAGAACGCAGAGATGACCGGCACGTGCGCCTCGAGGTCCAGGTGCGCGACGTCGGTGAAGATGAAGCCGAGCACGGGATCTGAGAGCACGCGCCCGTAGAACGCGCGCACGAGGCGCTCGCAGTCGGCGCGGCCAACGATGTCGTCCCGATCGAGCATGAGGCTCCCAGGCTAGGTCCGGCGGGAGCCGACCTATCACGTGGGCATGCCGGCCGGTGAACCGCGCGGGGCGGAGCTCGATGAAGGACATCATCCCCTCGGCGCCGTCCTCGGTTCGCAGCAGGGCGACCACGTCCTCGGTGGGGCGAGCGGCGTCCGCGAGCGTGGTCCTCGGCCTCACGGCGCGCTGAGGAACCTCCCCTCGTGCGCGTTCACGAAGGCGCGGAACGCCTGGCCGTTGGGGCGGAGCGCACCGGGAGCGTCGTGCAGGCCGAGGGCCGGCATCCCGTCGGCGTCGAACCACAGGATGAGCGGCAGGTGGAGCGTGTCAATCGTCGTCGTGAGATGCCCGGTGACCACGCCCGGGACCGTGTTCCACTGGCCGAGCTCGGTGCTGACCGCGGGCTTGCCCGTTGCCCGCTCGAGGTAGCGCACGCTGGTGGCCAGGGCCTCCTCGTCGTCGCTGTACCAATGGAAGTTGACCCAGTCCATGCGGCTCGCGCGGAGGATCGGGGCGAGCTGCGAGACCTTGTCCCACGCCGTCTGAAGGCTCTTGTTGCGGAGGCCGGCGAAGGGCTTGGCGCGTAGGTCGGCGAGGACCTTGCGGCCGATGGCCGCGTGACCGAACACGCGCTGCACGAGATCGTCGGCGGCGGCATCCTGGCGGCGGCTCTTCAGGTCCCGCCAGGCCATGAGCGTCAGGGGATAGAAGGTGATGCCGCTGTTGGTGACCTTCAGGCCGTGGGCGTGGGCGACGGAGACCGCGGTAGCGAGCTCGGTGCCGTACTGGGCCATGGTGCCGCCGAAGAACTTGGCCGCGTTGACCTCGTTCTCGACCTGGACGACGCTGCCCGGCGGCAGCGCGCTCACGGTCGCGTCGAACCGTGCTCGGAAGGCGGCGAGCTCGGTCGGGTTCGTGGGCGGCTGAGACGGGAAGGAGCCGCTGCGGATCGTCAGTACGACGCGGAGCCCAGCGCGCGCGAAGGCGGCGATCGCCGGCTTGACGTCGCCCGCGTTGGTGCCGAAGCGCACCGTGTTCACGCCGAGCGCACGAGCCTCCGCGATGATCTGGTTGACGCCCACCCCGGTTCCGGGGCTGAACGGCAGGAAGGAGCCGAGGATCGCCGGCGGCGGGCACGGCGCGGTCGCGCACGTCGTCGAGGCCACGAGGCCGAAGCCGCGGCCGGGACGGATGATGTGACGGCCGGCGAGACGGTTCAGGAATGCGGCGCCGTCCTTGCCGAGCTGTAGCGCGCCGGTCGCGTCGTCCACCCCGTTCTCCACGCGATCCCGGCGCTCGACGAGCCGCCCGAGGAACATCAGCCGCCGGTGCCGGCACAGACCCGCCGTGGCCCGGCGGGAGGCCGGCACGAGCACGCGGCTGCCGGGGAAGCGCTTGAGCGTCGCGCCCACCGGCGCGCAGCCGCCCTTGCCGTCCGT
>JBBQAA010000001.1:0-26649 GCA_038276395.1 Solirubrobacterales bacterium | reverse complement strand
CGCCGGTCCTCCGCGAAGAAGCACCCGCTCATGGCTCTTCGCGACTCCTGGCACCGCGCGCTCGTCTACTTCGGCCTCGCCGAGGACACGGACCTCTACACGGACGAGCACTACGTCGAGCCCGAGCCGCCCGAGCGGCAGCTCGCGGACTCCTACCAGGAGCGCCCGAACGTCCGCCGGCTCTCCTCCCGCCGCCGCCGGGACCCGATCGACGACATCTTCCCCGAGGACGACCCGTCCCCGCGCACGGGCCGCCTCCGGCCCGTCGCCGGCGGCAACGGCAACGGCGGACGCGGTGATGTGCGCGTGCACCTCGTCGTGCCCAAGTCGTTCAACGACGCCCAGGACGTCGCCGACAAGTTCAAGGACTCGATCCCCGTCATCCTCAACCTCCAGGGCTCCGAGGCGGACCTGGCCAAGCGCCTCATCGACTTCTCGAGCGGCCTGACCTACGCGCTCGACGGGGGCATGCAGCGCATCGCCGACAAGGTCTTCCTGCTCACGCCGCGCAACGTCGAGGTCTCGGCCGAGGAGCGCGCGCGGCTGATCGAGAAGGGCTTCTTCAACCAGTCCTAGGCCGGCGGGCGGCAGAACGTCTGCCGCGCCGTAGCCTTCGCCGCCATGCGGATCGGCTTCGTCGGCGCCGGGAACATGGCGGGCGCGATGGCCCGCGGCCTCGGCGAGCCCGTGCTCGTCTCGGACTCGGGATCGGGCCGCGCCGCGGCGCTGGCGGAGGAGCTCGGCGGCACCGCCGGCTCGAGCGCCGAGGTCGCGGCGGGCGCCGAGGTCGTCGTCCTCGCCCACAAGCCCTACCAGCTCGGCGCGGTCGCCTCAGAGCTCCGCGGGAGCGTCGCCGCGGTGGCCTCGGTCCTCGGCGGCGTGCGGCTCGGGGAGCTCCGCGCCGCCTACCCAGGGGTCCCGTGCGTCGTCCTCATGCCCAACACGCCGGTCGCCGTCGGCCGGGGAGTCGTGCTCGTCGCCGCCGAGCATGACGCCGAGCTGGAGCTGGCCGACCGGCTGCGCCCCCAGCTCGAGCGCCTCGGGCTCGTGCGCGAGCTGCCGGACGCGCTCATCGGCGCGGGCAGCACGGTCTCGGGCGTCGGGCCGGCCTACGTCGCGCTCGTCGCCGAGGCGATGGCCGACGCCGGCCACCGGCTCGGGCTGCCCTTCCCCGTGGCGCTCGAGCTCGCCACGGAGACGCTGGCGGGCACGGCGGCGCTCCTCGCCGCCGGCGGCAACGACACGCTCGGCCTCCGCCGCGCCGTGGCCTCCCCGGGCGGCTCGACCGCCCGCGGCCTGGCGGCGCTCGAGCGGGGCGGTCTGCGCGCGGCGTTCCACGACGCCGCGGACGCGGTGGCCGGCGGGTGACGCCCCTCCTGCTCGGCAGCGTGCGCACCACGATCGCCGAGTACCTGGTCGCGCTGATCGACGTCTACACGCTGCTCATCATCATCTACGTCATCACCTCGATGGTGCTCTCCTTCGGGGTGCGCATGCCCTACAACCGCGGGGTCGACGCCGTCCTGCAGTTCCTGCGCGACGTGTGCAACCCCTACCTGGCGGTCTTCCGGCGCTTCATCCCGCTCATCGGCCCGCTCGACATCTCGCCGATCGTGGCGATCTTCGTCCTGCGGATCGTCGGCCAGATCGTCGTCTCCGCCGTCGGCGGCTGATGCGGCCCTACGCCCGGGCGGGCGTCATCCTTGCCGTCGTCGTCGCGCTCGACCAGGCGACCAAGGCGCTCGTCCGCTCCGGGATCCCCCCGGGGGAGGAGAACAGCGTCTTTCCCGGCGTCACGCTCGTGCACGTGCGGAACACCGGCGTCGCCTTCGGCGCCTTCTCCGGTGCGGGCGCCATCGTGCTCGTGCTGACGGTGGTCGCGCTCGTGCTGCTCGCCGCCTACTTCGCGCGCCACCCTGACCGCCCGGGGCTGTGGGTGCCGACCGGGCTCCTGCTCGGCGGCGCGCTTGGCAACATCATCGACCGGGTGATCCGCGGCTCGGTCACCGACTGGGTGAAGCTCCCCCTGTGGCCCGCCTTCAACGTGGCCGACATGGCCATCACGATCGGCGTGCTCGCCCTGCTCTACGTGCTCGAAGGGCCGCGGCGGCCGGTCGCCTCGTGAGGCTCACGGTCCCGGAGGCCGAGGCGGGAACGCGCCTCGACGCCTTCCTCGCCGCCACCGCCGGCTCGCGCGCCCAGGCCGCGCGGGCGGTGGCGGAGGGAAGGGTGCGCGTCGACGGCGCGCGCGTGCGCAAGGGCCACGTGCTCGGCGGGGGGGAGGCGGTCGAGCTCACCGCGCCGCCGGCGGCGTCGCCCGCGGTGGATCCGGCTGTGCCCGCCGTCCCGTTCGCGGTCGTGCTCGAGGACGACGTCCTGATCGTGGTCGACAAGCCGGCCGGCCTCGTCGTCCATCCCGCCCGCGGGCACCGGAAGGGAACGCTCGCCCAGGCGCTCGCGGGCCGCGCCGGCGGCGGCGGGGACCCGGCGCGGGCGGGCATCGTGCACCGGCTAGACAAGGACACCTCGGGGCTCATGGTCCTCGCCCGCACGTCCGCCGCCCACCGCTCGCTCAAGGCGGCGCTCGTCGCGCGGACGATGCGCCGCGAGTACCTGGCCCTCGTGGCGGGCACGCCGCCCGCGCGCACGGGCACCATCGACGCCCCGCTCGGCCGCGACCGCCGCCGGCGCACGCGCATGTCCTCGGACACCGACTCGCCGCGATCGGCGGTCACCCACTTCGCGCTCGAGCGGGTGCTTCCCGGCCACGCGCTCCTGCGCGTCACGCTCGAGACCGGGCGAACCCACCAGATCCGCGCCCACCTGCGCTCGATCGGCCATCCCGTGGCCGGCGACCCCGAGTACGGGACGCAGGGCGAGCTCGGCCTCGCCCGCCAGTTCCTGCACGCCGCGCGCCTCGCCTTCCCGCATCCCGTCACGGGGGACCGGGTCGATCTCTCCTCGCCGCTCCCGGCCGACCTCAAGGCGGCGTTGGCGCGGGCGAGGGCCGCCCCGCCCGCCCCGGCGCGGAGGTCCTGAGCACCCTCGGCGGGCTTCACCGACGTTTCACTCGCGGTTCAGGTCGCGGTGCGACTCTTGCACCATGCTCTCCACGCTGCGAGACGAAGTGGATCTCCGCACCGCCGCGGGCCTCCCGCTCGCGCGCATCGAGGCCGAGGTCGTCGACGGCGCGCCCGTGGACGAGGAGCGCCGGGCCGCGCTGTGGCTCTACGCCTGGCTGCGGACGGGCGGCGCGCCCACCGGCCGCGCCCCGCGGCTTCTAGACTTCGCGGCGTAGTCCTCAATCCAACTCCGTCCCCGCGGGGAGGGAGGCGGGTCCTGCCCGGCGCTCGTGCCGGGTCCGCTCTCCGCCTCGCGGGCAGTCTGTCCCACAATCGAAAGGAACCTCCTCGTGCCCGACGTCGGCATCCGGGAGCTGCTCGAGGCCGGGGTGCACTTCGGCCATCAGACGCGCCGGTGGAACCCCAAGATGCGCCGCTTCATCCACGGTGAGCGTGGCGGCATCTACATCATCGACCTGCTCCAGACCCAGCGCCTGCTGGAGGACGCCCGGCGCTTCTCGGCGGACATCGCCGCGCGCGGCGGGACCGTCCTCTTCGTCGGCACGAAGAAGCAGGCGCAGGACGCGGTGAAGGACACGGCCGAGGCCTCCGACATGCCCTACGTGAACCATCGCTGGCTCGGCGGGCTCTTGACGAACTGGAACACGATCTCGCGGCGGATCTCCCGCCTGCACGACCTCGAGCGCTACCAGGCCGAGGGCCAGCTCGAGCTCCTGCCCACCCGCGAGCGCCTGGCCGCCCGGGCCGACCTGCTGAAGCTGCAAGCCAACCTCGGCGGCGTCAAGAACATGCAGGGCGTGCCCGACGCCATGTTCGTCATCGACCTGAAGACCGAGGTCATCGCCGTGCGCGAGGCCCAGCGCCTGCGGATCCCGATCATCGGCCTCGTCGACACGAACTGCGATCCGGACGGCATTCAGTTCGTCGTCCCGGGCAACGACGACGCCATCCGCTCCTGCGCGCTCGTGACCCGCGCCATCGGCGAGGTCGTCGAGGCCGGGCACCGCACCTTCGTCGTGGCGGAGGAGAAGGCGCGCCAGGAGGCCGAGGCCCGCGCCCGGCGTGAGCAGGAGGAGCGCGAGCGCCGCGCGGCCGAAGAGCAGGCCCGACGCGAGGCCGAGGAGCAGGCCCAGCGCGAGGCCGCGGAGGCGCAGGCCGCGAGCCAGGCCGGCCCCGCGCCGGCCGAGCCCGCCGCCCCCGCCCCGGCCGAGCCGGCCGCGAAGACCGAGCCGGTGGCGCCAGGCGCCCCGGCCACCGAGGCCGATATCGCCGCCGCCTCCGCGCCGGACGCGTCGGCCGCGGAGCCGGCCGGGGAGCCCGTGGCGCCCGGTCTTCCGGCCACCGCGGAGCAGGTGGAGGAGGCGACGAAGGAGCCGGCCCAGGCACCCGACGCCCCCGGCGAGGCACCCGACGCCCCCGTGGAGGAGGCCTCCGCCCCCGCCCCGAAGCCCGCTCCGCGCCGGCGCGCGAAGCCGAAGGCCAAGCCGGCCGAGCCGCCCCCCCCCGAGCCCGCCGCGCCCCCCGAGGCGCCCGAGGAGAGCACCCCCGCGCCCGTCGCCGCGGCGCAGGACGTCGCCGCGGGCGCGACCGAGGCGGCGCGCGAGGTCGTCGAGAGCGTCTCGGTCGCGGGCGGCAAGGCCGGTGAGGGCGAGGTCGCCGAGGCCGCCATCGAGGTGGCCAAGGGCGCCCGCAGGGCGGCCGGCAAGGCCGCCAAGGGCGTGCGCAAGGCCGGCGCCGAGGTCACCGCGGGCGGCGACGACGCCGCGCCCGAGGCGCCGCAGGGCGAGGAGGGCTCGTCGTGAGCGTCACCGCGCAGGAGGTCAAGGCCCTGCGCGACAGGACCGGCGCGGGGATGATGGAGTGCAAGCGCGCCCTGGAGGAGACGGGCGGCGAGCTCGAGCCGGCGGTCGAGCTCCTGCGCGTGCGGGGCGCGGCCAAGGCGGCCAAGCGCGGCGAGCGCGAGGCGGCCGAGGGCACGGTCCAGTCCTACATCCACTCGAACGGCAGGGTCGGCGTGCTCGTCGAGGTCGACTGCGAGACGGACTTCGTCGCCCGCAACGAGGACTTCGTCGCCTTCGCCCGTGACGTCGCCCTCCACATCGCCGCCGCCGCCCCCCTCGCGGTGACCGAGCAGGAGCTCGACGCCGAGGAGCGCGCGCGCGAGGAGCGGATCGCCACCGAGCAGGCCGAGCAGGAGGGGAAGCCCGAGCACATCGTCCCGCGCATCGTCGAGGGCCGGTTGAAGAAGTGGCTCGAGGAGGTCGTCCTGCTCCTCCAGCCCCACGTCAACACCGACAAGCACGAGGGCAAGACGATCGAGCAGCTCCGCGCCGAGATCTCCGCCAAGACGGGGGAGAACGTCGTCATCCGCCGCTTCGCCCGCTTCTCCGTCTCCTAGACGCATGGGCTCCGGCGATCCGGCTTTCCGGCGCATCCTCCTGAAGCTCTCGGGGGAGGCCCTCATGGGCGATCTCGAGTACGGCACCGACCCCGAGCGCGTGCACGCCACCGCGACCCAGATCGCCGGCGTGCAGCGCGAGGGGGTCGAGGTCGCCGTGGTCGTCGGCGGTGGGAACATCTATCGGGGTCTCGCCGCCGCCGCGAAGGGGATGGATCGCGCCACCGGCGACTACATGGGCATGCTCGCCACCGTGCTGAACGCGCTCGCCCTGCAGGACGCGCTGGAGAAGGAGGCCGTGCACACCCGCGTGCAGTCGGCGCTCACGATCTCCGAGGTCGCCGAGCCCTACATCCGCCGCCGCGCGATGCGCCACCTCGAGAAGAAGCGCGTCGTCATCTTCGCCGCCGGCACCGGCAACCCGTTCTTCACGACCGACACCGCCGCCGCGCTGCGCGCCGCCGAGGTCCACGCCGAGGTCATCCTCATGGCCAAGAACGGCGTCGAGGGCGTGTACACGGCCGACCCCAACGTCGACCCCGAGGCGACGTTCATCCCCGAGATCACCCACATGGACGCGGTCAGCCGCGGCCTGAGGGTCATGGACTCGACCGCGCTCACACTCTGCGCCGAGAATCGCCTGCCGATCAACGTGTTCAACATGGGCGACGAGCGGAACATCGCTCGGATAGTCTCCGGCGAGCGCGTGGGAACCCTGGTCCGGACATGATCGACGAGCTCCTCGAGGACGCCCGCGAGCGCATGGAGACGGCGGTCGAGGCCACGCGCTCGCAGTTCGGCACGGTGCGTACCGGGCGCGCGAGCCCCGCGCTGCTCGACCGCGTGCGCGTCGACTACTACGGCGCGCAGACGCCCCTGAAGCAGCTCGCGACGATCTCCACCGCCGAGGCGCGCCTGCTGACGATCCAGCCCTACGACAAGGGCTCGATCAAGGCGATCGAGAAGGCGATCCTCGAGTCCGACGTCGGCCTTACGCCCTCCAACGACGGCAATCTCGTCCGCCTGCTTGTCCCCGAGCTCACCGAGGAGCGCCGCAAGCAGCTCGTCAAGCAGGTGCGGGGGATCGCCGAGGAGGGGCGGGTCTCGATCCGCAACGTCCGCCGCGACGTCATGCACGACCTGCGCGAGCTGCGCGACGCCGGGGAGTCGGGGCGCGACGACGAGCACCGGGCCGAGAACGAGCTGCAGAAGCTGACCGACCGCAGCGTGACCCACCTGGACGAGGCGCTCAAGGGCAAGGAAGCCGAGATCCTCGAGGTATGAGTGGCGCCGCCGACGGGCGGGCTCGCTACGTCGCGATCATCACGGACGGCAACGGCCGCTGGGCGCAGGGCCGCGGGCTGCCGGTGGTGGCCGGGCACCGAGCCGGCGCCGACGTCGTCAAGGCGCGCCTGCGCGACGCCGCCGAGCTCGGCATCCGGGAGCTCTCGGTCTACTCCTTCTCGACGGAGAACTGGAGCCGTCCGCGGCTCGAGGTCGCGGGGCTCATGCGGATGTTCGGCGAGCGGATCGACCGCGAGACGCCGGAGCTGAAGGCCGAGGGCGTGCGCATGCGCTTCCTCGGGCGCCGTGAGGACCCGGTGCCGAAGCGCCTGCGGGAGAAGATGGCCTGGGCCGAGGCCGAGACGGCGGAGAACGACCGCATCACGCTCTTCGTCTGCTTCAACTACGGCGGGCGGGCGGAGATCCTCGACGCCGTCCGGGCGTGGGACGGGCGGGACGAGGAGTCCTTCCGCCGCGGCCTCTACGCGCCGGACATGCACGACCCGGATCTCATCATCCGCACGAGCGGGGAGCGGCGCCTCTCAAACTACCTGATCTGGCAGGCGGCCTACGCGGAGCTCGTGTTCCGCGACGAGCTGTGGCCGGACTTCTCGCGGGAGGCGCTCGAGGCGAGCCTCGCCGAGTTCGGCGAGCGCCGGCGCCGCTTCGGGGGGCGGGCCGCGTGAGCGCCGCCCGCGCCCGCCGCGCCGGGCGCCGGAACTCCCGCTCAGAGCTCGCGGCCCGGGTCATCGCGGCCGTGCCCCTGATCGCCTTCGCGGTGGCGATCGTCGCGCTCGGGGGCTGGTTCTTCATCGCCGGCCTCGCCGTGCTTGGCGCCCTGTGCCTGCACGAGCTCTACACGATGCTCGAGCGCACGAAGCCCGTGAAGCTCGCGGGCTTCCTCGCGCTCGCCGGGCTGCTCGTGGCCGCGCGCCTGGGCAGCGTGGAGACGGTCATGCTCGTCCTCGTCATCTCCGTGCCCGTGACCTTCGGCCTGGCGCTGCTCGCACCCGAGACCCCCGACCTGACCGCGCCGCTGGCCGTCACCTTCCTCGGGATCCTGTGGATCGGCCTCGCCTTCGCCCACGCGGCGCTCCTGCGCGACCTGCCCCACGGCGGGGGGATCGTCATCGACGTGCTCGTGGCCACCTTCGTCGGGGACACCGGCGCCTATCTCGGGGGGCGCGCCCTCGGGAGGCGACCGCTGTCGCCGCGGATCTCGCCGAACAAGACGCTCGAGGGGCTCGTCATCGGGTTCCTCTTCGCGATCCTCGGCGCGTTCTTCGCCGGCCTCTACCAGGACTGGCTCTCGACCGGCCACGCGTTGCTGCTCGGCGCGGCGGTCGGGCTCGTCGCGCCGATCGGGGACCTGTTCGAGTCCGCGCTCAAACGCGGCGCGGGCACGAAGGACACCGGGCGGATGTTCGGCGCGCACGGGGGGGCCCTGGACCGGCTCGACGCGGCGATGTTCGCGGTCGTCGTCGGCTATTGGCTGTGGCGGGCGCTGCTGTAGGGAGCGGTTTCGAGCGCCGGGGTTCCCGCCGCGTGGACGGTCTAGCGCAGTCGGTAACCCAGCCCGCGGAGCACCCGGACGAGCGCGCGCACGAAGGCCCTCCCGCCGGGCTTGGCGTCCTTTCCGAGGCGCCCCGCGTCGGCGATCGCCCTGACCGTCCGCAGCGCCGCGGGCCCCGTCCGAGGATCGCCTCGTCGGCCACGTAGGCGGCGAGCACCCCGCGCGCGTCCCCCGCCCGGCGTGCCTTCCCGCGCAGGCCGTACCAGAGCCGGTCTAGAGGTCGACGAGCACCTCGGGCTCGCGGTCGGAGTCGATGTTGCGCACGGAGACCGAGCGCACGTGGCCGTAGTAGTTGGCGGGCTGGGGCGGGAAGGCCCGGCCCGTATCGCGCCGGTCGGCGCGGAGGGGGCGCGCGACCTCGACCACGCCGTCCCGGCGGATCGTCAGGAACGGGCGCGTCAAGTGCCGGTAGGGCTTCTCCAGCACCCGGTAGGTCAGCGTCGCCGAGACGCCGCCGGACGAGGCGTGCTCCGCGACGCGCCTGGCGCTCGCCACGCCGGGAGCGGCAAGCAGCAGGGCGGCGAGGAGGGGAGGGCGAGGCGCATGCGCGTGCGCGGCAAGGTAGCCGTTCCGCGTACCCTCGCGCTAGATGGTGCGCCTGCTCATCCTCGGCTCGACGGGCTCGATCGGCACCCAGGCGCTCGAGATCGTCGCTCGCGCCGAGGACCTCGAGCTCGTCGGCCTCTCGGCCGAGCGCTCGTGGGAGCAGCTGGTGGGCCAGGCGGAGGAGCACGGCGTGCGCCGTATCGCCCTGGCCGACCCCGACGCCGGCGCCCGCGCGGCCACGGCGTGGACGGGCGGCGAGGTGCTCGCCGGCGCCGCGGGGCTCGTCGACCTCGTGCTCGAGTCCGAGGCGGACCTCGTCCTCAACGCGCTCGTCGGCTCGGCCGGGCTCGGGCCGACGGTGGCGACCCTCGGCGAGGGCATCGACCTCGCCCTGGCCAACAAGGAGTCGCTCGTCGTCGGCGGCGAGCTCGTCACGGCCCTGGCCGAAGCCACCGGCGCGCAGATCATCCCCGTCGACTCCGAGCACTCGGCGCTGCACCAGCTCATCGCCTCAGAGCCGCCGGGCGCGGTCGAGCGCCTCGTGCTCACCGCCTCGGGCGGGCCGTTTCGCGGGCGCACCCGGGCCGAGCTCGCCGAGGTCAGCGTCGAGGACGCGCTCGCCCATCCCACCTGGGCCATGGGGGGGAAGATCACGATCGACTCGGCGACGCTCATGAACAAGGGCCTCGAGGTGATCGAGGCCCACCACCTGTTCGGGACCCCCTACGAGCGGATCGACGTCGCCGTGCACCCGCAGTCGATCGTGCACGCCCTCGTCACGCTCGCCGACGGCGCCGCGCTCGCCCATCTCGGGCACCCGGACATGCGGATCCCCATCTCCTACGCGCTGCATCATCCCGAGCGGGCCGAGGTGCCGATGGCCCGGCCCTTCGACCTCGCAACGGCCGGGACCCTGACCTTCGAGCCCCCGGACGAGGAGACCTTCGCCTGCCTGCGCCTGGCGCGGGAGGCGGCGACGGCGGGGGGGACGGCGCCGTGCGTCCTCAACGCGGCCAACGAGATCGCCGTCCATGCCTTCCTCTCCGGCCGCCTGCCGTTCCTGGGCATCGCCGAGGTCATCGAGCGCACGCTCGAGCACCTCCCGGCCGCGCCCGTGCACTCGTTCGAGGCGCTGTACGCCGCCGACCGGGAGGGGCGGCGGGTGGCGGAGGAGCAGGTGGCCGCCCTCGCGGGCTAGTGGCGGCGAGCTCGCCGCGCCCTCCGCAGGTCCCGGCACCGCGCCGTATCCGCATCCGCACTCCTACCCGGCACGTGGACGCGCGGATCGACGCGGCGCAGCGGTCTCGGGTCCACCCGACGCTCGGTGGACGGCGATGTCGGCCTGGCGGGCATTCCTGTCCACGCGCACTGCCCCCCGACCGCTCGGCCGCCTCCGGCGCGGGGCGGGCCGGCTCGGGCTCGTCGTCGGGTCGAGCGAGGTCACGCCGCACCGGAGCTCCGACACTCCCGCCGCGCTCTGAGGGAACCCCCAGCAAGCCGCGGCACAATCCCCCGGTGAGCTACGTCCTCGCCTTCCTCGGCTTCGCCGCCCTCATCATCCTGCACGAGGCGGGTCATTTCGCGGCGGCCAAGGCGGTGGGGATGCGGGTCGAGCGTTTCTCGCTGTTCTTCGGGCCGCTCATCCTAAAGGTCCGCCGGGGGGAGACGGAGTACGGCATCGGCCCGATCCCGCTCGGCGGCTACGTGAAGATCTCCGGGATGAACCCGCGGGAGGAGCTCCCGCCCGAGGTCGTGCCCCGCGCCTACTACAACCAGCCGGTCTGGAAGCGGATCGTCGTCATCGCCGCGGGGCCGGCGGTCAACCTCGTGCTCGCCTTCGGGATCCTCTTCTTCCTCGTGCTCGCCCACGGGGAGGGGGTCTCCACGAAGACGGTCGAGGGCGTCAGCCTGAAGGCGCCGGCGGGCGCGGTGCTCGCCGCCGGGGATCGCCTCGTGGCGGTGGACGGCCGGCGCGGCGGGCCGGACGCCCTGCGCGCGGCGATCAACTCCCACCGGTGCCCGGGCGCGCTCGTCAAGGGCTGCCGTGCGGCGACTCCGGTCCGGCTCACGGTGCTGCGCGACGGCTACCCCGTCACGGTCTCCGCCCGCCCGCGGTACGACCCCGGCGCGCAGCGGATGCTGCTCGGGTTCGGGTTCACGACGCGCATCAAGGACGCCGGCCCGGCCCGCGCCGCCGTGCTCTCCGGCCAGACCCTGTGGAGCGTGACGAAGACGACGCTCGGCGTGTTCGGGAAGATCTTCCAGGCCAAGGAGCGCAAGCAGCTCTCCTCGGTCGTCGGGGGCTACAAGACGACCCAGCAGTCCTTTGCCACGAACACCTCGCAGGCGTTCTTCATCCTCGCCGTCATCTCCCTCTCGCTCGCGCTCATCAACCTCTTCCCCTTCCTGCCGCTCGACGGCGGGCACATCTTCTGGGCGCTGGCCGAGAAGGTCCGCGGGAGGAGGATCCCCTTCTCGGTGCTCGAGCGCGCGAGCGTCGTCGGCATCGCGCTCGTGCTGCTCGTCTTCGCGATCGGCCTCTCGAACGACATCGGCCACCTGCAGCACGGCGGCTTCAGGGTCAGGTAGAATCGCGACGGGGTAGGTTTCCCCCGAGAGCCGGGAGATCGAGAGGGAGACCATGCAGAGCAGCACCGCCAGCGCGGAGAGCGCGCCCGCCTACGAGGCCGTGAGCATGGCCGAGGCGTTCCGGCGCACGGTCCAGGCCCATCCGGACGCCGTGGCCTTTCGCCGCCCCGACGACTCGGTCCGCCTGACGTGGACCGAGGCGCGCGAGCGCGTCGACCACCTGGCCGCGGGCCTCGCCGGCCGGGGGCTCGAGAAGGGGCGGACGATCGCGATCCTGCTCTCCAACCGGCCCGAGTTCCACCTCGTCGACCTCGCCGCCATCACCCTCGGCGCGACCCCGTTCTCGATCTACAACACCTATTCCCCTGAGCAGATCCAGTACGTGATCGAGGACGCCGGCGCGCAGATCCTCGTCGTCGAGCGGGATCTGCTCGAGAACGCGCTCGAGGCGCGCCAGGAGCTGCCCGAGCTCGAGCACGTCGTCGTGCTCGACGCGGGGGACGACGTGCCCGAGGACTGCACGAGCTTCGAGGATCTCGAGGCCGCGGGCGCCGCCTCGGACTTCGACGTCGACGCCGCGCTGGCCGAGGTCACCGGGGAGGACGTCCTCACCCTGATCTACACCTCGGGCACGACCGGGCCCCCCAAGGGCGTCCAGCTCTCCCACCAGAACCTCCTGAGCGTGACCGGCTCGATCCAGGAGCTGATCCAGCTCGATCCCGGCGCGCGCGTCATCTCCTGGCTGCCCGCCGCGCACATCGCCGAGCGCAACGCCCACCACTACATCCCGATCGTCTTCGCCGCCGAGGTCACGACCTGCGACGACCCGCGGAACATCGTCAAGTTCCTGCCGGAGGTCCGCCCCAACTGGTTCTTCGCCGTCCCGCGGATCTGGGAGAAGCTGAAGGGCGGCCTCGAGACGATGATGGCCGGCCAGCCCGAGGAGCAGCAGAAGCCGGTGCGCGAGGCGCTCGACGCCGCGCTTCAGAAGGTGCGCCTCGAGCAGAAGGGGGAGGAGGTGCCCGAGGAGCTCGCGGCCAGGGTTGCGAAGGCCGACGAGGAGATGTTCTCGGGGCTGCGGAAGATGCTCGGCCTCGACGAGGTGATCACGGTGAACGTCGGCGCCGCGCCGACGCCGGTCGAGGTGCTCGAGTTCTTCCACGCCATCGGCATCGAGCTGGCCGAGCTGTGGGGGATGTCCGAGACCTGCGGCGCCGGGACCGTCAACCCGCCTGGGAAGGTCAAGATCGGCACGGTCGGCCCGGCCGGACCGGGGATCGAGGTCAAGCTCGCGGAGGACGGCGAGGTCATGGTCCGCGGCCACTGTGTGATGCTCGGATACCGCAACATGGCGGACAAGACCGAGGAGACGATGGACGGGGACTGGCTCCTCACCGGCGACATCGGCGAGCTGGACGAGGACGGGTACCTCAAGATCGTGGATCGCAAGAAGGAGCTGATCATCAACGCGGCGGGCAAGAACATGTCCCCCGCGCACATCGAGTCGATCGTCAAGAGCGCCGGGCCGATGGTGGGCCAGGCCGCGGTCATCGGCGACCGCCGCTCCTACAACACGGCGCTGATCGTGCTCGACGGCGAGTACGTCAGGCAGTGGGCGGGGCAGCAGGGGATCGAGGACGACTCGCTCTCCGCGCTGGCCGAGGACGACAAGGTCCGCGAGGAGATCCAGGCCGAGATCGACCGCGCCAACAAGCGGCTCGCGCGCGTAGAGCAGATCAAGAAGTTCGAGATCCTGCCCGAGGAGTGGGAGCCGGGCGGCGACGAGCTGACGCCGACGATGAAGCTCAAGCGCAAGCCGATCGCCGAGAAGTACTCCGAGCAGATCGAGGCGATGTACGCGTGAGCGCGGGGAGCGAGGACGTCCCCATGACCCCGGCGGGGCTCGAGGAGCTCCGTCGCGAGGTCGAGGAGATGAAGACGACGGGCCGGCGGGAGATCGCCGCGCGCATCAAGACCGCGCGGGAGTGGGGGGATCTCAAGGAGAACGCCGAGTACCACGACGCCAAGAACTCCCAGGCGCTGCTCGAGCGGCGGATCACCCTGCTCGACGACCAGCTGCGCCGCGCCGTGCCCGTGGAGGCGGCGGCCGCGGGAGAGATCGTGATCTTCGGCGCCACGGTGGCGATCACGGATGAGACGACGGGGCGGGCCCTGTCCTACACGTTCGTCGGTCCGGCCGAGGCCGACGCCGCGGCCGGGCGGCTGTCGGTCGACTCCCCGATCGCCCGGGCGCTGATGGGCGTGCGGACGGGCACAACGGTCAGCGTGACGACGCCGCGCGGCGAGCGCCGGCTGCGCGTGGACGCGGTCTCGTGAAGGCCGCGGAGCTGCGGCTGCCCGTGATCCTCGGCCTCGGCGGGGGGATGCGGACGTTCATGCCCCCGGCGATGCTTGCGCTGCACGGGCGGATGGGCAGGCGCGGGCGGACGGCGGCGCTCCTCGTCGCCGGCGGCGAGCTCGTGGCCGACAAGCTCCCGCAGATGCGCACCCGGCTCGAGCCGGGCGGCCTCGGCGCCCGCGCGATCTCCTCGGGGCTCTCGGCCCGGGCGCTGGCCGGTGACGGCGCGGCGCCCGTCGCTGCCGCCGTCGCGCTGGCGAGCGCGTTCGCCTGCGCGCGCGGCCGGGCGGCGCTCGCCGCGCGCACGGGCAGCGACGTGCCGTGGGCGGTGCTCGAGGACGCGCTGTCGGTGGGGCTCGTGGCGCTCGCGGTGCGGGCGGGCTGAGGGCCCGCGCGGCGCGTCGGCGGCGCGCCCCTCACGGGCAGCGCACGTGGGCGAGGTTCACGCGGACGAGCGCGGCGTCCAGGCGACCTCCGGCGTGGGAGAGCAGGAAGGTGTCGGGCTCGCCGCCCGGCGCCGGCCGGCGGGCGAGGAACGCGACGTAGGGCGGAAAGGACGTTGCCCGCGCCGGCGGGCAGCGGCGGGCGCGCGCGACCTGCGCGTCGAGCCGGGCCGTCGAGAGGTAGACACCCCACGCCCCGCGCTGCGAGCCGGGGTACACGAACGGGAAGGCGGTCCGGCGCGGCGAGATGACGAGCGAGGCGCTCTGAGCGAGCGCGAGCGCGATCCCGGCGGCGGCCAGCGCGCGCGGCCTCGGCCGGACCGCGAGCAGCGCGACGCCCGCCAGCGCCGGCGGCACGAGGGCCGCCTCGATCGGCAGGACGACGTTCGGGACCGTGCCCCGCTTGACCACGGTCAGCCCGGTGGCGAGGACGCCGAGGGTCAGGCCGACCCAGACGCGGCCGAGGAGCGGGTCGCGCACGCGCCGCCGGCCGGCGAGGAGGAGGGCGCCGGCGGCGAGGAGCGGCCCCGCGAGCCCCCACGCCTCCTGGACCCCGAGCTGGCCGATCTGGCGGATGGTGTGGCGGCCGGAGCCGAGCTGGGCCCCGATGGTGTCCCGCCACAGCGCCGAGCCGTAGACGAGCTGGCCGGCGAGGGCCAGGGCGATGAGCGCGGCTCCCGCGCCGAGGGCGGTCCGACGGCGCTCGGGGGCGAAGGCGACGATGCCGGCCACGGGCAGCAGGAATGGGTACTTGACGGCCACGGCGACGGCTGCGAGCGCGCCGCCCGCCGCGGCGGTCCGCGGCCGCGCGGCGAGCAGCGCGCCGCCCAGCAGCAGCGGCGGCGCCAGCACCTCGGGCGTGAGCTGCCCGTGCTCGTGTGTCGCCCACGGGGTGAGCAGCGCGAGGGCGGGGGCGAGCGCCGTCGCGAGCCGGCTGCCGGAGAGGCGCCACGTGGCCACCGCGGCCAGGGCGCCCGCGCCGAGCTGCACGAGCCCGAGCGCGCCGCGGACGAAGCCGATCCCGTCGTGGAGGCCGAGCAGCCCGGCGCCGGCGAGGAACACGCCCGGGGGCTGCGCGCCGGCGAAGCCGTGGTAGAGCCCGTGGCCCGCGGCCATCAGTCGCGCCGAGAGCAGGTAGACGCCCTCGGAGAAGTTCCAGTAGTCGTGCCCCTTCCAGAGCTGCAGGAGCACGGTGAGGGCGAGCCCGAGCAGCAGACCGCCGGCCCAGGCACCGCGCGGAGGGAACGGGCGCGCGGCCGGCACCGCGTCAGAGTAGGAAGCCGCGCCTCTCAGGCCGCGCTCAGGCCGCCGCGGCACCCTGGATCCGTGCCGCTCACCTCCCGCTGGATGCCGCTCGCCACGATCCTCGTGCTCGGCCTCGCCGTCGGCGGTGTCGCCCAGGACGCCCTCGCCGGCGTCGCGGCCGGCCTGGCCGCGCTCGCGGCGGCCCGGTTCGGCGCGCTACGCGAGATCATCTGAGTCACCGAGCGCCGCGACGGGCAGCCCGGCCGCGCGCCAGGCCTGAAAGCCGCCGTCGAGGTCGGTGGCCCGGACGAAGCCGAGCTCGTGCAGCGCCGCCGCCGCCAGCGAGGAGGCGTACCCGCGGTCGCACATGAGGATGGCCTGGCGCGCAGGGTCGGCGAGCTCCGGGTCCGCGGCCCCCGAGGCCGGATCGAAGCGCCACTCGAGGACGTTGCGCGGGTACCAGCGCACCCCCGGAATGACGCCGTCGGCACGGCGCTGGTGCTCGGAGCGGATGTCGATGATGACCGCGCCGGTTGCGACGGCCCGGCTCGCGGCCACGGGCCCGGGGCGCTCGGGCAGGGCGTTGCGGGTGCTCGCGAGGAGCTCATGGATCGTGCGTCGGGCGGCCATCGGGAGCGGCGCCGACCCTACACTCGCGCGGTGCTCCTCTTCCTCTGCGGCCGTGCGCGGGAGGGGGAGCGGATCGACGTGGAGCGCCCGCGGGCGGCGCTCGCCGCGCTCCTTCGCCACGCCCCGTTCCTGCCCGGCGAGGCGATCGGGACCTGGCGGGCGCCGAGCGGCCGGGCCGCCTTCGCCTGGGCGGGCACGGGCGTCCACGCCGAGGCCGCCGCCGCCGCGCTCTTCTCCGGCCGCCCCATCCGCTGGGACGGAGAGGAAGCGGACGGCCGCGGGCCCCTCGACCCCGCGGGCTACCTGAGCGACCCGCAGGACTGGGCGCCGGCGCTCGACGGGCGCTGGGCCGCCGCGGCCTACGACGAGGGCTCGGGGGAACTGCGGGTCGCCGCCGACGCCCTCGGCGCACACCCGCTCCACACGACCGAGGCGCCGGACGGACGCTGGTTCGGCAACGCGCCGCTCGCGCTGCGTGAGCTCGGCGCGGGCGACCGGCGGCCCGCGGCGCCGGGGCCGCTGGCCAGCCTGCTCGGCGGCGGCTGGTCGCTGGCGGGCGACACGTGGTGGCCGGGCGTGCGGCGGCTCGGGCGCTCGGTGCTCGTCCGCGACCGCGGCGAGGCGCGCGCAGAGGAGACGGAGCTCCTGCCGTTGGCCGAGCTCGTCCGCCTGCCCGGAGCGGGTTCGGACCCCGAACGCGCGGCGGCGCTCCTCGTCGCCGCCCTCGGCGCCCTGGCCGACTGGCCCGGGCGAGAGAGCCTCGTCCCGGTCACGGGCGGCCGCGACTCCCGCGTCGTCCTCGCCGGTGCGCTGCGGGCGGGGTTCCCGTTCACGGGCGTGACCGGCGGCGTGCCGGGTTCGGGTGACGTCGAGACCGGCCGGGCCCTGTGCGTGGCGGCGGGCGTCCCTCACCGCCTGCTCGGCGCGCGCGCGGGCGGCGACGTCTGGAGCGACCCGGACGGCGCCGCCCGGGTCATAGCCGCGCTCAGCGGCGGCACCGCCTCCCTGGCCGACGCCGCCGGCTTCCCCCTCGCGCGAGGCGGCGAGCCGGCTCCGCTCTGGCACTCGGGCCAGGGCGGCGAGATCGGCCGCGCCTACTACGGGCGGGCGGGGGAGGGCGAATCGGCCCCGGCGCTCGCCGACCGGCTCGAGCGGGCCTTCACCGGCCGCCGGCCGGGCCGGAGCGCCCCGCTCTCGGCGGCGGGTGACCAGGCCCTGCGGGAGCAGCTCGAGGCGTGGGCGGGCGAGGTCCTGGCCGCCGGCGCGCGCCCCGCCGACGTACCCGACCTCTTCTACCTGCTGCGGCGCATGGGCACCTGGGCCGGGCCGACCCACGCCTGCGTCGTCCCCGTCCACGAGCCGACCTCGGTCCTGTGGAGCCGGCGCCTCGTGCCTCACCTGCTCGGCCAGACCCCGGACGAGCGAGGGCGTGAGGCCCCGCATCGCAGGCTCGTCGAGCTGCTCGCGCCCGAGCTCGCCGGCGTGCCGTTCGGCGACGGCGCGGGCTGGGCGGGCCCGGGGCGAGTCGCCCGCGGGCTCGCGCTCGGCCGCCGGCGAGCGCGCCAGGCGACCGCCGAGGCGCGGCGGCGGCTACGCCCGCCGACCCCGGCGCCGACCCCGGCCAAGCCGGCCCCCGCGCCCGCGGCGGCTCCGCCCGCCGACCCCTTCGCCCGCCCGCTGGCGGCCATCCGCGCGGCGGCCGCCGCGCAGCCGGACCACCCGGCCTGGGCGCAGGTCGACCGCGCGCGCGTCGAGGCGCTCCTCGCCGCCCGCCCCACGGATCTCGACTGGATGGGCCGCGCCTACGTCTGGCGGATCGGCACCGTGTTCCTTCCCCCGGGCTGAGCCCGTCAGCCGCGGGGAAGGCGCCGCACCGCGGCGGCGAAGCTCTCGGCCGAGGCCCTGCGGCTCCAGCGGATCGCGAGCCGGCCCCGCGCGCCGCGCAGCCGGATGACGCCGTGACGGCGATCGAAGCCCCGGGCGCGGACACGGCCGACGAAGGCGGGGACCGTGAAGACGAGCTTCGCGCCGGGCCGCAGGCGCGAGCGCCAGGCGAGGGCGGCGCCGGCCGGTGTCCCGCGCAGGGTGAACGAGACGGGGCCGCTCAGGGTCGGCGCCCCCCGCACCGACAGCGTGCGCCCCGGCCTCACCCAGGCCGGTGAGAGCGCAGAGGCGAGCCGCACGTCCCCGCGATCCTCCCGCACGAGCATGTTGCGCAGCAGCAGGACGTACTCCGCCGCCCACCATCCGTGCGGGGTCAGATCGTCGCGGGCGCCTGGGGCTCCGTAGCGGAGGGCGAACTCGAACCCGCCGTCGGTCGCCGTCGTGTGCGCCAGCTCGTCGTCGAGGCCGCGCACGACGAGCGCCTGCCGGCCTCCGAGCAGGTCGGTCTCGAGGACCCGGAATCCCAGGTAGCCGTGCAGCAGGCGGCCGTAGGTGGCGATCCCCTCGCGGAAGCGCCGGCGCGCCGCGCGTATCGTCGCGACGACGGCGGGGTCGGCGGGGCCGAGGGTGCCGGTGGGCCAGGCCGCCCAGAGGTTCCCCCAGGTGTTGCCGCCCGGCAGGTCGAGCGCGGGGGGGATCGCGCCGTGCGTGCGCCCGGCGGCGGCGCGCACCGCGCGCCGGATGGCGCGGCGCAGGGAGGCCGCGTCGTCCGCCCACCGCGCCGCCAGGTCGGGGCGGCCGGCGAGCCGGGCCAGCTCCACGGCACCGGCGGCGCCCGCGTAGGCCCAGAAGTCGTCCCCGGCGAGATGACCGGGCGTCTGCTCGTTGTCGTAGGTGTGGCTGAAGGGCATGAGGCCGAGGGGATCGGAGCGGCGTTCAGAGGCCAGCCAGCCCATCGCCCGGAAGACGGCCGGGAGGACCGTGCGCGCGTAGGCAGCGCCGCCCTCGCGGCGGGCGTACTCCGCGTAGGACCAGAGGGCCTCCCCGAACCCGTCGTACTGCTCGGGCTGGGACATGTAGAGGCCGTCCGGCTGCTGGAACTTCGCGACGTACCCGAGATTCTCCCGCACGACCCCGGCCAGGCCCGCGAGCAGGTAGGCCTCGTCGATCATGGCGCTGTCGCGAAGGTAGAACGAGTGGTAGTTCAGGAGGTTCACCGACTGGGCGACGCCGCCGGCCCGCGGGGTCCGAGCCTCGAGCATGTTCACGAGGCTCGTGCGGTAAGTGTCGCTGGCCTTCGCCTCGGGCAGGGCGATCCGCATGGCGCCCGACAGCGCGCCGCGCCAGATCCCGATCGTCGCCGCGAGTGCCCGGCCAGGATCGGCGCGGGCGATGCGCGAGACCTCCGGCGCGCCCGCGGGGGGCGGGTCGACCGGGAGCCGGAAGACGAGGCGCCGCGTCGCGTGGGGCGCGAGACGGAGCGCGTAGGCGGCGGCCCCCGCCGGGCTCCCCGCGGCCAGCGGCCCGGCGGTCGGGCGCGCCGAGAGCCGTGCGCCGGGAGGGAACAGGTAGATGACGCGGCCCGAGCGCGTCGCGGCGCGGCCGGAGAAGCCCCAGACGGCGCCGGGGTCGAAGGCTTCGCCGGGCTGGACGTAGCCGTGGTAGGAGTCGTTGGCGACCGGTCGCGGAAAGCGGAACGCGTACGCGCCCGTGCTGAGCCGCGCTCCGCCCGACCAGCGAGCCGCGGCCCGCCAGCGGGCGGTGAGCGGCCGCCTGGACGGGTTCGTGATCGTCACCCCGGCGAAGTCCACCGGTCGGCCGGCCGCGGCGGCAGTGAAGACCTGGAGGCGGTAGCGCGCGCCGCCGGAGCTCGCGCCCGAGCTGAGCACCGGTAGCCAACCGTCAAGCAGCGTCCGGGTCCGGCCGTTCCACGGCGCGAGCCGCGGGCCGAAGCGGAAGCCGAGCTCGGCCGAGCCCGTGTAGAGGCTGCCGGAGGGGGTGATCTCGGTGCCCGACGCCGCTCCCGGGATGGAGATCTGGTCGGTCGGGGTCGGGAGGTAGCCGAACGGCGCCGCGCCCGCAGCCGACGGCGGCGGCGCGAGCATAGCCGTCAGGGCGGCGAGCACGCGGAGCGCGGGTCTCCGGAGCACCGCACTCAGTCTAGGCTCGGGGACCTCGACGCGGTGCCGATCGCCGCGCCCGCGCCGGCGCTCGGACCTACAATGTCAGGGGTATGGCCTCCCCGAAGCAGATCTTCGTCGGCGATGTCCCCATCGGGGGCGGCGCCCCGGTGGCCGTGCAGACGATGACCAAGACGGAGACCGCGAACCTGACGGCGACGATGGACCAGATCCGCCGCGTGGCCGACGCCGGGGCGGACATCGTGCGCGTCGCCGTGCCCCGCGAGAAGGACGTCGACGCGCTGCGCACGATCGTCGTCGAGTCGCCGATCCCGGTGATCGCCGACATCCACTTCAACCACACGCTGGCGCTCAAGGCGATCGACGCGGGTGCCCACTGCGTGCGGCTGAACCCCGGGAACATCGGCGGTCCCGACAAGGTCGCCGAGGTGGCCGAGCGCGCCAGTGCCGCCGGCACCCCGATGCGCATCGGCGTCAACTCTGGCTCGCTGCCCAAGCACCTGCACGCGCTCGAGCGCGAGGACCCGGTCGAGGCGCTCGTCACCGCCGCCGTCGAGTTCGTCGAACTCATGGAGCGCCTGCGCTTCACGAACTTCAAGGTCTCGATCAAGTCGACCAACGTGCCGAACACGATCGCCTCCAACCGGCGGCTGGCCGACCGGATCCCCTATCCGCTCCACCTCGGCATCACCGAGGCGGGCACAAAGTGGTCCGGCTCGCTCAAGTCCGCCGTCGGGCTCGGCACGCTCCTCGCCGACGGGGTGGGGGACACCATCCGCATCTCGCTTTCCACCTTCCACGCGGAGGAGGAGGTCAAGGTCGCGTGGGAGATCCTCAAGGCGCTCCAGCTCCGCGAGCGCGGCCCGGTGCTCATCGCCTGCCCGACCTGCGGGCGCCTCCAGTTCGACATGGACTCGGTCGTGACCGAGATCGAGCGGCGGCTGGAGGCCTACGCCGACCCGATCGAGGTCGCCGTCCTCGGCTGCGCGGTCAACGGCATCGGGGAGGCCTCGCACGCCGACTTCGGGATCACCGGGGCCAAGGACGAGGGCCTCATCTTCTCCCGCGGCAAGCCCTTGCGCAAGGTCCCCACGGCGCGGCTCGTGGACGAGCTGTTCGCCGAGATCGACAAGTACGCCGTCTCCAAGAAGATCGCCGTCGACGCCGACCTCGCCGCCGAGGCGAGCGCGCTGCTCGAGACACTCGAGGACAAGGAGGCGCTGACGCCCGAGCGCCTCGCCGCGCTCGAGAAGGCCGCGGCGGAGGAGGAGCAGGCGACGCTCGACGAGTCCGACTCGCCCGTGGCGGGCCGCCGCTTCACCCGCGCTTGAGCGAGGCCTACACGGCGGAGAACCTGCTGGACCGCCGGACGCCGCCCGAGCGCCTGGCCACGCACTACGAGATCGAGCAGGAGCGGGAGCGGTTGCTCCTCGCCGCGCGCCTCGGGCGCACCGGGGGAGAGGTGCTGGCGGTGGGCTGCGGCTGGCACCCCGGCCGCCACCTCTTCCCGCGGCCCGTCTGGCGCCTCGTGGCCACGGATCTCGACGCGGCCAAGCCAGCGGCGGCCGTCGCGCGGGGCGAGGCCGACGAGGGGTTCGTCGGGCGCGCGGGCGCGCTCGACGGACTGCCCGCCGCCTCGTTCGACGTCGTGCTCTACCGGCTCGTGCTCCACCACGTCGTCTACGCGGAGCCGCTCGGGCCCTGCTTCCGCGAGGCGCGCCGGCTCCTGCGGCCCGGCGGTGCCCTCGTGGCCATCGAGCCGAACCTCTGGCACCCGGTCGGCCTCGGGCTCGCGCTCGCCAACCGGCTCGGCGCGGGCACCCGCGTGCACGGCACCCCGGACGACATCCCGCTCTCCCCGCGGCGGCTCGCCGCGGAGTCCCGCGCGGCGGGCCTCGCGCCCGAGCTCTACGCCGTGACCTACGGCTGGCGCCGCCTGCCCTCGAGCTGGCAGCGGCGGCTCGCCCGCCTCGACGCCGCCGGCTCGGCGCCCGTCGCCCGCCAGCTCGGGCACACGCTCATGCTCATCGCCCGAGGTTGAAGCCGAGCGCGCCGGGGGAGCCGAGGTCCGCCGGCGAGACGAGCTGGGGAGTGGCCGCGCGCCACCGCATGATGGTGTAGGTGGGGCGGCTGATCGCGGCCACCGGCCGGAACGCCGGCGGCACGGCCGGCGGCGTTCCGGCCCGGAGCTCGCGCGCCAGGCCGCCCTCGGGCGTCAGCCGCACCCAGGTGAGCCCGAGGACGGGAACCGAAGCGTTACCGAGTTCCTGCGAATCGTGGCGATAGAAGGCCACGGCGAGCAGATCCTGGGCGGGCCCGATCACCGCCTCCGGTCCGTCCGCGGGCCCGAGCGCGCGCGCCGCGGCCCGGGCGTCGGGCCGCTGGTCGAGCGGATGGGTCTCGACGAGCGCGAACGCCGTCAGCCCGAGGGCGACGAGCGCACCCGCGGCTAGCACGCCGGCGCGCCGCGAAGCGGCGGCGAGCCCAACGGCGAGCAGGGCCAGCGCCGGGATCAGCAGCGCGATCAGGTTCCGGGTGATGAAGTAGTCGGCGCCGGCCAGCGCGCCCAGCAGGGGCAGGGCGAACGCCCCGAGCGCGATGCCGGCGACGAGACGAACGCTCCCGCGCCCTCGCCGGATGGCCAGCGCGCCCGCCCCGGCGGCGAGGAGGAGTGCCGCCGCGGTCAGCGCGGCCTGGGCGGGCGTGTGATAGCCAACGAGGAACTGCTTCGGGACCTGCACGAGCCGCGTGGTCAGCGGTGACTGGCGGATGAACCCGGCCCGCGAGTCGCTCGACTGCACGATGGCCAGCGGCGCGAGTGCGAGCGTTGCCGCGCCGACGATCCCGGCGGGGAGGATCGCCGCCCCCCGGTGCCGGCGCACGAGCAGCGCCGCCTCGAGCGCCACCGGGAAGAGCGCGAAGTAGTGGGTGGTGAGGGCGAGCACGGAGACGAGTGCCCAGCGCAGGAGCGCACGCCGGCTCGGGGCCTCGAGCGCGTCGAGGAAGGCGATGAGGCCGAGCAGCGAGAGCAGCGAGAGCAGGGCGTAGGCCCGCGCCTCCTGCGAGTACCAGATGAGCAGCGGGCTGGCGGCAACGAGCGCGGCGGCGATGAGCCCGGCCCGGGTACCGCCGAGGCGGCGTCCGAGGAGATACGCGGCCGCGATCGCCAGCGTTCCGCACAGCGCCGAGAGCGAGCGCAGGCCGAGCTCGCCGCGGCCGACCACGCGCGTCCAGGGCCACAGCAGGACCCAGAAGAGCGGCGGCGTCGATTCGATGCCCGGAATCGCCGACAGCATCCCGGCGAACGACCGGCGCACGAGCCCGGCCGTCACCGCCTCGTCGTACCAGACGCTCTGAACCCCGAGGGTGCCGAAGCGCAGCGCCCCGCCGGCCAGCACGACACCGGCGAGGGCGAGGCGCGCACGCGGCACGGCGGCCTCGCCGCCCGGACGGTGAGGCCGCCGCCTAGAAGGGGCCGGGCTGGGCGATCAGATGGTGCTTCGCGGCATACCGCGTCCACGAGAGCAGCGCGTTGTAGGTCTTCGTCTTCTCGCCCTTGAAACCGAGCAGGTAGGCCTGCCAAAACGAGTGCGAGGGCAGCGCTGGGCGCACGAGCTGAAACTGGAGGAGCTGCCTGACCCGCGGGTTCTTCTGCGCGATCTTGAACGCCTGCACGAGCCAGCCGGCGCGACGCGAGTCGCTGACCGAGCCCCTGCCCTTCAGGCGGTAGCCGAACTCGGTCAGATAGACCGGCATCCGTTGTGCCCCGAGGACCCTCAGCGCGCCAGACTTCTGCGCGCGGTCGAGCGCCGAGGTCAGACGGCTGAGCGTTCCGATTGTGACGTTGTCATTGCCCGGGAAGCGGTAGGTCGGCGAGTGGGCGAGCAGGTCGTACGGATGCTGGGCGTAGCCGTTTGCCGCCAGTGGCCGGCAATGGCGGCGCTTGATCTTCCTGTAGCGCCCGTCCAGGCACAGCACGCCGCGCATCAGCGCCAGAGGCGCCGTGGAGAGGCCGCGTTCCTGGTAGGCCGAGGTCTCGCCCAGGAAGATCTGCGCGCCGGGGTAGGCGCGGCGGGCGGCGGCGTAGGCGCTCGTGTACAGAGCGCGGTAGAGCGAGATCTGCTGGCGGACCGGCGAGAGCCAGCCGATCCAGTTCGGCTCGTTCCAGAGCGAGAAGCGCTTCACGCGGCCGCGGAAGTGCTTGACCGCGTCGTAGACGAACTTGCCGTAGAGCTTGGCGTTCGGCTTGAAGACACCGACCTTGTGGTCGCCGGTGGCCCACGCGGGGGCGGGTCCCGTAATCACCATCTGGATGCGGATCCCGCGCGTCTTCGCGGCGGCGATGAGCGAGTCCCAGTAGCTCCAGTCGTACTTCGGATGGTTCAGGACGCGACGCTGCTCGGACTGCTTGAGGCCGAGCGCGTTTGACCAGACGACCTGGGTGCGGATGTAGGACACGCTGAGCGTCCGCGCCGTGTCGAGGGCCTGGTCGAGCGGGAAGAACACGCCGAAGCGCGGGATAAAGACGTCGTCGTCCTGGAGCCCGACCTCCGTGCGGGGCACGGCCTGCGCCGTGGAGGCGGCCACGAGCAGCAGCGTCACAGCGGCTAGGAGAAAGACTTTCAGACGGCGCATCATCAGACCTCTTTGAGGAGAAGGGACGGTCACGAGGTTTGCGTCGGTTCCCCGCGGCCGTTGCCGCCGAGGTCGCGCAGAGCGTAGAGGACGCGCGGGCGGGACAAGGTCACCACGTCGCCGTCCGCGAGGCGAGCGCCCCGGACTGGAGCCGAAAGCGGGTGCGTCCGGTGCGTACGAACAGCGAGATATACCCCGCGTAGTTGGTCCGGACGGTGCGGAGCGTCGCAAAGCCGCCGCGGCGGAACGCGCCGCGGATGGCCAACGTGTGCGAACCCCCCGGACGGACGCCGCCGAAGATGCGCACCCCGCGCTTGACGCGCGTGACGTAGAGCGGCACGCGCCAGGCGGCGTAGGCGGGCTTCTCGCGGCCCGACAGGAACAGCAGGCCGGTGTTGAACACCTCGGCGCCCGGGTCCTGGAGCTCGTAGTTGGCGAAGGAGCGCACGCGCGGGTTCGCGTAGGCGATCGCCTCCGACCAGTTGAGGTAGCGCGCCTGCTGCGCGGTGGAGATGACCCCGCCGCGGTTGGGCGGGTTGCTCTGGAAGCCGAACTCCGTGAAGTAGATCCGCGCCCGGGCGGCCTGGGGGATCCGGCCATAGCGCGCCGCGGCGTCGAGCACGGGGTTCAACCTCCCGAGCGAGGCGATCGTGGCGTCCTGCGGGCCGCCCTTGCACCGGGGGGAGCAGGCCGCCGCCGGCGTGTAGGGGTGGTGGGCCAGCCCCGTCGCCGGCAGGCGGGTGAAGCCGCGGCAGCCGCGGTCGCGCGCGGCGGCGCCCTTCAGCGGGCGGTCACGACCATCCAGGCAGAAGACGGCGCGCAGGAAGTCGAGCGGGGGGATGGCCCGCTGGCTGGCCACGGGGGCGGTCTCCCCGAGCAGGATCTGGTCGCGGCGGTGCCCGGCGGCGGCGAGCCCGCGCGCCGCGGCGCGGAAGAGGTCGCGGTAGCGCCGGGCGTTGTACAGGTAGCGCCCCGATCGGGCGCGCACGCGCTGGGGGAGCAGCCAGCCGTCGAGGTTCGGCTCGTTCCAGATCGACCAGCGCGTGACGCGCCGACCGAAGTGCCGGGCCGCGGCGGTCACGAAGCGCTGGAACTTCCCGATGTTCGGCCGGCACAGCAGACGCTGGCTGGGGCAGTCCGACGCGGACGGCGGGATCGGCGCCGTCGGGGTCAGGATCACGGCCATCCCGCGGGCGCGCGCCGCGTCGACGAGGCCGTCCCAGGCGCCGAAGCCGTCCCGGTCCGCCTGGCGCCAGATCAGCAGCGAGTGGACCTCGTCGACGCCGAGGGCCTGCATGCGGTCGAGGGCGGCGTCCCGCGTCGACGGGTTGAGCAGCAGGCGGTCGTCCATCATGATCGAGAACTGATGGGTGCTCGCCCCCGCCGTAGCGGGGCCGGCGAGCAGCAGGAGGAGGGGCAGGAGGAGGCGGAGTCGGGGCATTGCGGGTAGGAACTGACGGGCGGCAGCAAAGTTGCGCCCACAGCCGAGGGCGGCGCCGCGGATCAGGACAGCGGGATCGTGCGCGAGATCGCCCCGTAGGGCACTTCCGCGCCGACCCAGACCGCGCCAGTCGCCCCCCCACGATACGCGGTCGACCCGATGAAGAAGCCGAGGGGGGCGTGCGCGGTCAGCGTCGCCTCCGTTCTCAACGCCGAGGCGCCCCGCGGGCGGAACTGGACGAGCGCGCGGTCGCCGCTGGCGCCGTTCGGGCGGAACCGCAGATGACCGCGCCAGGGCCACGCGAACCTCCGCGACGGCGGAGGTCGACGGGCAGCTCGTAGGCCGCCGTGGAGATGACCCGCGGCTGGGTCGTCCGCGCGACGCGATCGAGCGGTGCG